>JAVRBV020000122.1:0-57430 GCA_034531095.2 Nostoc sp. CreGUA01 | reverse complement strand
CCAATACGCTTCTTTCAACAACAGCCGTTCCTTGCACTTCTTCCTAGCAGCATGGCCTGTAATCGGAATCTGGTTCACCGCCTTGGGTGTAAGCACAATGGCTTTCAACTTGAACGGTTTCAACTTCAACCAGTCCATCATTGACTCTCAAGGTCGCGTTATCAACACCTGGGCTGACATCATCAACCGCGCTAACTTGGGTATGGAAGTAATGCACGAGCGCAATGCTCACAACTTCCCCTTAGATTTGGCTGCTGCTGATGTTGCTCCTGTGGCTCTGAGCGCTCCTGCTATCAACGGTTAATTGACAACCAAGCCAACTGACTGAAAATTAAATAGAATCAAAAGCGCTCTCCGAAAGGAGAGCGCTTTTTAGTATCAAAGATTGACTGTTTTGGATTTTCGATTATTTTTTGGTAAGAAGCGACATTACAAATCTTATATGCAAAATTGATTGGCAAATAATTGTTATCAGCGAGAATAATTAACATGAAATTACCAATAACCGTGGAGGCGAATATTAGGAATTATTAATGATTTGTTGGTAATTTATCCAAGCTTCCCAAAAAATATAAATTGATAGTATTCCTAAAAATATACGAAGCCCTAAACTAACAGTAGAATCTGGTAATTTTGGTAATGTGCGAGTACTCATTTGAACGCCTAAAAGGCCTCCAAATCCTAAAATTAGACCTTGAATAAACAGAATATTTCCCTCTAACGTGTGTCCTGTACAAGCAGCTAAAGCAGTGATCACAATCACGCCTAAACTAGTCTGGATTGCTACTTTAATTTCTTCTCCTAAAAGTAACATTTGCAGTGGCACCATAATCGTACCGCCACCTAAGCCAAATAAACCAGCTAAAATTCCTGCTGCTCCCCCTGTACCAATTTTAGAAACCAATGGATTTAATATTGGTAATGTATCCTCTTTTTCCTTTAAGGATAGTTGCTTGCGAAGCTCAATTAAATAGATATTAGCAAGTAGTATGATGCCAAATGTAAAAAGTATTATATAGGATGGAATTTTATTAGCGAAATATACACCTATTCCCGTAGTTAAGAAAGCTGGAATTCCTAAGTAAAATACTCGTTTAAAGTCAAAATAGCCCATCCACCAATTCTGTAAACTTCCAGAAATTGAAATAATTACGATCGCAAGGCTACTAGTAGCGATCGCCTGAACAGGTGTATAACCTAGTGTAACTAAAAGAGGAATTGTGATAATACCGCCACCTATTCCTAAAAGTCCAGCTATGACACCAGATATTAAACCCCCAGCCATTAAAATCAACCAACTAAAATCATTCATAAATTATTCTTTTTGTAGAAAAGCGATCGTGGAAACTGGGGAATGGGGAATGGGGCATTGGGCATTAAAAAGTTACGCATTCAAAAGTTCTTTAATTTTGAATTTTGAATTTTGAATTTTGAATTGATTTGTCCCCCTCATCCCACTCTCACCGGATGACTAACAACACCTCCATAGAGCAACCCAGCATCATTCCACGGAACTCTACTCGGTTGTGTATTACCTAAATTATCGGTAGCACGAGCTTGCAGAAAATATTCCCCAGGAACTGGGTTCCATTCAATATCCCAACGTACCCAGGCAAATGGAAAGTTTGGTTCTCTCAGTCGTGCAAATTGCCAAGTTTTGCCACCATCTAGGCTGACTTCTACACGTGCAATCTTTCCTTTCCCAGACCAAGAACGTCCACGCAGTAAGTAATTTCCTGGAGAAAGTTTAGCTGGCCAAGCCAATTCAAAGGCACTCTTAACATTTTGATACGTAATCAGCTTGCCTTTATACGGAGTAATGGCTGGGTAGTCTGCACCAACCAAGACCATTTGTTCCGTTACCCACGGAGTGTATATCGGCATTTCGGAAACTTCAATTCGCTCAATCCATTTAACGTTGGCGTTTCCTCCCCAACCAGGAAATAAGGCACGGCATGGCTGACCATGATCTCGAGGTAATGGTTCTCCGTTCATTGCGTAGACGATGAGGGAGTTATCTGCTAGTGCTTTGGTAATCGGAACTACAGTGTTGAACTTGGATTTCTTAGTTGTCTTTGAATCCAACGAATCTAAATCTGCGCCTTCAATGAGTACATCCTTTGCCGTGGATTTCAGTCTAGTTCGCTCTAATAATAATCCCAGAGGTACACCAGTCCACTCAGCCACACCAATAGCCCCAAGCCTCCACCGCGTTCCAGAGAGTGGTGTGTTGTAAGCTTCTTCAAAGAAGCGCCGACCATTGGCAGCACACTCAATGGCGCAAGTGACTGAGATGGATGGCATGGCGATGATTTCATCGTAAGTGAACTCACAAGGATTAGAAACGCCAGTTCCCTGAATCTGCAAGCGCCATATAGATGGGTCAAAGGGAGGAGGGGTACTGCGGTTATGAACATAAAACCAATCGTTTGGTACTATGTAGCCACGTCCATACATCGCTTCCCAGTTCATCTCTAATGTGCCTTCGCCATGAGAAATATACTCTGGTGGTAATGGCTTGAGTATTTTATTTTCTTTGGTTTTAACACCTGCCTGACTATAAGCAGGTGCAGGTTTAGCCAACCCTGCAACGCCTGTTGCACCAACCATAGTGCCTAGTATTTGCAGAAAGCGCTGCCGCGAAATACCTGCATCTGCACTTTTTTGCCAAATATACTCTTCAACCTTTCCCTTTAGATAATCCTCCTGGTCATTTGTCATTTGTCCTTTGTCCTTTGTCATTGATCTCATTCGTTGATGATGCCCAATGCCCCATGCCCAAAAAACTATCTGTCTATCACTGTCCAAACACCAGTAATTTCATCTTGTGTGTAGTAGGGCAAATAGTAATCAAATCCGTTTTTAGCTATTTGAGCGATCGCATCAATCAAGCGATCGCAATCTTCTAATGTATTATATACAGCAAAGCTGGCTCGGATAATACTAGGAATGTTGCGGGTAATTCCTTTTTCTACTTCTTTGGCAATTTCCAAGTCTTGCTCGTCTGAAATATTCTTGAGCTTGCGAATGTATTCGTATGTGCAGAAAGCCCCAGCCCGAACTCCAATGCCATATTCTTGTGCCAGAATCTCTGCGACTAAACGTCCGTCAAAGCCATCAATATCAAAGGGAATAACATGGGCTAAATTATCTCCTGGAATATGTACTTTCACACCAGGAATATTTTGAAGTCGTGTAAATGTAAACTCAACTAAGGAATGTTCGTACTCAGCAATGCGCGAACGTCCTAATTCTTCTATAATTTGAATCGCTTTGGCAATGGCGATCGCACCCATCGCATTTGGTGTTCCAGGATCGTGGGCGCGTTCTGTGTAAAAACGTTTGATTTCTAAGTTTCTGGTGATATAAGGCAGGTTTCCACCGCCGATTTGATAAGGGTAAGAGCTATCAAAAAATTCCTTCGGCCCCAGTAAAACCCCGGTTCCATAAGGTGCATACATTTTGTGTCCAGAGAAAGCCACAAAATCTAAATGACATGGGTCATCATCTGGACGCATATCTACTCGTTCGTGTTGAATTAATTGACACACATCGGCAAACATCTTTGCACCGTACCGATGTGCTAAAGCTGCAATTTCATAAATCGGAGGTCTGTAACCTGTAATTGTTGAAGCACCTGTAATAGTCAGTAATTTAATTTGCTCTGCTTTGGGGCGGTTTTGATGTGCTATGAAGATATTTTCAATTTCACTTAAACTAACGCTTCCATCTGGCCGGGTTCTATACTGCACAACTTCGTCTCTAGTTACCCAAGGCAATAAGTTTGATGAATGTTCAATATCAGAAACTAAGATTTTCCCTGGTTTTTTTGCCCAAAGTGTAGCAGCTCCATTAATTGCTTCTGTTGTATTTTTTGCAAAGATTACATAATTTTCTGGAGATGATCCCACAAAGTCTCGAATGATATTGCGACTGGCGTCATATTCTCGTGTAGTGATGACGGACTTCTGCCCAGAACCTCTATGTACACTGCCATAAGTGTCAAGCATTTCATCTACATATTGCTTGAGAGTTGCAAAGGGAGTGGTTGTAGCTCCATTATCTAAGTTGACGTACTTAACAGAGTTTCCATTCAAAGTTTTCACTGTGAAGGACAAAGACTTATCTGTAAATAAAGGTTTAATTTCTTTGTCCCAAAAACTATCAAAATTTTCTGCAAATAGCGGTAACTGGGCATTTGTTTGCTTGATTTTTGCATCGGAGGTGAATAGTTCGGTCATTTTTAGCACCCTTGTTTTAAATTTTCATTTCTCGACAAGCCCAACAACACAAAGCTTTCTCTCCCAGAATAATCCAATTAAATGACAGTAATTTAAGTGATTTAAATTACTGATTTTTTTATAAAAAGCTCAGTGATTTCTATCATTGTTTAATAAATATTTAAAAATTGTAAGCGGTATTAATACTTAATTAAAAAAATATTTCTTTATTTTTTATACTTTGTAAAAAATCTTTAAACGTGGCCAAATATACTGAAATCTTTTTTCCTTTAGTTATGAAACAAACTTCACAAATTGAAGGCAAGTGAATACAAAAAGTTTCTGGCTAATTAAGCCTAAAATTCTTGCCAGGAATATGTTTATCGCTAAAAAACCTTCTAGTAAATTGAGATCGATCTTAAAACAAGCTTTACTCATATACTGATAATATTTTTTACGTTTTTAAGAATTCTATCCAGTATTTATTCGGATTTATCAAAATTCCCTAACATAACATTTTTCGGGAAAGTCATTTTGGTTGTTTGCTGAGATCGAATAGCGATCGCCCAGGATGAAAAACTACTATGGAATAGTAAAGGTTTATACAGGCATAAACCTTAAGTAAAAAATAAATCACTAGAAAAATGTGTCTGAAAATATACTTAAAATCTATCTTTAGATAGATGTAATTAAAAGCAAAAATATAATAATCGAGTTTGTCGGGATCAAAAAACTAAATCAACCAATACAATTTAGTTTTTAACTACGAGGTTTCGCCTATCTCGGTCATTTCCCACCTACGGCAAGCTAAAGCTACATCTCTCTCATCTACCCACTCTCCCAACCTCTAATCTTCTTGACGGAAAAGAGGCTCCTAGTGTTATAACGGCATCAGTCTAGATACAAAATGGGTAATACCGATTGATGACTAAATTACTCGTCCTTAGAGAGAGTTAAACTTAGCTTCTAGAGCAAAACCCGATCGGACACAGTTGATTGGCTTTTGCTAACGCCAGCACTGCTGAATATTTTTAAGCGAGTGGGTCAAGAGTGATGAATGAAGCTGACACCTCAGATAAGGGGGCTGTGATGGAATCCCTAAATTCTGTTAATTCGCCACAATCAAAGCAGGCGAATTGTCCCTTTTACTCAGTTATGCCTAATGACAATATGGCAATTTCCAAATTGCCACTGCTCATGCCAGCTGAAGATACACAAATTTCGGAAGATACTACCCAGCAGGACTGGGTTGCAGAGCCTGACAGCGGCAAACAAGCACTTGTTGACTCCGAATTTCAGAAGCTGCTGGCATTGAATGAAGAATTGCGTGGGGCTAACAATAAATTGTATGAACAAGTAGAGCAACTAAAAGACAACCTAGCCGAGTCTGAAAAGGTTTTGCAGTGGCAGAAAACACGCTCTAGCGTCACTGAGTCGATGCTCAACCAACAATCTCAGGAATTAGCTGCTGCTCAAGAACAAATAAAGTCGCTATTTCAACAATTAGAAACTGCCGTACAAACTGTTCAACGCCAGGAAGTTTTTATCGAAACTCATAAAGCACAGTTACAAATTAGTCAGCAACGCCTTGCCCAGATGGAACGAGAATGTACGTTGCTACACACCAACAACAACGAACAGTCTCAGAAATTATTGCAATCAGAAAATGCTTGCCGTGAGTTACGCACTAGATTAATGCGCCAACAACGCCAAACCCTGCAATTTAAGGCAGCTCTGGAGAAATGTCTAGACACACCCGTTCCTGGCTATGATTCCCTGGACGATACCGCAAAACATCCCAAAGACATCACCTCCACACAAGGAAGATTTTCTCGAAAAGCTCGGTCTTTGTTTCCTAACGCACAGCCAATTAAACCGTGGTCAGCAGAACCAGAATCCTTGAGTGATAATCCCAATAATTCTTGGGCAGAACCGTCACCACCACTACCATTCCAAAGAAATCAACCCACTTCCACTTCCTCATCCTCTTGGAACTGGTCAGTTAAGGAAGACACGCCAACACCAGCGCAACCAGTTTCCTCCCCAGAAATTGATGATTCCTCAGATACAACAGAAGCTGTTTCACCTCCGGAGTCATCAAACTTAGACCAGCAATTAGATAGTCTCATCCAAATGTTCTTCACCTCTCAGCCTGCATCTTCACCACCCGCTGCGGCCAAAACAGATACAGATATGGATAGTAATGCGGGTAAAGCACCTGTTTGGGAAACTTTAGCAACAATTCTAGAAGATGATGAGGAAGTAGAAAATCCACAACAGGAGCAGTTAGAGGCAGAAATCAACCCGTCTACAACTACCTCCACTTCATCTGAGACTAAGGTATTTGTTGAAGAAACTGAAGACTACTGGTCAGAAGTTCCACAATCAACACAGTTGGATTTGTCGCCAGAGTCATCAGACGATAACACCAATGATGCCAATTCACCCTCACCCGTAGTTTATCCCCAGCGTCCACCCAAAGGGCGTAAGTCATTGGCATCGGTGGAACTGCCGAATTTTCGTCCTCAGGGGAAATAGTGGGGAGTGGGGAGTGGGGAGATGAGGGGGATGAGGGGGATGAGGGAGTGTGGGGAGATGAGGAGATGGGGAGATGGGGAGATGGGGAGATGGGGGAAAGAGAATTAATGCTTCCTCATCTTCCCACACCTCCCACACCTCCCTACCTCCCCACCTCCCCATCCTCCCACACCTCCCACACCTCCTGCTTGCCCCATGCCCAATACCTAATGACTAAATTTCTGAATTATGGCTTTTGGGGTAGTTTTTGCGACTTCGGTGGCCGATCGCGGTTTGCCTGTGGCGATCGCGTAATTAATCGCTAGCAGCCGCAACCATAATGCCGGATTTCGGGGTTCTAGCCAAGAGCCTACCCGGTGCAAAAACTGTGGAAACCAGGCACTCAGTAAAGCGCTAATCAGGGCATGGCGAGAGAAGGTAAAATAACTACCAAGCCACCGTAATAAATCCTTAGTCCCGGCAAGTTCCCAAATCCATAAAAGCAAGGCTGGATTTTTCTTGGCTGCTTTGAGTGCTAAGCGGTTAAAGGTTAACCAATCACATCTGTCTTTAATGAAATTATCTGCCACTTCTGGAGGTTCGTCTGCTAACAGTCCAAAGAAGGTGTTAAGCATGGCGTTGACTCGTTGGGGTGGTAAAAATTTACCTGTGGGCACCATCATGCCTTTGGAAAATAGCCATGTGACTGAAACGTTACTTTGGTAGGCGCGAATTTGGTTTAAGTGTTGGAAACTCAATAAGTCATGCTTGAGGGCAGTATCCAATAACTTTGTTAAGCGTTCTAAGTTGCGAACCAGGGAACCAAAACCTGTGAAAATTAGGGGAGATTGGAGTGATGCGGCATCACCGATGGCAATTAAGCGATCGAAGGCAACTTGGCGATCGCTACTCCCAGTACTAAAATGCCCCGGTATGTACCCAAATGTTGGCTTTTTCCACACCAATTTTTCCATATCGCACCTGCGATACTCTGGCAATATTGTGAAAAAGTCCTCGTACATCGAAAGCAAGGAACCAGGATTTTCAGCATTGACTTGGTGGTAATGAAATAAATAAATCGTCAGTTCATCATCTGCTGCGGGAAACAATTCCCAAATCAACTGTCTTCCCCGCGAAATATCGCCGTGACTGTACAGAACGTCTCCCAATTCAGAATCCCATACCCCTGGCTCAAATCCACTCTCTATGACGGCTCCTACCGTCGGACACACGCTATCAAAGGCACGGTTGCCATTTAATTGCCAAGCAATGGGGGAAGCTGTTCCCATTGCATCTACTAGTAATCTCCCACTGACTTGTTTTTCAATTTCACTAGGTAAATGCTTGACTTTTAGAACAACTTGTGATTCATTTATATCTGCACGGATAAAGTCTGTTTCATCCCAAATTTCTCCGCCTGCCGCTTGCAACTTTTGCCCACATAGTTGCAGCAACTTTTCGGAATCTAAGCCTAAATTTAGCACTGTGGGTGTGTGCAATACAGGCGATCGTAGTTTAGTTGGATTATTAGCGTCAAAAAACTTATTGAATCCATCTTTGTATTCTCTGGCAATGATGGTCTCTAATTCTGCGGGGGTGATTAAACCGAGGTTAAGTAAGCTTTGAATTTCATCGCGGGAAATATTCCATTCTCGGTTCATCCGCCCAAAGGGCATTCGTTCCACTAGCAAGACTTGATATCCAAGTTTTGCCATCACTGCCGCATGGATGACGCCTAGTGCGCCGCCGATGTAAATCAGGTCGTAGGTAGGGGATGAGGACGCGGGGACGCGGGGACGCGGGGACGCGGAGATTTCTTTCCCTGCGTCTTTGTATCTCCCACTCTCCGCATCTTCTTTCCCCGCGTCCCCCTTCGGGTTCGGAAGTTTGGACTCGACGGGAACCGCCAAGACTCCAACTTCCTCACCGCGTCTCTCAGTCTCCGCGTCTTTATTCACCGCGTCTTTCTCTCCCAAATGAGAAAACACCACCTGTCGCGGCTGCTGGGGATTCCGTACCCCTTGACGCCATCGCTGTTCCCACCAGTAGGCGCGTTTGAGGTCATATTCGCCGTTGGGCATTTTCTGAAAATACTTGACGGTGAGAGGGTAGTAAGGGGCTAAGGCTGCAAAAATCGATTGCTGGGATAAATCAATGGCTGGCGGTTCGGGATAATGATGCGGAAAACGACTTCTGATTTCTTTGGTCAGTTGTTGCAGGATTTCTTTCTCTTTGGGAAAGGATTGTTCTGCCCAACGAAATACTTTTAGGTAGGTAGTTCGTTGCACTGACCAAACAAATACAGAAAGTTCTTCAGGCAAGTTTTGGGAAACCGCCCCGTCAGCAGTTGTAGTAGCGCTAGTAATTTTGAGACGGAAGCCTTCTGTTGTCAGCACTTTTTCCCCATATGCCAATTGAAAATCTGTTTGCAACCAGTTACGCACAGCAGCAATATCCGCAGTTGGAATTTCTAAATAAAGGATTTCTTTCATCTTTTCCTGACATCTCCGATCGATCTATTCACAAAGACAGATTTTATGAAGGCACAAAATAAGGTAAACTCCGCCCTATTAGTTAGTTACGTAAAGATTCAGTGAAGAAATTTTAAAATTTTGTCAAATTTATTGTTCATTTTGTAAAAGTGTAAACCCACGCCATGAATTATCCCATTCCAGACAGTCCCCAAGAAATTGTAGCTCTCCGACAACAGCCGATTGATGAAGAACTAGTTGCCAGTGCGATCGCTGGAGTTATTAAGATTGTCCGCGCTCAGGGTCAATCTTTGGAAGAATTAACTGCTCAGTTGCTAGCGGAAGATCCATTGTTGGATCAGCAACAACGCCGCTGGTTGAGCCAATTAGTTGCCCAATCTTGGGAAAAGTTCTCTTAGAATCAACAAAGCGAACTGCGATTGAACATCTAAAATATTGAAATATTCGGGATGCCTGGGTTGGGCTGCGCCTACGCATTTTCGCTATTAGGTAAGAATGATTTTAGATACAGATGACAGATTATGGTTAATGCTTGCTAAACACTGTTTCGTTGTATCCATGATCGTAGTAAGTACTTATTAACTGCACTAATGATTTTTTCATAATCGTTAACTTTAACAACTCCAAATGTAGACTCGAATAACGATTAATTCTCTACGAGACGCTTGTCTGCAACACGCTGGGCGAACGCGTAGCTTGCTTCGACCTAGTAGTACGTTATCGCTCGTAATGACGAAATTACGTTATTTTTGCGTAAGTCTTGGGTTTTTTGAATTTTTTTGCCTGATGTCAGAAAGCGATCGCACTTTGGCGATCGCCTCCCATCATCAACTCCGCTACACCACACAGCGCTTTTTGTCAACTAGAAGCTTTCACGGCTGCTTCCGCTTGGGAGTGCAACAACAAACCATATTCCAACCCTTCCACCACAGCTTGATAGGAAGCTTCAAGAATGTTGGTAGAAACTCCCACTGTTGTCCAGCGTTGATGACCATTGCCCGATTCTACCAACACACGGGTTTTTGCCGCAGTGCCCGTATGTCCGTTGAGAATCCGCACTTTGTAATCCGTCAAATCAAAAGTGGCAATTTGGGGATAAAAGTTCACCAAAGCCTTGCGTAAAGCTGCATCCAAGGCCGCAACTGGGCCGTTACCTTCCGCCGCCTCCAAAATATTTTTACCTTCAACAGCGACTTTGATTGTGGCTAAAGCGTTGCTAGCTTCTTTTCCCTCAATCAAATCACAGTGGACTTGAAAACCCTTGACTTCAAAAAACTTGGGGCGTCCTCCCAAAGCTTCATGCATCAACAGAGCAAAACTAGCTTCTGCGGCTTCAAATTGAAATCCTTCACTCTCCAAATCTTTGAGGCGCTGGAGAATTTGCTTAGCCTCTGCCTTTAATTGGTCTAATTCAATGCCAAAACTGCGGGCTTTGGCTAAAACATTGCTCAGTCCCGACTGTTCGGAAATGACGATGCGGCGACGATTCCCCACTTGTTCCGGTTGCATGTGTTCGTAAGTCAGGGGATTACGTTCCACAGCGGATACATGAATACCACCTTTGTGTGCAAAAGCCGAACGTCCGACAAAGGGGGCATGTTCATCAGGGGCAAGATTAACCACCTCACTGACAAAACGACTCGCTTCTGTAAGTTGCGTTAGCTGGTCTTCTGTGATACAACTGTAACCTAGTTTAAGTTGTAAATTGGGAATTAACGAACAGAGGTTAGCATTGCCGCAACGTTCACCGTAACCGTTAATTGTGCCTTGTACCATCTTTGCCCCTGCCATCACAGCTGCTAAGGCGTTAGCAACCGCCATTTCCGAATCGTTATGGGTGTGAATTCCGATTTGGGGCATTGGGGACTGGGAAGATTCTTTCCTAGTCCCCAGTCCCCAGTCCCCAGTCCCCAGTTTCCCAGTCACTCTTACCACATCTTGGACAATTTGGCTCACTTCATGAGGTAAAGTGCCGCCATTAGTATCACACAGTACGAGCCATTCAGCCCCAGATGCGATCGCTGCCTCTAATGTCTGTAAAGCATAACCTGGATTGTGCTTATAGCCATCAAACCAATGTTCGGCATCGTAGATCACGCGACGCCCTTGAGAACGGAGGTACTCAATTGTGTCCCGAATCATGGCTAAATTTTCTGCCAATGTCGTCTTGAGTCCAGCTGTGACATGTAAATCCCAAGACTTGCCGAAAATCGTCACCCAGCGAGTTCCCGCCGCCAGAATCGCTTGTAGCATCGGTTCTTGGGCTGCACAAGTATTGGGGCGTCGAGTCGAACAAAAAGCGACAACTTCCGAATGTTTAAGCGGATCTTCTTGGAGTTGCCAGAAAAATTGTACATCCTTAGGATTGGCGCCAGGCCAACCGCCTTCAATAAAAGGGATTCCCAGTTGATCGAGTCTTTTGGCAATGCGTAACTTATCTTCTATCGATACAGATAGCCCCTCGCGCTGAGTGCCATCCCGTAATGTAGTGTCATAGAGCCAAAGTTGAGGTGAAGAAATTGTGGTCATAAAACTCGGACCGACGAGACAACTTTCGAGGCAATATGTCAATATACAACAAAAAGCCAGTTTGGCAATTTAAAAAATGCCTAAGGTACTAGCTCAAGGTAAAACAATTGAGTGTGAGCAAACAAGCAATCTCCGCACAATTTTGCTGCAAAATGGTATTGACCTCTACAATGACGGTGCTAAGGTAATAAACTGTCGGGGTATTGGCAGTTGTGGTACCTGCGCGGTTAAGGTAGAGGGCGAAGTATCAGCAGCGAATTGGCGCGATCGAACACGTCGTTCGCTTCCTCCCCATTCTCCTACAAAAGACTTGCGTTTAGCTTGCCAAACGCAGATTTTAGGCAACGTGAATGTGACAAAATTTGATGGATTTTGGGGACAAGGTTCTCGAATAGTGTGGACACCAAAAGGTTAAAAAGGAGTAAAACAAGATGGGTAGATGGACACCCCTAATATTAATGGCTGGAGGTCTAGCCATTTTGCTTGGTACATTACTAGGCATAAACTTTCCTATGGGCGTACAAACCGCCAACAATCCCGGTGGCAAAGCAGCGAAAGTTCTGCCAGCTAATATTAATGTTAATAGCGGTGCTGGCAGTCAGAACAATGAAGCTGCAACTGACGAAACTGAAACAACCCAAACAGATGCAAACAGACGCACTATTGTAGCCCCAAGGTCTGACAACAGCAGCGTTGCCCAAAATCCTTCTGATACTGATACAGAGATTGATACAGACACTTCTGGCACAGACACGCCATCAAGTACTTCCGGTGGCGAACCGATTCGAGCTTTGTGGTAAAGGTTGCTAGTCTTTAGTTATTCCTTTATTAGTTATGATTTATTAGTCATGGGCTAACGAACAATGGCTAATGAGCAATGACTAAATGACTAATGACTAGTGAAATTGTAATTATTGGTGGCGGCGTTATTGGTTTAGCGATCGCCATTGAACTTAAACTGCGCGGGACAAATGTCACCGTGCTTTGTCGTGATTTTCAGGCTGCTGCTACCCACGCCGCCGCCGGGATGTTGGCGCCAGATGCCGAAAAAATCCCGGATGGCGCAATGCGTTCCTTGTGTTGGCGATCGCGTACTTTATATGCCGACTGGACGCGTAAACTAGAAGAATTGACCGGCTTAAATACCAATTATTGGCCTTGTGGTATCCTCACACCCGTTTTTAAAGAGGACACGGGGATACGGGGACGCGGGGACGCGGAGAAAGAGGACACGGAGAAAGAGGACACGGGGACGCGGGGACACGGAGACACGGAGAAATTACTCACCGCGTCCCCGCGTCTCCCAGTCTCCGCGTCTTCTTCTTTCACTGCGTCCCCGCGTCTCCCACTCTCCGCGTCTTCTTCCCCTGCTTACTGGTTAGACAAACAAGCAATCCATCAATATCAGCCAGGATTGGGAGCAGAAGTAACTGGTGGCTGGTGGTATCCGGAAGATGGACAAGTTGATAATAAGGCTTTAGCTCAAGTACTGCGGACAGCTGCCGAGTCTATTGGTGTTGAACTCAAAGACGGCGTTACAGTAGAAGGACTTTTACAGCAACAGGGACAAGTTGTTGGCGTACAAACCAATGCCGGGGTAATTCGTGCCGCCCACTATGTTTTAGCCTCCGGTGCTTGGTCGAATGAGTTGTTACCGCTACCCGTGCGTCCCCGAAAAGGGCAAATGCTGAGCGTGAGAGTACCGGAATTTGTACCGGAATTGCCCTTGAAGCGGATTTTATTCGGGAAAAATATTTACATTGTACCGAGACGCGATCGCTCCTTAATTATTGGGGCAACAAATGAAGATGTTGGCTTTACACCCCACAACACCCCAGACGGCATTCAAACATTACTAGAAGCTGCCATCCGGCTTTATCCGCAATTAAAAAATTATCCTATTCAAGAATTTTGGTGGGGATTTCGCCCAGCCACACCCGATGAATTACCCATCTTGGGCGGCAGCCATTGTCAAAATTTAACCCTTGCCACTGGTCATTACCGCAACGGAATTCTACTTGCGCCGGTAACAGCAGCATTGATAGCCGATTTCATCTTAGAAGAAAAATCTGACGCCCTACTAGCTGATTTTCATTATTCCCGGTTCCATTCCCAGCCATCTACCCCCACTTCCATGCTGACTCACTCTGCTAATTTCTCCAACGGACACCACAGCGTAGACGCGATTTATCGCGTCTCTACAAGTTCGCCGCTGGTTATTGCGGGAAAAACCTTTCAATCCCGGTTGATGACCGGAACTGGTAAGTATCGCAGCATTGAAGAAATGCAACAAAGCATCGCCGCCAGTGATTGCGAAATTGTGACTGTAGCGGTGCGACGAGTACAAACCAAAGCACCTGGACACGAAGGTTTAGCAGAAGCCTTGGATTGGAGAAAAATCTGGATGTTGCCCAACACCGCAGGTTGTCAAACTGCCGAAGAAGCGATTCGGGTGGCGCGTTTGGGGCGAGAAATGGCGAAATTGTTGGGACAGGAAGATAATAATTTTGTCAAGTTAGAAGTAATACCCGATTCTAAGTATTTACTCCCAGACCCGATTGGGACATTGGAAGCAGCAGAACAACTGGTTAAAGAAGGTTTTGCAGTATTGCCCTATATCAACGCTGACCCCATGTTAGCCAAGCGATTGGAAGATGTCGGCTGTGCCACAGTGATGCCTTTAGCATCGCCCATTGGTTCTGGACAAGGGCTAAAAACAACCGCTAATATCCAAATTATCATTGAAAATGCGAGTATACCAGTGGTGGTAGATGCTGGGATTGGTTCACCTTCAGAAGCCGCCCAGGCAATGGAATTGGGAGCAGACGCTTTGTTGATTAATAGTGCGATCGCCCTAGCTCAAAACCCCGCCGCAATGGCTCGTGCCATGAATTTAGCAACAGTCGCCGGTCGTTTAGCGTACCTTGCTGGCAGAATGCCCGTCAAAGACTACGCCAGCGCTAGTTCGCCTCTGACTGGGACGATTACTAGTTAGGGTATGGGGCATGGGGCATTAGGAAGGGGGAAAGGTTAAATTTATCTCTTTACCCTTTACCCTTTAACCTTTTCCCCTGCTCCCCTGCCCCTCTGCCTCTTATGCCCAATGCCCAATGCCCAATGCCCATTTATGTAACGATTTGTCTAGCAATTTCAGAGCCGATCTACACATTTATGTAACATTAAATGAAGAATAAAAATAAAGGAATTAATTCATGCCTTATACAACCGAAGAAGGCGGCCGCCTGAACAATTTTGCCAAGGAACCAAAGGTTTATCAAGCAGAACCTCCTACAGAAGGACAAAAGCGCACCTATATCTTTCTGGGAATTGGTGCTATAGCTTTGGTTGGCGGCTTAATTTCAGTCGCTTTCTTTGTTTCCTGAAACAATTGAGCGTAAAACATTTTAATAAAATTTCATTTTTGTAGTTTTTCAGGTTCCGATTTCAGGAGGAACCTGCTTTTTTATTTTTTGTTAAAATTAAGTGAATGATTAAGTATAATTACATACTTTATTATCCCAAACTTAAATAAATAGTCTTGTTTGGAGTTCCACCGAACAGCTTTCTAAATTAAGACTTTTAATGCCAAATCCAAAATTGCTATTATTGCCACCAGCACAACATTTACTTCAAAATCATTTTCATAATCAAATTTTTAGCTGATTCGATGCACCTACAAAGATGATACGTACTCCGTTTTGGCTCTTTAGCCGCCATGAGCGTGAATGATACTGGACACAACGATAATTTTACTTGGAATCGGCAAGTCTACCAGCGCTTAAAACTTGCCTTAAGTCTTGGTTTACGGCGACAACTATTTTTGGCAGTATGTGATGATTTACACTTAAGAAACCAAGTAGCAGCCCGTTTGCATTCTACATTGGCTTATCCTGTGGGACAAGTGCTATATCAACCATCAAATACTCAAGAAAATAGCACTCCAGCTTATCCGCGATTAGTGACGTTACGTTTAAATTTAAACGATCCTAATCCCATAGCTCAAATCAATCAATGGTTGGCTAATTATCCACCGCCAATTGTTGGCGCATCAAAAGATACTCCAGGAAGACCTTCTCCAATACCAGCATTTCAGATTGTAGGGATGGAGCAGCTAACCAAGCAACCGGTAGCAACACAACGTTTATTTTTGCATTATCTCCGGTTAAGCGAGCAATATTTCTCCACTCAAGAATCTAGTAGATTTTTAGAATCTAACTTGTTGTTGTGGATACCGCGTCCTTGGCTATCTGCTATCCAACAATCAGCACCACAATTTTGGCGTTGTCGTACTGGCGTATTTGTGTTTGCTGGAGAACCGACACCAGCAACTCAAAATTCAGGCTATCCAGAACGTTTTTCTAATTCCAGAAGTTTGGATGTAGGGAATCTTGAGCATTCGATTTTAGATGAATCTGTTACCCAAGCAGAACTTAAAACAACAGTTAGCGAATTAAAATTTGAGAATAATTCTGATTTGTCAGCACAGACGCAAGACAATACAGTAGATAAAACCCAGGAAGCTGCGGCATCAATTATAGATTTATCGAAGACTGTGCCACAACAGCAGGAATCTGGTATTAGATCTGCCAGTGGAAACGATGGGCAATTGCTGTCTTCTTTATCTCATATTAGCAGCGAATTAACTGAGTTGGTATTAGCATCAATCAACACAAAAATTATTCAAGATACAGAAGATTACTGGCAACCGCAGCAGCTTTTATTAGACATTGAAGGATTACATTTACAGCAAGTTGCAGGGGAAGTACTTGCACAAGAATATCATCGTTTGGGTAACTTATACCGCCTGCGGATTGAGCAAGGAGAGTCAACTTTAGAAAATTTGATGGTGGCAATTATCGCCTACCAAGAAGCAATTAGCTATGACGAAACTTCATCGCAAATCCCAGATATTTTGAATGACTTGGGTACACTGTATTGGATGTTATCCCGCACACCACCTAATTCTGAAGAGGGACAAACTTATATAGAACAAGCAATAGAATTTTATCAGTTGGCGTTAAATACAATCTCACCCCAGACACATCCAGAAACTTATGCCCGCGTGCAAAATAATTTAGGGACAGCTTATGGTGATTTAGCTCGTTTTTCTCATCCGTCTGAAAATTGGCAACAAGCCGTTTTAGCTTACAGCGAAGCACTCAACCACCGTACAGCGGATATGGATTCATTAAAGTATGCTGCTTGCCAAAATAACTTGGGTACTGCTTACTGGCATTTAGGGCAATATAATCAACCAATTGTGCATTTAAAGCAAGCGATCGCAGCTTACAACCAAGCACTTGTACACTACAATCCCCAAGAGGAACCGCTGAAATATGGCATGATTCAAAACAACATCGGTACTGCCTATTGGAATCTAGCACAATACGAACAACCAGCCCAAAATTTACAACTAGCTATTGATGTTTATAACGAAGCTTTGAAATATCGTACTCCAGCTAATGTTCCTAGTGCCTGTGCTGCCACACAAAATAATTTAGGTACAGCTTATTGGCATTTAGCAAATTTATCTCAAACAACTAAAGAAGCACGACAAAAATATCTACAATTATGCATTGATGCTTACGAAGAAGCTATAGCTCTGGCTCATTCACTCAGCGGTAATCCTTTAAGTTTTGATTTGCTTGCTTCTCATAATAATTTGGGACTGGCACATTATCAACTAGTAATAGATAAGTATTTTAATGGTGATAAAGCAACACGTTCTCAACATTTAGAAGTTGCATTAGAGCATCATTTACAAGCTCTAAACGGATTAGGTAAACAACCAGAAGCTTATCAAACAACCTTTGCTTACATAGTGAAAACTATTCGGGCTTTTCATAATGAATTAGGGATACAGGGACAAAATTTGGCTTTATCGAAAGTTCCGAGTCAGTTGTTACCAGAAATTTTGTCAAAGCTATAACAGTCCTAAATCATTTGTGAAAAATATATATATAGGAATCCGATTTGATTACTGAAAAAATTTAAGTATGTGTAGGGTGTGTTATGCTTCGCAATAACGCACCAAATCCTTAAAAATGGTACCGTACTCTCGCCGCTAACGCACCCTACTGGCGTGGCAAGTCTAAATTGATGCAAAAATTGTAGGTTGGGTTTCGCAGAGCCTCAACCCAACACCCGGCTCAATGTTGGGTTTCGTTCCTCAACCCAACCTACTCCTAAATTGGTCGATACCCACCAAATACTGTAAAGCTAAAATTTTTGTACCAGCAGTCTACATTTTGAAACCCTGCGGCTTCTAACCAACTAAGTTGAACATCTAAGGGTGTCATGCAATCGTATTCCATGCGTTTTTGTGCAGCCTTAAGATCCTCGTGTGAAATACCCAAAGCAAGTACAGAATTTAGCCAGTGTTGACGATAGAGTTTTTCTAAATCATTAGTTTTGCCCAACACTTGATCGGCGTTAACAAACATCCCTCCGGGATTGAGAATATGGTAAATTTTTTGATAGAGACTTTGCTTATCACAATCTGGCAAATGGTGAATGGATAAGGCTGATATAACAAGATCGTAGGAATCGCCCAAATCCACTTCTACATAGTTACCAATTAAAATTCGGGGAAATTTTCCCATCTTACTAAATCGAAATTGGGCTTTTTCTAGCATCTCAAAAGCTAAATCCAGTAAGGTAAATTCGGCATTAGGAAAGACTGATTGAACCATACCTGAGTAGAGTCCAGTACCAGCACCCAAATCTAAAATTTTCAGTGATGCCAAGCGATTACTTGGAATAACCTCAACTGCTGTTTTATAAAAATCATCAAAACAGGGTATTAAAATACGACGCAAATTATCATAATCTGCGGCGGAGTTATTAAAAGCTTCTTGAATATTCATTGTGGTAATTTTTAATAAAATTAATACTTTTTATTCTAACAGGTTAGAGTAACTGTAAGAGCAGAGCAATTGTGAATTCATCAATCTCTATAAGTAGTGAAAAGAGTCTTTGCTTAATTATTTTATCGAACAGAATTCAGGAGTCAGAATTCAGAATGGGCTAAACCTTAGCTATCCGCTAACAGAATGGAGCGATCGCTATTCAACTGTGCAACCCAATGGAAACTTGAGGCCGCTAACTATAACTGCGGACAATTTCTGATAAAACAGATATTGAACTGAGTCTGCTGGGGCAAAATAGAAGACATGACGAATGAATCGAACTCCTCAAATCTACCAACCCCAGAACCTATCCCAGAACACGATTTGCAGCCAGATGACTTTGATGGTGCTGCAACTGAGAATCATCTCTCCTCAGAAGCACTAGCGACACAACAAGCCCTAGCAGCTATTTCGTCTTTGCAATCTTCCCAAAATACAACGGCTCTCAAACAAGCTCGTTCTGGCTTCAGACAAACCCTTAGCAAGCAATTTACAGTCAAACCCAGAGCATTGCTGCTGATTTTTGTAGCGATCGCCACTACTCTGGTGGGAGTTATCCTGAATAACTGGATCGTCGGCCTTGTCGGCACACTAGTGACTTTACTGTTATCCCTAGCAATATTATTACCTTGGTTCCTAGAAGTTTTTGACGAGTGGTTTTCACCCCAAGAACGGACGCTGTTTGTTGGCTTTTTGGGATTAATCATCGCCATCATCGGCTTGATCCGATTCACAGGTGTTGGCCATCGCTTGTTTGCTTTAGGACGCAAAATTAACTGGGAGACTTCTGGTAGTCTAGCTGAATGGTTTGGTGCTTTAGGGCAAATTCTCATCGCCATCATTGCTGTTTACGTAGCTTGGCGACAATACGTAATATCTAAAGACTTGACAATTCAACAAAATCTGCTCACAGTTCAGCAAAATATTATCACCCAGCAACAAACAATTGATTCCTATTTTCAGGGCGTTTCCGACTTAGTATTAGATGAAGAAGGATTATTAGAAGATTGGCCTCAAGAAAGAGCGATCGCTGAAGGACGTACTGCGGCAATTTTAAGTAGTGTTGATGGCAGTGGGAAAGCCAAAATTCTCCGCTTTCTCTCACGTTCCAAGTTGCTATCACCCCTAAAACGCGACAGTCGATTAGGTAGACCCATTCTCGATGGTATCGGTGGTTACGCGGAAGACCGCCTCGAAGGTGTACGTGTCATTGATTTAGGTGTGATGCTGGCAGCCGCAGACCTTTCTGGTACTGATTTACGTTGGACTGACCTGAGCGAAGCTAATCTAGTCCGCGCTAATCTGGTCGGCTGTGACTTGGTAAAAGCCAACCTCTCGCGCACAATTTTATACGATGCCAATCTCACTGGTGCTGACCTCAATGGAGTTCGGCTATTTTACGGAGTAGCAGAAAAAGCATCACCCCGCAGTCGCACCGAACCACCAGATTATCAAACAGGCGAACAAACTGGCGCTGTGGTGGAAAAAGCGGATTTCACTGACGTGCAAAGAATGTCTGAGTCTCTACGCTACTACTGTTGTGCTTGGGGTGGCGAAAAAACTAGAAATACTATTCCTGGTGGTTGTGAAGGTATTCCTAATAAGTTGGGATGTTAATGGGGAATTGGGCATAGGACATTGGGCATTGGTAATTCCCCAGTAATAAAGTTGTAGGTTGGGTTGAACGAAGTGAAACCCAACACTCCGATCAATGTTGGGTTTCGCTCTGCTCAACCCAACCTACTAATGCACTATTTTAGCCTTGTCACACCACCACTGGTTCATCGCGTTAATTTTAAAGCCAGCAAAATTAATGCGATAGACCAGTACGTATCTTTTCAAAAATCAAATAATAGTCCTATAACTACCATTGTGTTACGGCGACGCAAGGATTTGAGAGTTTGAGAAAGTCAGGATTAGCCGCAGGGCATCAACATATAGCAATCCTAAATCATTCGTGAAAAATAAGATCCCCGACTTCTTTGAAAAGTCGGGGATCTGGGCACCGCGCATTTTCACAAATCAAATAGGATTGCTATATCTGGTGCGTTAACCTTTGCAATACTGCACATACAGTTTAAAGTTAACTACAGTTTAAGGTTTACTACAGTTTAAGGTTTACTTTCTAATCATTTCTAAAAATGTACCTTCTTTGGAATAAATTTATTTATTCACTGTTAAGAGGTTAGTAATATTAGCTTTAATCAAGATTTATGTTTTGGGAAATAAGATAATTGATTAAGCTTGGGTGCTTTTATTTATTTTGGTTATCATTCCATCAAAATTTTGCAATTATATAGATAATTCTGAAGTGTTGATTAGTTTTTACTAGGAAATAAGGTGCGTTTCCTCTGGAAAAATCAAGAAAGCGTAAAGTTGGACATCAGACTGTAAAAGTTTAGTAAAGTTTGAAATTTTCTTATGAAAATTGCCTTTATTGTCGGGAATTTTCCAGTATTGTCAGAAACGTTTATCCTCAATCAAATTATCGGTTTGATTTCTCGCGGACACGAAGTTGATATTTACGCTACGCACACAAGTAATATTTCTAAAACTCATCCAGATGTAGAAAAATATCGTTTATTGTCACGCACCTATTACGAACCAAAAATTCCGAAAAACCAATTGTCGCGCTTGCTGAAAGCCTTGGGATTAATCATCAAAAATTTTCCTCAAGCGCCTTTAATGTTGCTGCGATCGCTTAACTTTTTCAAGTATGGTAAACAAGCAGCTTCCTTGCGTTTACTATATTCAGCAACCCGATTTGTGAAAGCGAAACCATACGATATTATCCACTGCCAGTTTGGCACATTCGCCTTAGAAGGCTTGATTTTACGCGACATTGGTGCCATCAAAGGAAAATTAATTACCACCTTTCGAGGCTACGATATCAGTTGGTTTGTTAAGGAGTATGGAGAAGAAATTTATCAACCACTATTTGCCAAAGGAGAATTTTTTCTAGCAAACTGTGAATATTTCCGAAAAAGAGCCATAAAATTAGGTTGCGATGCCAATAAAATAGTCGTGCATGGTTCAGGAATAGATTGTAGTCAGTTTCCTTTTCAAGTCAGACATACTCATCCTGGAGGCAAAATTCGGATTGTCACAACGGGTCGTTTAGTAGAAAAAAAAGGCATAGAATACAGCATTCGTGCCGTGGCTAAAGTTGCAAAATACTATTCAAATATTGAGTACAACATCATTGGTGATGGAATTCTCAAAGAAAACCTACAGCAGTTAATTTATGACCTAAATCTTGCCGACAAAGTTAAACTCATGGGTTGGAAAACCCGACCAGAAATTATTGACATTCTCAATGAATCCCATATTTTTATTGGTGTCAGTGTCACAGCAAAAGATGGCAATCAAGATGCCCCAGTCAACACATTAAAAGAAGCAATGGTTATGGGTTTACCAGTCATCGGCACATTCCACGGTGGCATTCCTGAACTTGTGAAAGATGGCATTTCTGGTTTTCTAGTGCCAGAGCGAGATGCCAATGCCATAGCTGAAAAATTAACTTACCTCATAGAACATCCAGAAATTTGGCCACCAATGGGTCAAGCAGGTCGCGCCTATGTAGAATCACACTACGATACCAACAAACTCGACGATGAGCTAGTGCAAATTTATCGACAAGTACTGAGAAATGATGTACATTCTCAGGAGGCAGCGCTAGCTTTAAACATCAGCGATGAAGTCAACCCACGGAGATCGATTGGCAGTATTTAAATAAAAATATGTGTCTTTGGTCACTGACAACTACATGAACTGAAACCGAGATTATATTTATGAACTCATCAGCGATCGCCAGCCCAAAAGTTACAATAATCGTAGTTCCCAGGGAACGTTTCAGCCACACCCGTGAATCCCTGGAAAGCATTTACGAACACACCGAATATCCTTTTGAGTTAATTTACGTAGACGCTGGTTCCCCTCGTCACATTAAAGAATATTTAGCAGAGCAAGCAAACCAAAAACAATTTCAACTGATTCGTACTGACTATTATCTCCCCCCAAACCGCGCCAGAAACATCGGTCTGCGTCAAGTTACGAGCAAGTATGTTGTTTTCATTGACAACGATGTGGTAGTTACCCCTGGCTGGCTCAAGCCTTTGGTGGAGTGTGCAGAAGCAACGGCAGCCACCATAGTTAGCCCCCTCATTTGTCAAGGCACACCTTTACACGTAGAAGTGCATTGTGCAGGTGGAGAATCTGGGGTTGTATTGGAAACAAAAGGTGAAACCACAAGACGCCGGATAATTGAAAAGATTTATAAACAAGGTCGGCAAATAGCCGAAGTCCGACCCCAGTTGCAACGGCAAAAAACCGGGTTAGCAGAGTTCCACTGCATGATGGTACGCACAGAGATATTTCAGCAAATTGGTTTCTTGGATGAAGCACTGCTGAACACAAAAGAACACGTAGATTTATGCATCCGAGTAGCTGAAATTGGCGGTACAGTCTACCTGGAACCAGAATCTCTAATGACTTATGTACCAGGGCCACCACTAGAGTGGACAGATATGCATTACTACATGCTGCGTTGGAGCGACGCCTGGGAATTAGCAAGTCTCAAACGCCTCCACGACAAGTGGAACCTCACTGAAGATGAGTACTTTAAAAACAAATACAAACGCTTGGGATGGCGGCGGAAGATGACAATCATTAATCCCCTTACTAGTAGACTGTCTATCGGCAAATTTGGCTCGCGGGTAGTTGGCAAAGCTCTGCTTCTTATGGATAAAGCAGTCAATCGTTATCTTACCGACCGCTACGCTAAAACATACTTACCAAATATGCAAAACCAAGCTTCAACACATCAAGAGAAATCTCCAATCACAGCATCATCTAGGTAGGTAGGGTATAAAGAATTGAGGTGTTGCATAAATGCGGAATAAATTACAGCAGTTTCCACGTATTTGAACCCATCTGTCGTAGGGGCGCAAGGCCTTGCGCCCCTACCGCGTGGTTTATTTACCTGAAAATAGCTGTAAGAAAAATCCATCCCATCAATCAGTAATATCATGTCCGGCTAATCACTTATGATTAAAATTTCTCCGCGTCCCCGCGTCTCCATGTCCCCGCGTCTCCATGTCCCCGCGTCAGTCTAAACAATAAGTCTTCAACCGGACATGATATAAAACCAGGATTTATATTTGCAATCTCTTTGGCAAAGGATGAGAAATTTTGAAGCAACATCACAGACTAAATTCTCAGCTACTTGAGGTCGTTTATACCCCTGACAGTACCCTGAGGCATCCTCTACAATTGTTCCGACAAATGTGGCGAGACTTGCTAAGCTCCCGCGAGCTTGCGTGGCGACTGATGGTGCGGGATATTAGCGCCCAATATCGTCAATCCTTTTTAGGAATAATCTGGGCTTTTTTACCGCCAATTGTCATGGCTGTGAGTTTTACCCTTGCCAATGATGCTAATGTCATTAATATTGGCGTCACAGACATACCCTATCCCGCTTATGTCATGTTCAGTACCGCATTGTGGCAAACATTTGTTGAAGCTTTAAACGGGCCAGTGCAAGCTGTGACAGTGGCAAAACCGATGTTGGCTAGAGTTAATTTTCCCAGAGAAGCACTAATTTTAGCAAAAGTGGGTGAAGTATTTTTTAACTTTGCCATCAAGCTGATTTTAATAGTGACATTGTTTATCTGGTTTCGCATACCCATAACTTGGACAGTGATTTTAACTCCAGTGCCATTGATTCATTTAGTTTTGCTGGGAACATTCATCGGCATTTTATTAGCTCCGTTGGGTGTGTTGTACCAAGACGTATCGAAAGGGCTAACTTTGATTACAGGCTTTTGGCTGTTCCTGACTCCAGTAGTTTATCCAATTCCAAAAGAGGGAGTCTTTGGGTTTTTAGTACACCTTAATCCTGTCACACCTTTATTAGTAACCGCACGAGAGTTAGCTACAACCGGTGTGGTATCAGACCCTTATCGTTTTTGGGTGGTAAGTGGAATTAGTTTAATCGGCTTGCTACTCACTTGGGTAGCTTTCCGTCTTGCTATGCCTTTTGTGGTTGAGAGAGTTAGTTCTTAATGATGACTAATGTAATAGACCAAGCAATTTCTGTTGAGTCTGAAGATACTGAAGTACTTATTTCAGTTGATAATGTTTCTAAGAAATTTTGTCGAGACTTAAAACAATCTTTATTTTATGGTGTCCAAGATATTGCCACAGAATTAATTGGGGGCAAGAGAAAAAGTGATACATTGCGTTCCAAAGAATTTTGGGCATTGAAAGATGTTAGTTTCCAATTGCGGCGAGGAGAAGCACTAGGGTTAATTGGGTCAAACGGCGCGGGAAAAAGTACGCTGCTACGCATCATTAGTGGATTGATAAAACCTGATACTGGCTGTTTGAAAGTCAGAGGTAGGCTAGCTCCATTAATTGCACTGGGAGCAGGGTTTAATCCGATTTTGACTGGGCGAGAAAATATTTATGCCAATATGTCAATTCTCGGTCTATCCACCAAAGAAATCGAAGAAAGATTTCAAGATGTGATAGATTTTTCTGGAATTGGGGATGCAATTGACGCACCAGTACAAACTTATAGTTCTGGCATGGCTGCTAGGCTGGGATTTGCTTGTGCAGTTCACATAGAACCAGATATTTTATTGATTGATGAAGTACTGGCTGTCGGCGATATAAGTTTTAGGATGAAATGTTATCAAAAGCTGGCAAAATTACGAGAAGCTGGTACAGCTTTTATCTTAGTTGCTCATAATCCCCACGTTATTTTAAATGTATGTGAATCTGCTGTTTATCTTGCTAAAGGTAAATTGATTAAATCTGGCGAAACAGAAGCAGTTGTTCGCCAATATGAAGAGGATTTATCTTTAGGTGGCACAGATGCACCTTTAGGGGTGATGTTATTGCCCGAAAAACATCAGAGTAAAAGTTTGGGTTTAGATATTGTCTCTCTTTGTTTTAAAGATGAACAAGGAAATATACTCCCAGCTCCTTTATCTGGTGAACCAGCTTATTTATCCGTAGAGTGCAATGCACACCAAAAAATTGAAGCTGCAAATTTAGGTGTATTAATTTCAGCTTTATCTGGACAAAATGAGCGTATTTTGTATATAACCTCTGCTAGTGACAATGAACCTTTAAAAATACTGCCGGGAAAAGTTGAAATCCAAATGCAGATGCCTTACTGTTGCTTATTACCCGGTTTATACAACACCAAAATATACGTTAAAGAAGGCGTATGTACATTTGATGTGGTGGAATCTTTTAGGTTTGCTGTGAAATCCAGCAAGGTTAGTAGTCAATGTTTGTTTTATCAACCCCGGACGTGGAAAGTTATTAATAAATAACCTGTTGATGTTAGATAATTAGGTGGGCATTGCCCACCATTAAATTAGTTACTTCGCTGCTGTAGGCATACCCAAAATATCCTCAATCCTGGGCATATCTTCCAACGCAATCACTCTTCCTTCATCTTCAAAACCAGCGATTTGATCGAAGTTCAAATAGCGATACAAATCATCAGCAAAAGGATCGATTTTCTTCGCCACAATATCCAAATATTCCGGCAGTGTGGGAATGCGTCCTAACAGGGCGCAAACTGCTGCTAATTCTGCTGAACCAAGGTACACTCGCGCATCTTTACCCATACGATTATTGAAGTTGCGGGTAGAGGTGGAGAACACTGTTGTCCCATCAGCAACTCGCGCTTGATTTCCCATACACAAACTGCATCCTGGCATTTCTGTTCTCGCAGCGGCAGCCTCAAAAATGGCGTACACTCCTTCTTGTTTTAATTGGTGTTCGTCCATGCGGGTTGGTGGTGCTATCCACAGGCGGGTTTTCACTTCACCGGCGCCTTCCAAAACTTTCGCCATTGCGCGATAATGACCGATATTTGTCATACACGAACCCAGGAATACTTCTTGCACTGGGTCATTAGCAACTGACGATAATAATTTAACATTATCGGGGTCATTGGGAGCAGCGACAATTGGTTCTTTGATTTCGTTCAAATCAATTTCAATTATTTCGGCATACTCGGCATCGGCATCGGCTTCTAATAACACGGGATTTGCTAACCATTCTTCCATTTTGGCAATGCGGCGGAGGATGGTACGGGCATCGTGATAGCCCCGTGCTATCATGTTTTTCAAAAGTGCGACGTTAGAGTGCAGATATTCAGAAATTGTCTCGATACTCAGCTTAATTGTGGAACCTGCACAAGAACGTTCGGCGGTGGCGTCGGCGAGTTCAAAGGCTTGTTCGACTTTCAAATCTGGCAAACCTTCAATTTCTAAAATTCGTCCGGAGAAGACATTTTTTTTGTTTTGCTTTTCCACTGTCAGCAAACCTTTTTGAATTGCTACGTAGGGAATGGCATTCACAATATCCCGCAGGGTGACACCGGGTTGTAATTTACCTTTGAATTTTACCAAAACTGACTCTGGCATATCCAAAGGCATGACGCCCAACGCCGCAGCAAAGGCTACTAAGCCAGAACCAGCGGGGAAGGAAATTCCTAAGGGAAAGCGGGTGTGGGAGTCGCCGCCAGTTCCTACGGTGTCGGGTAGCAGCATCCGGTTTAACCAGGAGTGGATGATACCATCGCCGGGACGCAAGGCGACACCGCCACGTTGGGCAAAGAAGTCGGGGAGGTCTTGGTGAGTTTTAATGTCTATCGGTTTGGGGTAAGCAGCTGTGTGACAGAAACTCTGCATCACTAAGTCTGCACTGAAACCCAGACAAGCGAGTTCTTTCAATTCGTCGCGGGTCATGGGGCCTGTGGTATCCTGGGAACCAACGGTGGTCATGATGGGTTCGCAAGATGTACCGGGACGCACACCAGCTAAGCCGCAAGCTTTACCGACGATTTTCTGTGCTAAGGTGTAGCCTTTGCCTGTGTCGCTTGGTTGTTGGGGACGGATAAAAACGGTGCTGGGTTCTAAGCCGAGTGCAAGGCGTGTTTTATCGGTGAGGGTACGTCCGATAAGTAGGGGGATGCGTCCACCTGCGCGGACTTCATCGAGGATGGTGTCTGGTTTGAGGGTGAAGGTGGAAATTACCTCGCCTGCTTCGTTTGTGATTTCACCTTTGTAGGGATGGATGGTAATTACCATGCCGGTTTCTAGTTTGGTGACATCGCACTGGATAGGCAAAGCACCGGCATCTTCAGCTGTGTTAAAGAAAATTGGCGCGATCGCACCACCTAAAATATATCCCCCAGCGCGTTTGTTTGGCACAAAAGGTATATCATTCCCCATGTGCCACAACACCGAATTGATAGCAGATTTCCGCGAGGAACCCGTACCAACCACATCTCCCACGTAAGCCACAGGATGTCCTTGCTTTTTCAGTTCGGCAATGGTTTGTAAACTTCCCGGTTGCCGTGACTCTAGCATTACTAAGGCGTGTAAGGGAATATCTGGGCGAGTTGTGGCGCTTTGGGCGGGGGATAAGTCATCGGTGTTGGTTTCGCCAGGGACTTTAAAAACTGTAACAGTAATTGCTTCCGGTACAGTGGGGCGAACGGTAAACCACTCGGCTTCAGCCCAAGAGTCAACTACTAGCTTGGCAAAAGGATTGGTTTTTGATAACTCCAAAACATCATGGAAAGCATCGTACACCAACAAAATTTTGCTTAAGGCGTTGGCGGCGTAAGCTGCAATGGGTTCCTTTCCTTGTCCTCCCATTACCAGAGGTGTTTCGGAAGAGTCTGATACGGATACGGTGGGGAATTGCAGCAAATCAATTAAAGCTTGCACATTGTAGCCACCTACCATTGTGCCCAGCAATTGCACTGCTTCTATGCGCGAAATCAACGGACTGCTGATTTCTTTCTTGGCAATAGCTGTGAGAAATCCCGCTTTTACATAAGCAGCTGCATCAACACCGGGGGGGACGCGATCGCTCAATAAATGCAATAATGTATCTTCTTCACCCTTGGGCGGATTCTTCAGTAATTCACATAATTCTGAGGTTTGCTTCGCATCCAACGGTAAGGGGGGAATTCCTAATGCTGCCCTTTCGACGACGTGTTGACGGTATTGTTCTAGCATTTTTGTATTCTCCGTTGGCATGTTCTCTCCTTAATTATGAAATATTTTTAGGGAAGACTTAGCTATTATTACTCAAAGTTTTACTGGCGATCGCTTATTAGCAATTTAGTTTTCGTCAATCAAATATTTTTAACTTTTTATAGACTACTAACAAACTTGTTTAGAGGTTGTTTGAAAACTGTTTTGTTGTGATTTTAGACACTTTTAGATCCCCCTAGCCTTAAAAAAGGGGGGAAACTAGAATCAAAGTCCCCGTTTTTAAGGGGAGCCACTGCGCCCTTGCGGTTCCGCGACTTGTACCGCTAACGCGGAACCCGTAGGGTAGCAAGTGGCGTGCAATTTTCAGCCGATTAGACTTTTCAAACAACCTCTGAGTTAGGATTTAAATCCCCAACTCAAACTGTCTTTAATTTTGAATTTTGTTAGCTAGCTCCCGCCGTGTCCGCGTACTCTTACAGAGAAGCAAGCTACGCGCAGCGTCTCGTAGAGAGCGTCATTTTGAATTTTGAATTGTTAATCTGATTGTTGGTTTAACCAAGTTTCTAAATCAGCAATACTAGAAAAATCTAATAACGCCTCTCCTAGATTTTCTAACTTTTCAATTGATAATCCTTTAATTCGCTCGATTAATAAAGCATCAATTTCCCCAACACGGCAATTGACTAGACGCAATATTAAATCTCTTTCTCCTTCTTGTCTTCCCTCTTGTCTTCCCTCTTGTCTTCCCTCTTCTTTGGCTTGTTCTCTGTTTCTTTGATAAAGTGGTTCTAGTCGCATAATTAACTCCCTATCATCTGCTTCTAATTCTTGGTTGACTCTCAAATTTTCGCGCAAGTTATAAACTAGTTCCAGGGTTGCTTTTTGATATGGATGATCTAATGGTAAGGTCTGCAACTCAATAATTGCTTGTGACTGCACGCTTCCTCTACCCAAAAGCCTCAACCATAAAGTCTCTGGTGTTGGCGGTAGTTGATGTATTGCCACAATTGCTGTGCGTAAGGCATCTGGCAGAAAATGTACTCCTGGTAACCAACCTGCTTGTTGCATAGTTCCAAAGCTAGACAACCTAGTTTCAGATACGGTAGGTGTCAGAATCCACAATTTAGGAATTTCCGAGTCCTGAAGTTTGGTTTTATTGGTTTTGGCTTCTCGTCGTAAGAGAGCCTTTACTTCTAATAATTTTAGAATACAGTCGCATATTTCATCGGTAGAAGCTGGATTCCGGAAGGGTTCTATGAGTGCAGGATGTTCCGCAAATCTTCCTAGCAAACCTAGTATTTCTATATTAGAGCTTTGCTGTTTGCCAGGAGTGAATAAAACATCTATTTCTTTAATCTCTCCTGAAACTTTTTCTGATGCCTTGACTTCTCCGTAATTTTTTAATAATTCTTCTAGATAGTCTTTGGCGAATTTATCATGTATAAAACGGGTCATTCAATTTTAAGATAGCGGAATTTATGGGTTAATGCAAAGTTTTATTGTATAGGAGTCTTGATTTATTCGTGAGAAAATATAAGAATCATATTTGATTTGGTTAAAAAATCTCAATATGCAAAAGTAGCTATCCAGATCCCCGACTTCTTGAAGAAGTCAGGGATCTAAATCCAGGTTAAGTAAGTGATATTCCTCAATAGGGTGCGTTACTCTCTGCTAACAGAGCATTCCAAATTTCTGATGCCGAATTTGTTAAAGAATTCGAGGATCTAAACATCATGAGTTTTCCAAACTTTGCTGAAATTATCGCGCAATTTTACTAGGCGTTTTTTGATTGGAAAACGCTATATTGCATTTTCAACTGATGGTTTATCTGTATTAGATTTTAACCGTGTCAATCTGCTTTTACGGATACGTTCGCTGTCTCGAACGCCACCTGCAAGTTCATATTCGTTGCTGTTTTTGCCGTACTTGCAACCAACCCACGTCAGCATTTTGTCTGAAACCTGACCTAAGGTTTTTTCCATCTCATCCAGCTTTTTTTTAGAAGAGTCAATCATAGCTATAGCAGCGTTATAATCATTAAGCATATTGTAAAAATTGTCTATTAATTGAGTCAGGTTTTGCAAGTTATAAGTATCATCAAAATTGAGACTCGGATCGATAGCTTTCAGTCCGGCAACTCTAAACTGAGCTTTTTTTAGAATCTGGGAACTACGTTTTTTTACAGGCATACATTTACGCTTTTAAAAGCTTTACAGAGCTATTTTGTCTCAATTAACCTGGATTCTGGTTCAGCAAAAAGCGCATTTTTTTAGTAAAAGTTTTTATTTATGCCCGTGATTTCTCGGATTTTAATCATCAAAGGTTGATTTTCAGGAGAATAATATTAATTATGTTTAAGCAATAGACAATAGGGCACAGCAATGCTCATGGGTGTCAACTTAAGCTAGAAATGGCTTATTTGTTGGCTTCGTCACCCGCCTGGGAATGAATTCCCTCTCTTATAGCTAAAGTCTACTCAAGTAGACTAAATATTTTTGGGGATATCTAGTCATCTTTAGATGACTTTCGCTAAAAGCATTGAACTTCAGTTCCTTGCGGGACATCGGTTTTGCGTTAAGTTGACACCAATGAGCATTGCTGTACCCCTACAAATGGTCTGTATTCCATGCAATTGAGAACTGCTATCTGCGATGCGATCGCTTTAACTTTAAGGCTTAATGTTGTAATCTTAAGGCTTAAGGTTCTAGCTTTAAGTCTTAATGTTGTAACTTTAAGGCTTAATGTTCTAGCTCTAAGGCTTAATGTTATAACTTTAAGGCTTAAGGTTTTAGCTCTAAGTCTTAATGTTCTAACTTTAAGGCTTAATGTTCTAACATTGATGACCAAAGTTTGTTGGTGAGTGCAATCATCGCTACATAGTGTATATTGTTGATTTACAGCGATCGCAGAGTTTGAAAGAATTTCAAGATGGAAGTTTCACCAAAGGAGATCAGGAGTTATTTAAGCGTTAATGGTATAAATCCTTTCTCTGAGTGGTTTGAATCTTTGCGCGATATAAGAGCAAAAGCTAAAATTAGAGCAAGGCTTGACCGAGTAGAAGCAGGTAACTTAGGTGATTGTAAACCAGTTGGTGATGGAGTTTTTGAACTGAGAATAGACTACAGTTCTGGCTATCGCATATACTCTGGACAGCAAGGCTCAATAGTTATTATTCTTTTGTGTGGTGGTGATAAAAGCACTCAAGATAAAGATATTGCTAAAGCCAAAGAATATTGGGAAGACTACAGGAGTAGAGATGATGCCTAAAAGTACAAGCTATCATGAAAAGTTGATTCAAGACTTAAAAAATCCACTAGAAGCCGCAGCTTATATCGAAGTTGTTTTAGAAGAAGGCGATCCAAAAATGTTGAGTAAGGCGCTGAAAAATGTTATAGAGGCGCATGGTGGAGTTGACCAGTTTTCTGCACAAGTAAAGGAACTCTACAATAAACTTGAGCAGGTGTTATCAAATAAAGGCGAAATTGAATTTTACAGTCTAAATTCTTTGTTGGATAACTTAGGGTTACATTTGGCAGTAAAAGTAAAGCAATAATTCAAGTTTTTTTATTATTGAATAATGGCGATCGCATCCAATCCAGTCTGTGATACATTAACAGACATCCTGCCAAAAATTTCAATAGCATGACGATTTTTGCTCAAGTTTCCGGCGGCTTTGAGAACTTCGCGGCTTGTAGCAAATAAACTATAAAGAGAATTCATCGCTTCTCGTACCAAACCCTGGTCAACTTCCAAAGGTTGTACAGCAATGCGTGTCACCAATTCCACATACAGCGACCAAACCGCCTTATTTTGTGTGGTGTCAACTTTCCAAGATATCGAACCAATGCCAAAAGGCAGACTTACAGATACAGTCTGTATTGTATAGTAAATAATGTTACTAATCTACAAAATGCTCAGAATTAGTTGCTATAATATCAATCTTTTACCTAAATTTTTATAGTAACATCTAGATATTTTTAACTAATTCAGATAAACTAAGAAATTTGTCCGTTGCATCACCTTCTTTTTGTATATGCCCAAAACTTACACCGTAGAAATTCATCACCAAGGCAAAACCCATACTTTGCAAGTCCCTGAAAATGAAACCATCCTATCAGTTGCCGATGCTGCTGGTTTAGATTTGCCCAGCTCTTGTCACGCAGGCGTTTGCACAACTTGTGCAGGTCAAATTAGCGAGGGAAGTGTAGATCAAACTGATGGTATGGGTGTTAGTCCAGATTTACAAAAACAAGGTTACGTATTGCTTTGTGTTGCCAAACCCCTTTCTGATTTAAAAGTTGAGACTGGAAAAGAAGACACACTTTATCAGTTGCAATTTGGGAAAGACTAATTAATTACAGCAGAATTCAGAATTCAGGAGTCAGAATAAAAAAAGCTTGACAACAGGCTACCAGATTTAGGTTGTATACTTTGCATTCCTGAAAATCTGCTGCAAGTATTTCATGGTAACTGATATCAGCTATTCTAGAAACTACAAATCAACAGGATATCCCCAAATGACGACTCATTTTATTACCGCAGAAATTGATTTAGAAGAGACTCCCGCAGAATTACTCAAAACAATTGAAACAGAATTGAAGAAACAAGGCGAACCCCTACGTTGGGCTGTGACCTCTGTGGACGTTGCTCAGCAAAAGGCCACAGTTGAAGCCGTTGTTACGACTAAGAGTTAGAAATGGGGAAGTGGGGAGATGAGGGAGATGAGGGAGATGAGGGAGATGAGGGAGATGAGGGAGATGAGGGAGTGTGGGGGGAAAAAGAATTTATGCTTTCTCCCAAACTCCTAACTCCTAACTCCTAACTCCTAACTCCTAACTCCTAACTCCTAACTCTTCATTCAATATGCATCCATACACCGCTATCTTAATCGTACCAACTGGCGTTGGGGCTGCTATTGGGGGTTACGCTGGTGATGCTTTGCCTGTTGCCAGAGTTATAGCACAGGTTTGCGATCGCCTGATTACTCACCCCAATGTCCTCAATGGCGCAAGTTTATATTGGAATCTCCCCAATGCTCTCTACGTTGAAGGTTTCGGACTTGACAAATTCGCTGCTGGGTGCTGGGGTCTGCGTCCAGTCCGGAATAACAAGATAGGTTTGCTTTTAGACCAAGGTATTGAGCCGGAGTTGCGGCTAAGGCATCTCCAAGCAGCGGACGCAGCGAGAGCTACCCTGGGATTGACACTAACAGATTATGTCATCACTGATGCACCTTTAAATGTAGAATTACGGACTACCCCATCGGGTGCAAGTTGGGGGACAATTGGTAACCCCGATAGCTTATTAAGGGCAGCGGAAATCCTGATTAAAAAAGCTGGGGCAGAAGCGATCGCAGTTGTCGCCCGTTTAAGAGATGATATGGATGAGGAGGCAGTACAGAAATACCGCCACGGTGCAGGAGTTGATTCCCTAGCGGGTGCAGAAGCCGTAATTAGCCACTTGGTAGTGCGAACTTTTCAAATTCCCTGTGCCCATTCACCAGCTCTAGCCAGCGCCCCCCCAGAACCGGACTTATCACCTCGTTCCGCTGCTGAGGAATTGGGTTACACATTTTTACCGTGTGTTCTCGTGGGCTTGAGTCGTGCCCCACAATTTATAGTAGAGAGAAAAGCGATAGCATTAGAACAAGAAGATATTTGGGCTAATCAAGTGGATGCTGCGATCGTACCTGCAAATGCCTGTGGTAGTAGCGCCCTATTGAGTTTAAGCCAAACACAATGCCAAATAATTACAGTAGAAGAAAATAAAACCGTTATAAAAGTTCCTCCCCAACCGTTGGGGATCAAATCCATACAGGTAAACTCATATTTAGAGGCAGTGGGTGTATTAGTCGCACATAAAGCAGGCATCGATCCCTGTGTTCTCCGTCCCAAATTATCGTCTTTGCAGGAGTTAAGAGTTAGGAGTTAGGAGTTAAGAGTTAGGAGTTAGGAGTTAGGAGTGAGGAGTTTAGAGTTTGCAGTTTGGAGTTTGGAGTTTGGAGTTAAAGCTACATCTCCCTCATCTCCCCCATCTTCCCCACCCCATGCCCCATGCCCAATGCCCAATGCCCAATGCCCCATTCCTAAAAAACCCGTGATTGAACAACAAAAGCAAGAACCAGAAATTCCATATCTAACACGCATCCAAGTACTTGGAGCGATGGGAGCGACTGCAATTATTTTGTTGATAGTCGCCAAACTTTCGTTGTACTTTGGCAACTTTTCTTTATTTTCCTGGAAGTTGAGCCAAAGAGATTTGCTGTTGGGTGTAGGGTTGGGATTTGTCATCACCGCATTAAGTGGCTTAACTTATCGCCTTTGGACTCCCTACCGTAAAAGTGCAGATTTTTATCTAGAAGTGGTATTGAAGCCTTTAACCTTACCAGACTTAATTTGGTTGGGGTTGCTACCGGGTTTGAGTGAAGAATTGTTATTTAGAGGCGTGATGCTACCAGCTTTAGGTTTAGATCATGTGGCTGTTATTGTATCTAGCCTTTGCTTTGGCGTCTTGCATCTTAGCGGTTCTCAACAATGGCCTTATGTAGTTTGGGCAACAATTGTCGGGATGATATTAGGATATAGCGCCTTGCTGACTGGCAACTTATTAGTGCCCATTGCTGCTCATATTATGACAAATTGGATTTCTAGCTATGTGTGGAAAATCTGGCAATTGTCAAAAAGTAAAAAATAAGATATTGCTAAATCAGATGCAGCGTTCAAAATAGAATTGCAAAATTTATTTCTTAGGAGGTTTACCACGCTTTAATGCTTTAGATGCAGGAGGTGGAGAGCTTGGAGGTTCTTGGAGAATTTCTCTAATTGCAGTGATAACTTTGTCAATTTTTTCATCCTTGAGACTACCTACTTTTCTTAAAACTAAGTCTTTTTTAGTAGTATACAGGGCACTAGGATGTATATAAGAAATTAAGTCTAGTTTTCCAACGCGAAAATCTCCTTCTTCTAGCTTAATCTCTTTTTCCCTACCTGATTTACTCGTAATAACACAAATGATGATATTGCTGCCAGATTGAGCAACAATTAAAGCAGGTCTTTTTTTACTATCCAAAGCATCTAAAAAAGGATAATTAATTACAATTACATCACCTTTGGTCAAGTGTTCTATAGGTTTTTCCAAGCTTCGTCTTCCTCTTCATTAAGCCAATATTCATTCAGTGCAGATTCACTAATTTTCATAAAATTTAGTATGATATCATTAGAATCAGATGATTCTATTTGATATAAGTGTTCAGGTATTAATTCCTTTTCTTGTAATAGTTTAAAAGCAGCATTTATTACCTCTAATGCATCAGTATATTTACCTTTTTCTATTTGTTTCTTGATAAATTCTTCCTGCTCTAAATTTAGGGAGATGTTCATTTACTAGTACCTAAGTTTGATTTTCAAATCTTTTGAGTATGCACTCTATTTTAGATTCTAGCTTGGGAACTAAATCTGGTTGCGATCGCTCCAATGCTGACTCACCCAAAAATGAGTTTTTATCACCACAGTAGTATTGACAGGAACTAGGAATTAGTATACGCTGCCAAAGCGATCGCCATTGGTAAAATCCGATGTTCCTGAATTTGAATTCTAGCGTGCAGTGTTTCTGGTGTATCATCCGGTAGCACTGGTACTGCGGCTTGCATCAATATTGGCCCACTGTCCATTTCTAAACAAGCAATATGCACAGTACAGCCAGTAATTTTTACCCCAGATGCCAAAGCTTGTTCTACAGCATTAATTCCCTTAAAACTAGGCAATAAACTCGGATGTATATTAATAATCTTATTAGGAAAAGCATCAATAAACACTGATGTCAAAAGTCGCATCCAGCCCGCCAGAATCACCCATTCCACGTCATGTTGCCGTAATGTCTGCACAATTTTCTCATCAAACTTTTCTCGGCTTTTGTAGTCGCGGTGATTCAATAACACAGCTTCTACTCCTCGATTTGCTGCTCTAACCGCTGCTTTGGCCGTCGGATTATTATAAATCAAAACTTGAATTTTGGCATTTAGCTGTCCATCTTGAATAGCTTGGGCAACTACATCAAAATTGCTGCCATTTCCAGAAGCCATAATTCCGAGTTTTAAAGGAGTGCTTTGTCTCAACTGATAGCTAGAGATGTTGGGATAAATCAGGCTAGCAGTAGCATCTATTGTGGAATTATTACTCATAAAGCTTGAGGAAAAATGCAGAATAGAGAATTCAGAAGTCAGAATATAATCATCTGGTGATTAAACCACCAAATGATTATAGACCAATACAGTTCACAATGAGCAACAAAACCCTGATGTAGAGACGCGATTTCTTGCGTCTCTACTCCTAAATTATTTTTCGATAAATATTACAATAAATGTGAGCCGGCTGGACATTGAATTTGCTGAGATTCTTGGTTGCGAAATCTTGGACGCCCTGGCGGTTTTGTAGAGGGTTTATCAGTTTCACAAATACCTGTAATTACAACCATTTCACCTTTAATTTTTCTCAAAAATACAACACCTGTATAACTTTTTAGCTCCGGCTTTTTGGCAGTAGCAGTGCTAATTAAAGTTTGGGTTTGTTTGCCTGGGGTTACTATTTGGTAACGGTAATTCTCTGTTTCTGGCTGAACACCAATACCCAGTTGATCCATAGCACCGAATTTTTGGTTTTCTAAGTAATAAGCGTGTTGAGCGCGGTTGACGCTGGTAATAGCTACTTTTGCTTCTAATTCTGGATCGCTAGTTTCTGGATTGTCTGTTTCTGGGTTGATTATTTGGACATTATCAGGTAATGTCGTAGCATTAGAAATTTTTTTGAATAACGATGCTTGGGAAGAAAAAACTGTGGGTCTGGGTTTTCCAGGATTAGTGCCATCTAACTGTAAGCGCATCTGACCATCATCAGTAAATTCAAAAATTGTCAATACCTCTTTTTGATTACTTGAGATTATTACATCTAGATGCATCGGTTGTGGCGTTGGATTAATGCGATATTTAAATGCGATCGCACCAATAGTTTTAGAATCAGGTGCAAGGAGAAATAATTTGCCTTCCGGTGTAAAAATAAAGGTTACGGTTGTAGAAGATGAAGGATCTTGAGCTTGCCATTTCCCAAACAATTTTTCAGCAATAGGGTTGATGTTTTGTTCTTGCTGAGATGGAGTCTGTGTCGGTGCGATGGAAGGTTGAGCCAGCACAGTTGTATCAAGTGTGATGAAGAATGATATGAATACACTTGAGGTCAGAATTTTGCTAGCAATTTGGAATTTGTCAAAGTGAGGCAAGATATTACGCATTTGCATCAAAGCCAAGAAATTCACAGGATCTTAACAGTACTTTTGTGTAAAATCACACCCTGCCATGAAAACATCCCGTTTCTCTCGTATGCAACTGCTGGATAACGATACAGCAGCCGCCTGGATTTTTCTCACACCAGCACTGATTTTACTAGGTGTTTTTATCATTTGGCCGATCGCTTATTTGTTTTACCTCAGTTTCACCGCTGGTAGTTTCACTTCCAAAGGTATTTATTGGATAGGTTTAAAAAACTATTGGCGCTTGTTACTGAACTCTGACTTCTGGCAAGTCATTGGTAACACCATTTATTTTACCGTTGCTACCATCATTCCCAGTTTAATTATCCCCTTGGGATTAGCAGTGCTATTAAATCGCTCCTTGGCTTTCCGGGGAATCTTGCGGAGTGCCTATTTTTTACCTTCAATTATTTCCCTTGTGGCGGCTGGCTTGGGATTTCGTTGGTTGTTTCAAACATCAGGGCCAGTTAACGGATTTTTAGATTTTTTCGGTATTCCACCTGTATCCTGGCTAGGAGATACATTTTGGGCAATGCCAGTATTAATTTTAATGAGTATTTGGAAACAACTCGGTTTTAATATGGTGGTATTTTTAGCCGGGTTGCAGGCAATTCCCCCCAGTCGTTATGAAGCAGCAGATTTAGATGGTGCAAACGCTTGGCAACAATTTTGGCATATTACACTGCCTGGATTGCGTCCCACCGTCATATTTGTCACAATCACTACTGCGATTTTTACACTGCGGAGTTTTGAACAAGTTTATGTCATCACAGGTGGCGGGCCATTGAATTCAACTAATTTGCTGGTTTACTACATTTATCAAGAAGCCTTTGCTCAATTTGATTTTGGTTATGCCGCCGCCGCGGCAACAGTGTTGTTAGCAGTAACTTTAGTATTAGTATATTTGCAATTGCGAACTTGGGGAGAAGAGTAGAAGAGGCAGGGGGCAGGGGAGAAAGAAAAATATTACAGCAATTTTCAGGTTAATAGACCACATTGTAGGGGCGCACAGCTGTGCGCCCTTACCGAGGATTGTGGTTCAAATAGATGAAAAACGCTGTATTGTCTGAGTAAATTGGATAATTTATTTTCTAAAAGTCCCCAATTCGATTGTGTCGCCTCGCAATTGAGTTGTGTCGCCTCGCAATTGAGTTGTGTCGCCTCACAATTGAGTTGTGTCGCCTCGCAATTGAGTTGTGTCGCCTCACAATTGAGTTGTGTCGCCTCACAATTGAGTTGTGTCGCCTCACAATTGAGTTGTGTCGCTTCGCAATGTTATAACAACAACCAAGGTGCTTAGGACATTAACAGATGTAAGACTTACGCACAAGTAACGGAAAACGAACCACGGAAGACACAGAAAACACGGACTAATAAGGGTTAGAGAGGTTTTTTGCATATTCCACAGCATCAATTTACTGACTAGCGATGAGCTTCCATATATGCTCGGAGTAAGGTATTGATCTGTGTTTGATAACCCCGTCCTTGCGACTTAAACCACTCTAATACATCGCTGTCAATGCGTAACGTCACCTGTGCTTTCTTTTTTGCCACAGGTAAACCCCGTCTAACTGTAGCCTTGGCAAACATTTCTGGTGTAATTTCCGGGCAATCTGATAAATCAATGTCTTCATCGCTCATAGCATCAAGCCTTTGCCAATCAGTCTGAGAGTTGCTCGAAATAGATTCGTTGCTCATATTTGGTTGCCTTTCTTGCAGAAATAATGCGCGTTAAATCATCACGATCTGTATGGACAACAGCAACGACTAGCCCTTGCAATAAGCCAAATGTGACGAAACGTTGCTCAGCGTAGTTGTAGCGATCGTCTTCAACTGTTACTATATCTCCATCAAATACTGTTGGGATATCGATAAAATCGATTCCGTGCTTGCAAAGATTAGTAAGACGTTTTGCTTCATCCCATTCAAATTCCATCACGTAAACACAGCTACGCTTACCTGATTGTAACGACAAATTGTAGTTACAGCCAATTAGTCAAACGGATCTGCTGGACTTTGAGATTAAGCTAGGATATTACTAAGAATTATTTTTACTACTAATTGGTAGGAAGATGAATGTAGAAAAACTCTCTATTTCCTTGCCAACGTCTTTAGTGGAGTTTGTCGAAAACTACAAGCGCAATAAAGGATGTAAATCTCGTTCTCAAGTTATTGAAGAAGCATTAGAATTGCTGCGAAACCGAGAATTAGAGGCAGCTTACAGAGAAGCGTCTGCTGAAGTTGATAGCGATTGGGATGTGACAGTAGCAGATGGTTTAAAAGATGAAACGTGGTGATATTTATTACGCAAATCTTAGTCCGGTGATGGGTTCAGAAATGGGTAAGAGTACTCCAAGTAAAAAAATGCCCAATTGTCATTGCGAGCGAAGCGAAGCAATCGCAAAGACTGGGATTGCTTCGCTTCGCTCGCAATGACTGGTTTTGGATCATTTATTTTTTGGAACACTCTCTAAACGTCGTCCAGTATTAATCGTGAGTAATGATATAAGTAATAGTGCTGCTACCACTGTGACAATTTTACCGCTTACCTCTAATCTGAGCCGTGTTTATCCTTTTGAAGTTTTGCTGAATCCAGAGATTAGTGGTTTAACAAAACCTTCTAAAGTACAGGCACAGCAAGTGCGAACAATTTCTAAGCAACGAATTACTGGTGAAGTATTAGGTAATTTAAACGAAGAGATGATGGTACTAGTTGATGCGGCGTTGAAATTACATTTGGGATTGGTTTGAGTTTGCACAAAATATAATAATGCCTCAGTGGTAAACTTGCTGAGTTCTGAGTTCTGAGTTCTGAGTTCTGAATTCTGAATTCTAACGTATCAATATTTCGTGACCTATGTCAGCATTTTTTGTTTTAAAAAAGATTTTAAGAGCGTATTTTCAGGTTATTGACGATTTTTTCGGAATTTCTTCTTGATTATCGATCGCTTTTATCTCTCTTTGAGGTGTACTCTCAATATACGGTAACTCTAGCAATCGGCCTTTGAGACAAATTACACCCAGAGGTGAATACCATGAATAATTATGTTGACAAACAAGAATCTATCTTAAATCAAATCACAAATAAATGTTTTGGGCGTCAAAATTTCAGTGGATATGACTTGAGTGAAATTGACCTCAAAGGACTTGATTTAAGCGGATTTAACTTCATAGGAGCAGATTTGCATGGTACCGATTTATCTGGTTCTCTACTCACTCGTGCTAATTTAAGTGGGGCAAATTTGATGAAAGCTAGTTTATGCGGAGTTAATTTATATGAGGCCTCTTTGTGTGAAGCTAATTTAATTAATGCCGACTTAAGACAAGCAAATTTGTGTGGAAGTTTTTTATGGCGAGTAAAATTAACAGGTAGTAACCTTTGGGGTACTTCTTTATGTGCAGCAGATTTGAGTGAAGCAGATTTGAGTGAAGCATCGCTAATTGAAGCATCGCTAATTGAAGCCAATTTAGTCAGAGCAAATCTCACAAAAGCAAAGTTATGCGGGGCAATATTACTAGAAGCAAATTTAACTGAAGCGAATTTAACTAGTGCAGACTTGACGTGGGCAAACTTAACTAAAACCAAATTAAGTAAAGCAAACCTTTACCAGACAAACATGATTTATGCAAAATTTAGAGACACAATCATGCCTGATGATACAATCAAAGAACCTCAAATAATCATTAGTTATTAGTAATTAGTCATTTATTTTTCTCCCTCATCCCCCTCATCCCCCTCATCTCCCTCATCCCTCTCATTTCCCCACGCCCCACACCCAATGACTAAAACTCACGTTGTGAGAAAATAAGAATGGCGATCGCTAACAACATAGCACTGTAAAGTAAGCCATACCCAGCATTCATCATCAGCGCTGTTGTATCAGGTAGTGCTTGCAAACCATAAACAGCATCATTTTTCAAATCTAACCGAGATAAATCTGGCAAAATGAGAAACAAGCCTTGAGTTAAACGTTCTATCCCAACATTGCGACTAATACGCCCAAATTGTACCAAATCTTGGGTAATATTCCCCATTAAATACACTGCAAAAGTTAAAACAGTCGCTAGCAGAGAAGCTGTAAAAACACCGAAGGCAATAGCCACAGCGGTAATTAATGACAACTGCAAAAATAAGAAAATTGCCGCAATTAAAATACTCACTATTGGGTGAGGAATGTTAGCAAATTGCAGAAATAACAGATAAATTATTGTCATCGTCGCTATGAGTACAGCTACCACTGCGGATAATCCCAAGTATTTGCCAACAATAATTTCACTGCGGCTAACAGGTTTAGCAATTAATACTAAGACAGTGCGTTTTTCAATTTCCTTATTAACTAGTCCCGTACCAATAAATATCGTCACAATTAAACCGATCGCATTCATCGCCGCCATACCAAAATCTAAAAAAATTTTGTCTTCCGTAGCAGCTGCAAACTCAGGAAGCACAGCCAAAGCAGCGGCGAGTATTAAAGCATAAAAACCGATAATATACAGGATGCGATCGCGTATCACTTCCTGAAACACATTCTTAGCGAGTACAAAAATTCTGGTTGTCATTAGTTATTAGTCATTGGGCATTGGGCATTGGGCATGGGGCATGGGGCATTGGGCATTGGGCATTGGGCATTGGGCATGGGGCATGGGGCATTAAAAAGTCACGCATTCAAAAGTTCTTTAATTTTGAATTTTGAATTTTGAATTTTGAATTGATTTGTCTCCCTCATCCCCCTCATCCCCCTCATCTCCCTCATCTCCCCCACTCCCCACTCCCCACTCCCCACTCTTCACTGCTGCGGAGGTGGCGAACCAGCGATAAATTTATTCAAGCGATCGCATTCAATTTCTGCAACTGTTATTTTATCCCCCGATTTATTAGTTGCTGCAACTGGTTCAATCCGACAAGATTTCTTTAAGTAATACCCCCGTGGATTAGAACTCGGTCCTATCCAGATACTTAGTAAATCTAAAATATACCCAGACTTAGTATTCGATACACGCGGTTCAACGCGCCATAATTCCTTTTCCTCATATTGTGCTAGGTTTTTTTGAATTACTCCTCTACCCAAGCTTCCTACTCGCTGTTTTGCATCAAGCAACCATTTTTCTACTTCCGACCAAGGTGTTTGACCTATTTGTTCTTCTACTATTGGTTGAAGTTCATCTAGAATTAAAATCCCATTTTGCGGTACCTTAACTGGTTCTTCAGTTCTGACAACAACGGTACTATTTTTAAAAGTATCTGTCTGCAAACTCGGATATTCTTCTAACCAATTATTCATGACAAAATAAAACTGAAGCCAGCAACTTAGCAACATACTGCTAGCAACTAAAATTATAATTTTTTGGCGGTCTTCTGGCTTAGGGATTTGAGCTTTAGCATCAGTGTCTGTTCCTTCAATAAATTCTGGTATTGCTGTAATTAGTGCTGAAATTGTCGGCCAAAAAACAATTGTTGTTGGTGTAATTACATCCTTTTGGCTTCCAAATGCAAAAACACTAACTAAAAATCCAGTGATTACTGCTCCCACCGGCATGAAAGTACCAGGCACCCTCAAAGGATCTTCTGTTGTATACCATGCTGTGCCAGCAATTAAAAACAACCAACCAAAAAATGCAATGATATCTTTTATATAACCTATGGCAAAATATGAAAGTAACCAAGAGAAAACACTCATATAAATAAATGTCTGCCAAGAATAAGCTTTCGGTGGAACTAATACCTTTCTAATTCCTGCGTAAAGCCCCTCAACAAATTTAAAAACCCCAAATAAATCTTTAAGTAGTGTATTCATAATTTCTCCCTACACCTGATTAATCACTGGTCTGGCTCTGAATAGAAAAATTAAATTTTTGCTACTTTGAGCGCAGCAATAAAATAATGGTTATCGCGGTATAACTCAGCGAATTTGCTATCAATATAGTAGTGACCAAGTTTGTATTTTGTAACTTCAGACCACTAAAAGCACGCCATTTTTGTCTTTGAAATACTTGAACCTCCTCTTCTTTTTTTGCAAATGGTTCCTTCAATAAGGATACGAGTAAAATTCTCAAAAGAATAAATTTCATTATAAAAGTGCCAAAAAAAATTATAAACGCAGTTAGAATTATTAGACTCTGTGTACTAGATGATTTGAAAGTATTAAAAAACATATAATTTATTAATTCTGATTTCACCTGTATTGGCAACATTGGTTCCGATACAAAAAATATAAACCAACCAATTACACTGGAAAACAGATTAATAGAAATAGCATAAAAAGTGCTAGTTTTTTTATCAAATTTTAGCCGTTTATGCAAAACATATGCTTCGATGGGGATGGCAATCAGTACAAATAAAAAGTCAAACAGAATTCCACCAACGGGAAAAATCCTCGGAAGCATCCAATTTTCAGGCATAAAAAGTCAATGGTAAGGGTTAACTGTAGAGAGTATAACCGGGATAGTGACGGTGATGGGGGAAATTGTGGGGGAGATGAGGGAGATGAGGGGGATGAGGGAGATGAGGGGGATGAGGGAGATGAGGGGGATGAGGGGAGGGGGATGAGGTGCGAATTCCTAACAGCTAACTCCCAACTCCTAACTCCTAACTCTTAACTCCTAACTCTTAACTCCCAATGCCCAAAGAATTAAAAACTGCTATATTATAGCTTTTCGAGAAATGATAAGGAACGGCATCGGTATTCGGACGGCGCAAGTGCGTCAGGAACGGTTGATTGGTCAAATTCACGTCTACGATGGCGCGGGGAAAGGTAAGTCTCAGGCGGCTTTGGGTGTGGTTTTGCGTTCGATTGGTTTGGGAATAAATACACCTAGTAATTCCAATCGGGTTTTACTACTGCGGTTTTTAAAGGGGCCGGAACGTGATTATGATGAAGATGGGGCGATCGCAGCTTTGCAACGTGGCTTTCCTCATTTAATTGACCAAGTGCGGACTGGGAGAGCCGAATTTTTTGGCCCAGAAGAAATTACTGCTTTTGATAGAGATGAAGCGGCGCGGGGTTGGGATGTCGCCAAGGGTGCGATCGCCAGTGGTTTATATTCAGTTGTGGTTTTGGATGAAATTAACCCCGTTCTAGATTTGGGTTTGCTACCAGTGGATGAAGTAGTACGGACATTAAAATCCAAACCCCAAGAATTGGAAATCATTGCTACCGGACGTGCTGCACCACAAAAGTTGCTGGATATTGCAGATTTGCACTCGGAAATGAAACCTCATCATCACCCAACAGCCAAAGCACTCTTACTTGATGGAATTGAAATTTATACTGGCGCTGGTAAAGGTAAGTCTACGAGTGCTTTGGGCAAAGCCTTACAGGCAATCGGTAGGGGAATCAATCATCCAGGGTCTACGCGTGTATTAATTATGCAGTGGCTAAAAGGTGGTACTGGGTACACAGAAGACGCAGCGATCGCCGCTTTGCAGCAGTCATATCCAGAAGTGGTGGATCATCAACGCTGTGGTAGAGATGCAATTGTTTGGCGGAATTCCCGGCAAGAATTAGACTACGTAGAAGCCGAACGGGGTTGGGAAATTGCCAAAGTTGCGATCGCCTCTGGACTGTATAAAACAATTATTCTTGATGAACTCAATCCCACAGTTGACTTAGAATTACTCCCCGTTGAACCGATTGTTCAAGCTTTACTCCGCAAACCCCGCGACACTGAAATTATTATCACTGGTCGCTGTCAAAATCAACCAACATACTTTGATTTAGCTAGCGTTCATTCAGAGGTTTACTGCCACAAACACTATGCAAATCAAGGCGTAGAACTCAAGCGAGGGGTAGATTTTTAAATTGGGGAGTTACGAGTTAGGAGTTAAGAGTTTGGAGTTAGGAGTTTGGAGTTAAGAGTTTGGAGTGTGTTCGGTGTGGGAGGATGGCGAAGAATGGGAGGTGTGGGAGGATGGCGAAGCATTAATTCTCTTTCCCCCATCTCCCTATCTCCCTCATCCCCCTCACCCCCCTCATCCCCCCCATCCCCCTATCCCCCTCATCCCCCACACCATGAATACAGCGACTCGGCGCTAAACTAGAAGCATTGGGATCAAAATCTCTGGCAGTAAGTTCAAAAATCAGTGATCAGCGATCGCAGTTGGAATTGGGAATGAAAAACGGTTATTAGTGAACAGTTACTAATGTTCAATGATTTACGACTTCCAACTGTTTACTGATTTAATACACTACTAATCTTCACCACTGCTAGTACAATGCCTCCAGAACGTAACGAATCACTCCTTCAGGAAATCACCAAACTCAAACCGAAACACTTTGCTGATTTAGTCAGAACTGCACAATTGATTTTTGACCCCACGGCGGGAGTTTCCGGAAGAAATATCAAAATTGACTGGGAACAATTCGGAATTCCCAGTGATGTTGCGGACAATCTTAAATCACTTGGTAAGCAGTACCAATATGCATCTCCTCATGTTCCGGCTGAAGATATTTGGAGTAAATTAACTCCAGAAACTCGTATTTGGTTCGTTGAAAATAAAGATAGATTATGGCAATTTGAGGAAGCTTTCCCGGCGCTTGATGAAGATTAAACCAGAATTCTGAATTCAAAATTCTCAATTCTGAATTTACTTATTTATTTACTGTGGGGTGGGCGTCTCGCCCGCCCTTGACATTAATGCCAAGATGACCTTAAACCAGAGTCAATATGCACTACCGCCGTTACTACACACCCAGAATCATAACTCTGTTACATTTATTATATGTAGCATTTTTTTTAATTTGCTATAGCAATCCTATTTGAATTATCAAATTAAATAAAAAAGCTTGTATCGATGAATCAAAGCGTTAGTATTGCTCCCAAGCTAGAAGAACAAACTCATAAAAATCCTGCTCTTACCAAACAACAATTATTTCTCAAACAATCAATTGTTCTTGCCTTGGAAATACTTCTAGCATTGCCTGTGGGCATAGTTCTAGCAGAGTTTCACATTGGTGGAATTGCTTGGATATTTGCTGGGATTGCCGCTGGTACAGTGGTTTTACAAGGGTGTCGAGTTTTCTATGAATATTCTCCAAAACCTAATCGCACTGCCAGAAAAGTGGGAATGGCACTTGTAGGTTTAACTGTCGGCGCTTCCAATGCCCACACTAATCTCGCTAATGTTGCTTCTGGTATTCCTATCTTTATTTTTCTGACCTTGTTTCTGTTGCTAAGTGGCAGTTGTATTGGTTACATATACTCCCGCATCAGCAAAACCAATTTATTGACAGCAATGCTGGCTACAGTTCCGGGAGGTGTGGGAATTATGGCAGCGATCGCAGCTGATTACAATAAGGATGTTACCTTGGTTGCTCTTGTTCAAGCAATTCGCGTTACCTCAGTAGTTTTTCTGTTTCCCTTCATTGCAAGAACATTAGTTGGTAATTATTGGAATCTGCAAACACCAGCCGTCAACAGTGCTTTGTTCAACTTCGATCCCTCTCAATTAGGATTACTCTTATTACTACTTCTAATCACAGCATTAGTAGTTTATCCAGCTATATTATTCAAAATTCCCGCCGGTGATTTTTTTGGCGCATTATTAATTGGTATCAGCTTTCATCCTTTACTCAATTCCCTGCCTTTTGTGAGTGATATTAACTTTAGTCCGCCGCGTTTAATTAACTTATGCGGTCAAATGCTCTTGGGAATCACAATTGGTGAGTATTGGGGAGACAAACCCAACTTTACCAAACGGACTGTTGGTTATGCTTTGATATCTGTGGCAATGACCCTCGCAACCGGAGCGATCGCTGCTATACTTGCCATGCAATTAACTTCTTGGGACTGGTTAACCTGCCTTTTAGTCACAGCACCAGGAGGCTCAGCAGAAATGATCCTAGTTTCCCTAGCATTAAATCATAACGTTGAAATTGTCACAACTGGTCATTTAGTACGACTGATTGCAATTAACAGTTCCCTACCTCTTTGGCTGTTTTTGTTTCGCCGTCTAGATGAGCAACTTTCAAAAGCAGCTTAGATATTGGGCAAACAGGGCATTGGGCATGGGGCATTGGGCATTGGGCATGGGGCAAGAGAGATATACAACAGATTGCAAATTGGTGAGGTACAGATAATCGTAGGGGCACAATATATTGTGCCCCTACCCGTGTACTTGATTTACCTGAAATAGGCTGTATTTTGTAAGTAGAATGCAAAAATGAGTCTTTGATACTCGCCGACGAGTCTTTGATACTCGTGAATGAGTCTTTGATATTCGCCGACGAGTCTTTGATACTCGTGAATGAGTCTTTGATACTCGGCGACGAGTCTTTGATATTCGTGAATGAGTCTTTGATATTCGTGAATGAGTCTTTAATACTCGCCGACGAGTCTTTGATACTCGTGAATGAGTCTTTGATATTCGCCGACGAGTCTTTGATACTCGGCGACGAGTCTTTGATATTCGTGAATGAGTCTTTAATACTCGCCGACGAGTCTTTGATACTCGTGAATGAGTCTTTAATACTCGCCGACGAATCTTTGATACTCGTTAATAAAGTTGGGCTTTCCACATATCTCATGCCCCATGCCCAATGCCCCATGCCCAATGCCCAATGCCCCATAACTAATGACAAATTCGCTTATCCTTTTGTTATCCAGATATAAAGGATGTTTTAGATGGTTGCCCAAATTCAAGAACTTGAAGCACAGCATTGGGTGAAAACTCGTTCTTCCCTCGACGCTAGCGAATCGACCTTTCTAATTTGGAAAGGTAAAATTTATGCTTTTATCCCCGGCGAGAAAAGACAACTTTTGTTTAAAATATTTGGGTTGAGTGTTAGCAGGTGTATTCCCACAGAGGAAGGTAGCTGGGATTTTACTTCTAGAGAACTGACTTACTACCTGAATCCACAAACAGAGGAAGTTTTGACCAAATGGGAAAATCCTTGGACAGGTGAGACAGTTCCAGTCATCCACGTTGCGAATAATCCGGTGCAGGGCATATTTAAGGGAAATTTTCCTGCCCAAGTAGATGGTGACAGCACAACCTTCATTTTTGATATATTCCCCTATTACCCCAATCCCTTAGCAGAAGATCCCAAGTTTGCTGAATATAGCCCACATCCAATTTATCAAGCAGCAGAATTATTTAAATTAACTGTGCCAACGGCGGATTTATTCAATCCAGCACTCAACTCGGTTTCGGAACTGAAACTCAGTTGGGATAGAATTGGTCAATGGCTTCCTTGGATGAAAATGGGCGATCGCCCCGGTCAACTGATCTATAGTGCTATGGGGTGCAAAGTCAATAGCATAACTGAACTGCCCCCATTTTTACAAGACGAAATTAATAACCGTATTCCTTTATATAAAAAAGCGCCAAAGGGCTTTATCGATGGCGAAGACATGACTTCTTGGTTGTACTTCCAAAAACACTTTCAAGCTTACTTAGCCGGTGAAATCTTCCCACTTCCCCAAGCAGAAGAATTGTAAATAGACCACGCGGTAGGGGCGCAAGGCTTTGCGCCCCTACAACAGATGTGGTTCAAATAAGTAGTAGTGCAAAATTAAAGATACATTGTCATTGCGAGTGTAGCGGAGCCAAACGTTTGCCCTTGGCGTTCCCGTTCGCGTAAGCGTCTCGAAAAGAAGGGTAGCAATCGCAAGGTTTTGAGATTGCTTCACTTCGTACCCTACGGGAAGGCTACGCCAACGCAATGACATAAATCAATACAGTTCAGTTAAGCATTTCTTTCTTCTCTTTGCGTCCTTGGCGTCCTTGGCGGTTCGTTAAAAAAATTGGCTTTGACAAAGAGTTTTGACCTTAACTTTAGATGAAAACTGCTGTCAGCTGCCCTATCAGCATTGCAACTTACCTTTTATATGTTGCCGGGGAATTGACCGAAGTAGATTGCTAAAAAAATTTTTCTTTTGTTCTGATTTGAGTGCATAAACCTTAAGAGTGGAACGTGTAACCCTATGTAGAGTTAATTGAGCCAACTCAACTAACAAACTATATCACTCTTAAACTGAAATTTCTGAGTTACACAAATAAGGACAAGCACTATGTTTTTACAAACAGAAAAAGTACAAAACCTCAACAGCATTATGTATCAAGGTGGAGTCAAATCATTTACTTCACCAACTCCAATCAAAGGAGAAAATAGTACTGAACTTGAACAAGTTATTGCCAATATTCCTTGGGCAAATGAATTTAGTTTTGGTGCTGGTGTTGATGCAATCACAGGAGGTACATCAGGTTCTGCTGTCAAAAGCTTTGAGCCAACACAAAAGGGGAGTAAAAGCTCCAAAGAAAGCTATCGTTTTATTCAGAGTGAGAGCGAATTCAATCGTGAAATTCAAGTTTCGGCATCAGGAAAATACAATATTGAAGGTGTAACAATCGAAGCTTCAGCTTCCTATTTAAATCAAATTAAGTACTCTGAACTTGTTACCACATTGATTGCAGAATACGAGTCCTATTACGACGATTATTTTGAAGTAGAAACTTACGAACTCACTGATGCAGCAAAAAATCTCATTAGTAATCCAACTCAGTTTCGTAAGAGTTACGGTGACTATTTTGTAGCTGGTAGTCGCAAGGGTTCGCGCTTTGTCGCTATTTACACTTGCCAAGCGAGTTCAGTGGAAAGCATGGATGATTTCAAAGCCAGTTTTGGAGCCGAAGCACCAGAAGTATTTTCTGCTAAAGGTAGTGTAAGCTTTTCGCAAGCTGTGAAAGACCACAAGATCAACCTTGAAGTAAATCTGTTTATGAGAGGTTATGACGGTAACAATCCTAGTGGACCTTGGACACCAGAAACCATTCTTAACGCTTTAAAATGGTTTAAAGAGAATGAGAAAGGGGCAAACCTTCAAGCTAAACTGAAGCACTACAGCACAATTGATCCTAACTATCGAAGAGATATCAATGTTTTACCTGAGGTCTTTGTTGAGCTAAGACAACTCTATACAAAAGTCTGGGATATTCGCTCCAAATATGCTTCTATCCCTACCTACTACCAGGATCAACTTAAACAGGAGTATGTCGCCCTAGATTCAGGGATTCAAGCTAATCAAGATGTTTTAGTTATAGACAAAGCGACGCGAGATGATTACCAGAATAAAGCAGACATTTTGATATCGAATCTTAATGATATAGCAGCGCGAATGGACTTTTATTTCAAAGTCAAAGATGTTGCTTCTAGCGAACCAGCGAATGGTAAAAAAATCTCGGAAGGAAGGGGACAGCAAACATGGTCGTATGGTTACAGCGTTTATGCAAAAAGTGATGCTGTTGTTATTCACAATACACAACTAAACTACAAAGCTGGGTCACACGTTGGTTACAGAGAGCATACTTTCGAGTTTGGCCCTTACGGGAACTATCTAATTGTTGGTTGGGAAGTTATCTCCCATTGGGGGGATGGCACTAACGGTTCTTGGTGGAAAGCGATCGACCAAATTTTATTAACTGACTATGCAGTTGTTCGTGTAAAATCCAAGTACGATCGCGGTTGTGACTGGAGCTTGAAAATCTATTATGTCGATGCCAAAGATTATCAGTTCCAAGATGTTAAGACTACTCAATGAAAACTAGCGATCTGTCCCATTAGTTCTGAGAGGTAAATAAGTTTGTAGTGAGGACTTTAGTCCTTGATTTTTAAGCACTGAAGTGCTTACTACAAACTCATCAAAATTAATGCGATAGACCACTAGGATATGGAGCAGGATAAAACATGAGTTCTGTTGAATCTGGAGTAGTGGTAAGAATATCGTACCTAATTCATCACACCTGATTTAGCTCTGTGTCAAGAACAAAAATCAAAATTCAAAAGCGTTCTTCCAAAAGAAGGACGCTTTTTATATTCAAACAAAATTCAAGCAAATTTCCCGTTTTCACCAGAACAATCAAATAAATGTAAACCCAACTGTTGGGAAAGTTCTTCACACACTTTTACCCCCCGCACACTATTACCACGCGCATCCAGTGGTGGCGAAAACACGCCAATGCCCATCTTATTGGGTACAACGGCAATAATTCCGCCACAAATTCCGCTTTTGGCTGGAATCCCAATTTTGTAAGCCCACTCGCCTGCAAAGTTATACATCCCACAGGTATACATCACACTCAAAATATCTTTGATGTAAGGCTTATCCACCGCCTGTTCTTTGGTGATGGGGTTCATCCCTTTGTTAGCTAGAGTGGCCGCCATCACTGCTAAGTCTTGGCAATTCACCAACACGGCACACTGCTGAAAATAAAGATCTAGTGCTTCTTCAATGTTTTGGTCAATCATCCCAAAGTTCAGCATCAGGTGTGCCATTGCGCGGTTGCGATGTCCGGTGCTGCGTTCTGAGGTAAAAACTGACATGTCAACGAACACATCGCGGCCAATATATCGCCGGAACATCTCCAACATCCGGTTGAGGCGTTCGGTGGGGCCAGATCCTTTGATTAAACTAGTAGTGGCGATCGCCCCAGCGTTTACCATTGGATTATAAGGTCGCTTCGATTGCTCATCCAAAATAATCGCGTTGAATGCATCGCCGGTGGGTTCGACGCCAACTCTCGTCAGAATGTAATCCCGCCCATGATCTTCTAAGGCAAGTCCATAAGCAAATACTTTGGAAATCGACTGAATGGTAAAGAACTGTTCCCAATCCCCAACTTTATAAACCTGACCGTCTACAGTAACAATACAAATACTAAACAAGTCGGGGCTTACCTTTGCCAGTTCCGGAATGTACTTCGCTACTGCACCCTCATCCAATGACTTGTACTGGGAATACAAGTCGTTGACAACTGTTAATAATGACGATGAGTCGATTTCTCAATCTCCTTGATTTACTCGGTTTGCTACCAGACTGATAGCATTTTACGAAATACTTGCTACATATATAGCAATTCGAGCTGATTGCCTGAAAAAATAACGTATAGCTTTAAAGCAAGGGGCAATTCCCATTCCCAAACCCTACTTAGACCAAAAAATATCAATTGTAATTTTTATTACAATCTAAAAATTATCTAGAAGCGATCTCCAAGCTTTTCTAATTTTTTTATCATTAATTTCAAAAAAGATTCGCTTGCGTATTATTCTTTTTTTTATACACAGTAATACGGCTATAGTCAGTTATATAAATTACTCAGTTTTACGCAGTTAGGAATAACACATATTTTGGTTAATTTAGCTAGAAAAAATATCAAAAAAAGATAGAAAATTTCAACTGATTTGCATAATTATTTGATATGTAACTCTGATGACAGAGTATTTACAAGAAAATCTAAAGATTTAATTAAATAGTGAATTTTGAGTATTTATGCCGATGCCTTTTAATTTAAATTATATTAGATTTCTCAGGCAAACCGTAAAAATGAATGTTATCTAGAATACACAGAACGTTATGTGCCTTAGAAACCGATACGAACAAGTAATGGTGAGTTTGGCTCCCAAAAATTGTAAAGTTTTGTTAAGAAAAATTTGACTTGCCGAAAAAAACGTTACACACTCAAAATCCGCATTCGAGCAAGCTTTCGCGGTGAAAATCGCAATTTGATTTGGATAAAGTTGTCAATAATTACGGTAAAACCCTGATCCCCAAGCCAAAAGGTTCATGTTAGTCTGTTGCAGTTACAAATAAAAAGTGAAAGCGGAACGAGTTCGAGTTTTTAGGAAGGGAATTCACGTATTTATTAGTGAAAATCCCGGGAATTATAAGACTTAAGTTCTCTTAAGTTCTACAGTCGCTTTAAAATTGGACGCATGAATCAAAGACATTTCTGGACTATTGTTGCTCTGTCTCTGGCTGTTTTGGGAATACCCTCAGTCGGTTGTACTCAAACCGCTAAGGGAAATGCCCCAGCTTCCCAAAAATCACCAGCTCCCGATGTGGTGAAGGTGGGAGAGTACAAAGCAAGAGCAGGGGAACAAACCTCGGATGCTGTGATTACACGAATTCATCCTTACAACATTGGAGGACGTAAGGCGGCAACCCTTTATATCAAAAATATTCCCGTTCTCACCTTTTTGAGTTCTGTATCAGATACAAGCGTTGAGACTAAAAAAGTTGGTGCAATAAACGGAACTGAGGGCGTACAATCATACGCCCTTATTGCTAGCAACTCACCTTCATCGGCGGCTATTGGAAATGCGGCCGGAGCAAATAATCAGATTAATTCCGTTAACGATGACCCGGTTGAAATAGCTGGTGTAATAGCAGCCAAAATCAACCAGTTGAGCCGGGAAAATGTAGACGCGAGCAAGATTAGCGTCAGTTGGAAAGCAGCGGGTGAATCTAAAGTTGCAAATCAAGCCCAAAACAAAACCCTCCCTGTGGCAGGAGGGTCTGGCGATCGCTATACAATCAAAGTTAACGACGAAGAATTGGTAGAAATCAACCAAGGTACGCGACTAGCAGATACCACCAACAACCTGGCGCAAGATGCATTGCAAGCAACCAATCGCTTGCGGAGACTACTAGGCAATGCATCACCCTTAAGCGAGATTGCGAACATGCCAGCGCCTCAGCAAGCATCAATCGCCAAGCTACCTAAACAAATTGCCGCTGGCTCAGTACGAGCCACCTTGAGAGGTATAGCTTCTTACTATGGCTATGACTTTTCTGGCAATCGTACTGCTAGCGGTCAGAGGTTCAATCCAGAAGCCATGACCGCCGCCCATCGCAGCCTACCCTTTGGTACACGAGTCCGCGTGACAAACACCCGCAATGGTCGTTCTGTTGTGTTGCGGATTAATGACCGCGGACCATTTATTCGGGGTCGAATCATTGACGTGTCCTATGGCGCAGCTCGAGTTTTAGGAATGATGGGTAGCGGCATTGCACCAGTACACGTTGAGGTGTTGGGGAGATGAGGGAGATGAGGGAGATGAGGGAGATGAGGGAGCAGGGGGAGAATAACTTTATACTCTTAACTCCTAACTCCTCACTCCTAACTCCTAACTCCTAACTCCTCACTTCCAATGCCCCATGCCCATTACTAAATTCCCCTAGTTCAACCATCTCCTCTATTTCAGATATAAACTAACGGGGGAGGGATGAGAGAACTAGGGGTATTTTTGTGCGCCTGTTGACAACAGTTGCGGCTTTACGCTGCTATTTAACTAAACGCTGCTTGGAAAACAAGCTGATTGCGGTTCCAGAAAATCTGGCATCAGATGAGATAAGTGACTGGCATCAGACGGCAGTAGGTCTGGTGCCGACAATGGGAAATTTGCATCAGGGTCATTTAAGCTTGATTCAACGGGCGCGGCAAGAAAATTCCACAGTGATTGTCAGTATTTTTGTCAATCCCTTGCAATTTGCGCCCAATGAGGATTATGAACGTTATCCCCGCACTTTAGAGCAAGACCAACAGCTGTGCGAACAATTTGGGGTAGATGCCATTTTTGCGCCGACTCCGGAGGAGATGGCAGTGCCTCAGAAAAGTATACAAGAATCAAAGGTTACACAAGTTATCCCCCCATCTGCTATGATATCTGGCTTGTGTGGTCGTTCTCGGCTGGGTCACTTTCAGGGTGTCGCTACGATTGTGACCAAGCTTTTCAACTTGGTACAGCCTGACCGAGCCTACTTCGGTCAAAAGGATGGTCAGCAACTGGCAATTATTAAGCGGTTAGTAGCTGATTTAAATTTGCCAGTGGAAATTGTTGCTTGTCCAACAGTACGGGAAGCATCGGGTCTTGCTTTGAGTTCTCGTAATCAGTATTTGACTGCAACAGAAAAACAGCAAGCAGCGGTGCTGTATCGGGGCTTGCAAGCAGCTGAAGCTGCGTTTCGGACAGGTGTTCGGGATGGCAGCAAGTTGATAGCAATAGTACAGCAAGAACTGACAATGGTCAGCACGCTTTTAGTGGAATATATTGAATTGGTTGAACCGACTACGTTGATGTCTTTAGAAAAAGTTCAGGAGGAAGGAATGCTGGCGATCGCAGCTCGTCTGGGTTCTACACGTTTGATTGACAATATCATTTTGCGCGATCGTCAACCCATCATCGCCATTGATGGTCCAGCCGGTGCTGGAAAATCCACAGTGGCGCGTCAAGTGGCAGCAAAGCTGAACCTAGTGTATTTAGATTCAGGAGCAATGTACCGAGCTGTGACTTGGTTGGTGCTGCAAAAGGGTATTGCCATTGACGATGAGTGTGCGATCGCCGAATTAGCTAATCAGTGTCAAATTCAACTGACTCCCACCCAGGATTTAAAATTTCCTGTGCGGGTTTGGATTAACGGTATTGATGTGACCCAGGTAATTCGCACCATTGAGGTGACATCTCAAGTATCGGCGATCGCTGCCCAAAGCGCTGTACGTCAAGCGCTGGTAAAACAACAGCAAAGCTGGGGTAAAAAAGGCGGTTTAGTAGCTGAAGGCCGGGATATTGGTACTCATGTGTTCCCTAATGCCGAAGTCAAAATCTTCTTAACTGCTTCGGTGAATGAACGCGCACGTCGCCGCCAGCAAGATTTTCAAAAGCTTGGACAACCCGAAGTGAGTTTAGAACAGCTCGAACGTGACATTGCCGAACGTGACTCGAAAGATAGTACGCGTAAAATTTCTCCTTTGCAAAAAGCGGCAGATGCGATCGAAGTTCAAACTGATGGACTGGAGGTGTCTGAAGTTACGGCACGAATTGTTAACTACTACCAGCAACGTTTATCTGAGTGCTAGGGAACAATCATTAGACATCTTTGACAAAAGACGTAGCAGTGCTACGTCTTTAAAATCTCTGCTACTATGATTTGTTAGCAAAGATCCATTTGTCCTGTGCTGCCTATCTAGCGATCGGGATTATTGCCGAATTTGGCTTCTGATAAATTAATGAGATTCTTTCGGGGTTTGTTTATAAAAATACTCGTTGAAAACTCGATTGAATTTAAATTTTAGCCAATCTTTATTGAGAAGGACTTTTTTTAATAATTAATTCATCCAGCTTTCGATTGATTATTTAAATAGCAATTAATCTTACTAAAGGTAGAAGTTTCAAAGCTTTAATTGCTGCTTCTAATTATTTAATACCAATTCTCATATAGAACTCATATTTGATTTAAAAAAAGCCCGTACACTTCTAACTCTCTTCTTTGCTATTCCCTGTTCCCTCCCTACGCAAATGATTTCAGAAATCAAACCGGATTCCTATCGCAATCCTGAATTATTCCTGAACAAAGAAGTCTGCGATTTATTAGAGAATTCCGAAATATCAGCCAATACAGTTAAGTTAGGGTTAAAACTCTTTGTCAAAGCCAATTTATAGCGGTTCTCGTTTGGATGCAATATACAGTAGGGGCACAGCATTGCTCATAGGTGTCAACTTAAGCTAGAAATGGCTTATCTGTTGGCTTCCTCACCCGCCTGGGAATGAATTCCCTCTCTTATAGCTAAAGTCTACTGAAGTAGACTAAAGATTTTTGGCTATATTTTAGTCATCTTTAGATGACTTGAGCTATGAGCAAGGAACTTCAGTTCCTTGCGG
>JAVRBV020000121.1:0-24660 GCA_034531095.2 Nostoc sp. CreGUA01 | reverse complement strand
TCAAACTATAATATTTTCATGGTTCGGTGTCCCTCCCGCGTCGCTTCTTTTCGCTTCGCTTCAGGCACTTATTCAATATAGCGAACCTATCTAAGAGTGTCAACCACTTTTACAAAATTCTTTTGACTTTTTTTGGAAAGCGATGAAACTGCCCACTGTGTAAGGTTGTGAGCAACAATGGTTTATGCAATCTGCTGACGAAGGATGGATAGAGCGTGAATTTTCAGTCGGTAATAACCTTGTTGCATCAGTTTTGGGGCGATCGCGGTTGCTTGATCGCTCAGCCTTACGACATTGAAAAGGGGGCAGGCACTAAAAATCCCCAGACATTTTTAAGAGCATTGGGTCCGGAACCGTGGGCTGTTGCGTATGTAGAGCCGTGTCGTCGTCCAACTGATGGACGCTACGGCGAAAATCCCAACCGCTTTCAACACTATTATCAGTACCAAGTCCTAATTAAGCCGTCGCCAGAGAATATTCAGGAGATTTATCTTGATTCGTTAAGGGCTTTAGGTATTCGTCCAGAAGAACATGATGTTCGATTTGTGGAAGATAACTGGGAAGATGCGACGGTGGGAGCTTGGGGTACTGGGTGGGAAGTCTGGTTAGATGGGATGGAAATCACTCAGTTTACCTACTTCCAACAGTGTGGTGGTATAGATTGCCGCCCTGTGTCAATTGAGATTACATATGGGTTAGAGCGACTGACAATGTATCTCCAACAGGTGGAAGCAATCACAAAAATTCAGTGGACGGATAACATTACCTATGGAGACGTTTTTCTGCAAAATGAGATTGAGCAAAGTACCTATAACTTTGAAGCGTCGAATCCTGAATTACTACTGACACTGTTTAACTTGTATGAACAAGAAGCAACGCAATTGACAGAGCGAGGATTGGTTTTGCCAAGCTTGGATTATGTGATGAAGTGTTCGCACACATTCAATTTGCTGGATGCTAGAGGTGTAATTTCGGTGACGGAGAGAACTCGCTACATTGGCAGGATTCGTCATTTAGCACGTAAGGTTGCTCATTTATATGTTGAGCAAAGGGAAAAGTTGGATTTTCCTTTGTTGAAGAAGACAGCAGATTAGTAGTGTTGGCAGAGTGCAACACTAAAAATGAAAGTGAGAAAGATAAGGGCTTTTCTACCTTATCTGCTCTCTGCCTGTAAGTTTTTTGTGTTGCCATATTTTTGATAATTTAGCTGTAAATTTCGTTTGGTAGGTGCTTTTACAAAAAATTTTATGATTCAAACTAGTGGTGTAATTATTTGTCTTGGCTACATTATCGGGCTGCTGTTTACCACAATTCCTTGGGGTGGTGCGTGGATTTTGATTTTAGGGATAGTGGGAGCAATTTTTTTTAGAAGACGTTATGTGATCTCACGAAAACTTGCTCAGAAACCAGAGAATGCTGGAGGCAAAGCCAAGACAGCGGTTAATACTTGGCAAAATACTCCCCATGCTCGAATATGGCTAGCTGCTGGTTTGGTGGGATTGTTGGCAACTCTTTATTTTCAATGGCGATTACCACAACCAGGTGTAAAAGATATTAGTCAGTTCGTTCCGCCTGGAAATAGCAGTAATCAAGAACAACTTGTGATTGTTCGCGGCGAAGTGGCGAGTAATCCTCGTTTAACTCGCAGTCAACGGGGACAATTTTGGCTGGAAGCGACTCAGCTAGATGAGGTAAAAAATGAAAAAGGCTCGGCAGGTGTCCCCAAAGGAGTGACGGGTAAATTATATGTCACAGTACCCATTCTTCAGGCTACCGGTTTATATCCTAGTCAACAAATTGCTGTAACTGGGATTTTGTATAAACCAAAGGCAGCTTCCAATCCTGGTGGTTTCGATTTTCAAAAGTTTCTCAAGCAAGAAGGAACATTTGCTGGTTTGATTGGGCGACAAATCAATGTTTTGGAACAAGAACGGAAATGGGGTTGGTGGCAAATTCGGCAGCGAATTGTCCAATCGCAAGTTCGGAGTTTAGGTATTCCAGAAGGTTCTCTTGTTAGTGCAATGGTTTTAGGTAGCAAAGCTGTGGATTTACCTTATGAGATCCGCGATTTATTCGTACAAGCAGGATTAGCTCATGCTTTAGCTGCTTCTGGATTTCAAACTTCGTTGATTTTGGGTCTGATATTACAGTTGACGAAGCGTACAAAAAAAGGAATGCAATTTACGCTTGGGTTTTTGGCTTTAATCATTTTTCTAAGTTTAACAGGTTTTCAACCTGCGGTTCTCAGAGCCGTAATTATGGGTTTTGCAGCATTAATTGGTTTGTTATTAAAAAGGAAAGTAAAACAGTTGGGTTCGCTGTTATTAGCAGCAACACTTTTGTTACTATTTAATCCACTATGGATTTGGGATTTAGGTTTTCAATTGAGTTTTTTGGCAACACTGGGATTAGTTGTAACAGTACCTCCAATTATTGAGCGTTTGAATTGGTTACCACCTGCGATCGCTTCTTTGATTGCTATTCCCTTAGCTGCTACTATTTGGACTTTACCTCTACAACTTTTTGTCTTTGGAGTTGTACCAACTTACAGTTTATTGCTGAATGTGCTTAGTACTCCATTAATTTCTATTATTAGTATAGGCGGAATTATCAGTGCCATAGCAGCATTAATTTGGAGTGAGGCAGGGAGCTTTGCAGCTGGGTTGTTGTATTACCCTAGTGATTGGCTAATTAAACTAGTAGAATTTGTTAGCAATTTGCCAGGAAACTCTGTTGCCTTGGGTAGCATATCTGCTTGGCAATTGCTGGCAATTTATGGACTAATTATTTTAGTTTGGCTGGTACGTTGGTGGCAGCGGCGATGGTGGGTTGCTAGTGTCATGGCGCTGGGTTTGGTAATCATCCCTCTTTGGTATTCTGCGAATACATTATTTAGGATAACAATATTAGAGTCTGGTACGGAACCAATTATAGTAGTTCAAGACAAAGGAACAGTAACTTTGATTAATAGTGGTGATGAAGGTACAGGACGCTTCACAATTTTACCTTTTTTACAACAGCAGGGGGTCAATCAAATTAATTGGGCGATCGCCACTGATTTTCAAGGGAATCAAAGTAATGCTTGGCTGGAATTAGCTCAGCATTTGCCAATCAAAAAATTTTATGAATATTCTCCAAATCCAGAAAATTATCTTGCAAGTGAAGCAATTCAAAAAGAATTACAAAAGCATCAAGGTTCTTATCAACCTTTAACAGTTGGTCAAGCTGTGCAAGCTGGTTCAATAGTTGCACAGTTAATCAATAAAGAATTACCTATTTTACAATTGCAAATTTTAGATCAAAACTGGTTATTGGTAGGTAATATCAAATCTCAAGAAGTACAACAATTAGTTAAAAATGGGAGTTTACCTCGTCCACAAGTGCTGTGGTGTGCCCCTCAGTCTCTGAAAAACTTAGTTCTTGCTCTGCAACCAAAAGTGGCGATCGCTTCAACTGCAAATTTTGATGAAAAAACTTTATCGGAACTGAATAAAAGTCAAACTAAACTATTTTTTACAGGACGAGATGGTGCTATTCAATGGTCACCTCATCGTGAGTTTGAAGCATTTATTGAAGCGCCTGAAAATCAATCTTCTGTTTTATAAAATCACTTTATTCACACTCACCAATTACTAAATTTTATGGCAATTTACTTTTACAGCACCCGCGAACAATATGGCTGTTTCTCTAACTTTTCCCTCCACGGATTCGAGTTAGATGAATTGTATTGGCCGACTAGCGAACACTATTTTCAAGCACAAAAGTTTGTCGGTACGCCCCATGCAGAACAAATCCGCTTAGTTAAAACACCTAAAGATGCTGCAAGAATGGGGCGTGAAAGAATCCGTCCACTACGTCAAGACTGGGAACAAGTTAAAGACGACATTATGCGCCAAGCCGTGCTAAGTAAATTTAAAACTCATACAGATATTAGGAATATCCTACTTTCCACAGGCGATGAAGAAATTGTTGAAAACTCGCCTATTGATTTTTACTGGGGTTGCGGGGCTGATGGTAGTGGTAAAAACATGTTAGGAAAAATTCTTATGGAAGTGCGAAAAATTCTCCTTCATACCTACAATATAAATACTGATAATAGTACAGTCGAATAAAATAATCAGTTGCTACAAAAACTTGCTTAAACTTTGCAGATATTTTATTTTCTTACAAATTAAAAGTACATTGTCAAACTTCAGGTTTTTAGTTTAAGCTACTTAAATTTGAAAATAGATTAACTTAACTAGTGCTATTGTCAACGAGGTGATTCAATGCAAGGCACATCTAACTGAAAGTCTTGACAATACAACTCTTTAGTATCCAGACTGTGATAAATGGGTTTGATGAAAGATACATTCTGGTTTTGGGAACACTAGATTTACCACCAGACTAAACAGGAAGGGGTTGATGTCTAAAGACGGATGGAATAATAAATCGAAAAATACAGTCCCCCTGCAATTACCCATAACCTATCTAAAACCAGTGAAGCGCAACACAATTACCCATGATTTTGACTCTGGTTCACAAGCAGAAATACTACCTCCACAGGAAAGTGACGAACATTTATCTGAAGCATCTCGGCTACTACGACAAGGCATTCAACAGCAGCAAGCTGGTGAATTAATAGCAGCCTTGAAGTCTTTGCAACAATCTTTGGTACTGTTTCAGGGAGTTAAGGATTTACAAAAACAGGCACAGGTACTTTCTTTTTTAGGATTGGTAACTTACAGCGCGGGAGACTACAAAAGTTCTATTTCCTACTCTCAACAGTGTATGTCTTTAAGCGAAGAGACTTCAGATTTAGCATTGCAGATGCAAGCGCTTTCGCATTTGGGGAATGCATACCGTCACCTAAACGACCATAAAAAAGCAATTGAATTTCTAGAAAAGTGTTTGAAGATAACCCAGCAGCTAAAAGACAAACGGAGTCAAGTAGCAGCACTAAATAATTTAGGGTTGGTATATAAAGCTTCAGGTAATTTTACACAAGCTATTGAGTATCAGCAGCAAAGTCTAGAAATTGTCCGGGAACTCAAAGATAATTGGGGGGAGGAACAGGTACTTAAGAATTTGGGTAATGCGTGGTATGCTTTGGACAATTATCCAAAAGCGATCGCCTACTATGAGCAATGCGTAATACTAGCACGCTCCTTAAAAAACGTTCGCAGTGCTTCTCAGGTGCTAAAGAATTTAGGTAATGCTTGTTACGCTTTGGGTGATTATACTAAAGCCATTAAATATTATGAGGAACGCTTACAATTAGCTAGAGAAATGGAAGACAAGCGCAGTGAAGAACAGTCTTTAGGTAGTTTAGGAGTTGCTTGTGAAGCCTTAGGGGATCATCACAAAGCAATTACATACTATGAAGAACGTTTACTGTTAGCTAGGACAATCAAAGATCGGCGCAGTGAAGAACAAGCCCTTGCCAGCCTAAGAGTTGCTTGCTATGCCCTGGGGGATTATGCTAAAGCCATGCAATACCAGCAAGGGACATCTCCAAATAGTTAATATGTATGTCCAATTGGATATCATTTTGGATTTTAGATTTTAAATTTTGGATTGGGAATAGTCTTAGTGAAATTGGTATTAGTGAATGCATCTATCACAATCATTTTTCAAATTGGTATAACTTTTATTTACTTGCTCTGAGTTGTCCACAAGCAGCATCAGCTTCTAAACCACGGGAGTAACGGACGCTAACAGCAATTTGTTGTTGCTTGAGGATATTGAGAAATGCTTGAATACGATCGCGGTTGGGGCGTTTGTAGTCTACTTCTTGGATGGGATTGTAAGGAATCAAATTCACATGACTTTGAAATCCCCGCAGACATTTCGATAGTTCTAATGCATGTTCTGGCAAATCATTCACACCAGCCAGGAGAACATATTCAAAGGTAACGCGGCGTCCAGTGATTTCCACATATTCCCGACATTCAGCCAGCAAATCTTCTAAAGGATAAGCGCGGGCGCTGGGGATGAGTTTTTCTCGGAGTTCTTGGTTGGGCGCATGGAGACTAACCGCAAGAGTGATTTGCAAATGGTGTTCTGCAAACTGACGAATGCGATCGCGGATACCAACTGTAGAAACAGTCAGCGATCGCGCTCCTATACCAACATCTTGATTGAGAGATTTCAGGGCTGCGAGAACATTTTCAGTATTCAACAACGGTTCACCCATACCCATAAATACCACATTGCTGACCCGTTGTTGAAAATCTTCTTGCACAGTCAACACTTGATCGATAATTTCATGCCGTCCTAAGTTGCGCTTGTAGCCTCCTTTACCAGTAGCGCAGAAATCACACGCCATCGGACAACCCACTTGAGTAGAAACACAAACCGTCAGCCGATTTTCCCAAGGGATACCAACAGTTTCAATAATTTGCCCGTCTGCTAATCGCAAAAGATATTTCACCGTGCCATCGGATGCCACAGAACGGTAGTGTAAAGTTGAGCGCCCAATGGGAAGTTCTGCAACTTCTTTTCGCCATTGCTTCGGGAAGACAGAAATATCCAAGAGCGATCGCACCCCTTTGTGATATATCCATTCATGTAATTGCTTTCCTCTGTAAGCAGGTTGTCCCTGTTCTTGCACCCAAGCGGTTAATTCAGCGACGGTTGCACCAAGTAGGGGAGGAAGTAATGCTGATTTGACTGGGTTGTGTGAGTCAACCTGAGAGACAAGAGGTGTAGCAGACATAAAAAATCACGAGTTGATGCTGGATCTCTATCCTACACCTGCCAGATTGAGTTCGTCTTAATCAAAGAACGCGAGAAATTAACCAAAGGTACTGCCATTCCAGCCCCACATTGCACCTTTAGCATCTGCAAATTCTATGTAAATTCGATTTTTCGGCACACCCAAAGTTTGGTTAATTTGCTGACAAAAATCTTCACTCATCGCTTTAGTTTGGTCTGGCTTCATCGTGCCAATACTCTTAATTTCAATGTAACAAACGGGGTCTGTATTACCTGCAAATGTCATAGGAATTTCTGGTTCAAAAGCAGTCATGACATAGGATTCTGGTTTTCCCAAATGTTTTGCTAACTTGGCTGATAAGCTCAAAAGCATTGACTCAATTTCAGGTTTTTGAGGAGCAGATGCAGAAGTTTGGACTTTAATTAATGGCATAGTAAAAGGGACTGGGGATTGGGGATTAGGGACTGGGGATTAGGTCCGAAGCTGCAAAATTATGGAATTTGCTTTAACTCCTCCCAAATTTTAGAACACTTTCGCAATCCCCAATATTCAATGAGACGAACGAAATAGATGACTATGTTCGGGATGATATAAACGCGATCGCCCTGTTGCTGGCGACAGTGCTGGACTAATTATATAAAGTGTGGTGCGAATTAGTTTTTCTTGATGAGTACATTCTGCCATTTGACTCAGAGGCACAACCCTAATTTTTTCATCTGGCCATCCGATGCGAAAGCAGATTGCTACTGGGGTTTCCGCTGGGTAATGTTCGAGTAGCTTGGCTTGGGCATTTTCGATATGACGCGCACTTAAGTATAAGCAAAGGCTAGCTTGATGTGCCGCTAAAGAAGCTAATTCTTCGGGGGCGGGGACTTCTGTACGTCCGCTGATGCGTGTCAAAATTATGGTTTGGACTAAACCAGGTACAGTTAGTTCTATTTTGAGTTTGGCAGCAGCAGCTTGAAAAGCGCTGATCCCAGGTATGACTTCAAAAGGTATATTTGCCTCTGCTAGGAGGTGCATTTGCTCGTGGATAGCGCTGTAGAGACTGGGATCGCCAGAGTGGAGACGGACTAGAGATTTGTGTTGCGATCGCACCTTTTCTACCATAATCGCCAAAATCTCTTCTAAAGTTTGATTTGCAGTTCTAATGATCTCGGCATCTTTTCGGCAAATTTCTAAAATCTGTTCTGGTACTAAAGAATCTGCAAATAAAATCACATCAGCAACAGCCAATAGTTTCTGCGCCTTCACAGTTAATAAATCGGGATCTCCAGGGCCTGCTCCGACAATGTAAACAGACGGTTCCATAGTATATAGTATTTTTTACTACTAAAGTTTTATGTATATTCACCTTGAGAAACAGACACGGTAAACCCTCAAAAAATTTTTTTGTTATTTTCTCAGTATCTTTCCGGATTTACCCTCTTTCCCTAGTAGAGAGTAATGGTAGATGCACCCTGGTTAAGCCCTAGAGAGAACTCTGGGGCATTTTTTATTTTTGGGCATTGGGAGTGCTGTTAGCGTTAGCGGAGCATTTAGCCCGTCAGGAGCTAAAAGTTAGGAGTTATGAGTTAAAAGTTATTATTCCCCCTCATCTCCCTCATCCCCCTCATCTCCCTCATCCCCTCATCTCCCCATCTCCCCATCTCCCCTAGAACTAGGAATCACATCAGGCAAAGGGCGTTTGAGTAAGTAAAGCCAAGCTAATCCAAATAATCCCAATAAAATTCCCAGACAACTCACTACTTGTGCTATTCGCAAAGGGCCAAGCATCAAGCTATCAGTGCGAAATCCTTCAATCCACAGGCGTCCTAAGCTGTACGCCGGCCAATAAACTAGAAACAGTGTACCTACTTTCAAGCGTGGCTTGCCGGATAAAGACCGGAAAAACAAAGTTATTAGCACCGCAAACACCATTAAATCCCACAGAGATTCGTAAAGGAAGGTGGGATGAAAGTAATCAAAATTAATATAATCTAGGGGACGGCGTTCTGGGGGAATATACAGCTTCCAAGGTAAATCAGTAGGATCGCCAAAAGCTTCCGAGTTGAAAAAATTGCCCCAACGTCCGATCGCTTGACCTAAAATCAGCGAAGGCGCTACTAAATCAGCCAGTTGCCAGAAAGAAACCTGCTTGAGCTTGGCAAAAATTAATGCTGCTAAGACCCCACCAATAATTGCTCCGTGAATAGCAATACCTCCTTCCCAGATAGCAAAGATTTTTTCTGGAGTTGCAGCATATTTTGGCCATTCAAACAAAACGTAATATAGCCGTGCGCCAGGAATTGCACCAATTAACAACCAAAAGAACAAATCACTTAGCAACTCCGGATTAACATGACGGCGCTTTGCCAAATATTGGGAAAGCATGACGCCAATCAACACTGCTGTGGCAATCAACAAGCCATACCAGCGGATAGTCAATGGCCCTATTCTCACCAGAATCGGTCCTGGAGAAGTAAATTGAAACGCCAAGGGCAAGGTGGAAAAATCCAGTGCCATGAAAAATTACCTAGAAGATTTCGTTAACTACCCGCGCACTTTGTTAACAAGTACGGAGTTTCTTACGTCTGGAATACTAGACTAACCTTGAATCGTCTACAACATGATTGTGAAGACACAGGTAGAAATCTAGCATCCATATTTAGGAGTCTAATTCCTAACGCTTAGTTGAGCATAACTTGTACCACCAAAACAATTGACTTTAGCATTCTTGCTGAGAGTGCAAGATGATAGATTTGAGTAAGTTACACAAAACAGTTTCAATATAATCACTTAAATAAATTTGATATATCATTGTGATTGCGATTTATCCTGGCAGCTTTGACCCCATCACCTTAGGACACCTTGACCTCATCCAGCGCGGCAGTCGCCTGTTTGAATGCGTAATTGTCGCTGTACTGCGGAACCCTAATAAAATGCCACTTTTTAGTGTTCAGCAACGGCTAGATCAGATCCGTCTTTCTACACAACATTTACCTAATGTGGAAGTAGACAGCTTTGACGGTCTGACTGTCAATTATGCCCAAATGCGACATGCACAAGTTTTACTGCGGGGCTTAAGGGCTGTGTCAGATTTTGAAGTGGAACTGCAAATGGCTCACACCAACAAAACTCTTTCTACCGAAATAGAAACAGTTTTTCTCGCAACTTCAAATGAGTATAGTTTTTTAAGTAGTAGTGTGGTAAAAGAGATTGCAAGGTTTGGTGGCTCTATCGATCATCTCGTTCCCCCACACATTGCCCTAGATATATACCAATGCTACAATCACAACTCTCCAATGTTGAACCCAATCTCAACGGAAGCAACCCCCCCCCTCAAGAGTATGTCGGCACAGAGGGAAGCATAGATATTCAGGAGGAACTCAACCGCCTAGAGGAAATGGTTCTCTCTAGTCTCCGGATTCCCCTGACGGGACGCACACTCATTGATGAAGAAAAGCTGCTCGATCAGCTTGACTACATCCGACTTGCTTTGCCAGCGCTTTTTCAAGAAGCAGCAGTAATTCTGGAACAAAAGGAAGAAATTCTCCTGGAAGCAGAAGAATATGGTCAGCAAATAGTTGAAACTGCCCAAGCAAAAAAAGCCCAAATTTTAGCTGAAAGCGATATTATTCAACAGGCAAAACAAGAAGCTGAACAAATGCGGCGACAAGCCCAACAAGAGTGTGAGGCAATAATGCAGGAAACCTTGGCTGAAATTGAGCGCAAGCGGTATGCTTGTCAGCAAGAGTTAGAGCAAATGCGACAAACAGCGATCGCTCACGCTCAAGAAATTGAAGATGGTGCTGATGCATATGCCGATGGCGTTCTAGAAAATATCGAGCAGGATCTCAAAGAAATGTTGCGAATTATCACCAACGGACGACAACAACTCCAAGTTGATAACCTGACGCAGCGCAATTCACCTCCTGGTTATAAAAGATAAGGGTTTTGAGAAAATGGGCAAGAATTCACGGTTGGGTTTTGCTGGCGCTTAACCCAATAGTTCTTATGAAAAAACTTTTTGTTTACTAGATTCTGTTAATAAAATTTAACCTATATAACCCTACAATTGTAGGTAAATAGACTACAAAATAAACTTGTTGATCAATGCCTTTTGGCTTGTAATTAAGTAGGAATATTAATAAATGCTCACTTTAGCTCAAGTTAATTTTGGATTAAATCTAGCTGGTTTAATTGGAATTATTTATTTCCTTTTGGCAATTATCTACCTAATTTTAACATTGGCTTGGCTAGTCCAACGTGGAACTAGACTTAGAGGTTGGGCTTTAGGTCTTTACATTATTCAAGTGATATTTACGCCAATTGTCTTGTTATTATGCGGAGCAATATTAATTTTTCAAGGGTGGCGTTTAGATCCAATTCTTCAATTTGAACAATTTTTATTATCGCTATTAATTATTTACTTAACTATCAAAGATATTGTAATTAATGCAGTTTACAGATAAAAATTTAGCTTTCAGGTTGACTGTTGACGGTTAAATTCTGAGAGCATATGTGACAAGTCTGATTTTAGACTAGCCGAGTCGGGACGTTCTAATGCAAAAATGAGGGAAATGAGGGAGAGAAGAAGACAAGGGGACAAGAAGAATAACTCCGAATGCTCAATGCCCCATGCCCTATGCCCTATGCCCCATTTTTATTTTTGAGATGAGGAAGATGAACCACTACTTTCTCTGGGGTAGGGAGAATCAACAAAACCCAATTCAAATAACTGTTTATAAGCTTTCTTACCTAAATCCCGCGTTGGGTTTTGACTCTTAATTATTTGAATCAACAACGGTACTGCTAATTCTGGCTGATTTTGTGCCCGATGTACCAATGCTAATTGAAAGGTCGCTTCATCTCGTTTTTGGGCTGTTAATAAAGCTTTTTGACGCTGAGAATCAGAAACTCTATTGTCAATTCCTGAAAAACTAGAGTTTAAGTCTTGATAAAAATTAGATAATTGATTATAAACCTGACGTGCTTCTTGGAGTTTTTTGGCAGCTAAGGTGTAGTTTTGAGCAGAAACGGCTTGTTCTGCATCTTTCATTAAGCGATCGCCCCCATCAATGCTCAAAAGGCTGTTATTTTGAGTTACCGGACGGAGATTATTGGGAGCGTTGGGATCAATGGGTTGTGGTTGGCTAGTAGTGCCTGGTAACTGCGATACCTGAGCATTCACAGGTGATAGCAAGCTGAGGACTGCTAAGACTGATAAAAAAGCACGGTGCATCAAGGTAACAGCGGCAGCAGTGTTCATGGGGTCAATTAGTGCAACAACTATATAGAAAAGTTATGGATACTTTCGGTATCTTAACTCTGTTTTGGCCTTAGCTAAAGCAAAGCTACATAACTAAGTTTCTCAGATTTAGACTAAAAATTGCTTGAATAGAGTTCCCATTAGTCCTGTATAATCTTCATCATTGACTAATTCTGTATTTTGTAGTCAATAATTAGTTATTTGCTCAAAAACTGCCAATTTGGCTAAAGATTCTATCAATAGAGGTTAATCTATAGATATATGTCCTCAAAAGCCTGTCAGTAGATCAAGAATTGGTCATTTCTGCAAAAGTGTGATTAGTAATTTCTGCTTCTTGGTGACTTAATTGTTGGAGTGCCTTTGTTAAATCAGATGTGAGGCTCTTGGCATCTTGTTTTATGGAGCCACGCATGTAATCCTTAACTTTCATTGGACAACCAATGTGAATGCCCACATCTGTACCCCAATTAGGGTATGGTTGGCTGTAATTAATGCTTATGGGTATAATTGTGACTCCCAATCCAGAATCACTAGATTCAGCACTCAAAGCCAGACGTGCGATTCCCGGCTTCAAAGGAGCTTGAGCATGACGGTAAATATCACCTTCTGGAAAAATCACCAATGCTTTTCGCTGTTTAAGCAGTTCAACTCCATGTCGCAGACTGCGAATTGAGGGTTGTCGAGTGTTTACAGGAAACCCCCCCAAACGTCGCACAAACCAGCCTTGCAATCCTTGACATTCATCACTGGTGACCATGAACCGCAGGTCTTTTGCTGTCATACAATCAGCAACGGCGTAGGGTACTAGCAATCCATCCCAACGTGCCCTGTGGGTAGGAGCGAAGATAACAGGCCCCGTTGTGGGGATATTTTTTTGTCCGGTTATTCTAATTCGCCCAAAGAAGAATGGTAATAGGCAGTGACGACCGAATAGATAAGCTAGAGGACTTAACCAGGGAGAAACCCTTGAGGTAGTATCATCCGCTTGAGTATTTGCTGGTGTGTCCTGGCAAGTATCGAATAAAGAGTAAAATTCCATCATGATGGAGACAGCTGATTGACGGATAAAATTTAACGAAAAGCCTGATTAGTTACACCGTAGATTCTCTTGCGTGACTTGTGTCGTCTTAGATGGACAGTTTTACCTCTGTCTGTTATTTTCTTTGAGGTCGCTTACTTGCAAACCAAGCCTGTAACTGTTGACGACAAGCTGATTCTAGAATGCCTCCGATTACCTGCAAGCGGTGATTAGAAGCACTACTATCAGGTATGTTAATAACTGTACGAATTGCGCCAGTTTTTGTATCGTCCACCCCATATACAAGTAGTCCAAGACGGGCTTGAACGATGGCACCTGCACACATTGGACAAGGTTCCAAAGTTACGTACAGGGTACATTCATTCAGATGCCAATTTTGTAAAGTTGCGGCGGCTTTCTTGAGAGCAAGAATTTCCGCATGAGCCGTAGGATCTTTGTCGCGCTCTTTTCTGTTTTCTCCTTGTGCAAGTAAATTTCCAGTTGAATCGATGATAACAGCACCTACAGGGACTTCACCTGCTTCACCTGCTGCTTGTGCTAATTCCAGGGCACGACTCATCCATTGTTGATGTATAAGATAATCACCATACTTATTCAGCATCCTCTAAGTAGTATAAAAATTTTATAAAATTTTTACAATTTAACAAATTTGGGCATGGGGCATGGGGAGATAAATCAATTCAAAATTCAAAATTCAAAATTCAAAATTAAAGAACTTTTGACTTTTGACTTTTAACTTTTTTATGCCCCATGCCCAATGCCCAATGCCCAATGCCCAATTACTATTGAGCTAACAAAGGATCGAGTTGACTTTGTGTATCTAGCTGATAAAGATCGTCGCAACCACCAATGTGTTGGTTATTGATAAAAATTTGTGGTACAGTGCGGCGTCCGTTAGCGCGTTCTGCCATTTTCGCTCTGGCTGCTTCGTCACCATCGATTTTATATTCGGTAAAGTTGACACCTTTCCACCACAGCAGCATCTTGGCACGAATGCAGTAAGGACAAGTCTGCCATGTGTAAATTTCGACGTTGGCTTTAACTCGCTCTGGATGGCGATTTAAAAGGGGATTAAGAAAGTCCAGCATATTTAAGCAAGGTTTTAAGTATGTTTCTAGCCTAGATCATTGCTGGGATAACTTACCGCATTGGTGCTGGAACCCATTTTTGGAAACTTTCTAAGTGATTCCAGTAACCCAAATATCCTGTAAATGCCCAAATTAAAGCAGCTACTGTTAACACAGCGACGCCAATGAGCCGCCAAGTTCGGTTAGTTTTCCAATAAAGAGTTGGTGCAGCAAATACGCCACCTAATCCTGTGAGAATAAAGCCGATTCCTGATATGAGAGGTTGCCGTGTCAAGTTTAAATTGATGATGCGGATACCTACCACGATCGCTACTAAACCCGCAAAAAAACCGTAAACTGCGATTGTCAATAAATCCCAGCCTACAGATAAGGCAATTGCCGCTGCAACAAACAAGATACCAAATAAAACACTTGTTTCACCGAAGGCAATGTTGAAGCTACCTGTAACTGGCCAAGTGAAGCTCATGTGTAAACCAGTTGTTAAGGCGATCGCACCTGTAATTCCAAATCCCGGAATCCACTGTTTCTGATGTGAGCTATCTATCCCACGATATACGTAATCAGCAAGTATAAATAAGCCAGCTACCATGTTAACTAACATGAGTGTGATGTAGTCGATAAACACGATTCACCTCTTGATGCTTTTCTGGGTTGATATGAATTATCCCAAGTTAGACTGTTATATTTCTCAATATTTAGAACCACAAATAAACACAGATTAACATTACAGCAAGGCTTTTAAGTATTAATCCTCAATAAGTACAAGGATAGAATGAAAGTGAGGATATCTAAAAATTATTGAGAATAATGTCAATAAATGCGAAGTTGACACTTCGTTAACATTTGTAATCGAAATTTGGTAACCGCCCTTTGGTAGACTTAAAGACTGAAATAGCCAGATAAAGTAACGCAAATTCAAGCAGTTGAGAGGGCAGACTTCGTGGAAAATACACTTGGGTTAGAGATTATCGAGGTAGTAGAGCAAGCAGCGATCGCATCCGCCAAGTGGATGGGTAAAGGTGAAAAGAACACTGCTGACCAAGTAGCAGTGGAAGCCATGCGGGAACGGATGAATAAAATCTATATGCGTGGTCGCATCGTCATTGGAGAAGGCGAACGCGATGACGCGCCGATGCTTTACATCGGAGAAGAAGTCGGTATTTGTACCCAACCAAATGCTGAAGCTCTCTGTAACCCAGATGAACTAATTGAAATTGACATTGCAGTTGACCCCTGTGAAGGTACGAACTTGGTAGCCTACGGACAACCAGGTTCAATGGCTGTGTTAGCAATTTCTGAAAAGGGCGGGTTATTTGCTGCTCCTGACTTTTACATGAAGAAATTAGCAGCACCTCCCGCAGCTAAGGGTAAGGTAGACATCAACAAATCAGCAACAGAAAACCTGAAGATTCTTGCTGAGTGTTTAGAGCGCTCTATTGAAGAACTTGTAATCGTGGTCATGAAGCGCGATCGCCACAATGATTTAATTAAAGAAATCCGTGAGGCTGGAGCGAGAGTACAACTGATTTCCGATGGTGACGTGGGTGCAGCCATATCCTGCGGTTTTGCTGGAACTAATATCCATGCACTGATGGGTATCGGTGCGGCTCCTGAAGGTGTAATTTCCGCAGCCGCTATGCGTGCTTTGGGTGGACACTTCCAAGGTCAACTGATCTACGATCCAGAAGTAGTCAAAACAGGTCTGATTGGAGAAAGCAAAGAAGCCAACCTCGATCGCTTGAAGTCGATGAATATCAATGACCCCGATAAGGTCTATGATGCTCACGAACTCGCATCTGGGAATACTGTTCTGTTCGCTGCTAGCGGAATTACCAGTGGTAATCTCATGCAAGGTGTACGTTTCTTCAAGGGTGGAGCAAGAACTCAAAGCTTGGTAATTTCTAACCAGTCGAAAACTGCTCGGTTTGTTGATACAATCCACATGTTTGGTGAACCGAAGACTCTCCAACTGTACTAATTCTTGGGGAATGGGGAATGGTAACAGTACGAGTAAAGCATTCAAATACTTCACTCGTACAGTAGTTATGTAGTTAGTAGTTAGCGATTAATTTTTGTTTGTTGCTTGGTGGTTTTTCCAAGCAACAATCTCCAATTCCCCATTCCTTATTTTCAATGCCTGATTACCAACTAGTAACTACGATTTAGCAAATGAATATAGCAGTGGTGGGGTTAAGCCATAAAACAGCCCCAGTAGAAGTCCGGGAAAAATTGAGCATTCCAGAACCACAAATTGAAAGTGCGATCGCTCATCTTAGCAGTTATCCCCATATTGACGAAGTTGCAATTCTCAGTACTTGTAACCGCCTAGAAATCTACATTGTTACCAGCGAAACAGACCAAGGTATCCGCGAAGTAACTCAATTTCTGGCAGAACACAGCAAATTACCTGTGAATTCTCTGCGACAACACCTGTTTATGTTGTTGCATGATGATGCAGTCATGCATGTGATGAGGGTAGCTGGTGGTTTAGATAGTCTGGTACTTGGAGAAGGTCAAATTCTGGCTCAGGTGAAGACTACTCACAAATTGGGACAGCAATATAACGGTATAAAAACCATTTTGAATCGATTATTTAAACAGGCGCTAACAGCTGGTAAGCGAGTTCGCACTGAAACTAGTATTGGTACTGGCGCTGTCTCTATCAGTTCGGCAGCCGTGGAATTAGCGCAAATGAAAGTAGCAAATTTAGCTGCTTGCCGAGTGGTAATTCTGGGTGCTGGGAAAATGTCACGGTTACTAGTACAACACCTCATTTCTAAAGGTGCGGTGCAAATTAGTATTGTCAATCGTTCTCGTGAACGCGCCCACGAATTAGCCAAGCAGTTCGCCGAACAACCTATTCAAATTCACACCCTATCGGAAATGATGACAGTAATTGCCGATAGTGATTTGGTGTTTACAAGTACTTCTGCCACAGAACCGATCCTTGACCGTGCCAAATTGGAAATGGTTTTAGAAGCTCAGCGTTCTCTGATGTTATTTGATATTTCTGTGCCGCGCAACGTTGATGCAGATGTGAATGAACTGGCAAATGTGCAGGCGTTCAATGTCGATGATTTGAAGGCTGTAGTAGCCCAAAACTACGAAAGCCGTCGGAAAATCGCCCAGGAAGCAGAGCGACTTTTAGAAGAAGAGGTGGAAGCTTTCGACATTTGGTGGCGTAGTTTAGAAACTGTCACCACTATTAGCTCTCTGCGAAATAAAGTCGAAACCATCCGCGAACAAGAATTAGAAAAAGCTTTGTCCAGATTGGGTTCGGAATTCGCGGAGAAACATCAAGAAGTGATTGAAGCTTTAACACGAGGTATTGTTAATAAAATTTTACATGACCCGATGGTGCAATTGCGATCGCAGCAAGATGTAGAAGCCAGACGGCGCTGTATGCAAACTCTCCAAATGCTGTTTAACTTAGACGCAGGCGAACAGTTTAGTTAAACTGAACAGCAAGCAAGATCCCCGACTTTTTAAAGAAGTCGGGGATCTTGCTTGATATCGGAGTTGCCTTCAACTGGATACCAAAATAAATCTCCAGCTATAAATACATCTGGTTGGTTTGCAAATAAAATTTCTAAATTTTCTTTAATAGTTACTATCCAGCGAAATTGCTTGGTATTATCCGCCATTGGTTGTCCATCGCTTTCTGGGTAGATGACCTCAGTTGCGCTATTGGGAGCAATTACCATAACGCGATACCTCCACTCTTGGTTTTTCTCATAGTTTAGATGGTGGATTGACAATTTCCTAGCAATTAGTGGTAATTATGTACTATAAAAGTAAGCGATCGCTATAGAGTATTGTTGATTGTGCGATCGCCTTCTATTCAACCACAAACACGCACTTAGACATTGAATTAAGTAGGGTCGCACAGCTAGTTGTGCGACCCTGAACGTATGTTCCACTCAATTACAAAAGCTTATAACAGTGATCTGGTTCTAGCTTGATACTCCCTCTTCTTCTGTTCCTAATTGATGAGGGACGTATCATGGCGAAATGTAAAGAACAACTTAAGAAATCTCAATTTTCTCCGAAAAAAATCTAAGAATTAACATTGATTAACAACTGGCAAAAACAAAGCAATGCTGTGTCAGAAAAGGACAGCAGAGCTAATTTGATTTTTTTCTAATTAGATTTCAATCTAATTTGATTATAACAAATTATGGAGAAAGAACAGTTTCAGACCCTGCTGCGATTTTTCAAAGCTTTAGCGGACGAAAGCCGATTGAAGATTGTAGGTATCCTGGCGAATCAGGAGTGCAGCGTCGAAGAATTGGCTGTATTACTGCAACTCAAGGAACCCACAGTATCTCATCATCTAGCGAAGCTTAAGGAACTAAATTTGGTGACTATGCGCCCTGAGGGTAATAGCCGCTTGTACCAATTAGATAGTGACGCTTTACAAAGCATTAGCAAGCAAATTTTTACACCTGAGCAAATTGCTTCTTTGATACAGGATGTAGATACTGAAGCTTGGGAAAACAAAGTATTAAAAAACTATTTCGATGGCGATTTCTCTAACCATAACTCTGTCCAACGTCTCAAAGAAATCCCTGCTAGTCGTAAAAAGCGCCTAGTAATTCTCAAGTGGTTGGCAAACAGATTTGAACCAGGAATTCAGTATCCAGAAAGTACTGTGAATGATATTCTCAAGCGCTACCATCCTGACTACGCCACCCTACGACGGGAATTGATAGGTTACCAGTTGATGCAGCGAGAGAATAGTGTTTATTGGCGTTGAGATTGATTGTGCCTAGAGACGTGTGAATCGCGTCTCTACAGCACTGGGCGGTAGTATGTCAATCAGCTAAAATTAACGAGAAAATGAAGTTTATTGACGGATGACAGAGATGTAATAGCAAGGTTGAATACCAAAGTTTTTAGCAGGCGTTTAGCTTTCCAAAACTGCTACTTAGACTCCTCGAATCGGGATTGTAATGATAAACTCTGTACCTTGTCCAGGTGACGAAATGCACTGTAAAGATCCCCCATGTTTTTCGGTAATGATTTGGTAGCTAATTGATAATCCCATACCAGTTCCTTTGCCGATTGACTTAGTGGTAAAGAAAGGGTCGAATATATGTGACTGAATTTCTTCTGGAATTCCTGTGCCATTATCAGCAATCCGAACAATAACATTTTCATTCACTTGGGCTGAAGAAATACGAATTATCGGTTCTGGGCAAAAACCATTTTTAAAAGCCTCTTCTAGAGCATCAATAGCATTTGCCAAGATATTCATAAATACCTGATTCAATTGTCCTGCAAAGCACTGGATTTTAGGGATTTGACTATACTCTTTAATCACTGTAATTTGAGGGATATGTCTATCAATAAGTTCCTTTGTGCCTACGCTCTGGGATTTAAGACGGTGTTGTAAAATTAATAAAGTGCTGTCAATACCTTCATGGATATCAGCAGTTTTAAACTCGGCTTCATCCAAACGCGAGAAGATTCGTAGGCTCAAGACAATTTCTCGGATGCGATTTGCTCCAATCTTCATCGAAGTCAAGATTTTAGGCAAATCTTCTGTTAAATATTCAATATCAGCTTCTTGTGTAGCATTTTGAATTTCTGGTTCTGGGTAGGGATAATGTTTTTGATAAAGTTGAAGTAACCAAATTAACTGTTGAGTGTAATCATCAGTGTACTTGAGATTGCCATAGATAAAATTAACTGGATTGTTGATTTCATGGGCAATACCAGCAACTAATTGTCCCAAAGAAGACATTTTTTCGTTCTGAATCAATTGGGACTGGGTACGCCTAAGTTCTTGTAAAGTGTGCTTGAGATCGATATTTTTTTGTCGCAGTGCTTGGGTTCGCTCTTGGATTTTTTCTTCTAATGTTTGGCTATAAGCTTCTAGCTTTTCGTTGGCTTGATATTGTTCTGCAAGCAGTCGTCTTACCTGTTGAATTAACTGGTTAAAAGAAACAGCTAAAATGCCAACTTCATCTTCACCAGTTACTGGAGCTTGCAGATTAAAATTAGATTCTTGAGTGACTCTTTGTGCGACTTGGGTGACGGCTTTGAGATGATGAGTAATTGTGCGTGCAATTAAAAATCCAATAACTGCTAAAATACTACTTCCCAACAAAAACAACAGTCCTAAATGTTCCCAAAACTGCCGTTGAGCAACCTCTAAGGAGGAGATGGAATATAGAATTGTGGTTGTTAAAGACTTACTTACTCCTGCAAATACTATGCTTTTAGCTAAATATATTTTGTGATGGAGAGGGATTAAATTGGCAGGCAAATTAGGAGGAGGAAATTGCCAATCTTTACCCTTATCTATTGATAATGTTGTGGCAATTACACGATTTTGTTGGTGGACAATCAAGTGTTTATAGGAACCCGCAGTAATTTTTTCTAGCAAGGTATCATCTATTAATTGACCAACGATAATTCCTCCCAATAGTCCTGCTGATGATTTGATTCCATTGGTTACGACTTGCAAAACTTGTTGCTTGCCTTCTACATCTACAAAATCAACTAAATGCGCTCCTTTACTGGCAGTATTAGTAACTACTTTATCTAGAAATTTGGCTTGGCTCAATGAGTCATTGCGTAAATCTACAAGGATATTGCCTTGAGTATCAATTACTTTAATCCAATCCAATTTTAAAACAGACTTCAGTGGTAATAATATCTGCAACAGCAAACCTTGGTTACGCTGTTCCACCCCCTGATTCAACATATCTCGATTAGCAATTAGCTCGATTTCAGTTTCCAGTTTTTGCTGTTCATACTGAAAATCCTGATGGACTCGTTCGGCAAAACTTTCGATTTGTTGGTGAAAATTTTGATTTAAACTATCCGTAAACCAATGGCCTATCACTACTAAGCCCAGCATGAATATGCTCAGACAAACTGCAAGCAGAGGTAGAACAATTTTTTGGCTGAGTCTCAGTCCCCTGAAAAATCTCTGCATGATACGTTCAATTTATTTAGTAGGAACAAAGCCATTATTTTGTATTAGTTTTTCGCCTTCCAAACTAAAGATAAAATCAATGAAATTTTGAGTAGGTGCTGAAGGTTTTTTGTGCCATAAAATGCCTATTTGGCGTACCATTTGATATTTCCCATTGGTAAAATTTTGTGGTTTGGGAGCAATACCATTAAGGTTGAGATGATTGATAGGTAATTGATTGATGAGGGAAGATGCCAAAGAAAAAGCGCCGATGGAATTAGGAGTACTTTGTAAGGTTTCGATCAATTCTCCTTCTTTATTCAAAATCACAGCTTTATTTGTGGTTTTCTCTTTTCCTAGATAATATTTTCGCAATAACTTTTTCGCTGATTCGTCTTCGGGTCTATCCAACACTACAATGTCTGCATTAATTCCGCCTAATTGTCGCCAATTTGTGATTTCACCTTGATAAATTGCTTTTAGTTGCTTGGTTGATAAATTTGTCACATTTTTAACATTTTGATTAGTGGCGACAACTAATAAATCTTTTGCTAGTTCCCGATATTGAATTTTGCCGTTATCTTCTTCCGGCTTGAGTTGATGACTACTACCAGCGATGTCAATAATATCATTTTTGAGGGCTGCGATCGCTCCTTCAGATTGGCTGTTAGAGATAAACTCAATTTTGACAGTTTTATTTTGGGATTGATAGGCTTTTGCTAAAAGTTTTAAAACAGTTACAGTTGAACTAGAACCACCAATTTTGATGATTGTTTTGGCTTGAGAATCAGCTTGGTTGATAAGTTGACGAGAATTTGTTGGATTGGTTGATTGAATTGATGTACAACTGCAAAGTCCAAAAAATATCATACCGATGATTATTGAGTCAGGAATCTTTTTCATAAATGAATCTTCAAATATCCAAAAATTGATATCTCTTCTAGGCTTTCATAGCTTAATATTCCCGAATACTTATGAAGTTTAACAGGCAAGTGTGTAAGCAATGTAAAAACAGTATAAATTATTCGTAAGGATATTTGTATCATCTTCGGTTGAAGACTTCTTATGATGACTGACGCTCTGATCCAGAGAAATTTTAATAATAAGTAATTATCAGAACTTAATATTAAACAACTAATTTTGCAGTTTTAATGAATCAATCTAGCAAATTATAATATCCCGGACTTATTTAATAAGTCCGGGATCTGTGGTCTTGATGAGTAAATGAAGTATACTCTTAGGGGCACAATATATTGTGCCCCTACGATTATCTGTACCTCACGCCTGTTGCAATCTGCTGTATTATATTTTTAATTCACAAATTATTTTCCTAAATAAGCTTCGAGAACTTTGGGATTAGTTTGAATTTCTGCTGGTGTACCGTCAGCTAAATTCTGTCCTTCGGCGAGTACCCAAACACGATCGCACAATGACATAATCACATCCATATTGTGTTCAATAATCAAAAATGTCATGCCATCTTGACGGTTCCAAGTGAGAATGCGATCGCAAATATCATCAATTAATCTCGGATTTACCCCTGCTGCTGGTTCATCCAACAAAATTAACTTGGGATTTGTCATCAGTGCGCGTCCCATTTCCAATAGCTTGCGTTGTCCCCCAGACAAACCACCAGCGTAATCATGGGCTTTTTTTGCTAAGCCTACGGATTCTAACAGAAACATTGCTCGCTCTTGGAGTTGCTTTTCTTCCTTGGCAACGATGTGCGGTTGCAACTGTACTTGCCAAAAGTTTTCACCTGTTTGTTTTTGCGCCGCCAACAACATATTTTCTAACACCGACAACCGTGAAAGAGTCCGCGCAACTTGAAAGGTGCGTACTACCCCTTGTTGCGCGATTTGGTATGGTTGCAAATTGTGAATTGGTTCGCCGTCAAAAATTACTCGTCCTTTATCTGGGCGAATGAAGTTGGAGAGTAAATTAAATAAAGTGGTTTTTCCAGCACCATTGGGGCCAATTAAACCCGTGATACTGCCTTTAGCAACTTCAATTTTTGCTTCATTGACTGCTTTAATACCACCAAAACTTTTAGAAAGTCCAGTGGCTACCAGCAGAGGAAGTGGTGATGATTGGTTATTTACCAAGGGTGAGTTCCTCCTTTTTCCCTAAGATACCTTGAGGACGCCAAATCATCAGTAGCATTAAAATAAATCCGATTACCATAATGCGAAATGCGCCCAAACGTGCTTCATCCAGGGGGACAATTCTCGGTAAAACTTCTCGCGTAATGGCATCGTAAGCAAAGAAAATTACCGCGCCTAAGATTGTGCCAATATTATTACCAGAACCGCCTAAAATCACCATAATCCAAGTATCAAATGTCAATTGCGGTTGAAAATTATCAGGATAAATAGCGCCGAGTTGCCAAGCGAAGAAAGCACCAGCGATGCCGGCGATCGCACCTCCAAGCATGAGAGACTGTAATTTATACCAAAACACATTTTTTCCCAGTGCCTTGGGAATTTCTTCATCTTCACGGATAGCTTTGAGAATTCTACCCCAAGGCGATCGCACCAAAATCCCCAACCGCCAGAATACAATTGCTAAAATCAACAGCAACACTAACATTAAACCTGCTTTTGGGTTGTAATTATACAATCCAATTACCCCAGATATATAAATCGCTACTGTCAAAACTGCTAACAAAATTCCCACACCCAAACGCGATGCAAATTCTTGTTTGCTACTCAACTTTTGGCTGGAATCAGCAGTTCTAATTCTTTGGGCAGTGCGAATCCATCGCCACAGCGTAAACAAAGTTACCACAGCTAACAGTGTTAACAGCCCAATCATCACTAATCTCAAAAACAAACTTGGCTGTGTGGAGAAAGGTATGGAATAACTTTGGACGCCAAATGCCCCAGAAACCCAAGAATTACCCACAGGTAATTCTTGATTATTGACTACTAAACGAATTAATTCTCCTGTACCGATGGTGACAATTGCTAGGTAATCTTCTCGCAAACGCAGAGTGGCAAAACCAATGAGCAAACCCAACAAAGCGGCGACGATTCCTCCAAAAAGCGCCGATATTAGTAAAGGGACGCCCTTTAGGCTTAACAACACAGTTGCATATGCTCCCAGAGTCATGAAAGCAATATGACCAAAGTTAATTAACCCAGTAAAGCCCCATTGCAAATTGAGTCCGAGAGCGAATAAGGCAAAACTGGCTGTAGAAATTGCTAAAAAAATGAGATATTCAACCATGTTTAATAGTTGGGAGTTGGGAGTTGGGAGTTAGGAGTTGGGAGTTAGGAGTTAGGAGTTGGGAGTTGGGAGTTGAGAGTTGGGAGATGAGAGTTAGGAATTGGGAGTTAGGAGCTGAGAGTCTGTTCAATCTACCACCAAGAAATAAATTTTACAGGGTTTTATTTTAAGTCCACGTTTTATGGACTGCGATTAAACCAGTTATTGATTGAGTTTAGTCCTCTTGAGAAGATTTAAAGGATTTCCCAATAAAAAATATTGAACTTTTCTTGTGGGGTGGGCGTCTCGCCATTGGTGTCAACTTAACGCAAAACCGATGTCCCGCAAGGAACTGAAGTTCCTTGCTAACAGCAAAAGTAATCTAAAGATTACTAAATATAGCCAAAAATCTTTAGTCATCTTTTAGATGACTTTTGCTGTTAGCCTGGGAAT
>JAVRBV020000120.1:0-6636 GCA_034531095.2 Nostoc sp. CreGUA01 | reverse complement strand
GAAGCGATAAAAGCTACAGGAAGGCATTATCGAGATACCGTGCTAGCACTTGGCGGTGGTAAACATCCAATGCACGTGTTTAAAACTTTCCGGGGTCGTGAACCAAGTACGATCGCTTTACTCAGGCACAATGGTTTAGTGTGGGCTGAGTAGGGGGATGGGGAGATGGGGAGAGGGGGAGATGGGGAGATGTGGGAGATGGGGAGATGAGGGAGGTGAGGGGGATGAGGGGGATGAGGGGGATGAGGGAGAGTTCCAAACTCCTAACTCCTAATTCCTATCTCCTAACTCCTAACTCCTAACTCCCAACTCCTAACTCCTAACTCCTAACTCCTAACTCCCAACTCCTAACTCCTAATTCCTAACTCCTAACTCCTAACTCCTAACTCCTAACTCCTAACTCCTAACTCCTAACTCCTAACTCCCAACTCCTAACTCCCCAAAAGTTTAAGGTTTGTCCGACAAAAGCGGTTTTTTCGCAACATCATCTAAACGGATACTGGCTAGCAAGTTCTCCCACTCCGCTTGCAGTGTTGGATCTTCGGAGTTTTTCTCGCGCAGTTGAGCCAGTATCCCTAGCGCTTCGTACCATAGTCCTTTTTGAGCATAGATTGTATAGCGCTGTAGAGGTTCTGCGGTTTCTAGTTCTTTAATTAATGATTGACTGAGGTCAACTCGTTCTATTACCCCTTCAACATAAGTCCAGGGGGCATTTTTTTGTTTATCGCAGTTAACGCTGAAAAACCAACGATATTCTTTATTTAATTCCAAAGCTGGAGCAGTACTAGGTAGAGAAACGCGCACGACTCCGGGTTTATCTGGTAAAGCGATCGCTTTTTTGTAGACTTGATTAGAGTCCTTATCTTGCAGCACAAATTCTACTACATTACCCACATCCTTGGTATACGGCATATAGAAAAACCAACTTGGACGCTCTAAGGTCGTCTGTGCCCAGACATTAACTACTTCATCAGCTTCCTCTGTAAACGGTACTAAAGCTGTGAGGTTAGGTTTAGCAGTTGGACATGCATTTCCATCACCCCGCGTCGCCCCACCCCGGACGCGTCCTCCAGGAGTACGGCCTGGTGGAACTGGGGGTTGCTCAAAGCGTGGAGTTTGAGCAAGAATTGTTTTATGATTGGAGCGATCGCCAAGCTCACCACCAACGCTGGAAGTCTCGCTAACTAATAAACTAGTGCAGCTTAAAGCTAATACTAAAAATAGTTTTATCGGTTCTAAATTACACTTCATAAAAACATCACCTCATAGGATTTTGAATTGGGCATTGGGCATTGGCCAAACAGGGCATGAGAAGAGGATGGGGGGATAAGGGGATGGGGAGATGGGGGGAAAGAAGAATTACTTTTTCCCCACCTCCCGACCTCCTCATCTCCCTCATCTCCCTCATCTCCCTCATCCCCCTCATCTCCCCACCTCCCCACTCCCCACTCCCTAACTATGTAATTTTTGCTTTGTAATGATAAATTGACATCAAGCCAACGGTGGCTAATAAGGACAAGGCTGAGGGTACAAAAGGTACCCAAGCACCCCAAATTAATAGACCAAAGCAAGCTACATACAGAATGCTAGAGGTGACGCCAGCTGCTAATGCTAACCAAGGCAATGAAAGATTTCGCCAAGCTATAATTCCTCCTACCACAGACCAACCCAAAATCCAAGCCACTTCAAGCCACAGTGACCAAACCCGCAGCAATGGACGCCCGTTTTCCACAGCGCTGAGAATTTGGCTGACCATATGCGCCTGTACCAAGACTCCTGGCATTTGCTCGTCCAGAGGAACTCCGTAGGGTGTTGGCCAGGTATCTGGAGAATCTCCTCTTGATACCACACCAATTAAAACAATCCGATCTTTGACAGCGTTGGGATTAACCGGACGAGATAAAAATTCGGTTAGCTTCACCTGTTCGGCAATTTCCTTTGGGGAACGGTAGTTGAGTAAGATTTGACCGCCATTGGCATCAATATTTTGATAGGCACCATTACGAGAGTTGAGATTTGGAAAAACAGTTTTACCCAGTTGCAAATTCCCTTCGGGGGTAAACTGGACTCGAATTCCTGAAGACCGCAGATAGAGGGAAGCCAGTTGTAGACTGAATGAGTAGGAGGCAGAACACAATGATGTCGCCTCTTGGTTCATGAATAGAAGATGGCGACGAATAACTCCATCACGGTCATGAATAAAGTCACTAAAACCGATATTTGTTTTGGGAATTTCTGGTGGCGGTTGAATACCTCCAACATTGACTGTGCCATCGGTTCCTTTACATACGCCAATCAAGTTTGGAGTTGTTTGCAGACGAGTAATTAAATCTGGCTGTTTGGCCTGAAAATCACGGTAGATATCTAAACCAATGGCTCTCGGTTGATATTGATTGAGTTTTTCCAAAAGTTTGTTGAGAGATTTTTCGGAAATGGAAGCTCCGATTAAATACTCACCATTTTTTCTTTGAGTTGCCAAATCATCATCGTCGATGGTGATTATCAGCAGTCGGGAATCAATTCCTTCTGGCGGACGGGATCGCATCATCCCATCAAAGGCTTGAATCTCTGTACCTTCTAAGATTCCCACTAACCTCGCCCCAAAAATGAAGGCTGTAACTGCCAAACTGGATAACAAAGTGATGCTAAATCTGCGTTTAATGGACTCAGATAAATTCGGCATCTCTTCAATAATTTCTGTAGACCTTAATTCATCCCAAGTAGGGGGCATCTGGGCTGGATTTTGGCAAATCACTGGTAGCCAAGTCGCACAAGGAAATCGATCTTCAAGTCCTTGCAACCGTTCCCGCGCTTGGCGCACTGATTGATATAAAGATTCTCCACTAGCAAAGCCTTGGAGAAAATACTTTAAAAATTCTTGAGCAACTTGGTCTGGAACCGGTTCGCGCATCACAATTATTTGAGGAATTTGCAAATCAGCCAATTCTCGCGCTAATCCCAAGCCATCGCAGGAATTGAATATAGCTAGCTGCAAACCATTTTCAATGGCTTTCCTCAAAGCATACTTTAACTCGCCAATGGTGAGACTATCAGTTTTATTCAGGTAAATTCGTCCGCTTTCTCCATTTCCTTGACTAGAACTATGTCCGGCAAAGAAGAGAATATCCCAGTTTTTTCCCCAGAGATGTTCTGTTAATTCTTTGCGTTGTGGTTCGACAATAAAACTAACTTCGGCGTTGGGACATTGTTGCAATAAAACTTGATCTGCTTCGGTGTCAATTCCTTGACTATTACCGACAATTGCCAAAATATTGATTAAAGGATTGGGAGTGCGTGACTTGTGAATGCGATCGTAAGTTGGTGAAGAAAGGGCGATTTCAGCCTTGGGGTAACGTTCTAATAAATCCCACAAATGCCAGGGTAATAATTGTAATTGGCTATTTTCTGTTTGTAAAATTACCCGTACTTCTTCGGTGGACGACAATCTTTCCAACCATTTTTCTCTTACAGAGCGAAACTCCTCCGCCCGCAGCCAGGTATTAAAGCGTGCCCGCAAAATATGAGAAGTGTTTTCGCAGTCTTGGATCATTGATACATTCGTCACCTGCATTTGCTCAGCATGAAGGCGATAACGATTACCTATCTGCCGATAACTAGACTGCCAATGACTATAGTAGAGTGGCATTTCTGGAAATGCAGGTAACTTCCCCGTGATTTCTGTGGTAGCACGCTCGTGTTCTTCACCAATTTGGAGAGTAACAGCAAACCCCTGCTCAAAACTACCCTCTGCGAATTTGAGAACTACTAACTTACCCATGACCGTCGCTATCCCTCTTTCCGTGCAAATTCACAAACCTCTGATGTCTGTTGACAAGTCTCAAAAGTGTGTACAGAACTTTATTTCAAAACCCCAAAAAGTCGGTTTAAATTCTTAATTAATCAATTTACCACTTATAAATTACCGACAAAGAGGTAAGATAGCTACATATTTTAAATCCGGAAATGTTCGGTAATATTAATACCATCTAATGCTACCCTAACGCTAAATTCTTCTCTGGGTTCTCCGCGAAACTGTAACTGAATGTAATTATCTGATTTTCTAGATTGAGCATCCAAAAAGACTGCTCCGGAACTATCTAGAACGGTGAGATGAACTCCTGGGGGTAAATAAATTTGACTACCAGTTGCGTGCAGCTGGAGGTGAATACTGGTTTGTTGATTTTTGTCAGGGGTAATTTCCACAATCAACATCACAGGGTGATTGAGAATTTGGATGCCCAAATCAATCAGTTTTGCACGTTTAGTAATTGATTCTGGTCGATTTAGAGCATTTTTTTCCATAGTGTCAGTACTACGAAAAGTATAAGCAGGTCTGAATTCTGGCAGATTCCACAAAGATTCAACAGTTTGCCAGCCCGTCTCAAATATACCAGCAAACCACTGACTCAAATTCACCAATGAGGCGAGTGGAGATTCCCGCAGCTGCGCCATATGGTCGATAAATGCTTCCAATGGTTGCAGTTGTCTCAAAGGTAGTGTTTCGGTTGCGACACTCGGCACGAAACCTAGTACGTTAGCTTCTTGGAGTAAATCATCAAATTGAACGACTAAATAACCTACCCGTTCTTCCCAGGTTTCTGGAGGAATGGAACATATCTGTTGATGTTTTTTAACAGGGCGACACTCAAGACGGCCAAGTAATGGCACTTCTAAGTCGGCGACATCGCCAGAGAGGCGCATGATGGGGTTCCAACTGTCACTGGCTTCGAGATTGGTAGGAATATCCATCATCTGTAAATAGTCATTCACCACCCATACAGCTAGAGTATTCAGCCGGACTTGCTCTGCTTTTTGAGAATTTGGCTGCTGATTAGCAAATTGCTGGGCAGTTATGCGAGCGATTTGGGGAATTGGCAATGTTAAAGTGGAATCTTCTAGCTGGTAGGTGGAGTTATTCATAAATCAGTCCGTAGTGATCAACGCTGCTATGTAGATATCGTCTGTATTCACTAAATTTATGCCAAAAAATAGAGAATGATTCTTAAAAAATAGAATTGGGCATGGGGGATGAGGGAGATGAGGGAGATGAGGGGGATGAGGGAGATGAGGGGGGAAAAGAATTTATGCTTCCTCCCACACTCCTAACTCCTAACTCCTAACTCTCAACTCCTAACTCCTAACTCCTAACTCCTAACTCCTAACTCCTAACTCCTAACTCCTAACTCCTAACTCCGCAGTGCCAATGCCCAATAGCTATTTTTGAGTTGTAGCGTCTGAATTGAGAATTTCAGTTTAAAATAACTAAGTCAATATTTAAACTCAGGATAATTTCAGTAAGTAAGTTGAGAGACAGTAAAACTTATGATACTGAAGACATCAGGCAAAATATGGCTGCAAAAATTCCGGTCACAGTAATTACAGGCTTTTTAGGTAGTGGAAAAACTAGTCTAATTCGCCATCTGCTACAAAACAATCAAGGACGCCGTATTGCGGTTTTGGTCAACGAATTTGGCGAACTCGGTATTGATGGCGAATTGTTGAAATCCTGTCAAATTTGCCCTGAAGATGGTGAAGGTGACAGTAATATTTTTGAATTAACCAACGGCTGCTTGTGCTGCACCGTCCAGGAAGAGTTTTATCCGACGATGCAACAGTTAATTAAGCGGCGAGATAGCATTGATTGTATTTTAATTGAAACTTCTGGTTTAGCTTTACCAAAACCTTTGGTGAAAGCCTTTCGCTGGCAGGAAATTCGCAATGCAGCCACGGTGGATGCGGTGATTACTGTAGTTGATTGTGCAGCTGTAGCAGCCGGCACATTTGCTAGCGATCCGCAGGCGATCGCACTTCAACGTCAAGCAGATGATAGCATAGAACACGAAACACCTTTACAAGAACTGTTTGAAGACCAACTTGCTTGTGCAGACTTAGTGGTGTTGAATAAAACTGACTTGGTAGACGCCGACACCAAAGCTAGAGTCGAGGAATTAATTAAACAAGAGTTGCCCAGAGTAGTGAAGATTGTGGAGAGCAATCGCTCTCAACTCGATGCATCTATATTATTAGGATTCCAGGCCGCAGTCGAAGACAACCTAGATTCTCGTCCTAGTCATCACGACACCGAAGAAGACCATGACCACGACGAACAAATTACCTCAGCCAATTTAATTTTAGATCGTGCCTTTGACCCAGAAAAACTCGAACAGCAGTTGCAAACATTGGCACAAGAACAAGAAATTTATCGAATTAAAGGCTTTGTGGCAGTACCAAACAAACCCATGCGCTTAGTAATGCAAGGTGTAGGAACCAGATTTGATAAATTTTACGACCGCCCCTGGCAACCCGAAGAAGCCAGACAAACCCGCTTAGTTTTCATCGGTCGTGATTTAAAATCTTCAGAAATCGAATCCCAACTCGTAGCTTTATAAATTCAGTATGGGGCATGGGGCATGGGGCATTGGGCAAGCAGGAAGTGTGGGAAGTGTGTCCGGTGTGGGAGGTTGGGGAAGCATTAATTTTCTTTCCCCCATCTCCCCACACACCCCACACTCCCCTCACTCCCACATCCCCGCAATCTCCCCATGCCCCATGCCCCATGCCCCATCCCTCCATTTACAAAACTATGTCTATTTCTCAAATTTTTAACGTTGCAAATCTTTTCGTTTTGCCTTTTTG
>JAVRBV020000119.1:0-46205 GCA_034531095.2 Nostoc sp. CreGUA01 | reverse complement strand
TGATGCTCGTGTCAAGTTGCAAAAATTGTATCCAAAACTTTCACCGGAATCTGACGGTATTGAAAATAGTCAACAGCCAATGTATGATTGTGCGATCGCTCTAGCGTGTACCCAGCAAAATTAATGTGGTGGACTACTAGTAGTCTATGTCATTAATTTTGCTGGCTTAAAAATTCTCCGCGTCAGAGCGTCTCCCTGTCCCCGCGTCAGCCCTAACCCCTCAGAACTAATGCGATAGACCAGTAGTGAAACCCAACAAACCCCGCGAAATGTTGGGTTAGCCTTCGGCAAGCCCCTTTGGGTCTACGTTCCTCAAACGCCACTTCACTCAAGTCAAGCCACTGCGTTGGACGGGTTAAGAGGCTTGTTCGCGCAGCGTCTCCCCTTGGGAGAAGCAAGTGGCGTGGGAAACCCGCCCACGTGAGTGGCTCCCCAACCTACACATTTTTATTCTTTGGGCTTATCCTCACCGTATTGCGAGTAATTCTCCAAATCAAATCGGATTGCTATATAAATACGCAAATTCATCAGACTTGCCATCTGTAAAAATAGATGCCAAAAATGTATGTAAATTCTACTTCAGAAGCAACTATACATTTCGACACCAATCAGAAGGAAAATTATGGCAATTTTTGAAGTTATTGAAAGAGAAAGTTTGCGTTTAGTTAAAGTAACTTTGCAAAACGAAACAGTGCGGACTGAATCTGGTGCTATGTATTATATACGTGGCAACATTCAAATGGAATCTAAAGCTCCTTCCGCAGCTGGATTTTTAAAATCCTTAGCCACGGGAGAAAACATTTTTCGTCCTACATATACAGGTACAGGTGAATTGTATTTAGAGCCTTCTTTATCGGGCTATCACATCATCGAATTAGATGGCAGTGAATGGATTTTAGATAGTGGTGCTTATTGGGCAAGTGATGGCACCATAGAAGTAGGAATTGAACGAAATAAATTAGCTTCAGGGTTACTTGGTGGGGAAGGTTTGTTTCAAACAAAAGTTAAAGGTCGGGGAAAAGTGGTGATGGTAGCACAAGGGCCTGTGGAAGTAATAAATTTACGAAACGACCGATTAGTTGTTGATGGAAACTTTGCGATCGCTCGCACCAGCACTTTAAATTATCGCGTTGAAAAAGCTACCAAATCTCTTTTAGGTTCCATGACTTCTGGTGAATTTCTGGTCAATACTTTTGAAGGAACTGGTACTGTATTACTGGCTGCTGTACCTTATTGGCAAGTCATGATGCTCCGTCAAATTATCGCCGCTTTCCCAAAACCTTCTAGTAAATAGAATTCAGAATTCAGAATTCAGAATTCAGAATTCAGAATCAATAAATTAGGAACAATGTCTCGTATAAAAGTCAGACATTTTTTCAATTTTGGATTTTGAATTATTCAATCCAAAATCCAAAATTTATAGCAGATTTAAAGTTAATGAAGTACACCATTTAGGTCTGCTAGCTAGGCATCGAGCCTATTCTAATTCTGACTCCTGAATTCTGAATTCTACTCCATCACTCATTTGCCGTAGCGATCGCTGCTGGACTGTCTGCAACACTGGCCAATTGTACTGTAAATGTGGAACCTTCATTTACTTTACTTTTCACAGAAATAGAACCACCACAGCGTAGTAGCAATTGCTGTACAATTGTTAGCCCCAATCCAGCACCGCCATGATCTTCAGCTGCTGTTGTTCGCACACGATAAAAGCGATCGAAGATTTTGGGAATTTCGCCCTCACTAACACCGATACCTGTGTCACGAAATTCTAATTGGACATAATCACCATGAACGCGGGCACGCACCCAAACTTGACCACCGTTGGGGGTAAACTTAATACTATTGTGCAGCAGATTAATTACAATTTGCCTCAACCCACCACTGACGCACCAAACAGATGGAAGTTCGGTAGGTACGGTGTAGGCTAGCATAATTCCTTTTTCTTGGGCTACAGGTTGGTAGGTACTAACAACTCCAGGAACAATATCTGAAAGACGCACCGATTCTAAAGTTGTCCCCTCTAAATCGCGTTCCAATTTCACCAAATCTAGCAAACCAGTAATTAAAGAATTTTGCTGATCGCACTGGGTATTTAACATCTGTAAATAACGTTGTCGTTGCGGTGGTTTCAGATTAGGAGAATTCAATAAAGAGAGTGCTGTTTTCATGTGTGTCAAGGGTATACGTAGTTCCTGACAAACATTTTTCAGATATTCATCTTTTAGTTGTTCTTTGTTGTGTAATTCTTGATTTTGTTGCTGTAATTTGGTAGTGCGGACTGTAACTATTTGACGATTAATTTCATCTTGGCGTAGGAGTTGTTTTGCCAACAATTGATTCATTAATGCAGGTTCCGGCACAGTTGGACAAATAAAATCAGCAGGTATGATTGGGGATGATTCTGGCGTAACTGCCTGTTGAATACCATTTAATACTTGCTGAATTATTCTCCCCTCAACACTGGTGATAATCAACAACGGCTGATTTTTATTACTACTTACTTTCCCAGAAGTTTGATTTTTGCGTTTTTTCAGGGGTCGATGAGCCAAAATTAAACTACAAAACTGGGGAGACAGTACCATCAGAAAATTTTCCCGTCGCAGTAGGCTATGGGGTGGCAGATAAACGGGGATGTGATAAGGGGATGAGGAAGACGCGGTGAGGGAGAGACGCGGGGACGCGGAGAGTTCTTTCTCCGCGTCCCCGTGTCCCCGTGTCCCCGTGTCCTCTTTACTCCCCGCGTCCTCTTCATTCTCCTGAATTTGGCAAGTATAGATGAGACTAGACGCACCCACCAAGGATTGGTAACGGGCTAATTCTAATTGCCAAATTTTTTCTGGTGGTAGCTTCACCCATAAAGTGGCTGCAATTTGCTGCTCAATGAGTAAGTCAATTTGCGCTCTCACCAGTGATAGCAGGGTAGCAGGACTGAGAGACAATGGTTTAGGAGGCGCTTGCACTCCCATCACCAGTTGATAAACAGACAGATCCTTAGCCAAAAAAACATTCATGAGTCAAGCACAATAGGGATGAAGCAAAGAAATAATTCTGTCTTCGATTTTCACCTTTATGTGTACATTTTTTACAAAATCCCGACGAAAGAAACATGAACAAATGAAAAATTAGGGGAGTGGGGAGATGAGGGGGATGAGGGGGATGAGGGGGATGAGGGGGATGAGGGAGTGTGGGGAGTGTGGGGAGATGGGGAGATGGGGAGATGGGGAGATGGGGGAAAGAGAATTAATGCTTCCGCATCCTCCCACACCTCCCACACCTCCCACACTCCTAACTCCTAACTCCTAACTCCTAACTCCTAACTCCACAGTGCCAATGCCCCATGCCCAAATTACCCTAGTCTTATTTGTAAGGCTTGGCGTGCGTGTTCTCGGTCATCAAAATGGATTTTTTCGGTACCGAGAATTTGGTAGTCTTCGTGACCTTTACCAGCCAGTAATACGCCATCGCCGGGTTGTGCTTGTAAAATAGCGGTGCGAATTGCGATCGCCCGATCGCAAATTACTGTTGGCTGCACTGTTTCGGGAATTCCTGCCAAAATATCTTCTAAAATCCGTTCTGGGTTTTCGGTACGGGGATTATCCGATGTCACCACCGCCCAATCAGCTAATTCAGCCGCAATTTTACCCATTTTTGGCCGCTTGGTGCGATCGCGATCGCCGCCACAACCAAATACACAAATCATCTTTCCTGGTATAAACGGACGTGCTGCTTTCAGTAAATTTTCTAAGCTGTCTGGAGTATGAGCATAATCTACAATTACGCTAATGTCTTGCTTTGAGGCAATTTGCACCCGTTCCATCCGACCGGGAACTCCGGGGAATTCTGGTATTGCAGATGCCACTAATTGCAAATCTAAACCTAAGTGTAAAACTGCTCCTACCGCTGCTAAAAGATTTTCTAAATTATATTGACCGACTAAAGGCGATCGAAAGGCCACATCACCTTTTGGAGTATGTAAAGTCCCACTGACACCATTCGGCTGGTAACTTAAATCACTCATCCAGAAATCAGCGCTGTTGTTGTTGACACTATAACTCCAAACTTGTTCTGGATTTAACGAAGCAATTAACCGCTGACCGTAGGAATCATCAGCGTTAATTATCGCCCGTCCTTTCAGATAATCAGGGCTAAACAACAAGGCTTTGGCGGCAAAATAATCTTCCATATCCTTGTGGTAGTCAAGATGGTCTTGAGTAAGATTACTGAATACCGCGACCTCAAATTGACACCCCAACACTCTACCTTGTGCTAAAGCATGAGAACTAACTTCCATCACCCCAAACTCATTACCAGCATTCATCGCCTCAGCTAGCTGCTGTTGAAGTTCCACCGCAAACGGGGTTGTGTGGAGAGCAGTTTGCTCAAAACCAGGCCAACGAGTGTAGAGAGTTCCCATCAAAGCCGTAGCTAGATTAGCTTTGGTGAGCAGAAATTCAATTAAGTGGGTGGTTGTAGTTTTGCCATTGGTACCGGTTACACCGATTAACTTCAGTTTTTGCCCTGGATAACCGTAAAAAGCACTAGCTATCTGGGCACAAGCTTGAGTGATATTACTGGCGCTAATCACCACAGCTTCATCTGTGGGAGGATGTTTTTGTGCAGCTTGGGGAGAGATAATAGCTGCTACAGCGCCCGATGCGATCGCACTAGGCCAAAATTCCCCACCATCAACTCGTGTTCCTGGCATTCCAATAAACAGATCTCCCACACCGCAAGCATGGGAATTCGTCTTCAAACCCCTAACTTCCGCATCCTCCAAAGCCAGATGCTTAGGTAATTGCTCAACACCATCTACCGCCGTTAGTAATTCCCGCAATTTCATCTTGCGAACCTCATCACATACTTTTCTTGCGCTTATTCTGCATTATTTTTTTCTAAATGGCTAAATACTTACGCAACATTCCCTCCAACTGTTGCACACTAGCACGAGGAGAAGGACGTGGCAAAAGTTCCTCTGCGCCCTCTGCGCCTCTGCGGTTCGCTAAAAAAAGTACCGGCACCTCATACTGATACGTACCAAACCAATCTTCACGAGTCGTAATATCCCGAATTTCCAACTCAAAACTCAGATTTTGGATTTGTTCAAGCTTTTCCTGCAAACCCTCACATAAATGACAGCCAGGTTTACTGTATAAAATTAATCGCATTTGCTTCTACTCAATTTGCTGATGTCAAAATAGACGCGATATACAGCCTATTTCAGATAAATGAAGTACACTCTTTGGGGCACAATATATTGTGCCCCTACGATTATCTATACCTCACCAACTTGCAATATGCTGTATTTCGTCTTTAGAAGTCATAATATGCATATTAGTGATAAAGTTGCTAATTTTAAATCGGAGATTTGGTAAAAGTTTTGCTGGATGCACTCGAACTGAATTGGGAATGTCTAGGTTCAACCACTTTTAAGAGAAAAGATTTAAGTGCAGGTCTTGAACCTGATGATTGTTTTTATATTCAAAACTATCAGCTAATGATTGGCAAAGACCGAATTGACCTAACTATAGATCCTCCTCCTGATTTGGCAATTGAAATTGATGTCACTCCCAGAACCAAAATTAGTGCATATCAAGCTTTAAAAGTACCTGAAATATGGCGATATGAAAACATGAACCTAGAAATTAACCTGTTGCAAGGTGAACAATATGTGAAGTCCCAAACAAGCCCTACATTTCCGACTTTTCCTATTACTGAAATTATTCCCAGATTTGTCGAAATGGCACGAACTACAGGAACAAGTTCAGCAATCAGAAACTTTCGACAATGGGTAAAAGAACAGATACAAGATGGCGAAACTTAAAAAATCAAGATATTTTGGTTTGGATTTTAGATTGAATCCACTGATAAACGGATGAAACTCGAAGATTGGGGATTTGAATCGAAAATCGAAAATGAGTTTGCGTAAGTCCTATATTTAAAGAACGAGGAATTAATCTAAAGCAATTGTGACTGAATTTAATTTACAAATCCAAGAAGATAGCGATGATGTTGGTGTTCGCCTTGACCGCTACCTTTCCCAAGAATTACCAGATTTATCTCGTTCCCGCATTCAACAGTTGATTGAAGAAGGTAACGTTCAACTTAACGGCAAAGTTTGTATATCTAAAAAGATTAATGTTAAAGTAGGCGATCGCATTACTCTACAAATTCCAGAAGCCCAACCTTTAGAATTGCAAGCAGAAGATATTCCCCTCGATATCCTCTACGAAGATGACCAGTTACTCATTCTCAACAAACCCGCAGGTTTAGTTGTCCATCCTGCACCCGGTCATCCAGATGGCACTTTGGTAAATGCCCTGTTGGCACACTGTCCCAATTTACCAGGAATTGGCGGAGTCCAACGTCCGGGAATTGTCCATCGCTTGGATAAGGATACAACAGGAGCGATCGCCATCGCCAAAACAGAAGTCGCCCATCATCACCTCCAAGCACAACTCAAAGCCAAAACAGCACGCCGAGAATACTTGGGTGTAGTTTACGGTGCGCCAAAAACTGAAAGTGGTACAATTGATTTCCCCATCGGTCGCCATCCCCAAGACCGCAAGAAAATGGCTATCATACCCATTGAACAAGGCGGACGAGTCGCCGTCACTCATTGGCAAATACGAGAACGCCTCGGTAATTACACATTAATTCACTTCCAACTAGAAACCGGACGCACCCATCAAATTCGCGTCCACAGCGCCAAAATTGGTCATCCCATTGTTGGCGATCCTGTTTATAGTTCTGGTCATTCAGTGGGAGTAAATTTGCCTGGTCAAGCACTCCACGCTTGGCGACTCAAATTACAGCATCCTCTATCTGGGGAGATGATTGAGGTGACAGCAACTCCTCCTAGCCAATTTACCAAGCTTTTGGAGATTTTAAAAAAACGAAGCGAAATGGGCGGTTAGAAACCGCGTCTACACAGACGAAACCCGCCTGCGCGGGTTAAGAAATTTTAATTTTCTTTGAGTCCGCGTAGGCGGACTTTGTTTGTATAGCCGCGAATTCTATTCGCCCAGGCTTAAGTTGCCCTTACCTGTGTACTGTAAAATCTAAAATTACCTCAATAAACCCAGATCCTTGAGGCTGCGTCGTGTAATCTCGATGCGGGCGGGTGCATCTTCTGGTTTATACATATCAAGGGTTGTGGCGAAATAGTAAACGTTTTTGTTTTGTTCTAAATAACCCACGAACCAACCAATATTTGGTTTGGAACTCGTTAACCATCCTGTTTTTCCCCGCAATGTGTAGTCTGGAGTTTGTTCGCGGATCGCAATATCTTTGACGAGATTGATTGTTCGTTGGGAAAAAGGTAAATCGCCTTGATACAACTGTTGCAAAAACTTAATTTGCTCTTTGGGTGTAATTTGCAATGGTTTTTCTAACCAAAAGCGATCGATGTCTGCGGCGGTGCCAATTTGACGATTACCATAACCGACTTTATTAATAAATTGCTGCATTCTTTCGTATCCAGCCCTACGCGCTAATACTTGATAGAACCAAACAGTTGAATCTTTAAAAGCTTGACGCAAATTTGTATCATGATTCCAAGCATCAATTTCTCGCTCAATTCCATCCCAAGTGAGAACAGCTACGTCATCAGGAATTACACCTGTTTCTAACGCCACCAGAGAGTTAAAAATTTTGAATGTAGAAGCTGGAGCGATCGCAGTTCCATTACGTTGAGAATTGTATTCATAAGTGCGCTTGTTGTTGGAGTCGTAAATCAAGATTGAACCTTCACGCCCAAATGCTTGAAAGTGTCGCCCTAAATTTGGTGTTTTCACACTCAGCATTGCTGGAGATGCAGCTGGTTGAGCCTGAACGTACATTCTCCCAAAGCTCATTACACTTAATGCAGCAAGACATCCAATAACTGTGGAAATCAGAAGTCGCTTTCGCTGAGTCCGTTGAAGAAATTGCGATATGGTAAACAAGATATTTTTCATGGCAGATTAACCGAATCACAAGAGTTAGAATTCAGAATTCAGAATTCAGGAGTCAGAATTTAGAATTCAGGATTCAGGATTGGTGAGTACTTTACCCATAAAGCATGAATCTGCTGTAGGGGCGTACAGCTGTACGCCCCTAACAATGTTGATCTTACAAAATTGCATTTTTTCCTTCTGATTTGTACAGCGAACGATGAAGGGTTCTACGATTAGCTAATTCTTTACCTTTGCGACCAAGTTGTTCGCGTAGCTGTTGGTCTTTGCACAACCGATTAAAAGCTTGAAAAACCTCGTTACCAGAATTGGGATTCACGAGTATACCATTTTCCCCATGTTCAACTGTGTCTAAAACACTACCTAAACGAGGTGCAATTACAGGTTTACCGAAGTAACTTGCTTCTAAATAAACAATCCCAAAGCCATCTAGATTATGAGGTTTTGTATCTAATAAACTCAGCATGGCAAATATGTCGCAGGCTGCGTAATAACCGGCTAATTCGTTCTCTGGGACATATCCAGCAAAGTGTACTCGTTTATCTACGCGCAAGCGATGTGCGAGAGATTTGAGTTCTAACTCACAAGATCCTTGACCGCAAATTATGTAGTGGACATCTACGCCAAAAGTTAGTAATAGTGGAATGTTATCAATTACGCGATCGAAGCTTTTATGTTTTACTAACCTTCCTACGGAGAGAATCACGATTGCTGTTTCGGGAATGTTGTAGCTTTGACGCACGCGCAGACGTAAATCATCCAGATTACTTGAATTTGTTGCATTGCCAAATTTTTCTGGTCTGATTACTGGGTTGATAACATGAGTTGGGGTATTTAATCGCAAAGCAGTTCTGAGATAGTTTTGTGTATAATAACTGTTACAAATAATGCCTTCAGCTCTATGAAGTGTTAATTTAAAGAGCGATCGCCACACTGGATTATGCAACGGCACCACAAGATCGTTGCCATGCAAATAGATAAAAAAGCGAATTGGTAAAAAATAGCTCAACAGCAACACTGAAGGAAAGTCATAGCCGTGACCCCACTCAATATAACGGTAGTGATAGCGAAAATAAAGTTTAATTGCTAGCACAAAGGAGCAAACAATATTCACCAAAGGCTTGAGCAGACTTGCTAAATAGCCACTAGGCCAGTATTTAGGATAAGACCAGCGATAGATGGGAAACTGTTGATTTTCGTCAAATACTTTATCTCCTGAGCAACCAGCCGCCAACACAATCACTCGTTTTGGATCTTGCAGACAGCGATTGTAAATATATTCCCCAATGACAGCTTGTTTCGGGAGGAAGATTCGGGATATAACCAAAATATCCGGATGTGCAGTTTCGTCTCTAATGTTGGCTGTAAGTTGAGAAATATGTTCCATGATCAAGTTGATAACTAGATTTTTAAATATTGTTTGTATTTATTTACAATTGAGATGACTGACTTTCAATACCGGAATAAATAATTATTGTTTGTTTTTTCCAGAATGCAGTAGATAAATTCTAAGCTGATTTGAGAACATTAGCCAGTAATATCAGTTTTGATTTGTGTATCTTTGATTTCATTTGGTAAATTTCTCATGATTTGAGAATTTTTGTCATTCGTCAACAATAAATATGAAGCTATCACTTCCAGCTAAATTCCTCAACGAGGAAATGTGGCGAAAATTTGGAAATTTAGCTACGTTTAACAGAATATCTGAAATCATCTCCACAGTTGTGCCAGAATGCCAAGATGTCTATTGCTTGGAGAATAAGGGGTACTTGTCTGTAGGGAGTGGGGCTAAACAGATTTCAAGAGTATTTGTGTGTAATTTTTGACAAAATTGTTGAGATTACAAGAAAATAATTAGCGCCAACTATTAAAAAAATCAGTCAAAATAATTACTAAAATTTCAAATCATCTGTATAATTCAAAACTGTAGTCAGGAAGTGCTAGTGGAATCCTAAATAATTTGTTAAATCTTGGTAGAAGCTGTTGACAGTTAAGACTTACCAGTGATATTTTTCACAATTCAAATTAGGATTTCTCAAGTACTTGTAGGCGTAGCTTGTCGTAGAAATCGGCAATTTCTCCAATAACGAACATATCTTTAGGTACGGTTCTCCTGTAGAGAAATCCCTCCTGCGATCGCTCCCTACCCAATATCAGACGCGGTACAGTGAGTATGTAGCTAATAAAAATAAATGCTACATCGCAAAGGTTGTTACGGGCTGGCGTTAGTGACATACCACAAGTATCCCCAGAACATAGGGAAAAATCATAAAAAATTTCGTTTTTGAAGCGATTGGATTATGCGTAAAAAACTACAACAAATCATCAAACCGCTAGTAAAAACCTTCTTAGCCCTGAGTCTGGTTTTAACATTGGCTCTGAGTCACGCCGATGGAGCCTTAGCTGCTAGTGGCGGACGAATTGGCGGTGGCTCATTTAGAGTACCTTCTAGCCGCACCTATACACCACGTACCTACGCACCTCCAGGGGGAGGCGGATATTATCCCGGTGGTGGATATTATCCTGGTGGCGGTTTTGGCTTTCCTTTCTTGATTCCTTTTTGGGGAATTGGAGGCGGATTTGGTGGTCTATTTGGGATTTTAATTTTTATAGCGATCGCTAATTTCTTAGTACAAAGTTTTCGTCGCGCTTCTAGTGGTGGAACAGAACAAGCCGATTACAGCACCAGTTCCCCAGTTTCCGTGACTCGTTTGCAAGTCGGTTTATTAGCTCAAGCTCGTGATTTGCAAAATGAACTCAATCACATCGCTGAAACTGCTGATACCAACTCCCCAGAAGGGAGAGCAGAAATACTCCAAGAAGCTAGTTTAGCTTTACTCCGTCACCCAGAATATTGGGTCTATGCAGGTGGTGACACTCAACAAGCCAGATTAAATTCAGCTGAAGCTCAGTTTAATCGCCTATCATTAGCAGAACGCAGCAAATTTAGCGAAGAAACTCTGACTAACGTCAACAACCAACTCAGAGCAGCCCTCGCCAAAGAAGCTTTACCAAGTGCGGATGAAATCGACAACCCCACCCGTCTAATTACCGAAGGACCTGGGGAATACATCATCGTCACCTTATTAGCGGCGACACTAGGCAAATCTGAAATTCCAAAAATTAACAGCGCTGATGATTTGCGTCAAGCCCTGCGCCAAATTGGTAGTATCCCCGGCGATAAACTTCTAGCAATTGAAGTTCTTTGGACTCCCCAAGCCCAAGGCGATACCCTGACATCAGATGATGTGTTGGCAAATTATTCTGACTTGAGATTGGTTTAATTCAGAATTTAGAATTCAGGAGTAGAATGAGCGAACGGGGCGGGCTTTCCGACCTAACCTACAAGGCTTATAGATCCCCGACTTCTTTAAGAAGTCGGGGATCTGAACATATACAAGCCAGCAAAATAAGTTCGTAGTCAGGACTTTAGTCCTGAATTTTTAAGCACTGAAGTGCTTACTACAAACTCATCAAAATTAATGCGATGAACCAGTAGAGACGTTGCAATGCAGCGTCTCTATTTTGGTAGGTTGGGGTTGTTGGTTTAACTTTTTTTCCTAGACGCCGCTAGAAGTTCTAGAATCACTCCATTTGTCCAGCCGAAACCAATTTCGTTAGAACTATATCCAAAGCAGATTTCATTGGAAACGTTGGCGGAACAGCGTTGAACATCATATTTCTCAACTAAAGTGTTGTGACGCCCGAATTCCTTGACCACCATAGCGAGGAATTTGTTGGCAATGCGATCGCCTTCTGTATGATATCCATAGCGGTGAAGTCCTTGGACAGCTATTAACGTCAGTGGCGCCCAGCCAAAGGGAGCGTCCCATTGGTTCCCTGTGACACGCGTACTGGTAAAAATTCCTCCCGGCGCTTCAAATAAAGAAAGATTTTCTACCAAGCGTTGGGCTTGGGCTGGAGAAGCAATTCCCAGCCAGAGAGGATAGAACGTCGTCGCAAATTCATAACGGCGGCGTTGGCCACTCTGGAAGTGATAGTCGAGATAAAGCCCCTGTTCTTCATCCCAAAGACACTGGTCGATGCGTTCGCGGCGGATATCTGCACGTTCGCGCCATTGTTCCATCAGTTCTTTGTTACCGAAAATCTCGTTAATTTGCGCTAAGTCTTGTTCCATCTGATACAGCAAACTGTTCAGACACACAGGAGCGTAATGGAGGATATCAGCACTGAAGGGGCCAAATCGGTTAGTGATATCAAAACCCGACTCGCGCATGGTACGGTCGCCTTTATAAAACAGGCTGGTCAGTTCGTCGTTTTCGCGATCGTAGTAAAGACTGACATCATAATCATCAACCTCAAAGGTTTGATAGTACTCCTTAACGCGATCGTAGTGGCTTTTTCCCTGCTCATCTCGCTCCGAAAACAAAACTTCTGGTGCAGGTCCTTCGCCAAAAGCATAAAATCTCGATAAACCTGTTGCAGCATTCAAATGGGGCGGAACTACCCAGTAATAGTAAAACTGTTCTAGCAGCGGTACCGTTGACTTGAGCCACTCCTCGTCCTGGGTGTGTTGGAATAACGCTAGAACCATCATACTCAGGACGGGCGGTTGCGATCGCGACAGCATGTAAGTCCGGTTGGAATTGAGGATAGTACCGTAATGCTGCACTTGGTAAAGTAATTGGTCTACCTGGCTTTTAGCTAGTTCCAATTCGCCATCGTGCAAAAGTCCCAATAATATAAAATAGCTGTCCCAACCATACATTTCATTAAAGCGACCACCGGGGACGACATAAGGCCCTGGCAGGTATAATAATCCATGCTCTTGAATTGCTTCGACTTCGCTGGGCAAAGTGCGAATTTCAATTTTTTGCATATCTTCACGAGATAGCGATCGCTCTAACACAGTTTGCACGTTAGGACAATCTTCCAAAGGTGAAATGTAGACAATCCAGGGAGTTTGTGATTCGTGGTCTAGCTTACTATCCTTTGCAGATTGTAATAAATGCTCGTGCGATCGCGTTAAGGTTTTCCACGTTTTTTTGATGTGGGATTGCACAGCGTCAATCTGCGCGGTGGTGAGTGATGGAGTATTCATAGATAAATGAGGAGATGAGGGGGATGAGGGGGATGGGGGGGATGCGCGCGACGTACTGCGGCGGGGAGGGGGGGTGGTGGGGAGAGGGGGGGAATGGGGGAGGGGGGGGGGGGGGGGGGGGGGGGGGGGGGGGGGGGGTGGGGGGGGGGAGGGGGGGGGGGGGGGTGAGGGAGATGGGGGAGCAGGGGGAGAATAACTCCTAACTCCTATCTCCTAACTTCTAACTCCTAACTCCTAACTCCCCAGTGCCAATGCCCAATACCCGTTAATCAGTTATTAATAAAGCAACTGGAAAATGGGCGAGAGCAGATGCGATGGATAATGTTTCTTTGGCTTGTAGTGGTTGCTGAGTTAAGACATTTTTCCAAGAGGAGGAAGTTCCAGGGGGTAATTTTAGGTGCGTATCTTCCCAGACTGACTCGCCTAGCGGATTTTCTCCGGGCTGAATGAGGCGGGTGAAAAAGCGAGGTGCGATGGCGATCGCTGTTTGATTCCCTAATTGTCGCCCAAAGGCAATAATATGATTGGCATGAGTTCCGTGAATTTCTAAGGGCAGATAATCTCCGTCTTGGAATAATGAGAGATAATCTTTTCTAGCTTGGAGTAATTGCGCCGTTAAAAATAATTTAATTCTACCGTCGGTTTTGTGATTGAGCAACTCTTGAATTAATCCCAAAATATCGTTTTTGATTTGCTCTTTGATGGTGCTTAAATAACTCCGTCGCTGGTCAAAATCCACGGGACGGCGGTTATCTGGATCGACTAAACTTAATTCCCAAAGTTCCGTTCCTTGATAAAAATCAGGTACGCCGGGTGCGATAGTTTTCAGTAAAGTTTGGGACAAGGAATTGAACATTCCATAGTAGGCAATTCGCTGTTGCAGAGGATAAAAGGCTTTGAGAAATTGCTCTGAAATTGCCGGATTCAACACTTTTTCTACAAAGGAAGTGCAAGCTTCTTCGTATTCGCTATCAGGCCGCAACCATGCGGTATGCACTTTCGCTTCTCGAATTGCTTTAATCATGTATTCTTTCACTCGTTCCATGAAAGATTCGTGTTCTTCTTCGGCAAAGGGAAACGCACCGATTAGAGTTTGATAGAGAAAATACTCATCATTGCGATCGGGCATGGCAAATCCGTGGCGAATGCTGCGATGTCCTTGATTATAATGACTCCAGACGTTGATTTGTTCTTCCCATTCTGCCGGCAATTCCGACAATACATTTAACCTTGCTCGCACGTCTTCACCGCGTTTGGTGTCGTGGGTGGCTGTGGTGTTCATGGTGTGAGGCCATGTTGCTTGGTGCTTTTGGTTAAAACTGTGAAAGTCGGCTACAGAAATACCAAAATGGCTGGGATTTCCTCCCACTTCATTGAGTGATATCAGGCGATTGTAAACATATAATGTTGTGTCTTCCACGCCTTTGGCCATGAGGGGACCGCTGTATTGCTGCATTCGTAAAACAAAATATATCCACTGTTCCCGTTCTGTTTGCGAAAGAGAATTATCAAATTCCAGCAGCATCAATTTTTCAATAAAAGTTAATTCATGCTGCAATAAAGGTGCTTGTTCTTTGGCTTGACTAATTACGTCTTGAATGGTGAGTTTATCGCTTTCGCCAATGCCATCGGGAATAATATAAGTACGGTAAATTGGGAACAGTGTTAAAACTTCCGCGATCGCTCTTTTGAGTCCATTGATGGTAAAGTCATTTCCATAGCGATATTTGCTGGAAATATTCTTTAACAAGATGGCTAAATTATCTATGTCACCTGCTAAATTTTTTTCGATAATTAACTGCTTTTTCTCCTTCACTAACGAAGCATAATCTACTTTCGTGCTGAGAAAGGCATGGTAAATTTTATCAAACCAATCTTCTGTTTCATTTTGACAAAATACACCATTGACATAATTCAAAAAATCATAGCCAGATGTACCTTGAATTTTCCAGTTTTCCGGTAAATCTTCAACTAGTTCCAAAATTTTCTCGACGGTGATATAAACATCACCGGTTTTTTCTTGCAGCCTTTCGAGATATTGAATTGGGTTATAAAGTCCATCAATATGGTCAATACGTAAACCTGTAAATTTACCTTCTTCAACCAGCTTTTGAATGAAACTATGAGTGTTATTAAAAACCCGCAGTTCTTCAACTTTCACAGAAATCAATTCATTGACAGTAAAGAACCGACGATAGTTCATTTCTTCTGCCCCGACTTTCCAGAAAGCGAGACGATAAAATTGGTCTTTGAGTAAATCATCTAGCAGATTAAAGCTTTCAGAATTACCCGGTTCTCCGTTAAAAATCTTGAGGTTTTCGTGAACGAACTCACGGATTAAATCGTTTGTGTTGTAAAGTTCCCAAACTAATCCTTTAATAAATGCAATTTGGTCTTGTCGCTGTTTACCCGCAACTTCTGAAGGCACATTTTTAAGAATGTAGAGAATCCCCAATAATTTAATAAAATCGGGATGATTGCGCCCTAGTGTGCGGGTGAGTTTGCCGAGATTGTAGGTGAGAAATTTTGTGTAAGACTCTAACCGCAACGGTAGTTTTAAACTGTAATAGTTGACAGTTAAACCATTTTGTTCGTATTGCAGTTGAATGTGTCCATTTTCTAAGGATACACCATAGAAATCTCCCAGTAGAGGAGCGAGGATTCGTTGTTGGCGATCGCCAAATGGCACATTCCAAGAAAGGTCAAAGTAATCAGTATAGCTGGAATCTGGCCCGTGTTCCAAGATATCCATTAAATATTCATTTTCGCTGCTATAAGCCATGTGGTTAGGCACAATATCCTGTAACCAACCCATCTCCAGAGATTGGATTTCGCTGATTAATGCATCAAAAGACTCATTAGTTCCCAGTTCCGGGTTGAGTTGGGTAGGATCTACGATATCGTAGCCGTGGGTGCTACCAGACCGCGCTTTGAAAATCGGCGAAGCATATAAATCGGAAATACCTAAATCTGCTAGATAAGTGGCGATCGCTTTTGCATTTTCAAAGCCAAATTGAGGTGTAAACTGAATTCGATAAGTTGCTCTTGGAATTCGCATGTTTGTTTCTTGTGGGTAATGGGGAGTGGGGAGTGGGGAGTGGGGAGTGGGGAGATGAGGGAGATGAGGGAGATGAGGGAGATGAGGGAGTTTAAGGCTGAAATTTTACAGCAGTTTTCATGTATTTGAACCACATATGTCGTAGGGAACACTGCTGTCTGTGCCCCTACTGCGTGGTCTATTTACCTGAAAATAGCTGTAACTTCTCACTCCCTACTCCCTACTCCCCACTCCCTCACTCCCTTTCATACAGTACTAAACTAATGGGTTGCAATTTCACTTCTTCTCCCGCAGACAGATATTCAGGAGTTTGGGAACCAGACCCAGACCATGAAGTTTCTGCTGAATCTAATAGTTTGTGAGCTTTGTTTGGAATTGGCAAAGTTACTGTTACTGGTGACGAGTTGAAATTTAATACAAATATTAATTCACTCGTTTCACACCAACGACGCACGATAACTAATTGCTTATCTTCATCGCTAGTTGCTTGGATAAAATTGCGGTCTTGGTTGAGAAGTGCTGGATGGGTTTTGCGTAAATTAATTAATTGGCGATACCAATTCCACAAAACTTTGTGGTTGCCTTCGTGGCGTAATTCCCAATTAAGTTTACACTTTAAAAATGTTTCGGCGGATTCGGGATCTGGGGGATCGTCTTCATAGTGAAATGCTTCAAATTCTTCTTTGCGTCCGGCTCGCACTGCTTGAATTAAATCTGGGTCGGAGTGACTCACAAAGTACATGAATGGTGCGGGTTCGCCGTATTCTTCTCCCATGAATAATAACGGCAAATTAGGTGATAGTAAAACAGCACCTGCGGCTAATTTTAATCCTTCAAAAGAGAGCCGTGCGGTGAGGCGTTCTCCCTTCATTTGGTTGCCGATTTGGTCGTGATTTTGGCTGCAAACTAAGAACTGTGATAAAGGGCGATCGCCGCAAGATAAGCCATGAAATCTTTGGCGATCGGGCGAGTATTTCCAATCATAAACAAAAGTGTCTTGATAAGCTTTTGCTAAGTCGGCAAATGTGCCAAAATCCTGATAATATCCTTGGCGATCGCCTGTTAAAAGTGTATGTAATGCATGGTGAAAATCATCGCTCCATTGGGCATCGAGTCCATATCCACCTAATTCTATCGGACGAATTATGCGCGGATTATTTAAATCACTTTCAGCAATTAAATGGCGTTTCCATCTTTGTCCTTGTTGGGAAAAATGATGAACTGCTTCGGCTAATTCCCACAAAAAATGTTTTGCTCCCAAGTCATAAATTGCTTGAATTGCATCTAATCGCAATGCATCAATGTGGAATTCGCCCAACCAATAAAGCGCATTTTCAATAAAATAATTTCGCACGCCCATACTCAGGGCATTATCGAAATTCATCGCATTGCCCCACGGTGTTTTATAGGTTTGGGTAAAGTAGGGCGCAAACTGACCAGTATAATTACCTTCTGGCCCAAAGTGGTTGTACACCACATCCAGCACCACAGCAATACCGTTTTCGTGGCAAGCATTCACCAGTTGTTTGAGATCCGCTGGAGTACCGTAGGAATTTTGTACTGCATAGGGATAAACACCGTCATAGCCCCAGTTGCGATATGCCAAAGCAGGCTCAATATGGGTATCTCCCGCAAACTGGGAAATGGGCATAATTTCAATCGCATTAATTCCCAGTTCTCGCAGTTCGGGTAAACGGGGAATAATGGCGGTGAAAGTGCCTTCAGGGGTGAATGTCCCCACATGAAGTTCATAGAAAATCATGGACTCCACAGGAATTCCAGCCCATGCTTCATCAGTCCACTCAAACTGATGATCCACAATTTGAGATGCCCCATGTACCCCTTCTGGTTGATACTGCGACGCCGGGTCGGGAAAAACGTTTTCCTCATTCAGCACATATTTATAAAGCGTACCCGGATACACATCACTCACCTTCGTTTGCCAGTATCCCTCTGCTTGAGGTTTGAGCGCAATTACCTGCGCTTGGGGCGTCAAAATTTGCACAGCAACGCTGTCTAACGTTGGAGACCAAACTGTAAACTCACACTCTCCGTTACCCAAATAATTAGCACCAATTCTCACGCAGATTCTCCCCTTGAATAATACTTCGTGCTGGATTCTGGCGTGAAATTGATTTTATGTTGTTACACAATCTTTACAAACACGCCAAATAGGATCATGGTGGTTCCACCAGACTTTTTACTAGCACCTGGAGGGAGATTTTTTACTAGAAGAAATTCTATCTAATGATTAATTCTACCCAGGACGAATGAAATTCGCGCGCCACTTGCTTCTCCTGTCAAAGACGCTGCGCGAACAAGTGGGGAAACCGCAAGGGCGCAGTGGCTTGGCTACACAGGCTTTCGTCCGCATCCGCCGACTAACAGAAAAATTTGCTGTATTATTCAAAACTCTTTGCGTCCCCCCTCAAGCCAGCACAGCTACTTCTAAGGCTTGCAGCTGCCATCAACACAGTATGCTGATTCATAAATACTAGAACGCTTGCCAAAGATAGTGTAGCGGTTATCGCGGATTTGTTCGTAAAAGCGATCGCCTGCCCATTTCATCCCCGGTAACGCCCGATAAGCGTCTACAAATATACTTCCCACTGGTAATAACCGCCCAATTTCTTCTGCGGCATTACTACCTTGCCAACGTCTTTGAGGCTGATTACCATCAATTAAAATCATTCCCTGTTCGCAATCTTGGGCTGTAATTCCCCACTCTAAAAGTCTCTGTTCATCTTGCATGGGAGTGTATTGAAACACCTTTCCCTTGTCTAAGTTTTCTAGTAATTGTACTAAAGTAACGCAGAGATTACAATTTCCGTCGTAGATTACGTAGTAAGTCATGGAAATAAAGGTCTGTTTGCAATTATGTCTTTAAACTAACATTTTGGGCTATTAAACCTGCTTTGAAAATTGGGAGTTGTGAGTGAGTAGAGAGGCGATAATTGCTACTTACTCACTAAAAGGCCTTAGGTAGTCCAGCTTGTTTTAAAACTCCATTAGCGGTATGGCGTGACTTGATGGTTCCGTCTACAACAAATCGACGAGCTGTGATTGGACTGTACCAGATTTCATGATCTCCTTTGCCTTGCCGTTCAAAGTAGCACCCAACTTCTAAAAGAGTAAATGACGCACCCATCTATGAAGCCACCTTAATTAACTCTTGTCGATAGCTGGTTAACTCAAAGGTGATAGAACCCACATAGTCAGGAAGGACAATTTTGTTGAGAATGATGAGTTCTGGAATCATTTCTCGCAGTTTTTGTGTCAGAATCTCAATCGTAGAAGCTTCTGTTACCAATCCAGGTACGTCATCACTAGTCGCTACCCAAACTTCTGCGTCTGAATCCCAAAATGCTTCAACCTTAAATGTGATTTGTGCCATTATCGATCGCTGACAACATATTTCCAGTTTACAGTATTGGTTTTGGCTGAGGAAGGGTAGGCGTAGCCCGTCGTAGATATCGCTTTGAATTTTGGTGCATGAAAGGCGATCGCTACTTACTTGCTATAAATAGACTAAATTAAAGTTATCGTCAGCCAAAAAAGTATGATGTCTTCGCTTAGAGTCAACCACGCTCAAAAAGTTAGCTTCTAGTAATCGTCATTTAAGAAGAACGCCAATTCTCTACTTGTAAGCTGGGTACTCTTTGAAATTCTCGAACATTAGATGTTACAACAATATGATTGTGAGTTAGTGCTGTTGCTGCGATCAGTACATCATAAGCACCGATAGGAGTACCTGCTGTTTTTAAAATACTTCTAATTTGGGCAGCAAGTTCTGCTTCTTCCACTCCAAAAGGTAAAATTGTAATCGAATCTAATAATGTTTCAACCAATGATTGAATTTTCAAGGCACGTTGGGGATTGATTGCTAATCCGTACTTCACCTCCATTACTGTTAAGGAGGAAATAAAAATATCAGTGGAATTAGTAGACTTTAAGAGCTTGAGAGTGTTTTCTTCTCCCTTGACAAAATCACTAATTACGCAGGTATCGAGTAAGTAACCCATGATTACAACTCGATTTCGTTAGGTGGTAGCAATTCGTCTCGGTAGGATTCAAAAATGATACTTTCTACTACACCTTGATGTTGCATAATCTTTTCTGGCCAAGTCGTGGGTTTTGTTTCTAAAAAAGTAACAAAGACTCTGCTTTCAGTAATACCTTCTGGCGTTTGGGCTAGTTCAATTTTGCCGTTTTTATAAATTCCTTCAATGGTTTGTAGCATTATTATTTAGCTCCTATCTAATTTTAGCGATCGCTGACAAGGTATTTCCAGTTTACAGTATTGGTTTTGGCTGAGGAAGGGTAGGCGTAGCCCGTCTGGTAATTACCCAAGCGATCGCCTTTGGTTCAGCATCATTCACCCTTGGATATCGGATGTTGCAGTTCTGAACACCAATTTCCAAAAAGATCCCCGACTTCTTCAAGAAGTCGGGGATCTGAGCCTCCCACTGGAGATACTATATTACAAACTTCCTTTAGGAGTTTCTGTGGCATTGGGACTCTCTGTAATGCCGGGTTGTTTGGTATTGGAAACTTGTTTTGTGGGATTATTTTGATTACCTTGATTGTCTACTTTTGGTAGTAGTTGTTTAGCTAAATTTTCAGATGCTTGTTGAAATAAAGGTTCTATTTTCTTGCGCCAATATTTAGTATTGGGCAATTTTTCTGGATGCTTTTGATAATCTAAAACTTTATCCCATTGACCAGATTCTAGTGCTTTGTTGATTTCATTAGATAACGCTTCCGCTTTAGCCCAATCTTCTTGCCACTGGGCGATGACTTTGCGTGTTTCTTGGATATCAGAATTAGCACTTGCTGGAATCGATCTTAAAAGTGCGATCGCTCCAACTATATCTCCTGATTCATACTTCTTTTTCGCCTGTTCTAAAATCTTCGCACTGTTATCACTAGGCTGGGATTGTTCTGATTTTCCAGCATCGGTAGTTGAAGCTTTTGATTTTTCTGGTGCTGAAGTTACTACAGATTTTGGTTTTGGCTGGGGAATTGGTCGAGCAGTAATTAAGGTACTATCGTCTATTATCTGAGTTGCAATGCCTTTTTCCCGCAGGCAAGAAGCCCATTCTCCTTTATTGGCTATCACGTCCGAGTGTGCCCAAGCCGAACTTCCAGATTTCAGCTTCACTTCTATCCAACCTCGTTTTGTCTGCTTGCCAGTTACCTCGAAGCTGGTATTATTACCAACAGTTTGCACGATATTACCAGAATTGATTGAACTGGGTTCAGAACGGATATTAGAATTGCCCACAACCATAGCTGAGCATTTGTCTGCTAAAGTGCGATCGCTACCTGTAAAGTTAGCAGCTAAATCTTTCAAATTTGGATATACATTTGCTACTAAAGCAGCAGCACCACCCGCCAACAATATACCAATTAATATTGGCCAAGGGTCGGATTTGCCAGAGTTGTGACGCACAGGCCTGGGGGGGACAGGATTTGCTGGTGCAACTGCCAGAGTTTGCTGGCGAGATACTGCTTGGCGTCGGGGTTTAATTGCTTGGTAGCTGTAATTTTTTGCAGATTCTTGAAATTCGGAAAGTGCAGCTACAGGATTAATGGCGTGTTTACATGCTTGCAGTGCTTCTGTGGCGCTTTGGTAGCGGTCTTTGAAGTGATAACGCACCATCTTAGTCAATACTGCTGCTAAGCGAGGGTTGACGGTTACTGAATGCCGCCAGATGATTTCTCCTGTTTCCGGGTCTTCCTGTAATTCTGTTGCCGGGAATCCTGTTAATGCTTGAATGGCAATAATCCCCAGGGAATAAATATCACTGTTGGGGCGGGGTTTACCTTGCCCTTGTTCTGTGGGCATATAGCCAGGAGTGCCAATAACCACTGTGGCAGAAGCTTGTCCGCCAACTGTTACCATTTGGGTACGCAGTTGCTTGACTGCCCCAAAGTCTACTAAAACGAATTTATTATCTGAGGCGCGACGAATGATATTATCTGGTTTAATGTCGCGGTGAATCACGCCTTGGCGATGGACAAATTCTAGAATCTCCAGAACTTCCTGCAACAGTTGAATTACTTGGCTTTCACTCCAGCGCTTCCCTGGTAAAAGTTCCTCGGCTAGGGTGTGTCCTTCAATATATTCTTGTACTAAATAAAATTCTTGATTTTCGTCAAAGTAAGCCAACAACCTGGGTATCTGGTCATGGTTGCCCAGTTTTTCTAAGGTTTCGGCTTCGCTGTTGAACAGACGCTTCGCAGTAGCAAAAACTCTAGGGTCAGTTCCGGGTTTGAGATGCTTGACAACGCAAATAGGGTTACCAGGCCGCCTAGTATCTTCGGCTATGTAGGTTTGACCAAATCCTCCCGTCGCTAGGACTCGAATTATTTGGTAACGATGGTCTAGTAACTTGCCTATCATATTCCCTCCCCAGAATTATCACCTAATTTTTCCACTAGTAATAAATATCTCCAAATTTTCTTCAATGAAATCCGCTATCTTGAAAAAAGATTTAGATTAAAAACGCAGCTTTTTAATAAACGCAGACTGTTTATATCTCTGTTTAGTGCCCCTGTTTATTACCAATGCCACCTAAAATAACTAACTCAGTTGCATGGCAGCAAGCTGAAATCCTCATGCAACCTGCTTTCATTCGCGTTATCGACAATCTCCGCAAACAGCTTGATGAGTCTTCTTGGACGGGAACTTACCATGATGTCCTGATTTGGCCGCCTAACACCACTGATGAAATTAAAGCATTGGTAACTGAACTGTTGCAGGCAATGGAAACTGCAACGCCCCAAGAAGCCGATGAAATCAGACAGACTCTAACTCGTCTGCCAATGCCCCATCCAGGATATCATTTACTTCTACAGCGTCAACAGCAACAAGCAAGTATCGATTTGTGGGAGTTGTGTTATCAAGTGTGTTTTATTGAATACAACCCAGAGAAAGAAGCGGCTAATATTGATACTAGTTTGATTGATGAATTTGGTGAAGTAGATTGGTTGCGTTTGGATGCCAAGGCAAAGGAATTAGTTGAAGAAGCGTTTGCCAGTTTACCTGAGAGTTGAAGCCCTAAAAATAGAATTCTGGCACTATACGAATAAAGCCTCCTTACCCTACGGTTTCTGCGAAGCAGTACCCAGGCTAATTAACGTGACGTGAGTCTCCAACGGAGGCGTATGTTAATCCAAAAGCAAAATTGATACATCGATGTTGTTTATCGCCTACAAGGTGTTGAGTTTGAATGGGATGAGAATAAAGCACAAAGTAATATTGAAAAACATGGTGTTACGTTTGAAGAAGCAACAGAGGTTTTCTTTGACCCTTTCTACCAAGTGGGTGATGCTACTGCTAATCATCAACAGCGCGATTTCATTTTAGGTTATTCTCTTTCTCAACGCTTATTGCTCGTAGTTTATGTAGAACGCAGTAAGGGACTTCCAATAAAAAAAACGTCCCATTGTAGGGGCGCACAGCTGTGCGCCCCTAGAAATGTACAAATAATTTGGAACAATTTATTTTTTGGAAGTCCCTAAGCGAACACACATTATTTCTGCCCGTCCAGCTACTCGCATAGAAAGAAAGTTATATGAACAAGCCTAATGAAGAACTCGAACTACACTTAAAACCCCGTGCGACAGAAACAGTATCAATCAAAATACCAACTGATACATTGGAATCGCTCAAAAAAATTGCAGCTAATCGAGATATGACACTTGAAGCATTACTGAAGTTTTACATTGGACAGAGTTTGCGGCAAGATTTAGCGAAACTATTTTCTGAGCGAGTACTTGAATCAACAGCTAAAGTTCTAGCAAGGCACATCGAATCGAAAGAGGAAATTTTAACTATAATTCAAGAAATTCAAGCCGAAACATCTCTCTAGTCAAGTGGTTAGCACAGAATAATACATAAATTGAGAACTAAAAAATGCCTTACCAAATTAACTACACTGAAGCGTGCAATAATTTTGACAAAATTTATGAAGAGGCAATTAACAGCCGTGAACCTGTAGTAGTGAATCGTGAAGTGCTGAAAGTGTATCTGTAATTCCGACTGCGGAACTTAATAGCATTATAGAGACAGCATATTTGTTTCAATCACCTGAAAATGCAACACGACTTCTAGATGCTTTACAACATGTTAAGGCTAAGACTAATCAACCGCAATCTCTAGACGAACTGAGAAAGAAGTTTGGACTTGATGAAGAAGAGTAAATAATTTAATGTCTGGTCGCGCGGAATTAATCAAACTGACCGTATTGTTTATGTAGTTACTGACAACAGAGTTGAGTTTATTCAGGCTCGATATCATTATAGCGATCGCTAATTTCATGTCATCTCCAAAAACTGCGATCGCCATGCATCCCATATTTAAGATTTACTTTTTGAGTGTTTATTCAGCCACTCAAGCAAATGCTGATTAATTTCGTCGGGGTTTTCCAATTGAAGCCAATGATTACATTTATTTATTCGTATGTATTGCCACTCCGCTTGCACCAAAACACCCGATTTACTCATCTGTTCTTCAGCCATAAAGTTGTCCCCAGAACTCCAAATGCCAAGAGTCGGAACTTTAATCAAATTTAGCTGTGATTGATTGCGACCAAGTGAAGACACAATAAACGGGAGTACGGGATTGGCTTTTTCCCAAACTTGAATATAGAAAGAGTTATCTTCATGTAAAAACTTTTCAACGATGCTTTCTTTATCAGGATGTCCACGCAGTACCCACCTGAAAAAAAATCCATTGTTTGCACGATATATGGGTATTGCTACAGGTAAGGGGTTGAATACCAAATACCAACTTTTAATCATTGATTCAAAAGAAAGATTTTTGATCAATGCCAGAGGATGTCCTGCTGATAACGCAATATATGATATTAGCCGTTCTGGATATCTCGTTGCCATTTCCCAACCCACTATTGCTCCATAATCATGAGCAATACAATGCGCTTTTTTCACATTCAGGGCATCCATCAATCCGATGACATCAGCGGACAGTGAGGTAAGGGTATACTTATTTAGTTCTTCAGTCTTTTCACTCTGTCCATGACCAAGCCAATCAAAGCAGATCACACGATATCCAAATTCCACCAAAGCGGGGATCTGAAATCTCCATAAAGAACTTTCATCCGGCCAGCCATGTAGTAGAATTACGCTCTCATGTCCATTGCGCGAATCTAAAACATGGTATTTATAACCATTTATTGTAGTATAATATTCTTCCACAATAGATTCACTTTATGTGTAATTAACTTTTAGTATCATACAAATAAGACTCATATTTGATTTTTTAAATATACGTAGTTGTTTGAAAAAGCTAAGATTGTCATCTCCAAAAAAGCGCGATCGCCATCAATCACCGTTATCATTAGTCATAACGATAACTTTACTTTTATTTACAAACTCATCCTTTTGTTGACAAAATACTTTAGGAATATTTACAAACTCATGCTTTTTTTGACCAAAGCTTTAGGAATATTTACAAACTCATGCTTTTGTTGACGAAACACTTTAGTTTCATTGATAAACTCATGCTTTTGTTGACCAAAGCTTTAAGAATATTTACAAACTCATGCTTTTGTTGACGAAACACTTTAGTTTCATTGATAAACTCATGCTTTTAGTCACCATAGCTATGAACTAATTAACGAAATCGCACTGTTGATCGGATATTTACTGCCTTTACTCCAGTCGTTCGCTAATTTACAGCGTTTTTCAGGTAAATGAAGTACATGGGTAGGGGCACAACAATGTTCATTGGTGTCAACTTAAGCTAGAAATGGCTTATCTGTTGGCTTCCTCGCCCGCCTAGAAATAAATTTCTTGGCTAACAGTTAAAGTCATCTAAAGATGACTAAAGATTTTGAAGTATATTTAGTCATCTTCAGATGACTTTTGCTATGAGCAAGGAACTGAAGTTCCTTGCGGGACATCGGTTTCACGTTAAATTGACACCAATGAACAATGTTGTGCCCTTACAACAAATGTCTTAATTTGGGGGATAATTGTAGCTACTGGTGGTTCAAAATGCAGCGCCAAAGCTTCGCCAAGATTTGCTAATGCCTCAGCTTCGCTCTCTCCTTGGCTAGCAATATCAGCCTCCAAGCACTGTGCCACAAACCAGTTACCCTCTTGCCATACACTTGCAGTAAAAGTTCGTTTCATCAGTTTTTATTGTTCGGCACTTTATTTTGATTTGATTATACGCTAGAAGAAAACCTCAGGTGCATTGAAGCCGCAAGCCCTTATTTGCTAAGATTTCCAGTGCGATAACATTCAAACAGGGCAACTCGTCATCATGCCAACATCTACAATTGACAATCAAGACGCAGCTGCTATCCAAGCTGCTAGAGTTGGGGTTGCAATATGCGATCGCACCGCCTGGGGACGCATCAAAGTGGCTGGCGATGACCGACTCCGCTTTTTACATAACCAAAGTACTAACGATTTCCTCGCACTCAAGCCAGGACAAGGTTGTGATACGGTTTTCGTCACTTCCACAGCCAGAACGATTGATTTAGTAACCGCCTACGTCAGAGAAGATGCGGTGATTTTGCTCGTTTCGCCTAACCGCCGCCAGTTTCTCATGGAATGGCTGGACAAATATATTTTCTTTGCAGATAAGGTGGAATTATCTGATATCACAGAATTTACCAACACCCTTAGCCTCATCGGTCCCCAAAGCGACGCTGTAATCGAAAAGTTGGGTATTGGCGAACTCATTGGTCAGCCTTATGGTAGTCACCAAGTATACACCATTGGTAATGCTCAGGGAGTGCGAGTTGCTGTAGGTAGTGGATTAGCGATTCCCGGATACACTTTAACTTTTCCCTATACTGACAAAGCAACAGTGTGGGAGAAACTGTTAGAAGCTGGAGTAGTAGAGATGAGCGATCGCGCTTGGGATGTGTTGCGAATTTTACAAGGACGCCCCACCCCAGATGCCGAACTCACTGATGATTACAATCCCTTAGAAGTTGGTTTATGGCAAACAATTTCTTTTGACAAAGGTTGCTATATTGGGCAAGAAACCATTGCTCGGTTGAATACATATAAAGGTGTAAAGCAGCACTTATTTGGTGTTAAACTCGGTGCTGCTGCGGAAATTGGCAGTGCGATCGCTCTTGGAGATGAAAAGGTCGGTAAACTAACAAGTTATACAGAAACTCCTGATGGATATTTTGGCTTAGGTTACATCCGTACCAAGGCTGGTGGTGTGGGGTTGAAAGTTAAAGTGGGAGAAACTGAGGGTGAAATAGTAGAAATCCCATTTGTTTCTCACGAATACCCAGAGTTCAAATAAAAATATTTTCTTCTCGATCGCATCTGGTACCTTGACAAAATTCATCTACCCAAGAAGCTACACTACGGGCATTGGTGCTTTGTATGACATGAACTTTGGTTTTAAGGTCTTGTGATGGTGTATCAAAATATTGAGTATTTTTAGTAACTCCGGAAGTAATTGCTAGCGAACGCACTGCTTTATCCGTAGTAATTGCTAGCGAACGCACTGGTTTAGTGTGACTAGAAACTTCAGCAGTCAATGGCACAGAAGGCATAGTTCTGGCTTTGGTGTTTACCTGGGAGGTAATTGTTAGCGTTCCTCCTGAAGGCAATCTTATGGGCTTATCTTTACTAAGTAAATCTGAGTCTGACTTGACTGAATGTAGCGCTTTTACGGAAGTATTGGGAGTAACTTTAGTAATAACTGCAACTAATGTCCCAGATTTGTCTGTAGGTGCTAATTCGGTACTATCTGTAACCGATGTTATAAGTTCCTGCAAGCTTGGCAAATCCGAGTGTAGTGTCTTGAGAGGAGAATCAGAAATGAATCTGGTAGTATTTAAAACCAAAGGTACGGCTTGATTTTCGTGAGAAAGTTTATCTTGTAAAGGCTCACTTTCAACTTGATTTTCTGATTTTATCAAACCTAACTCGCGATCGGGATTAAAGTTAAGGCCTAAAGCTGCAACTATTTTATCGGGATTATTATTTAAATCCAACATAAAAGCAAGTATCTCATCAAACTGCGGTTCCAAAACAGACAGCGTTGCCAAAATAAAACCAGACGAAGGGCGCCGCAGACCATCGTAAGTAGCCCAAACTCGCATTTTAACCAGCCAGGAACTATTTTGCTCGTAGTAACTCAGCCATTTCTGTTTTAAGGATTGACGCAGTTGCTGGATATTCATCGAATGCCTCACTTAGGTCAAACAATTTTGGATTTTGGATTTTGGATTTTAGGTTTTACAGCTATTTTCAGGTAAATAGACCGCGTGGTAGGGAACATTGCTGTGCCCTGACGACAGATGTGGTTCAAATGCATGAAAACTGCTGTAAATTTTGGATTTTAGATTCACCTTACCGATAATATAGATAAGGCTTGAGTCTTAAAAGATGCTCGCGTCAGGTAGTTCACGAATGAAACCGATGATAAAGCATATGTTTGACTCTTTCACCACCTAACAAATGCTGTTCTATCAGTAGAGATACTTCATCAGGCCGAACCCCGCAATACCAGACCACATCTGGTAATACCAGCACCATCGGCCCATTGCCACATTGTCCCAAACAACTGCTAGCTGTTACTGTGACGCCAGGAATTGGCAAAGCGGTAAAAGCTGCCAAGATTTTAGCAGCGCCTTGCTTTCTACAAGTGCGATTTTGACAAACCCGCACACATGTAGAAAAAGAGGGTTGGTCTATTGTGGAAAAGTTTGATGGTTGAGTGATGTTTGTCATTGATTATTCCCCGCGTCTCCCACCCTGCGGGTTCGCGTAAGTTCCGCAGGAAAACTAAAGCCCCATGCCCCATGCCCCATACCCCATGCCCCATGCCCCATACCCCATGCCTAATCTACTGAAAGTCCTTTTGAAGCTAGCCATTCGGGGTTAAATATCCGTGACTGATACCGAGAACCACTATCACATAAAATGGTGACGATGGTATGTCCAGGGCCTAACTGCTTGGCTATGGCAACAGCAGCCCCAACATTAATACCTGTTGAACCCCCCATTAATAAGCCATCTTTTCTCAGGAGTTGGTAAACTACTCTCAAAGCTTCTTCGTCATCGATTTGGATGGCGTCATCGGCAGGTGCGCCTTCCATGTTGGCTGTAACACGACCATTGCCGATGCCCTCGGTGATCGAATTTCCTTCGAGCTTGATTTCGCCGGTTTTGACATAGCTATAAAGTCCACTACCCAGGGGGTCGGCAACAACGCATTTAATGGCCGGATTTTGTTCTTTCAAGTACAACGCCACACCAGCATAAGTACCAGCAGTACCAGTTGCAGCTGTCCATGCATCTATTTTACCATCTGTCTGTGCCCAAATTTCTGGCCCTGTAGTTTCGTAGTGGGCGCGGCGGTTGGCTAAATTATCAAACTGATTTGCCCAAATGGCGTTTTCCAACTCAGCAGCGACTCTACCGGATAGTTTGACGTAGTTGTTGGGGTCTTTGTAGGGCACAGCTGGGACGCGACGGACTTCTGCTCCTAGTGCTGTCAGTGCGTCTATCTTTTCTTGTGATTGGGTATCGGGGATAATAATTAGGCATTTGTAGCCTTTGGCGTTGCAAATATGCGCCAGTCCAATGCCAGTATTACCAGCGGTTCCTTCGACGACAGTACCACCGGGTTTGAGTAAACCTTTTTCTTCTGCGTCTTGGATGATGTAAAGTGCGGCGCGGTCTTTGACGGAACCGCCAGGATTGAGGAATTCTGCTTTACCAAGGATTTCGCACCCTGTTTCTTCACTGAAACTGTTTAGGCGAATTAGAGGTGTGTTACCAACAGCGCCGACGAAGCCATTTTTTATGTCCATTTTGACTGTACCTGTGTTTTCTTCTATAAAAATTTTGGCTTATAGCGGTGGCATGATTTACATCTAATTTGCCTAAAATCCCATATTGCATTTCCCCACTCGGCAATCCAATAATGATCATAGTTGCCTAAGCGATCGCATCTGGCAGTATGATATTTACAGATTGCATAAGCTGGTTGTAAAACTTAAAATTTTTCCTTAATGGCTAACATTTGTAAAATTTTTTCTACACGATCCAATTCTCCAACGATTCGGCGAATTGGGTGAGGCCAAACCTTAACAAGAGTAGGAGTAGCAGAAACCTGATTAATTTCTGCTTGTTCTGGATGAGTTAAAACATCAATCACCTTTAAAGTATAAGGGTGTCCGAGCGATCGCTCTAACAATTCGTGTAGATTCTGAAGGATACGTTCAGTAGTTCCGCTATGTCCTGCAACAAACAAGCGCAGGACATAACCTTGTGTTGTTAATTGCTCTTTTTGTGCTATCACTGGTTGGCGATATTTTGGCACAGGTTCAGAAAGATCTAAGCGTACAATTAAATCGTGATCTTCCCAAAGTTGCGGGAATGAGGAACGATAAGTTGTTAGCACCATGCGATCGCACAATCCTTCCTGCCAAGGAGCTGCTTGCCATACTAGCTCCCCCGTATCAAAAATCGCATTCAGCAAAGGTTGATATCTCATGACAGCCGGATAAGCCTCAGCAAAAGTTCGCACCTTTTGAGTACGCGGATCTAACCAGTGGTCAATAGTCGCAGTATAACAAGGCACTAAAAAGTGCGGTGGCTCTGGTAAATCCAGAATTTCCTGCAAAGTAGAACACAAATGCAAATGCCATCGACCTTGCTTGCTAGGGTCGATGCAGTAAATTAAATCTCCCCCAGGTGTAAATAGCGCAATACCTTTGAACAACTGGGGTGCAGATAGTTTGTTTGTCGTCAAGTTATTCACAAGAGGCTAAGGAACTAAAAAGTAAAAACTAAAAAACTTTGTCTTTTACCTTTTACCTTAGCGATAACCGCAACCAGGAACACAAAGATATTTGGGCATGGGGCATGGGGCATTGGGCATTGGGCATGGGGCAAGCAGGAAGTGTGGGAGGTGTGGGAGGATGGGTAAGAAATCTTTCCCCCCAAACTCCCCACACTCCCTCATCTCCCTCATCTCCCCACTCCCCACTCCTAAACCCGACCTCGGAGAAATTGTGCCATTTCGTTAGGAGTTGGTGACATTTCTAAGGCAGTTTCTTCAGTAATGCGACCGTCTTGATAAAGATTCAGCAATGACTGATTCATTGTAATCATGCCGTCAAAGCTGGCTTGTTTCATCAGTTCACTAATTTCATCATACTTACCATCTTTGATCCATTCCTTGATTGCTTCAGTGTTGATTAGCACATCGTGGAAAGCAGCCCGCTTACCGTCAGTTGTACGGCACAAACCTTGGGCAATTACGGCTACTAAAGACTCAGAAATTGCCACGCGCATTGCATCCTGTTCCTCACCGGAGTAGAGGTTGAGTATCCTCTCAATGGTTTTGACAGCGCTATTGGTGTGCAACGTTCCCATTACCAAGTGACCAGTTTGAGCAGCTTTGAGGGCGGTGTTGACTGTTTCTTTATCCCGCATTTCCCCCACCAGAATCAAATCTGGGTCTTCCCGTAAGGCTGCTTTCAAAGCGTTGTCAAATTTTCGGGTGTGCATTCCCACTTCCCGCTGTTTGACTAAGGACTTACGGCTTTGGTGGACAAATTCTATGGGGTCTTCAATGGTGATGATATGTTTAGCCATCTCTTTATTGATGTAGTCAATCATCGCCGCCATTGTTGTAGACTTACCGGAACCAGTCGGCCCGGTTACCAAAATTAAGCCTTTGTGATGATGACAAATATCCCGAAAAACTGGAGGTAATCTCAACTGTTCCATAGTTAAGATTTTTAACGGAATCAACCGCAACACCATTGCAGGGCCTTTGAGAGAACCAAAGACGTTTATCCGCACGCGAGCAAATTCGTACTGAGTTGCTCCGTCAAATTCTAAATGTTCTTCAAAGCGTTGAATTTCTGCCTCAGTCATCACTTCCCGCAACCAATTCATCAAACTCTCTTTATCCGTTTCTGGATAATCTGTTGGTTGAATTTCTCCTCGGTTGCGGAAACGGGGTACTTCACCTACGCCCAGGTGAATATCCGAATATCCTTGATCGTAAGCTTCCCTGATAATCTGAGCTAAAGTCAGCGCGGGAGGGCTACTTTTAGGGCGAGCTGAACTAGGTATTGGCGGTGGTGTACCCGGACGATGACCTGCAACAGGCGCAGAGTTAACAGCAGGAGAGTTAGAACTCATATCCAATGTTTGCGTCATCTGACGTTGCGTACTCAGTCCTGGCGGTGGTGGTGGTGGCATTGGTGGCATGTTACGACCGGCAGCAGAGTTAGAATTTAATGGAGACTGTGATTCTGTCATATATCTTCACATTTGGCAGTTCAGAAGTTGAATTAGTAAGAAGTCAAGTCACTTTTTCTTATGAGTTCTAAAAGATGTTGGCGTGCAAGCCCTAACGGCAATGCAAGGGGATTGAAATTCTAGAACCACGGTCGATACGTTTCATCCACCTCGACTTGTATCTTTTTTGTCGGCAATTTGACTACTCAAAAGTTTTATAAAAACTATTTAGCCTGTATAAACTGGTTTAACACATACAAGGCTAAACACTACCTCAGTAAATACTCTAAAGTAAAAAGTTTTATATAGCACTAAAAATTAGAAAATAAATATTCTAATTTTATTAAATGAGAAATTTATCGCAACTATGGAGTTTAATTGCTAGCAGTTAACAACATAAACATTAGCAGTTCATGAATTCAGCGAATCTCCAAATTATGAGAAGAAGTACTAATTATTATAAGAAATGTTAAGTTGACTGGGAATGATACTCCGGGGATCAAGCTCGAAAGCTGATGTCTTTTAGCTTATATGCCTGAAGGCAGATGCAGGAAGCAAGCTTTTTGAATAAAAAGCAACTGGAGTTTACATTCATAATTACAAAAAATTAACTGTAAAGTTTAGTAAAAAAATGCTCATTTTCCTGATTAGGTTTTATATACTGAACTTCACTAAATGATTCAGTTTATTCGCAAAAAGCGAGAAAAAGCTGAGAATTAAAACTTGCTGTGTATTTTTGGGAGGAAAAGTCATGGTTTCGGCTGAGAGCTCTAATCTAGGAAAGACCTACTCCTTGATGATGATTAAAAGCTTTTTAATATGGACTTTCACATTAGCAGTATGCTTGCTGGTTGTTGGTTTTCCACTAGTTGTTTTGATGGCTACGGTCGGATGTCTGTTGTCGATTATTTTGCAATCTGTAATGCCTGTTAGTGCTGTTTTACTGGTTGCAGGATGTTTAGTGATGTTCAATGTTTTAGCAGTTGTATTTGCTGCGGGTGTGCTAACTGTTAAAGGAGTTCATCCTAGCGATATTAAATGGTTAAGCTGGCTTCACGGAGAGGCAGACCAAATGCAGACTACTGTTTACGCTGCTTGTCCTTTAACTTGTGAGATTAAAATGTAGTCATTACAATTAAATTCGACAAACAGTGCGTCTGCCCGGTTAAGCCGGGTTTTTTCATGTTTGATAAAAATGTTGACGGTTGAGTTAAGAGTTTGGAGTTTGGAGTTTGGAGTTTGGAGTTTGGAGTTAACAATTATTCTCCTTGTCTCCCTCATCCCCCTCATCTCATTGCATTTACCTGATTAAGCTGGGTTTTTTGATGTTTTGTATGATTTATCGTTTGATATTTATGGTTTCTGTGATGATTGACACTTAGCTATTGACTATTGAGCTTATACCGTTGACTATAGCTTTTGATAAATTACAACGGACAAATGACTAATCAAAAGCAAGTTTGCATTATTTTGGGTACTCGTCCGGAAGCGATTAAACTAGCTCCGGTGATTCAGGTCTTCCAAAAGTGTTCAGATTTTGAGTCCCAAGTAATTTTAACTGGACAGCATCGGGAAATGGTTGAGCAAGTCATGAAACTGTTTGATATCAAGGCAGATTATGACTTGGAAATTATGCAAGCTCAACAATCTTTAAATGATATTACTTGTCGCAGTTTACAAGGATTAGAAGCATTATTCCAACAGAAAAAACCCGATTTAGTTTTGGTGCAGGGAGATACTACCACGGCTTTTGCCGCAGCTTTAGCAGCTTTTTATCAAAAAATTCCTGTTGGTCACGTAGAAGCAGGGTTGAGAACTGATGATATATTTAATCCTTACCCAGAAGAAGCTAATCGACGGTTGATTTCTCAAATTACTCAGTTGCACTTTGCGCCAACTCCTTGGGCTGTGGAAAATTTGCAACGTTCTGGTGTTTTAGGTGAAATTCATTTGACTGGTAATACGGTAATTGATGCTTTGTTGAATGTTGCTGCAACGGAAGTTAGCTGTAATGTACCAGGTTTAGACTGGAATTCATATCGTGTTTTGTTAGCAACGGTGCATCGTCGGGAGAATTGGGGAGAACCACTAGAAGCGATCGCGGCTGGATTTTTACAAATCTTAGACAAGTTTCCTGATACAGCTTTGCTGTTACCATTACACCGCAATCCAACAGTCAGAGTCCCATTGCAGCAACTTTTAGGAAATCATCCGCGAATTTTCTTGACAGAACCTCTCGATTATGGTGAGTTGGTGGGAGCAATTGGGCGATCGCATCTTTTACTTACTGATTCTGGTGGATTGCAGGAAGAAGCCCCCAGCTTGGGAAAACCAGTACTAGTTTTAAGAGATACCACAGAAAGACCAGAGGCTGTGACAGCAGGTACCGCCAAACTTGTGGGAACTGAGAGTAAAAATATTTTTGCAGCTGCTAGCGAATTACTTAGCGATCGATCTGCCTATGAAGCAATGGCAAATGCCATTAATCCTTTTGGAGATGGTCATGCAGCAGAACGCATTTTGCAAATTGTCCAAAATTACTTGGGTCTTTGACGATCGATATCAATTTAGAAACCTCAATTAAATAAAATCCTAAGTTTCTATTTATTAAGGTGCATTCTTCGACGCCATAAGGCGATGAAAGCACTTTCGTATAGCGCGTTACCTTCATAACGGACTATACGAGAGTGCTAATTTATATGTATTAAGACTTACGCACTGAAGCCTAAAACCCTGATCCCCCTTAAAAAGGGGGGAAGTCTAAAGCCCCCTTTTTAAGGGGGTTGGGGGATCTTAGTGCGTAAGTCCTATGTATATTAGAGAATTACGTAATTTAGAAATTTATACTGCTACACAGACGCGATTAATCGCATCTCTATCCACTTCCTACTCCCCCAAACCTTATTAAATACCGAGAGCTAATCTCGTTTCAGGACCGACGATCCCATCTACAAGTAAACCTTTACTTGCTTGAAAGTTTCGTACTTGACGAACAGTTTCTGGGCCGTAAATTCCATCAATTCTCAGATTACCTAAAGCTGTTTGAACGTCTCTAACAAGCTGACCTCTAGAACCAGGAGTGAGAATGAATGAACCACCAACCCCACCAGGCCTAGTCATTGTAGGACTATTGGGTTTATCGCCAACCCATCGGGCAAAAACATATCTACCTGTAGAGAGTCTAGCAAAACCGTTTTCATAGCTTTGAATCGCTGGAAGTGGCGTCCCATTTTTTACACAGTCTACATAGGAATAGTTAACGCTTGGGCCTGTACGAAGACGTAGGCAACTGCCGTTAGTTCTGACATATGCTGCTGAAGTTATTTCAATTTGGCTGACAGCAATAAGTAATACACCGATACCAGCTAAAGTTAACCAAGCCGATGATTTAAGAAGTTTTTTCCAATTGAATTTAGACTTGAGCAGATTATATTTGCTGTTTGTGGATACCTGTTTTTTAGTAATAACCACAGAAGAAGATTTCAGAGGTTTTTGCGAATTGAATTCAGGTTTAGCAAGTTTATATTCAATGTTTCTGGATGCTTCTTCTTGAGCAATAAACATGTGGGAATAAGCAAGATATTCCATAGTGCGCTCCTGTATATGAAAAAATGAGTGCTGACAGAGAATTAATTGGTTGTTCTCTGTATTTATCCTTAGTATATTTTATATCACTGCGCTAAAAAACTTTTTTGCTGGTAGCAAAATTAATAAAAAAATAAAATTAGTTCAAAAATTTCTCCAAAAAGCGATTGCCCTGATTAACGCTAAAATTAGCTGGCGATCGCATTCTCAAAATAAATCAAATTTAGTTAAAACCTCTATTTAGACTTTTGGAAGAGTTGGATAAAGTTGAGGCACAGTCAGTGTGGGAGGTGTGTCCGGTGTGGGAGCATGGGGAAGCATTAATTCTCTTTCCCCACCTCCCCATCTCCCCACACTCCCTCATCCCCCTCATCCCCCTCAAAGTCTTACTTACCAAGGAACTTAAAATGGCTGAAATCAAACTATACAGTGCAGTTGTTTGTCCTTATGCTCACCGTACCCGCTTGGTACTTCAAGAGAAAGGCATTGACTTCGATTTGATTGAGATTGATTTGGAGAATCCACCGGAGGGCTTTAGGAAGATTTCTCCTTATGGTAAAGTCCCGGCAATTACTCACAATAATGAGCGAGTTTGGGAGTCAGCAATCATTAACGAGTATCTAGATGAGGTATTTCCTAATCCACCTCTGTTACCCAGCGATCCTATTGCTAGGGCGCAGGCTCGCATCTGGATCGATTTTGCTAATACCAGGTTTGTTTATGCTTTTTATAACCTTCTGCGAAATTCAGATATCCAAAAACAAGAAGAAGCTAAGCAAGAACTATACAAACATTTAGAGTTTATTGAAAACGAAGGTCTAGGAAAGCTATCTGGGGAAAGCCCCTATTGGTTTGGTGAATCCATCAGTTTGGTCGATTTGACTTATTTCCCTTGGTTTGAACGCTGGGCTGCACTCAAAGAATATCGCGGCTTTGCTTTACCCACTGAATTCACACGTCTCTTACAATGGAAGCACACCCTTAAGGAGCGTGATTCTGTAAAAGCGATCGCTAACTCCAAAGAATTTTACATTCAGCGATATGCCAAATTCGCTGCACCTACTCCTGTTGGTGTTTAATCAATAAGGTTTGGCAGTATTATATCCCCGACTTATTGAAGAAGTCGGGGATATAATACTATTTCGGATTTTAGATTGAAATGCCACCACTCGGTCACGATCCCGCCTGCGATCAGACAATTACTGCTTTTGCTGTTAACCTTTTTTGCACAATCAAATCTAAATACTGCTGAGTTGCTGGTGGTATATCTAGCAGCTAGATTATATCTGCCAATGTGGCTAAAGTCACCCATTCAGGTGAAGGCATACAGGTATACTAATGACTAGTATGAAGTAAAATTAAGCAACTATGAAGCTAATCATGCGTCTAGTTGTTAGCGGGTTTACAAAAATTTAATCTCAAGACGTTAAAAACTCCGTATTCTGCACTTGTCCACTAACTAAAGGCTACTCCCACACAGCAATATTTACAGGTTTCTATAATATGGCTACGCACATAGAAATTCCAGTTGTTGGCAAAATTAAGTATCCATTACGCTGGCTGATTGGGTTGATGGCAGGGAGCGCCTTGGTTGTTGGTACAGTCGTAAATTTTACCTTGTTCAATCCGGGGACAAACCAAGAAGATATCGATCGCTTAACTGTCCCAGTTGCAGCCCAAAACGTCACATTGCGGATAGCAGCTAGTGGTAAAGTCGTACCAGTACAGAGCGTGAATATTAGTCCCAAGAATCCTGGTGTACTGTCGCAATTGTACGTTGAACAAGGCGATCGCGTTCAAAAAGGGCAAATTCTCGCCCGTATGGATAGCGCCAGTATTGAAGCACAAAAAAGTCAATATCTTGCTAACTTAGCCCAAAGTCAAGCACAGTTAGCCGAAGGCCTCGCTGGTAGTCGTCCTCAAGAAATTGCCCAAGCAAGAGCGCGATTAGCCCAAGCCCAAGCCCAGTTAACCCAAGCTCGTGCGGGTAATCGTCCCCAAGAAATTGCCCAAGCGCAAGCCCAGGTAGATGCGGCTCAGGCAAGGGTGAATTACACTACCGAACAAGTAAAGCGTTATCAATATCTATATAAAGAAGGCGCAGAGAGAAAACAATTACTCGATCAAGCCATCAGCGAAGACAAAAGTGCCAGAGCCAATTTAGAAGAAGCGAAAAAACGATTGTCGTTAGTCCAAAGCGGTTCTCGCAGTGAAGAAATCGCCCAACGTCAAGCAGCAGTCAATGAAGCACGCGCAGCATTAGTACTGTTAGAAGATGGCACCCGTTCTGAGGAAATTGCTGGACGCCAAGCAGCTGTCGCATCCGCTGAGGCTCAGTTAAAAGGCGTGCAAGTGCAGTTGGAAGATACAATTATTCGCGCTCCCTTTTCGGGAATTGTGACGCAAAAGTATGCCAACGTTGGTGCTTTCGTCACCCCCACAACTTCTGCCTCCACCAGTGCTTCAGCAACTTCTAGTTCAATTGTCGCCGTAGCACGCGGTTTAGAAATATTAGCTCAAGTTCCTGAAGCCGATATTGGCAGAATCAAACCCGGACAGCAAGTGGAAATTGTCGCCGATGCTTATCCCGATCAAGTTTTTAAAGGACGCGTGCGCTTGATTGCTCCGGAAGCAGTAGTAGAACAAGGTGTAACATCCTTCCAAGTGCGAGTTGCTTTGGATACTGGCATAGATGAGCTGCGTTCTGGCTTAAATGTGGATCTGACTTTTTTAGGCGATCGCCTTAATAATGCCTTAGTATTACCAACAGTTTCCATCGTCACCGAAAAAGGTAGAACTGGCGTACTCGTACTAGATGCAGACAATCAACCCCAATTCCGTGAAGTCACAGTGGGGGCACAAATCAAAGACCAAACGCAGATTTTAGGAGGAGTTAAAGAAGGCGATCGCATTTTTGTTAACCCACCTAAAGATTACAAAATCGAAAAGGCTAAAGAAGAGAATAATTCGTAATTCGTAATTCGTAATTCGTAATTTTTAAGAGATGAATTTTTTAGAAAGTGTCCAAATGGCAGGGAAAACCCTGTTATCAAATAAGCTGCGTAGTGCCCTCACTATGTTAGGTATAGTTATTGGCAACGCCTCAGTGATTGCTATGATTGGTATTGGTGAAGGTGGGCAAAAATTCGTTAATAAACAACTGGAATCATTAGGGCCAAATGTGCTATTTGTGATTCCAGGAAATCAAGAAACTCAACGGATTTCCTTTGAAGTCCCCAAAACTCTGGTATTGCAAGATGCTGATGCCATCGCCTCTCAGGTGCCAACAGTCATCGGAGTTGCACCAGAGTTAAATCGAAGACAAGTGGTGACTTATCGTAACAGAAATAGTGACGTTAATATCATTGGTACAACTCCCAGCTTTTTATCGGTGCGGGATTTTGAAACTGATAAAGGCAGGTTTTTCAGCGAAGTAGATATTAAACGAAGTAATCAAGTTGTTGTATTAGGTGCAGATTTAGCAGAAAAACTATTTGGTAATGCTAACGCCATCGGTCAGCAATTGCGAATTGGTAATACTAGCTTTCAAGTTATTGGCACATTAGTAGCCAAAGGTTCCAGCGTGGGAGCAGATTATGATGAAGCTGCTTTAATACCGATTACAACCTCTGCAAACCGCCTGGTGGGAAAAAATTCTCCCTATGGAATTGCTTTAGATTACCTAGTTGCCGCTGCTCGTGATGGTGATAGCGTGGATGCAGCAGAGTTTCAAATTACCAATTTGCTGCGTCTGCGTCACAAAATTAATGGTGAAGATGACTTTACGATTCGCACCCAAAAAGATGCTTTGCAAACTGTTGGTCAAATTACAAGTGCATTGACAATTATGTTAGCAGCGATCGCCGCCATATCTTTATTTGTTGGCGGCATTGGGATCATGAATATTATGCTAGTCTCCGTCACCGAACGCACCCAAGAAATCGGACTCAGAAAAGCCATCGGAGCAACAGAGCAAGATATTTTGCTACAGTTCATCATTGAAGCAGTAATAGTTTCTGCCGCTGGCGGTTTAGTTGGAACTGCCGTTGGTGTTAGTGGTATTCTGTTAGTGGCAGCTTTAACACCTTTAGATGCTGGAATTTCTACGATGGCGATCGCTACGGCTGTGGGTGTTTCTGGTGGTATTGGTTTATTCTTTGGCGTAGTTCCCGCACGCCGCGCCGCTAAACTCGACCCCATTGTGGCTTTGCGAAGTGCTTAGGGCCAATATTATCCTAGAGATAAGAAGTAAATACACAAATGATACAACTCTTGTAGAGACGCGATTCATCGCGTCTCTACAATTGATAACAAAAATCCTTATGGCAAACACTATTTCAATTACCGATTCTCTAGTTCCTAATCCTGTACCGCAATCAACAATCATTCGCCTAGAAAATATATATAAAGTCTACGGCAGTGGGGAAACCGAAGTCAAAGCCCTCAACGATGTAAATTTGATTATCCACGAAGGCGAATATTGTTCAATTATGGGGCCTTCTGGTTCAGGTAAATCTACAGCTATGAATATTATCGGCTGTCTAGACCGACCCACAGGCGGACATTATTACTTAGATAATATTGATGTGGCACAAATGGACGATAAATCCTTAGCACACATTCGTAACAAAAAGCTGGGATTTGTCTTCCAACAATTCCATTTATTACCGCAATTATCAGCATTAGAAAATGTGATGCTGCCAATGGTGTATGCTAATGTTAATCCCAAAGAAAGAAGCGATCGCGCAACAGAAGCACTGACACGAGTTGGTTTAGCAAATCGCCTCAACAACAAACCAACTCAGCTATCTGGGGGACAACAACAAAGAGTAGCGATCGCCCGCGCCATTGTCAACCGTCCCGTAGTACTCCTAGCCGATGAACCCACCGGCGCACTTGATTCGCGCACAACCCAAGAAGTCTTAGACATCTTTGGCGAACTCAACGCCAGTGGAATCACCGTTGTCATGGTAACCCACGAACCAGAGGTAGCGCGTCAAACCCAACGCATCGTCTGGTTCCGTGATGGTCAGGTGGTACACTCTAACCTAACCCCGTCTGACTTAAATCAGCTTGCAGTGTCCTGATTACAGCAGTTTTCTTTTCATCTATTTTAACCACATCTCTCGTAGGGGCACAATATATTGTGCCCCTACCGCGTGGTCTATTTACCTGAAAATTGCTGGAAGCTGAGAAATATTCAATTTGCATCAGCGAATTAATTATAACTCTTGTGGGGTGGGCATCTTGCCCGCCCAATTACAGCAGATATTGTAGGGGCACAATATATTGTGCCTCTATGTTCTATTCAAAGAAAATTGCCATAATTACAAACTCGGCGTTTTACCAGTTTGTGCTTGTGTCTCAATTGGTTTGACATCGGTGTAACCCATTTCACCAGCAATTGTCCGGAATACTGAAATTTGCTCGTCAAAATCCAGTCCTTCAATTTCAGAAACCAAATCATTAATCGCCTTACTTGGCTGGTAGGTAGCTGGTAACCCAACCACTTTATCCCCCATAGCTGCTGCCCAGGCATACCAAACTAACAACTGATTATTTTCTTTAATCGCCCCATAAGCACGGGAATATTCTGTATCTTTGCGGTTAACGATATCCCGCATAATTGCCAATTGCTCGTCATCTGATAAATCGAAATACTCTCCTAGCAACTTTGGCGCTAATTCAGGATCGGTAGCAGCGGGAGCAGCCGGCGTAATGGAATCACCCATTTTTTTATAAACGAGATAGAACCAAGCTAATTTTGCATCGGTATCTAAGGCGTTAAACGCATCTACCAGATTTTGAGTTTCATTGCTTTGAGCTTGAGAAATAGTTTTATCGTAACTTGCAGTCATAGTTTGTCTCCAACGCAATTTAACAGGCCAAACTAAGAGTTACCAGAGTTTGAGAATCAGATTCTACTATCAATAGAAAGAGTTAAATTAGTTGGTAAATACAGTATTAATCTACCTTTTAATAGAGGTAAAAATCTCTCGGAAGGAAGCAAGGAAGTAGCGAATTACTTTGCTATGATTGCCCCAGCAATAAAAATTTACCTAAGGTTTTAATTATGCCAGATGAAGTAAAACCCAATGTTAATGAAGCTCCCACCCATGATGCTCAATTAGCTGCCGAAAACATCGCTAGTGGTGAAGAAAAAGCGCCAAAGGTGGATTTTGAAGCTGATTATGCAGCCGCACAACAATTCAGCGTGAGTGAAGTTGACCGCACAGGCGAAGGTGCAGCAGCAGCCAAAGCTGCAACTGCTCCTAAACAAAGAGTTCCTCAAGCAAAAGAAACAAAAACACAAACTCAGTCAACTGGTAATCCTGATGATTATGCAGAGTTAGCAAAGGAAGTTGGCAATTCCAAAAGTGAGGGTGTAGCTAGCGTCACTGACGATTTAGTAGAAAAGGCTTTAGAAAAAGGTCAACCGAAAAAATAAGTTTTATCTACCCCAGAACCTCTAAAAGGTGCGTTGAATAAAAGCGCACCTTTTTAGCATGAAAAGTTGTCACCAAATGTTAAAATTATCAATTAAGAATTACTTAACTTGGGTCTTTCAAATAGGATAAATAAGTATTTGCCCAAATCGCAGCTTGAGTGCGATCGCGCAAATTCAACCTGTTTAAAATATTGGTAACATGATTTTTAACTGTGCCCTCAGAAATGTAGAGTTCCTGAGCAATTTCTCGATTACTAGCACCTGTAGCAATTAACCGCAAAACCTCCTTTTCTCTGGGAGTAAGTTCAATTAAACTAGATGGTACAGGTGGTGACTGAGTTGGTGTAGGATGAGAAAATTGAGTCAATAATTTTTTGACTATTCCTGGCCCTAATTGAGTGTATCCTTTATATACAGCGCGAATAGCAACAGCTAATTCTTCTGAGGGTGTATCTTTCAATAAATAACCCATTGCCCCACTTTGCAGAGCTGCCGAAACATATTCATTATCATCAAAAGTTGTCAGTACTAAAATCTTCGTTTTGGGAAAAAGCTTTTGAATTTCTCGCGTGGCTGCAACTCCATCCATAATGGGCATTCTGATATCTAACAATACGACATCTGGTTGAAATTCAGCAATAAAATTAATTGCCTCTTGACCGTTTTCTGCTTCTCCTACTATTTCTAAATCTGGTTCTAGTTCTAATAATGCTCTTAATCCTTGACGAATTAAACTTTGGTCATCCACCAGCAATACTTTAATGGTCATGTCAACCTCGTTAAAGGAATATTAACTATAATTTTGCAACCAGAACCAGGAGTGCTATTAATATTAAATTCACCCCCAAGTGCTAAAGTGCGATCGCGCATACTATGAAGTCCAAAACCAGTAGTATTTTGCCTGATATCAAAACCTCTACCATTATCCTGAATTATCAATCGTAAATTGCTTCTGATGGTAGTAAGTTCTATTTTCACCTCCGTTGCAGATGCATATTTAGAGATATTTGTCAAAGATTCTTGAGTAATCCGATAAATAGCAGTGTTGATTTCAGGCGGTAAAGAATATTCCAAATTGATTTGATAAATTGGTAGAATACCATTTGAGCGATGAAAATCTTCTACAAGACCAGCGATCGCCCGTTCTAAAGATTGCTCTTGTAAAGGATTAGAACGCATAGTTGAAACAGATTGACGGACATCTTTGAGTGCTTTTGAACCTAATTCCTTTGCCGTTGCCAGAAATGTCTCAGCTTTAATTGGATTAGATGACCACAGTTTTAAAGCAGTTTCTAATTGGAGATTTAAAGCAGTGAGAGAATGTCCTAATGAATCATGAATTTCACGAGCAATGCGGTTTCGTTCTTCCAAGGTAGCTTGATTTTCGATTCGCATAGCATATTGGCGAAGTTTTTCATTAGCAATAGCTAGTTTTTCCCGACTGTGGCGTTCAGATAATACAGCATTCATCATCAACAACACAAAAACTAAACTCAGACCAAACACCAATGACCAGTTTAAGCTCAGAAATCGAAAACGTTCTTGAGCTTGTGGTGAAGATTGAAAATTGAATAACTGATATTTTAGTTGTGTAGTTAGCAAAAATAAAGTAAATGACAAACTTGTAATGAATAAGCGACCAGGCAACTGAAAAATCAGACAACTGCGAGTCACCAAAATTATGTAAAGAAACGGAAAAAGACGAGCGAATCTTTCACCAAAAAGCCCAATAAGCAAAATCAATAAAATTTGAATGATCGTGTATATTAATTTACTTTTACGATTGTTTTTGGGTAACCACAAGCCCATTAAAGCAAAAATAATCAGACAGTAAATTGATAATTCTGGCAAGATATTACAAATTGATAAATCTGGAAATGTCCCACAAATTGATATGTCTAACCGTCGAGGGCGAAATCGCCGTAAAGGAGGTGGTATAACTGCTATCAAAGCAGTGATCGCCAGTAATATCCATTCTAAATAAAGCAGAGACGGAAAAGGATGTTTTTTAATTTGAATTATCGGATTCATAATGATAAACACTTAATTGCTAACTTTCAACTCCTAACTCCCAACTCCTAACTCCCAACTCCCAACTCCTAACTCCTAACTCCTAACTCCTATTATTTTCAGTCACATTAGTCATAATTCAATCATGACTAAAGTCATGGGCATAACCGTGACTTTCTCCTCATGTAACTATTGAAGATAAATTCTTATGATGGTGGCATCCAAACAGGGAAAACCACGAAATAACTTATGAAACTCAAATCATTATCATTAATTGCTGGAGCGATCGCTTTAAGTTTAACTGCAACTTCCTTTGCTGTCGTAGCTCAAACAGCCTCTCCTTCACCGCTGCTACTTGCACAAACTCCACAAAAACCAAAGGGTCCTTGGGCAGAGTTGGGATTAACCGATGCACAAAAAAGCCAAATTCAAGCAATTCGCCAGGGTAGCCGCGCCAAATATGAAGCAGTTTTCACCCCAGAACAAAAAGCAAAGTTAGAAGCAGCTAAGAAAGCGCGTCAGGCTCAGCGTCAAGCAGGTCAACAAGCTCAACGTCAACCAGGTCAGCGTCGAGGTGGATGGAAGAACTTTGCAGAGTTAAATCTCACTGAAGCACAAAAAACCCAAATGCGACAAATCCGCGAATCAGAGAAACAACAGATTCAAGCAGTTTTAACCCCTGAACAACGGCAAAAACTAGAACAATTCCAACAGAACATGAAACAGCGTCGTCAACAACGCAATCCTCAATAATTTTTAATAATAAAGAATTCAGGAGTCAGAATTCAGAATTGAATTCTGAATTCTCTATTTTTCTTCAATATTGAAAAAAAGAGTTAATAGTCTGGGATTGACAATATCGCTCATCGCCTTCCAAGTTAGCTAATTATGGGAAATTCCACAGCCAACAATCAAAAAGGAATATACCCTACTCCCAACTCCCCACTCCCTTTTTCAATTTAGATTATGATGCAACCTTCTACAGCTTCTCCAAATCTGCCTCCTCGCGTCCAAAAACTATTAGATTTACTCGATCGCTTCACAAAAATACAGGAAAAAAATGTTTCTCCAATTGTCGAAGTAGAAAAATTGCGTTCCCTTCCTACTGGCACTTTTGGCATAAGTTGGGCAAATTTCCTCGACGAATACAACCTCACACCTTTCACCACAGGTAGCCGTCGTAAACAACTCCATGACGGGGTTCACGTTCTTACAGGGTATGGCACAGACCCCATTGGCGAAGCAGAAGTACAAGCATTTTTATTAGGTACAAAATTTACTATAACTAACTTCATGCTGGGGCTTGGATTGTTGCGAGTCATCCATAAAAACCTAAATTCTCAACCACAATTTAGCTCGGATCGACTCTGGCAAGCATACCAACGTGGTCTTCACTCCAAATTTGACCCAGATACTTGGCAACCGGAAATACTGTGGCACTTACCCTTGACTAATGTCCAGGCACTTTTTTCCATAGCCAAGAATTAAACAGTTATACAGACTTCTTGCAGAAGATGGGAAAGGAGAAAAAGTTCATCTCCTTTCCCTTTCCCTATTTTTAGGGTAGCGATTTCAAATTAATAGGACTGACGCACTGTACAAATTAATCATCGTAAGCTGTTCCATATTTGGGACAGACCACTAGGTAGGGGCACAACATTGTTCATTGGTGTCAACTTAACGTAAAATTGATGTCCAGCAAGGAACTGAAGTTCCTTGCTAATAGCAAAAGTCATCTAAAGATGACTAAATATAGCCAAAAATCTTTAGTCATCTTTTAGATGACTTTTGCTGTTAGGCTGGGAATTTATTCCCAGG
>JAVRBV020000118.1:0-9545 GCA_034531095.2 Nostoc sp. CreGUA01 | reverse complement strand
GGTTAAGTTGACTTGGTGTTTGATAGCCATGATGAATAAATTTTTATATCCAACTTCCGAATGCCTTAATTATCCAGCTTATACTAGGGCAGCGATCGCTCTGGTGTATGCCCAGCAAAATTAATGTGGTGGACTACTAGTTAGAACAGTCCCCAATGCCTTGCTATAAAAGCTGGTTAATTCCAATCCTTATTAGTATCATTATTATTTAAATTTTTAATTACCTGATAATAACTCTCTTCTACATCTTTGCGGTCTTGTTCTTGTGATAGCTCTTCACGGCTATCTTGTAAAATCATGTCAGCATGATGGCGCAGGCTTGCTTGATATTTAGAATTATTGGTGTAAGTAGCAATTATAGCTATAGCTTCCAACAAACGAATAGTTACTCCTGCATCCGACTTTCCATACTGTCGAATTTGGTTAAAAGCACGGTCAACTAATCCTTGAAAATCGACTCCTTCGGCAATGAAGCGCAATTTTTTATTTTTATCGTAGCGATAGGGCGAAGGGAAATCTCTTTGAACTAAGTGGCACAGCCCTGCGCTAATTCGGTCAATACAGCGAATTGCAGTAAATGGATCATTTATTCCAGGGGAAATGGCACGCAGAGCAATTTCTACTAATTGATCGATTGGAAACTCTATATCCTGTTGTTCTGTACGTTCTTTGCCCAAAATAAAAGCATCATTGATTTGTTTGGTAAGTTTTTTATTTACTTTTTTTCCAGGAAAAACCAATGCTAAATCGCTACCTTGAATTAGAAATTTCCCCGGTCTAACCTGAAGGCGTACTAGCAAATTATGTTTACAAGCAATTTCCATTAATTCTTTGTCGTCAACTGCTTGTAAATAACCAGTGCCATTAGCTCGAATTGGTAAAGCTTCTTCCTCAAAAGATATTGGAATTTCTTCAACTCCAAGGCTATCTTCTGGTTCACCATGCCCAATCTTTTCGGGGAATAACCGTTCAATTGCTGAATGTAAATCCTCACTAACATTTTGGATTACGTAAGATGCCTGAATTATGGTTGAAGCATGATGGATAAAATAAATTAATACACCAATGCTAATAATTGCCAAGAAAGTACCGACTGTAACCGAAAGTTGTGGCACATACTGTTCGTATCCATCTCCCTCTCCATGAATTGTCCGCAGTACAAGCAAGCAGTAGATGAATGTACCAATAAATGTGCCTAGTACAACTTGATTACCTGTATCCTGCATAAAATTACGCAGAAGTCGCGGCCCGAAATTGGAAGCAGCCAATTGAAGCGCCACAATTGTAATTGAAAAGGCTGTAGCAGCAACGCTAATCATCGAACCTGCAACCGATCCTAACAGCGATCGCGCTCCATCTGCTCCACCACCGTAAACCCACCAATAATCAATGTCTACCTTGCCTGTGCGGTCAAGATTCAGCATTGTAAAAGCTAAAGCAGTAGCTATCACCGCCATAACTGCCGGTATGAACCAGTAACTTGAGTGGAGCTGATCCCAAAGTTTGCTTATCTTGACATTTCTCATTGTTCGTTGGTCTGAGAATCTACTTTACCGTTGTTATCTTCTGAGGAGCGTGCTTGAGCAAGTAAAAGAAGTGAATCACTGATGCGGCGAGGCTTCGGTACTTCACCTTTACCAGATGGCCAACCTTCACGCTGACGCGAACGGTTTCCATCTGTCTCTTCGGTCTGGTCGTGGAACAAAATTTGTTGAGTTGGGAAGGGCAAATCAATGCCATTTGCAACGAGGGTTTTCTTAATTGCACAAAGCACTTTATCCCGCGAAATAAGATTATCTGCGCGTCGTGGTGGATGAACCCACCAACGCACACGGATGTTAACAGTGCTTTCGGCAAGTTCCATTACTAGTACATCAGGAGCCGGATCTTTTAAAACTTCATTTACGCTATGCATTGCGTCTATAATTAACTGCTTGGCACGGTCAATATCGTCGTTGTAGCCAATGCCGACATCGTACTCTAATCGGCGGTTATCAAAAGCAGTGTTCACAGTTACAGAATTAGTAAATAATTCCGAGTTCGGAATGACAATCCGCCGACCATCGTAAGTTCTGATTGTTGTTGCGCGTGTCTCAATATTTTCGACCGTTCCTTCAAAACCTTTAAAAACAATTTGGTCATCAATTTGAAAAGGTTCAGTCAGCAGAATTAAAATTCCAGCTAAGAAATTTTGCAAAATATCGCGGAAAGCAAAACCAATTGCAACACCACTAATTCCCAACAATTGTATCAAATCACCAGCTTGAAATGTAGGAATCACAATGGAAAGGGCTATAAACAACCCAATCAAAATTGTTAGCCCTTGCGCTAACCTTCCTAGTACCAAACCTAAATTTCGGGCAGAACGACGATTGCGAGTTAGCCGTTTAACTATTGCCTTAATTCTGCTAGCAACAAATAAAAAGAAGATGAAGACAATTAACCCTAATACAATGTTTGGTAGCAAAGCTATCAAACCGTTAATCATGCTTTGAATCTTATCCAAAGCTGTCGAGATTTCTGCATTCATTAACTTTCCTCACTAAGTAATTTTTTCTAACGTTAACGCTCAGAATTTTGATGCAATAATTCTTGAATTTCCCCCCGCAATGCTGCGATTTCACTCTGAAGCAGTTGAATCGATTTCGCTCCAGCTAACTCTGCTTCGTCATCATCAGCATCACGACCAATAAAAAACGTCGCCAGAGTTGCAGTGACATAGCCAAACACGGCAAACGCATACAACGCTAAGAAAAAACAAAGCACCCGACCTTCGGGCGTTTTGGGCGAATAGTCAGAACCCATCGTTGTCATGAGCATTGCTGTCCACCATAAAGCAGTGCCGTAATTGTGCAGCCCTGATTCCACAGGAACTTCGTTTTCAAACGCATACATTCCTGCTGCTCCTATTAAAGTAACAATCATTGTTAATGCCACAACATAACCAAATCCTCGCCGACTAATACTTGCTCCTAAAACCCGCATTCCTCGGTTAGCACGAGTCATAACTCGCAACAGTTGTAGCCCTCGCACAGCCCGTGTTGTTTGTAGTATTCTGATAACTCGGATAATCCGAAAAGTACGCAGCGCTGGCAACACCAAAGAAATAGCTGTTAGCCAGTTGCTTTTGATATAAAAAAATTTATGAGGAGCGATCGCTAGTTTAAGTAGAAAATCTAATATAAAAATAATCCAAATAGTGATGCTAACGGCTTCTAGTAAAGAGTTTAACCCCCAGATGATTTCGATGATGAATAGTGCTAGCCATACAAAACCCAGCACCAGCATTGGAATTTCTAGCCAATCTTCCAACTGTTGCAAGACTTCATTACGTTCTCTTTCTAGGGCTTGCTTTTCTGAAAGCTTTGAACTACTCATAGTATTAATTCGTAATGACGCTCGATGACTCGCTAACGCTGCGCTAACGTAATTCGTAATTTAATATCGAATTTTAGATAATTGGCCTTATTGTTTACTAGCAGGGGTTTCTAGCACGTTGACATCAACTAACGGTGTCACATTAAAGTTCTGTTTTAATAATTGAGTTTGAATTGATTTGGTCAGGCGTAAGCGTATTTCTTCACTAGAGGCTGTAACTCCCGGTTGACGCTGCACATAAACAACAGATAGCAGGGTATCTTGCCCTTCAATGTTGGATCGTGTAAAGCGCACATTCGACTCAACTAATTTTGCTAAACCAACTTGCTCCACAGTTTTTTGAACTTGGGCGTTGGCACGTTGGGCAAGGCTAGAGCGTTGTAAATTGGGAGAATGAGAAAACTGCCAAGTCAGCAAACCCGCTAACGCCATAACAGTAATCACCAAGGCAGAAAAGAATACCCGTTTTTTACCACGCCCATAGCGAGTTCCTTGAGCAGACAGCCCGAAGATTCGGAACAACAGGGATGCTGAAAAGTTGATGCCGCATAGTTGCAAAAACAGTAAGAATAGCCCCGAAATTGCCATGTCCCACCTACCGACTGCACTTGCCATACCGACAATTCCCGCAGGTGGAGCTAAGGAAGCGGCAACTAACATTCCGGTTGCTGCCCCAGATACTAAACTACTCCGTTCTGATTGTACCAAGTTCAGCGCCCCTGCTGCTCCGGCTGCCAATGGTAAAATCACTGCTACTGCTGAAACCTGGCTGCTATCTACCATTAAACTGGTGGGAATTTCTTGCCGTAATATCAGGCTAAGTAGCCAAGTAGTGGCAATTGTGACTGCTAAAGCGGCAAAATATCGTAGAATACTCCGCCCCAGGAGTTTGCGATCGCCCCATGCAGTAGCAATGGCCGTATTCATTGCCGGGCCTGCAAACGGTGCAATTAGCATCGCTGCCACCAGCAAGTAAGCTGTATTCGTATACAAGCCAATCCAGACTACAAAGCCTGCCAGTGCTGCATAACCAAGAAAGCCTCGCCAAGAGCCAACACTTTGCAAACCAGAAAGAAAAATCTCAATCGGACTGCGTTCTTCCACATCCACAACCTGTTGCGGTGCTTCTGTTGCAGGGGGTTGCAGGGTCATCACACCAGTTGGTATGAGCGTAATTTGTACTTTGGCCAAGTCTTGCAACTTCTCCAGAACTTTGCCAACTTCTCGATTAGAAACATGAACGATCGCTACATCAATTGGTTCTTCTGCATTTCCTTCAAATCGAGCCAGATTTGTGCCGTTATGAGATTTGGCAATATCGATAACAGCTTTTCCATTTCCCCGTGGCACTTGGATAATGAGTTGGCGCATTTTACCCTCCTACCGCTAACCATCTTGCTTTTTCAGGCGATAACTCTACTACCCAAAGAAAGATTTTTTGAAAGAGGCGTTCGTCGAAGCGATCGCAAGCGTCCAGTGGGAAAGCCTCAGCAAGAGGTTGTTGCTTGATAAATAGGAATTATGGGGTGATACTGCGGAATATCATGTTCGGGTGAAGATTTATCATTAGGACTGACGCGGAAGGGAACGCGGAGAAATTTTAATAATAAGTCCAGTAGAGACGTTGCAGTGCAACGTCTCTACTGCAACGTTTCTACAAGGATAAATCAAGGTTTTTAGCGTCTAATTCACATAATGCGTAACTTTTAGAGTGTTCCAAAAAATAAATGATCCAAAACCAGTCATTGCGAGCGAAGCGAAGCAATCCCAGTCTTTGCGATTGCTTCGCTTCGCTCGCAATGACAATTGGGCATTTTTTTACTTGGAGTACTCTTAATTTACAATTTTTGCTGACTGCTGCTAACTTCCAAGGGGAGGAAAATCGTTAATATTTCGCCATAATGTGGACGCTGACGAACAATTAGTTTGCCTCCAATGGCCTGAAACAAATGTTTGGTTGCAGCCATATTCAAACTAATGGTACCTGTTTCTGGTTGGAACATCAGCAGTTGACCAAGGGCTTTGCGAATTGGTGGCGTTGCTGGTGTGGCAGATTTATTTGTATCTTTGCACGAGATTTGGGGCGATAATTGTAACTTCAGCTGATCTCCAGCCGGAATAACCTGTACCTGGATGTGGCTACCAGCAGGTAAGCTGCGAGTAAAATTTTCCATTAAACCAGTGAGTACCCGATCTAGCATACTGGGATTACTAACCACAGTTGGCAGTTGCTGGGGTAAAACAACATTTAAAGTTAAATTCCGCCGCTGTGCTGCTTGTTCCCAACGGGGAATGCTTTGTTGCAACACTTGATCTAAAGACATGGGCGTGAGTTGAGTTTTTGAAGATTTTACTGGCCTAGCAGTTTCGAGTTCTGCTGCTTTAAACAGTAACTCCATGCGGTCAATTTGCTCACTACATTCGCGATCGATAATTTCTAAGCGACTGATGACGCTGGGAGCTAAGTCCCGTCGCTTCAAGAGTAGGCGCGTCATGGTGCGAATAGTTGTCAAAGGTGTACGAACTTCGTGGGCAAAGGCCTGGAGCAATTCGACATCGGGATTGGGCATTGGGCATGGGTTATTTTCTCTGTCTTCCTTGTTAAGAGTGCCTAGTAAAGAGTCTTTGGTTTCTTCTGATTGTGTTAATTCTTGAAGTAACAACTGGCTAAATTGAAACACGATGCGGTAATCTGGTGCTACTGGAGAATACTGCTGTACTAATCCATCCAGTTGGGCGAAAAATTCTGGATTAGTCAGCATTACTCGCGCTCCTAGCGATCGCCAAGCCTGCTGTACTGCCTCTGGCTCAAAAGAAAATGAAAAGGTTTTTTTACCGTTCTTGTGTGTTGCTAAAACTAATACTAATGTAAATTTATCTGTAAAAACTAAACAAAACTGTTCAGCAGCCAGCGGATCGGCAGGTAGTAAGGGAAGTACCGATTCATGGGGGGCGACTTCCTCATCTGGTGCGTTGGCACAGCCCCCCCCAGGCATCCCATTTGGCATCTGAAATGGCATCAACGCCAAAGGGTTAAATGGTTTTGCTGTAAAAGTTACTGTCTGTAAACTTTGAGTCAGTTTTGGCTGACTAAATAAGGGTGCTGGTGCAGCTAAAACTAATCCTTGGGTTGTGTCACCAGGAACAGTTGCTAAACTATTTAATAGCAACTGTTCTGTTGCTGCAAGACTGACACGCCATTGGCGCTCTGCTTTTGCTGCTGAACATTCGGTCACACTTGATTCGTTTTGTGCCAAGGTTTCGCACAGACTTGGCAATATCCACTGGTACACAAGTTTTCACCCCTTAATTCAAGAGCGACTAACAGCGTCTAGGGTAGACACCTCACTACTACTTAAGAGGTTATAGTCATTTGCGTACAGGTGACAGTGGTAGAACCGAACAATTTAGGTGCAATTTCCGCTGTAGATTAGTTACTGCTGCCCTATTTGCCAGTTGAACTCCTATTCATGCTGAATTCTGAATTCTGTATTCTGTATTCCGCTGTAGATTATTCACCGCTGCCCTATTTGCCAGTTGAACTCCTATTCATGCTGAATTCTGAATTCTGAATTCTTTATTCTGAATTCTTCTTCAATCCCAAGCATCGGCTTCTAACTGTTTTTCGATTTGAGAAATCGCTAATTTAATCACCGCTTGCACTCCTGGTTCGTGTTCTTGGGTTAATGCGGTTTGCAGAGGCTGTAGGGCGACACCATCAGCAATTTTCATCAATGCCAAAGCGGCTGCTTTTCGAGTTTCCCAATCGGAATGACGCAATAACTCAATGAGGTCGGGAATCGCTGCTTGATGAGCTAGGCTACCTAAAGCTACCGCCGCTTCGCACCGCACCATTGGGGATGGATCGGTGAGGGCGTTAATCAAGATTTGAAATGCTTCAGCTTCTGTGCGTTCTTCAGCGATTTTGGCGATCGCTCCGATCACTCCCGCCCGAACTTCTGGGGAGTCAGAGTTAATTTCTCGATATAAGTGTTCCTTCGCCTCTGCTCCAATAAATGCCAAAGCCCATACTGCATATCCTTTGGCACTTTCTGGATATTCAGATGAAGCTAAAATTTTCAACAATGCCGGCACAGCAGCCTCACCAATCTTAGCCAGCGCTCCCACTGACGAACCTTTGACTACGGTATCCTCATCATTGAGCAGGGCGTTCACTAAGGTTGGAACTGCGATCGGGTCAGCAATCAGTGTCAAAGTTTTAGTACTAGCCCGTCGGACAACTGGATTTGGGTGATTGGCCACGGCTTCCAATAACAAAGGAGTTACAGGCTTACCAACTTTACCCAATGCCTCTGCAAAACTCAAACGTACCATGCCCCGTGAGTCCCCCATACTCTCAATCATCTGCTTGAGGATTTTTTGGTCATCAGGGTTGAAGGTATTTAGATTTAATTGTTCACTGACTGCTGCAAGTAAAGCATCAGTTTCGGCGTGGGATAGCTGAATTGGATTTTCCCCGGACTGATTTTCAGAGTTGACCATGTGAATTAGGGAATGGGGAGATGAGGGGGATGAGGGGGATGAGGGGGATGAGGGGGATAAACAGGCAGGGGGCAGGGAGCAGGGAGCAGAGGCGAGAATTTCTAACTCCTAACTCCTAACTCCTAACTCCTAACTCTTTTTCTATTAGTTACTTCCACTGAGAGCAGCCTGCTGATTACGCAGCTCTTGGAGCGCGGCATCAATTTTGGCAAGCTCAGGCTCCAATTTTTCCATGACGCTTACTCTCATCAACTTAGCGCGTTTTGCTGTTTCTGTTGTTTCTTTAACTAAACGTTCCCGATATTCCTCAAGTTCTGCGATCGCCTCTGCGATATCTTCAGCAGTTACATCATCATTTGTTGTCAATTCTGAGGTTTCATCCATATCTTTTGTTTCCTTTATGTCTATATTATGTTGATTTTTTGCCAGTGTTCGTTACTTTGCCAAACCTAATATTTGTATAAATCATACAAATGAACAGTTGTCAATAAATAACTAATTAATACTTGACAAAAGATACATTTCGATTTTCTCAGATTGCGTTACCACTGGTAAAGCTTTTTGACGGAAATCCTTAAAATATTAAGCTCAGTGCAGTTTTGAATCGAAGTGTTGACAAGTATTTTAGGCTATTTGGGTTGTCTAGTGCCCAGGTATAGCCTCGCGTTAGCATGAGCGAACGGCCGAGAAAAAGCAATTAAGAGGTTTCCTCTAATGGGAAAACATCGCCGCGCAAGTAGGAATCAAAGTGTTTTTTAAAGTACTGGATGCTCGTCACATTCGGTTCATCGCTTTCTGTCGGCGTGAATTCATAAATTGGCACTTTTTCTCGCACTAGTTTGACCAATTTAGGATCGAGTTGCTCAAAAGCATCTACTCTGAATATTGTAGTTTCAAATCTCAATTTAGCTGGATGAGCATATCCTAATTTCATCCAAGGCATCCAGGGACAATCCCTTGCCCATTTCGCCGGAGGAACTTCAGTTACATTGGGTCGGCAGGCATTTGAGATAAAATATTCAACTCCCTTAAACTTTTCTCCAGGGCAATAATCTGCATATTTATGATCTCCTGCTAAAGGATGCGGATATTCTAAAGGAATTTCCATCACAGAGGTAAGATATGGTTTTCCTTTGGGGATGATAAATTTCTTTGGTTTAACCGAGCCTTGAACAATTCTGTTAGCAATATGTACTACCGGTACTGGTTGACTTGCTGTTGGTGATTGCCAAAAATGGAGAATTTCTTGAGTATTTGGGTCACAAAATAGACCTAATTCTCTATTTATTCTATGTCCCACTTCACCATACTCAGAATCGGGTTTGATAAATACTTTTGTCGCATTCATCCCAATAATAGAGAACAATTTTTCTTTTGGTTTCTCTGGTGTTTCTTGCCACCAAATTTCACCAGACCAATTGTAATAAAGTTGTAATCCATGATTTTTTTTGTAAAAATCAAGATTATTAAGTTCATAATCATCTAAATAATCATCCATAGCTGTTTTGGATTTTGGATTGGGAGTGCTGAGTTAGGAGTTAGGAGTTAGGAGTTAGGAGTTAGGAGTTAGGAGTTAGGAGTTAGGAGTTAGGAGTTAGGAGTTAGGAGTTAGGAGTTAGGAGTTAGGAGTTAGGAGTTAGGAGTTAGGAGTTAGGAGTTAGGAG
>JAVRBV020000117.1:0-69585 GCA_034531095.2 Nostoc sp. CreGUA01 | reverse complement strand
GCCGATCGTATCTAGAACTAAATCCACACCCAGTCCATTTGTTTCTTGACGAATGACTTCTACGTAATCTTCATTTTTGTAATCAATCACTCGATCTGCGCCCAGTTCTGTCACGAAATCTCGGTTTCTAGAACTACACGTCGCAAAAACGTATGCCCCTATCGCTTTGGCGAGTTGAACTGCGATCGAACCCACTCCACCCGCACCCGCATGGATGAGAACTGTTTCACCAACTTGTAGATTGCCCCTAGTCACTAGACAATCCCAAGCAGTTCCGCCTGCAAGCGGAAAAGAAGCTGCTTCAATGTGCGATAGATTTGCAGGCTTCAATGCAACAATCGCTGCATCAGCCACATGATACTGAGCGTAGCTACCAAATTCTCCAAAAATTTGCGGCGAGTAATATACGTTGTCTCCCACCTTGAAATCAGTCACAGCTTCGCCAATTGCCTCAATCACCCCTGAAACATCGACTCCAAGGATGGCAGGTAGTTGAACCAGTTCCTTGTAATCACCACGACGAGTTTGGTAATCGACAGGGTTAATCGAGGTTGCACAAACTCTGACTAACACCTGATTCGCCTTCAGTGTTGGTATGGGAACAGTTTGAATCTCAAACTTTTCAGCATCACCAAACGCAGTTAATACGGCTGCTTTCATAGATTCCATCTGTGCCAACTCTCCTTGATTTAGAATAAACAGTGACGGAATTTTGATACCACTCAGCTTAGGTAAGTTCTCCCTTTCAAGACGCAGCGTGGAACCGATCGTGCTGTCGAGGAACGCGCGGATCAACGTTGCTACCTCCTCCGCATGGGTCTCCAACGCGAAATGTCCGGCATCGAGCAGATGAATCTTTGCATCCGGGAGATCTCGCTGATAAGCGGCAGCACCAGCGGGCAGAAACGCCGGATCATGACGACCCCAGACGGCGAGAAGCGGCGGACGGTACTCACGAAAGTAGGACTGGAAGGCTGGATAGAGCGCGACGTTGCTGCGGTAATCGAGGATCAGATCGAGCTGGATCTCCTCCGCGCCCGCTCGCCCCATGTAGGCGATGTCGAGTTCGTAGCCGTCGGGCGACAAAAGGTTTGGATCGGCTCCGATACCGTACTGCCAATTCCGGATTGTGTCTGGCGTGAGCGAGGAGCGGCAGGCTTCCCGATTCGCTGCGCTCGGTTCGCGCCAATAGGTCTCCCACGATCCCCATTCATCACTGAAACCCTCAAGGTAGGCGTTGCCGTTCTGCGAGATAATCGCAGATATCCGTTCAGGATGGCGCATTGCCAGACGCAGACCTACTGGCGCACCGTAGTCGAAGATGTAGAGTACGTATTGATCGAGCGACAAAGCATCGACGAAGCCCTCGATTACGTCGGCAAGGTGGTCGAACGTATAGTCGAACATCCCGCGTGGCGGTGCCTTAGTCTGTCCGAAACCAGGCAGATCCGGCGCGACGAGCCGAAAGCGATCGGCAAGCAGAGGGATCAGGTTGCGGAACATGTGGCTAGCGGTCGGAAAGCCGTGCAACAGCAGTATCACTGGCGCATTGCTTGACCCCGCCTCGCGGTAGAACACTTCGACATCGCCGACCTGTCGAAACCCGTAGCGTATTTTCATCGTACAATTCTCTTTTTTGATTTTCTTCCGACTGAACTTCGACACTCAGATTTGGAATCTTGGACACCTTTCGCATACCCTACGATCGCCGCTCCTAAACCGCGAGAACCGCCCGTTACCAGTGCAACTTTGCCTGCAAGTGTTGTCATCTCGCACTGTCGTTCGACTACTGCGCTACAAACCCACCATCTACCATCAACATTTCACCTGTTATGAACGATGCTATGTCAGATGATAAAAACAGAACTGCATTTGCAACTTCAAGCGGTGTTCCAATTCGTCCGATCGGGTGAAGTCCTGTTATATAAGCTTTGACCTCATCCTGCCCACCTGTAGCTGCTTCAAACATATCTGTTTCGATTGACCCTGGTGCAACGGCATTAATGCGAATACCCGCTTTGGCATATTGGAGCGCGGCGGCTTTTGTTAAACCTACTACTGCATGTTTGCAATAAGAAGCACCTCCTACAACCAGGATGAGTACGATGCTGATTGCAAAATGGCAGGTATAAGCATTGATATTTGCTGGCTCCTACATTTAGTCGCGATCGATCAGTGCGTTTGAGGGCAAGCTCGGATCAAGTACCTTGCGCGCACTGTCAACCCCTACAACGGGCAGTGTACCCGGATCAAGCATACCGAGTTGAACCAATACACTCGCCTGATCCCAGTAGAGATGTTCGTGGGCTAGCTTGTCGTCACGAAACTGAACAATTGCTACCAATGCCACTTCAACCCGTTTAAGAGTCGGAGCAATGCCGGGTAGCATCCAGTCCATCTGAATGGTATGAGTGAACTTAGCCACCATTTCATCGACGAGTTGATTGGTCCCAATTGTGCGCGAGACCGGAGTCAGCTCCATGTCCGGCGGTATCTGTGGAATGAAGTATTTGGAATAAAACTCGCGCAGTGCTGGTTTCCCTACTCCCCCAATCATTACCGGAATGCCGTTAACGTAAGCATCCTCAACCATCGTGGCGAGAGCATCTTCTGTGTTGTGAGCGTCAAACTCGTGCCGCAGATGCTCATCCCAAAGTTCTTGCAAAGACTCCTGGGCTGGTGTCAAATTGGTAGTTGCTTGTAAAGAAGCTTGTCCGTCTACAGTTTGCTCTTTGACCATGATTAAATACTCCTGGTTCTATCTATCTAAAGTGTCTTGAGTTCCAATGCTTGACTGCTTTCAGATTCTTAAAATGATTTGTCAGATTTTTGTGATGTTAGTGAACTTGTTTCAATGGACGTATAAGCATTCAGCGCCTGTTTCACAAATCAGTTTGGCAGTTTTTTCACCTTCTGCATCGCGTCTGCCTGAGAATACTACCTTTGCTCCAGCAGCACCAAATGCGATAACTTCTCTGCGAGACGCTACGCGAACGTTAAGCTTTCCTTCTCTACGAGAGGCTGCGCCAATGGAACGCTACGCGTAGCTTGCTTCGCCGTAGGGGTACGCTAACGCGGTTGCACGACCAATTCCTGAAGTTCCGCCAGTGGCTAACGCCACTTTATCTTGCAGTATCATTCTGTTTCTCCTGTTTCAATTTCGTCAGTTTGTATCGGATAAGTTTGTCTCAGCAACTCAGTGACTTCTTGCGCGATCGCAATCAGGGCATGATTAACTGAGGAGTCGCGAAGAGAACCAGTCTGAGGTGTACCTTCATGCCCAGAATTATTCTTGCCTTGTACTAGTGAATGCGTCATAGAACTATCCTCAATGAAATACCGATTTGTAATTCACTAAATCAATACGCAGGAATTCAGTTGTTGGCATGGTTCAAAAAGCGGCAATTTTGTTCAGTGAAACAGGCAAAATCTAGCCATCAAAATTAGATGGCTTACAGCACTTACAGGCAAGTCAGATATGAATTGAGAGCAAAGATCGGGGAACTTAATAACTTGCAGCAATCATGGCAGCCATCAACTCCGTCGTGTTCCAGCGCTCGGTATACCGAATTCCATTGATAAACAGGGCTGGGGTAGTCGTCACTCCACTCTGTATTCCGCCTTCGATATCTTCATTGATGCGATCGACATGCACTTGTTTAGACAACTCTTTGAGAAATTGAGGAATGTCAAGCCCTAAATCATTGGCGTACTCGACAAGATAACCGTTCTCCAACCTTTGTTGATGGTCAAATAAAGTATCGCTCATTAACCAAAACTTTCCTTGGGCGGCGGCTGCTTGGGCTACTTGGGCTGCCCGTTGTGCCTGGGGATGAATCTGGATCTGTGGAAAATGGCGGAAGATAAAACATAAATAATCCTCTCCAAAAGAAACCGTAAGCTCTTGCCGAATGATTTTAATCAGTTTGTAAACGGCTGCACTTCTAGGACATTGATAATCCCCATACATCACTAATACCACGGCGGCACTTAGCACACCTTGACTGTGATCTTGGGTTGAAGCTGGCACAACTAAAGAACTGGAACTATGGTCGTCGATCATCTTTCTACATCTGTATCAAGCATGGAACCTTGCGATTCACTTGCTCAATCCACATGAATTCAATATAAGCAATTGGGTTTTAGTTGTCGTCTACAGTGAGTTAACATTTTTAGGCTGTAATTTGATGGAGCAGCCGCTCCTTCTTAAGATAGAAGGTAGGCTCTAACTCAAGTTAGACTCAAAACTTAATTGCACGGTCAATCCTATCCTTCTGACGTGATCAAGAGCTGTTGCCTACATCATCTGGCGGATCGGTCGAACAATCACTTCGTTGACATCGACATCATCCGGCTGAGACACGGCATACAGAACAGCGCTGGCAATCGTATCCGGGTTGAGTGCGTCTTTGCGAAGTTCTTTCAAGAAGCCTTTTGCTGGCTCGTCCGTAATATCAGAGCCGAGTTCGGTCTCAACCACGCCCGGAGAGATAATGGTAACGCGAATCGTTTTTGACTCTTGCCGCAGTCCCTCAGAGATTGCCCAAACTGCGTACTTGGTAGCGCTGTAAACTGCGCTAGTGGGCACTACCACATGGGCACCAATCGACGCAGTATTGATGATTTGTCCGTTACCTTGCGCTTCCATGATCGGCAAACCTGCCGCAATGCCATTCAACACCCCGTTGATATTCACGTTAATCATGTTGTCCCATTCCTCGACCTTCAAGGCGTTCATCGGCGATAAGGGCATCACGCCTGCATTGTTGAAGATGACATCGACGCGATCGAACTTGTCTTTTGCAAACCCAATGAACGCTTTCACATCTTCTCGATCGGTGACATCTACGGCTTTAAATTCTGCTGTACCGCCTGAGGCGTGGATCTCCTCAACAATCTTTTCGAGCTTTTCGGTGCGCCGTGCGCCCAAAAGCACCTTTGCACCGTTTCGAGCGAGTAACTTAGCTGTGGCTTCGCCAATGCCGCTACTGGCTCCAGTGATCGCAATGACTTTGTTCTCAATGTTTAACATCGTTGTTTTCCTTTCTGTTTGAGTTGAGTGCTGTGAACTAAATATTGATTTCCATGTCCTGGGTCATGAAGGTGAAACCCTTGTCCACAATTCTGTAAACTTGCTCATGTCTAGGAAGGCGATCGCTTCGATTACCTGGTCATCTTTCATGCGGAAATACCACGTGTAGGTGTTCCGATACGCTCTGCCGTCTCTGGCGGTCGCCTCCCCGTCCCACAGCACGATCACCATATCGTTATCCGCCCAGATGCCGCGTACAGTCGGGATGATTGGAGTTGATAATCGGGCACTGGTCGGGCTAACGACTTGATCGAGTAATGCTTGTCGGCTGCGATATGTGCCCGCAGTTGCACCCGTCCCAGTAATTGTCCAGGTTACATCCGGGGCAAGCAGATCAAATGCACTGCCAGTTCCGTTGCGCCATTGGTCGAAAGACTGCTGGACAGTTGCTTTGTTGCGTTGCTCGATCATCTGAGTTGCTTGTGCGTCTGCTGGATTAGACGGAGTTGCTTGGGATAAGTCTGCGATCGCTGAAGGCTGAACCAGGAAGGACTGTTGATTCAATGCTGTCGAGTAATCACTTGACTCAAATGCAGTCACATTCGATTGAATCTCTGCCTTCGCACGAGCTTGCATCATCACCGGAATAGCCAACAGCCCAATCAGCCCTGCTGCAATGAAAATCTGACCTGAATAACGCATCATCTCAATCTCTTGTCTATTCGTCTGAGTTCAGCATAGGTTTGAAACGCTGTGCTTGAAATGCCCAAACCTATCCGATGATTGCCTAATTCTCCAGAGCGATCGTTTGCAGAGATTCTATAATGGTCAAGTGCGAGGTATTGAGTTAGTCGAGTCTCTGCTATGACAGTCGTAGTCTCTCATCCTGACGTAATCGCGGATCACCGCCAGGAAATTGCCACACGGATCGTGCGGCATACCCAATCTAGCGGCAACATGATTCAACCTACGGCGATCGAACAATTAGACTTTGCGCGCTCAGATACAGTATCTACCGCACCTCATAGCGTGTACGAACCAATCCTGGCGATCGTCGTTCAAGGTCAGAAAAAAGCATTTCTGGGTGAGGAGATGTATCAGTATGGTGCAATGCAGTATCTCGTCGTTTCCGTTGATTTACCGCTGAGTGGCTTTGTAACTGAGGCGACACCTGACAAGCCGTATTTAGGGCTGAAGCTGAACTTAGACTTGATGCAATTGTGTGAGATGGTTGCCCAAATGGGTTCCAGTTCGGCAAAGCCAGAAAACTCTATTCGAGGTATATCGGTTAGCAACGTCGATCCAGCGTTGATGGAGTGTGCCCTTCGCCTCGTCAAGCTCTTAGACACTCCGCAACACATCTCCATGCTGGCACCGTTAATGATTCGTGAACTCTATTACCATCTGCTGTTGGGTGAACAAGGGGAAGCCGTGCGTCAAATTGCCACATCCGGCAGTAATATGCAGCGAATTGCTTTAGCGATTCAACAAATCAAATCTGATTTTACCAAGCCGATGCGGATCGAGGATTTAGCGAGTCAGATCGGGATGTCTACTTCGTCGTTCCATCAGCATTTCAAGCAAGTCACTTCGATGAGTCCGCTTCAGTATCAGAAGCAGTTAAGACTATTAGAAGCGCGTCGTCTGATGCTCGCTGAGGATTTCGATGCGACCTCTACTGCCTACCAGGTGGGATATGAAAGTCCCTCACAGTTCAGTCGGGAATATTCGCGCTTGTTCGGTGCGCCGCCCATTCGAGACATTGAACGGTTACGGACAGCTTGAACGAAGACTGCTAGTTATCCATTGACTACAGCAAACCCTATAAACTGACAATGCCGCGTTTAACGGCAACAATTACAGCTTGGGTGCGATCGCTTACATCCAACTTATTCAAAATCCGATTGACATGGGATTTAACAGTGCCTTCACCGATACTCAAAGCCGCCGCAATCTCGGCATTACTCATTCCCTGCGCCAGTGAGCGGAGTACTGCTAGTTCTCTTTCACTCAGTTCTGGATTGCTGAGGCGCTGTACCAACTTTGCTCCCACATCGGGCGGAATATACTTCTGGCCCCGATGAACGGTACGAATCGCATTCAGAAGCTCGTCCGGTTCAGTTTCTTTCAACAGGTATCCTTTTGCGCCTGCCTGCAATCCCCGATAAATATCTTCGTCACTATCATACGTGGTCAGTACAATAATCCGAGCAGATTTAGCAGTAGCACAAATTGCACCAATGGCGGCAACTCCTTCCACTTCAGGCATTCGCAGATCCATTAGCGTTACATCTGGTTGGTGTTCCCGAAAGGCGGCGATCGCCTGTTCACCATTTTCAGCTTGGGCAATCACCTGCATCTCTGGGTCACGGTTAATAATCGTGGCTAATCCTTGCCGAAAAATGGCGTGATCGTCCGCAATCAGAACCCGAATGGTCGTAGCTTGGCTCATTGTAATGCTCACTCAAGGGTTGACGGTGACAATAATTTCTGTTCCTTGTCCAGGTTGACTCCTAATCGTGAGTTGTGCGCCGATGCGCTCTGCCCGTTCGCTCATACCAAGTAAGCCAAAACCCTCAGAGGCTGAAATACTTCCAACTCCAAAGCCCTGTCCATTGTCTCTCACGCGCAAGCAAAACTGGTCGCGATCGTAGACTAGCTCCACTCGAATTTCGTCAGCATTGGCGTATCTAATCGCATTAGTTAATGCTTCCTGCCCAATCCGCAGTAGGTTATTCTCGACTTCAGTGGGTAGAGAATACACTGCACCCTCAATCTCATAATATAAGGTGGTGTCAGTTGCAGCAGCCCTGATTTGAGCGACGAGACGATGGAGAGCGCTCTGTAAACTGCCCGACTCCAAAAGCTGAGGACGAAGCGCAATTACCGATCGCCGTGCTTCAGTCAGTCCAGTTCGTGCCAATTCTTTGATCAGATCCAGGTGTGCCTGAGCTGCTTCTACATCATCCGTTAGCACCTGTTTTGCAGCACCGACCTGAGCCAGAATCCCTGTAAACGCCTGAGCGAGTGTATCGTGAATTTCGCGTGCCATGCGGTTACGTTCTTCTAAAATTGAGGCTTCTTCTGCTTGCTTCTGCGCCGTAATATCTCGCACCAGCCAAATCACCCGATCGTGGCTGATTGGGGCAATGCGAGCCGAAAACCACATTTCTCGTCCATTTAGAAACGCACCATACTCTACCGTGAGGATTTGTTGGGTTCTCAGTACCTGCTGAATATAACCTAGAAACTCATCAGCTTCTTCCCTTCCGAGTTGATGCATAGTTTTACCAATCATCTCCTCAAAGGGTTGCCATAGCAGATTTCGTTCCAGTACCATTATTTCAAGGAATCGCCCTTCAGCAGAGAATACAAATAATGGATCGGGAATGGCTGAAAAGAGCGCCCGCAGTTCTGCTTCAGAGGCTTGCAATGCTGCTTCTGCTTGCTTGCGATCGTTGATATCCGTAACAACTCCCAACGCTCGGATGGGTTCACCGGATTCATTCCAGGTAACAATTTTGCCGACAGAACGAATCCATTTCCACTGACCATCTTGGGTACGAAGGCGATACTCTACTTGAAAGTTGGGGATTTCTCCAGTAATACAAGCACGGTAGGTTGCGACAACTGATTCTCTGTCATCAGGATGCAAACGAGCAATCCATTCAGGAATGGTTTCGTGGAATGTTGCTGGATCGTAGCCCAGCATTAAAGCGTATTCCGGGTTAACAATTCTTTCTTCAGTCTTTAAATCGAAATCGTAGAGTCCTTGATTTGAAGCGGTTAATGCTAAGCGTAGTCGTTCTTCACTCGTTTGTAGAGCGGCTTCTGCTTGCTTGCGATCGCTAATATCCGCAATCACCCCTTCAATGTAGTCATCGTCTGCATTCAGATAAGCAGAGAAAAGTCCCCAAAACACTGTCCCATCTCGTTTTCGCCCCTGTGCTTCATAGCTTTGCACTTCCCCATCCCGCTTCAGCACCTCAAGGAATTTTTGGCGATCGCTGGGATTTACATAGTAGTCTGTGGCGTGTTCAAGCCCAATCATCTCCTCTGATGAATCAAAGCCAAGCAGATTGGCATAGCGTTGATTGGCATCGAGAAGTAATCCATCCGAGAGGCGGGTGCGGAAGATGCCAACCTGTGAGTTTTCAAAAATATTGCGGAACTTAGCTTCACTGCGTTGTAATGCCTCTTCTGCTTGTCTACGCTGGGTGGTATCATTGCCAACCGATAAGATTTCAACGACATTTCCCTGTTCATTGAAGATGGCTTGATTTGACCAAGCAACCCAAACTCGCCGACCGTCTCGACACAGGTTTTCACCCTCGCCTTGCGGGTACGATTGAGGATTACGAAGTAAATCACGGACAAAGGGTTTGACATCCCGCCCAGAGGTTTCGATGTCTGGAATGATGGTTTCAAATAAGGTACGCCCTACAATCTGATGTTCTTCATAGCCCAGGAGTTTCACCCCATAATCGTTGATGTATCGAATTCGTCCTTGCGTGTCATAGCAAATGATGACGGAATTCGCGGTTTGTAGCAGGTTGCGGTAATTGGCTTCACTTTGTCGTAACGCAGCAGTTCGTTCTGCGACCTGTTGCTCTAAAGTGCAGTTGTAGTCGGCTAGGAGTTTCTCGGCTTGTTTGCGCTCTGTAATGTCCTCAAAGGTAGCGATCGCATGAGTAATATTGCCCTGTTGATCAAAAACTGGTGTTCCCCGTGCCTCAAGTAGAATTGTGGCATGACCTCGACGAATTTCTATATCTTCAGTCCTGATGCGTTCGCCCTTTAATGCCCGCACAATCGGCAATCTCTCCGCTGGATAGATTTGATCCGTTCCCGCTACATAAAGCTGATAAGCCTCTGAGATCTGCTCCGGTGCGATGGAAGTATCAGTTTCTTTGCCTATAAGTTGACTGCCGCATTGGTTGGTATAGTAAGGGCAACCTGTCGCATCCACGATCCCAATTCCCACCGGAATCGCTTCGAGGAACTGGGTGATCTTGCTTTCCTTAGCCCGCAGTTCTGAGTAAAGGTTGGCATTTTCGATAGCGATCGCTGCTTGAGTCGATAATAGCTGCAAGACCTGCGATCGCAGGAGTGTAAATACTCCAGCTGCTAACCGATTTTCTAAATACAATACACCGACCAGCTTGGCTTGATTCAGCAGCGGCAAACAGAAAATAGATTGAGGCTGGTTCTGTTGAATGTATGGCTCATTAATAAAAGCATCTTCACGAGTCGCATCATTTAAGGTGACAGGCTTCAGAGTCCGAATCACATATTGAATGATTGATTCTGGCAATTGATCGGCAATTGGAATAGACTGTAACACCTGAGTCGCACAAGCATTCTCATCGGCATTGAGTTCACAAGCCGCTTCAATCGACCATTCTCCTGAGTTTTCTAAAATCAGATATCCGGTTTGTGCGCCAGCATTCTCAATTAAAATTTGCATCAGCGATCGCAGCAATTGCTTCAGTTCAATTTCACGAGAAATCGCCTGTGAAGCTTTCATCACTGCTGCTAAATCGAAAGCGGTATGGAAGGGATTAGTGATAGTTTCAGTAGTAATAGGAACTGATGCGGAAGCAGCTCTAGACGACTGAGAAAAGAACTGTGGATAGCGAGTTTCTAAGTCTTTAACTTTAGCAGTTGCGCCCCAGCGATCGTAGCAATAGTGCGCCTCTTTCATATAAGTTTGAGCAATTTTTTCTCGGCCTCGCGCCAGATAATGTTTAGCCGCTAATTCATAAGCTAATGCTTCTTCCTGGATAAACTCATTTTCAGCAGCACCTGCGATCGCTCGTTCATAAAACTCTTCAGCCTCAAGAAATTGTCCTAAGACTCGCGCTTTCTCTGCCTCGACTAGATAAAATTTATGTAAATAATTCATTGGGGCATATTCTGCCCATTTCTGCATTTTTTCTTGGCTAGTGTTAACACAGTTTAGCCAAGCTACTTTTTCAGAGTATGAAGCATCGAGCGATAGGCTCAAAAGCGCTAGAGAATAGTAGAAACAGAATACAGGTAAAACTGTTATTGCTGTCATCTCTTCAAAATATTGCCTTGCTAAAATAGCAGTCTGTATAGCTTGATGATATTCTTCAAATAAATAATGCAATATAACTTTGTGCAGATACAGCATTTGAATTGCAATTCCATCTTTAACTGCAATAGCGTGTGGTAATGCCTCCTCTTCATTACATAGCCTACTAACTAAGCGGCTAGGATTAAGAGACCTATCTAGCAAATTAAGAATGGTCTGCCACAGTATTGCAAGCCAATTCGAGGGGCTTGCCCGTCTGATTTGGTCGATCGCTTTGCTGTAAGTTGCTGTTTTTTGTTCTAGTTGGGTAAGTTCCTCTCCAGCAAGAAATGAGTTATGGCACACGAAATATGCAGCATAACCAGCAGATTCAAAGTCTCCAGTTTCCACTCCATTTCGATAGGCATCAGCCAGCATGGGTATTATCTTCCTAAGATGCACCTTCCAGTGCAGGATATGGACACTCGAAAACATTAATGTTTTAGAATTTCCTTTTTTGGCATTTAACCGTTCTGCCAAACCCAGAGCCAATTTGCCGAACTCATAACCGAGTTCAATGTCTTGAACAACTCCACATAGAACAAACCCATAGCAAGCATAATACAGTGATGACCAGATAGCATTACCGTAGTTGATTAATAAATTTATCGTTTTGCAAGTAATCAGTATCCACAGTGCTGGTAACATTATAAATGCAGCAGATCCCATATTCGATAGGATTGACATAGCTGCCAACGCTTCTGGTTCAGTCATTTCCGGTAAATTAATCAAGTCTTCGATTTCTCGTTCAGCAAGTAGCGCAGATGTTAACTCTAATTCCCTTTGAATATCTGCCTGACTTGGATTTTCTATTAAATCTATTCCCAGGAGCTTTAACGCTTCCAATCCAGTTTTCAGTGCTGATTTCAGGTTGCCCTGTGATAAATATCCTTGAATTTTGCTATCGTAAACCTGCACTTTGTCGATCGCTGTTTTGGCGCGATTGAGTACCACTTCTACCAATTGTTCCATCTCATCAAAGCGGCCGTCAAGATACGCTGCCGCTGCTGCTTCTGAGTACAGTGCTAAGGTAAGGTCATACTCACTGAGCCAACTGTCTGTATCTAGGAGTTTCAGTCCTATATTGAAATACTGAAATGCTGCTTCATAAGCCGTAGCTGCCTTTGCTTTCTGTCCTGCCATTAAATTCAATCTGGCAACTTCAGTTCGTTCTAATTGAGTGTTGATCAGATTAATTCCTTGATTGAGATGATCAACAATGACAAACGTTCGATCAAAACGCTGCTCTGGCGAAGTTTTTTCGAGTAAATTGCGACCAATTTGGAGATGAACAACTTGTTTTTGCGGCTCATCAATTAAGGTATAAGCAGCTTGCTGTACCCGATCGTGCAAAAACTTGTAGTCTTGAACTAACAAGTTTTCGTCTAATTCAGATAAAGGTTGAATTAATTCAGCTTGTATTGCTGCTAGTAAACCCTGGAAAATCGCTTGAGGCGAGCACTCAAAAATGATCGCTAACGTTTCTAAATCAAATTCAGCTCCAACACAAGCGGCTAAACGAAGAATTCGCCGTGTTTCATTTGGCAATTTCTTCAACTGGATCAGCAGCAACTCCACCACATTATCGGTAATATTTTGGGCTTGAATTTGAGCAATATCCCACTGCCAGCTTAACTGTTTCGCATTAAAGATTAACAGATTTTCGCTATACAGCATTCGCAAAAATTCGTTGACAAAGAAAGAATTGCCCTCGGTTTTACGCAATACTAACTCTGCTAATGAACGAACGCTGTCTACATTTTGATGCAGTGTCTGGGCAATCAACTGACTCAACGGTTCAAGCGTTAAGGGTGCTAAGGTAATCTCCTGAAGTACTGCCCCTTGATTTTGTAGTTCTAAGAGCGTTAATACTAGTGGATGCGTTGGATGCACTTCCGAGTCTCGGTAGGCTCCAATCAAAAATAGATATTGGGTTTGCTCGTCGAGTAATATTAACTCGATTAACTTCAGCGTCGCGGAGTCGCACCATTGTAAATCGTCTAAGAAGATGACCAGGGGATGTTCTTTTGAACAAAACACCCGCACAAAATTTTGAAAGATTCGATTAAAACGATTTTGAGCTTCAGTTGCTCCAACTTCGGGTATGGGTGGCTGTTTGCCAATAATTAATTCAACTTCAGGAATGACATCAATGATGATTTGCCCATTGCTTCCTAAAGCTGAGAGCAGACGCGTTCGCCACTGTTGCACTTGCTCATCCGGTTCCCCCAGAAGTTGCTGCACCAACTTTTGCAGGGCATCCACAATGGCGCTGTAGGGGATATTGCGCCTGAATTGGTCAAATTTACCCGATATGAAATAGCCGTGCTTTGCTGTAATGGGTTTATAGAGTTCTTGCACCAATGCTGTTTTGCCAACGCCAGCGTAACCAGCAACGAGCATGAGTTCGACATTGAATTGAGCATTTTCTATGCCTGACTCTAGTTGACAAATTTCGCCAAACGTCTCTTTTCTAGCCACTCTGTCAAACGCCGCCAATAATGCTTTAGTCTCCGCTTCTCGTCCATACAGTTTCTGAGGAATGCAAAACTGTTCTGAAACATCTTGTAGTCCCAACGACATGGCGTTGATCTGACCCATTTCTGCCAGTTGCCCGGCGCAGCGTTCTAGATCCGCTTTGATGCCCCAGGCACTTTGATAGCGATCCTCTGCATTTTTCGCCATCAACTTCAAAATTATGCCTGAAATGGGTTTGGGAATCGTGGCGTTCAATTCATGCACAGGAATCGGCGGTTTGGCAATATGGCAATGAACTAGCTCCAGGATGTCTTGAGTGGGGAACGGTAGCTGTCCAGTTAACAGTTCGTAGAAGGTTACGCCTAGCGAGTAGAAATCGGTGCGATAGTCGAGCATCCGGTTCATCCGCCCGGTTTGCTCTGGCGACAGATAGGCAAGCGTGCCTTCTAACACATGGGGACTTTTGAACGTCGGATTGGTGCGGTTAAAGCGGGTGGCAATACCAAAGTCAATAATTTTGACAACGCCAGTATCCAGATTAAAGACTATGTTTCCAGGGTTGATATCTTTATGAATGATATTGGCTGCATGGATTCTGCCTAAAATGTCGCAAACAGCGATCGCAATACCAAGAAAAGTGGATAAAGGCATCGGGCAGAAAATATCTGGACGCTTGTGCATCCATTGCTCTAGGGACTCTCCCCCAAAATCTTCTAAGATAATCACCAGAGTGCGTTGATAGTCCTGCTGGCTGTATGCCTTGACAACTCCTTCTAGATTCAGGGAACGGGTAATTTTATATTCCTGTCTGTAGCGGGTTAGTTCTTGAGGTGAGGGATAATCTTGCTTGAGTATTTTTACTACGATCGCTACTCCATCGTCTCTAATGCCCCGATAAACCAGAGAATTAGAACTTTCGTATATCTTGTCTTGGATGGCAATACCAGGTAGAGCAATCGCAATCATAGAACAACTCTTGAAAGGATAATCTGGTACACCTCAAACTATACAGCAATCCAGCTATCACATTTTTCATCTTCTGAAATTTTATCAAGATAGGGAAGAAGGGGGGAATTAAACAATTTATCAAGGGTAACAATACCTTCGCCAATTTAAGAGGGTGAGTTGATGTACAAACTCCCATTTCTCCGAAGCTGGGCAAAAACAATCAGTCCTAAAAATTCCTTCCAGGTTTATTGATTTAGCAACCGCCTCACCTGGCTCAATGCTTCTTCTCCTGGAATCAGCTCAACAGAACCGTTGCGAATTTGATCTCGTCGTTTTTTGGCTTCAGTAACCCAAGCTACTTGAATAGTCGCATCAGTATCAAACTCAAGACTTTCAACTAACTTCTCTGCTAGAAGCGCCCTAGACACACTAGGGAGAGCAAGGAGTTCTTCTGTTATCTGCTCAATTGACCGCATAAATTTTCGCAAGATAGGAAATCTTGCTTATAATTTTAGTCTTTTCTTACTTATTTTTTGGGACATAATTTTTGATTTAGGACTACTATAGCGCTTCTTAATTGGGTAAAATACGGCCGTTCGTAGGGGCGAACAGCCGTTCGCCCCTACAGCGTATTGCATCCAAACGAGAATCGCTATATTTGATTTTTGAAAAGATACGTAGTAGCGTGACAAAAATCAAATGTTGCAAAAAATTTTCTTGTGGTGTGGACATCTTGTCCGCACCGGACGGGCGAGACGCCCATCCCACAAGAGTTTGTTAATGCACTATTTTAGTCTTGTCACGCTACTACAAATACTTAGATGTTTCTAAAATCAAATATGATTCCTATTGCTCCTTAATTCACTCAAAATCTTGAGTTTAATTCTTAATTGCTTTGGGGCGTCACCTCAGCAGTAGGCGTCGGTGTCGGTTCAGGTGTCGGTTCAGATGTCGGAGTTGGTGTCGGAGTTGGCGTTGGTGTCGGAGTTGGTGTCGGAGTTGGAGTTGGCGTAGGTGTTGGAGTTGGCGTAGGCGTTGGTGTCGGAGAGACAGGTGGAGTAGGAGTTTCGGCTGTAATGGTGAGTTGATAATCTACTGGTTTCGATGCTGTGGAAACAACGACAAACTCGTAAAAACCGTTTTCTTGTAATTTATTTGATAAGGTACGGCGGGTAGAATCTTCTAAAAGTTTGATTTTGCCAGAGGGTGAATAAACTGATAACAAAACTTGGGAATTTGCTTGTAGTTTTAATTCTAAAGATTGCTCTTTGGCAAGTTCAGCGATAAAAACTTTACCACCTCCTGGTTGCAGAGTACCACTGACTGTTTTGCTGATGGCACCAGGATCGAAGGCAAGTTTCTGGAAGGCACTACCGGCAAGGATAGCACTGAGTTTATCACTCACAAATCCGTACCAAACTTGTCCAATGGGTTGTTCTGTAAAATTTTTACCGCGCTGTTCTGGGAATACGCTTAAAAAAGCTGCATCGCCTAAATCGTACAAAGAACGGCTACCAACGTTGATGCGGTTGACTTCTACTTTCCAGCGATCGCGTTCAGCACTCGTATAAGTTCCCAGTTGCCGACGTGAATTTGAACTCAGTGGCGCAAGTTTTTCCAGTAATTCTGAAGCTGTTTTATCCCATTCTGCCCGCAAACTCTCGTCTTCAGCACCATTGCTGAGGGTGCGTCCCCGTAAACTGGGATTTCTGTCCCAAAAAACTTGATTCACCAAGTTAATGTAAAATTTCTCATTAATACCCAATTGTTGACGGCGATCGCTTAATCTTTGTTTACGCTGGCGTTCGGCTGGTGAGTATTGCGCTAAGGGATCGACTGGCTGGTTACTCGTTGGGATTGGGCTGGCTGTGGGACTAGGTTCAACTTCCCCTGAATTACGACTGCTACTCACTCCCCAGAAAATTAATCCAATTGTACTAAATGCTACTAGTATCGCTAGGAAGGTTTTTGTTGGTGTCCATTGGGAGGGGGATGAGGGGGATGAGGGAGATGTAGCTTTAGCTTCCCGCAGGGTGGGGGATGAGGGGGGTGGAGGGGAGATGGCGACGGTGGCGGATGTGGGTTGTGGTGGGGTGGGGGTGGGGTATTGAGTGGGGGGATAGTTGACTGGGGGCGGGTTGAGGACTTCTAGTACTTGACGGGCTGATTGATAGCGATCGCCTGGTCTGGCAGATAGCATTTTATCTAATATTTGTCCCAAAAGAGGACTGAGGCTCACTTCTCGGCGCCATTGCCAGGTTAAATTATAGGTATCAATTAGTTCTTGTGGTGGCTTGCCTGTCAGTAAAACTAACATGGTGACAGCTAAAGCATATAAGTCACTGTGGGGAGATACCAAACCAGTTTGCATCTGTTCTGGGGGAGCAAACCCTACTTTACCCAATAGGGTTGGTGATGGGGAAGATGCCATAACACCAGGCTGGTAATATTGGGAAGCGACAGTTGCGACTACTTGCTTAACACCGCCAAAATCAATTAATACTGGTAGTTGGTCAGCGGTGCGAAATATTAAGTTATCTGGAGAAATATCTCGATGAATGACGCCTAGTGAGTGGATGTACTCCAACACCGGCAAAATTTGTTGTAACAGTTGGCGGACTTCTGTTTCTGTAAAGCGTAAACCTTGCTTGGTTCGAGCATATAACAAAGAGTTGTAAGTTTCCCCTTCGACATAATCTTGCACTAAAAACAGATATTCTCTGCCCTGTAAGTTAGTGCGAAGCAGTTCGCGGAAGCGGGGAATTTGGGGATGCTGTAGTTTATAGAGAACACTTGCTTCTCTTTGAAAAAGTTCTTCAGCTTTTTCGACAACGTAAGCAGTTTGGACTTGGGGAGAAAATTCTTTTAAAACACAAAGTTCGCGGAAACGATTAACATCTTCAGCTAAATAAGTGCGTCCAAAGCCACCTTGACCGATTTGACGCACAATCACATAGCGATCGCCTAAAGTTAATCCTGCTTGTATACCATAACTCATAGGCGTATCCAATTTCTCACTACATTAAGGATTGGGTATGGGGCATTGGGCATTGGGCATGGGGCATGGGGAGTTAGGAGTTAGGAGTTAGGAGTTAGGAGTTAAGAGTTAGGAGTTATTGTTCTCCCTCATCCCCCTCATCTCCCTCATCTCCCTCATCCCTTCATCTCACACTACTTGCCAGATTTTACTCGGTCAACTAGATCGGCTGCCATCGCATACCAAACTTGACCGAAAGTTTGCTGATTGAGTTTCGCACGGTCTTGGTCAGGAAACAAGCGATCGAATTTTTCATTTGTTTCTTTGTTCAACCGATCGATTGTATAGTCTTTGAATTCTCCAGCTCGCGCTTGTCGTCTCCATCTTTCGTAATCTTGTGTAGTGTAAGTTCCTAGTTTGCGACGTGCTGCTGTACTGAGCTTGGCTTGTTCTATTTTATTTAAAAATTCGTCTCCGATACTGTACCACTCATTCCGAAAACGAGCATCTTCAGCTTTTGATGTCAGGCTACGTCCCTTTAATTGGGAATTTTTTGTATAAAATGAATCGTCTACAAAACGTGTAAAAAATCCTTCGGGAATTTCTAGCTGTTGGCGGCGAGCTATGATTTGCTGGGCTTTCCCAGTTGTGCTACCATCGCTCACTGGTTCGCTGCTAGGACTGGGTAATTCGGGAATTTGCGGTAAAGAAATTGATGGTACAGTAATTGATGATACACTCTTGATGACTGCGTTTACTACTGCCCAAGCACCAGCACCAGTTAGGACAACTAAAGCTGTACCGCCAAGACTCATGACAAAAGGACGAATCCAAATGGGTAAAGATGCCGGTTTAACAATGGCTTGGGTTCTGTTTTGAAATCTACTGATAATAGCGCTGGCGCGTTGTCTTCCAGGAGCAACTACCATCGTTTTAATCTTGGTAATATAATTTGGGGGTTTGGTAGCATTTGGCGATGGTAAATCTTTGAGTATTTGGTCGGCTCGTTGATAGCGATCGCTCGGTTTATAAGCCAGCATCTTTTTTAACACAGACTCTAATTTGGGACTCACTTGGATTTGCTTGCCCCAATACCAAATTCCCTGATAGCTATCGTATAATTTTTGCGGTTCTTGCCCTGTAAGTAACACTAATGCAGTTACAGCTAAAGAGTATAAATCACTACTAAAAAATGCTTTTCCTTGTCGCAGTTGTTCTTCTGGAGCATAACCTTTTTTACCAAGTAAAGTGTTATTTCCAACTAACTGAGTGCGCCAAAAACCTTGAGAAGCTGGCAATTGTTTGACGCCACCAAAATCAATTAACACTGGTAAATTATCAGAACGCCGCCAAATTAAATTATCGGGAGAGATATCACGGTGGATGACATCTCGTGAGTGAAGGTAGGATAAAACTGGTAAAATTTGTTGCAGTAGGTTAATTACTTCTTCTTCACTAAAAGCTTTTCCTTGATGGCGACGCTGTTCTAATAATTGGTCAAAATTCTCACCATCTATATAATCTTGGACTAAAAAGAAAAAATCTTTAGTACCTATTGTCACTTGCAGCGAACTATGAAAACAAGGAATTTGAGAATGCTGGAGTTTTTTCAGGACACTGGCTTCTCTCTCAAATAACTCTTTAGCTTTTTGTAAATCTTGTTCTTCTTGGACTTGGGGTGCAAATTCCTTCAGCACGCATCTTTGATGAGATTTATTTTTATCCTCGGCCAAATAGGTGCGTCCAAAGCCGCCCTGTCCTAGTTGACGTATGATTTGATAGCGATTATCTATAATCTGCCCCACAGCAAGAGGTAATGGTTCACCGCAAAGGGTACAAAAGCGGTTACCATTATCATTCGTGTGTTGTTTGCTGCAATAGACCTGCATGATGCCCAAGGATTTAAAGTTTTATTTAATAACTACAACGGATGTACAGTTGTTTTCGGATATCTTACCAAACCTGAGTGGTAGGATGTTGCTATCCTCAGGAATATGAATGAAATCGAGACTAAAGTTTTTGTATATTTATGTGCTGTGGGAATCCGTTTTGATTTTTGATTTGATTTTTGAAGTTATTGGCTGAGGTTGGGGGGTGTTTTTTGCCTTTGAGCTTTTTACTTGCAACTAACGTTTTGAGTTCTACTTTGAAGATAAAAAACAAGCATTATGAATTGCAAATCACAAAGTCAGCGAGCAATTAAAGCATTTGAAAATTTTCTTTCTACCCCCCTAGAAACGCAACTGCAACGACATCTGACCGCTGAAAGTTCACAAGTTTTGAGTTTATTTTACGATGTGGCGGCGAATGTACCCGCATACAAGGCTTTTTTAGCAGCAAGGAAAATTAATCCTGGGAGTATTCAAAGCTTGGAGGACTTTCAAAAACTGCCAGCGATCGCCAAAGAAAATTATATACTGCATTATCCCTTAGCTGACTTGTGCCGCCACGGACAACTCCAAGGATGCGATATGATAGCTGCTTCTTCTGGTTCCAGTGGTAAACCGACATTTTGGCCTCGTTTTTTCACAGATGAACTCCAAATCGCCACACGTTTTGAACAGATTTTTCACGATAGTTTTTATACGGACACTAGACGTACTCTAGCCGTGATTTGTTTCAGTTTGGGTACTTGGGTAGGTGGAATGTTCACCACCAATTGCTGTCGCTATCTTGCGAGTAAAGGTTATCCCCTGACTGTAATTACTCCCGGTAATAATAAAGAAGAAATATTGCGAGTTGTGCAAGAGTTGGGTTCGGCTTTCGAGCAAGTGGTACTTTTGGGATACCCCCCATTTTTGAAAGATGTCATTGATACTGGAATTGCTCGTGGTGTGGAGTGGCAGCAATATCAGATTAAATTTGTCATGGCGGGAGAAGTATTCAGCGAAGAATGGCGGAGTTTGGTTGGTAAACGAGTTGGTTCACAAAATCCTTGCTATGATTTTGCATCACTCTACGGCACTGCGGATGCGGGAGTTTTGGGGAATGAAACGCCGTTAAGTATTTGTATCCGTCGTTTTTTGGCAGAAAATCCCGATGCAGCTAGAAGTTTATTTGGCGAATCGCGTTTACCGACATTGGTACAGTACGATCCTTGCAGTCGCTTTTTTGAAGTTCAAGATGGTGCATTGCTATTTTCTGGAGATAATGGTATTCCCTTGGTGCGTTATGACATCTTGGATACTGGCGGCATAATTAGTTATGATGCCATGCTGGAATTTTTAGCAGAGTGGGGATTCGATGCTGTTGCAGAGTTAGAGAATCAGAATTCACAAGTCAGAAGTCAGAATTCAGAAGTCAGAAGTCAGAAGTTACCTCGAGGTATTCACTCATTACCTTTTGTTTATATTTTTGGTCGTTCTAACTTTACAGTTTCCTACTTTGGCGCGAATATTTATCCCGAAAATGTGACGGTGGGATTAGAACAACCAGTAATTCAAGAATGGGTGACGGGTAAATTTGTGTTGCAGGTGAAGGAAGATGCAGACAAAAACCGATTTTTATCTGTGGTTGTGGAATTAGCACCAGGAGTTGAAGGTAGTGAAGATAAAAAGCAAGCGATCGCATCTTCTATTCTTTCACAACTGCTACGGCTAAATAGCGAATTTGCTAATTATGTTCCTGTCGAATATCAAACACCAGAGATTGCATTAGCGCCAATGGGGGATGCTGAATATTTCCCCATTGGGGTGAAACATCGTTATACCCGTAAATAGGGAATGAAACATTAACAATTCAAAATTAAAAATTAAAAATTAAAAATTAAAAAATAAATAAATAGTTTTCAGTTATAGCAGGGGACTGGGTTAAAAGTGAAATATAAAAGCTAGTTGCTTCTATCATCTCCAGCAAATGCGGCATAATAAAAACTAAAGCTTAAAATTCTGAAGTAGGCAATGAATACTACCGATAATTCTCCGATGGATGATGGGTCATCAGCAGATTTGATTTCTGTCGCAGAGTTACAGCAACAGCTTAATGACTTACTCCAGCAATGATCTCCAGAACGATTACAGGTTCTAACTGATTTTGCTGCTTATTTGGCAAATGCTGAAAGCGAAGCTGCAACGCAAGAGCTTTTGGCAATTCCTGGATTGTTAAAGTGAGTTAAGCAAAATCAAGCAACGCCTAAAGCCGAATACACCGCCTGGAGAACTCTATTTATTCAGAATCCTGAATTCTGAATTCTGAATTCTGAATGAATGATTCAAGGTACATTTTGAGGTATTGTCAAAACATTGAATCATTCCTTGGCGATCGCCGTCATCAATGGCAATTTCTGTAAACTTTCCTGTTGTGTACTCTGCAATCACACTGCGCCAAAATTTTTGAGCGACTGTATTTGTGGTAATTTGATAAATCTCCCACTTGCCACAAAATTGGTCGAATACTTGAGAGGCGACTAGTTTACCAATTCCTTGTTGCCTATATTTTCGTAAGATAAAAAACTCTGCAATGGAATACTGACTGTCTGCAATATATGTAAACTGATTTACTAAAACAAATCCAGCAAGCTTTTTATCTACTCGGACAATGAACGGATAGCGATCGCTCTCAATCCAGTAATAATCTAAATAAGGGTATCCAAAATAACCATGCTCATTAAGATCTTGATCTTCAAACTCTGAAAAATCATACTGATAAAGCTCCATCATCCGTTGGATGAGTGGTTTGTCATCGATTGAAGCAGATAACACCTTTACATACATAATCAATCGAGCGAAAACAATATTTCTTAATCTTATGCAAAACTAGCCACACAAACGTCTACAAAGTTTTCTTGCTGTCAGGATATGATATCAAACACTCTATCTGCGATAATAAACAATACTATTGCCTTCTTCTAGCAACTCTAATGTAAACTTGCACCCAACGATCGCTCCTTCTTCCTTGGCGTCCTTGGCGTCCTTGGCGGTTAGTTTCAATTTGTCTGACATCCTAGCATAAACTGACACTTACGTATAACTGTGCATTCATCCATATTTCACCCAATTGAAAACAGCAAGATTGCAATCAAGTCAAATATTCATAACAGTAATTGCTGTACTAAAATAAGTCTTATTATAAAATTTTTCAGACAAAATATCAACTTATCTTGTATTTTTGAATAAAACTGTGTATATTAAATTGCACTCCGAAACACAATAGCAGAAATTTCGAGAAAATCTCCATGCACAACCACCAATTATTTAATGCTAACATCGAGAACGATCGCGTTCTCTTAACTCCCAATGAAATCAAATCAAGATTACCATTAACTGAGTTAGCGGAACAAACAGTTTTAAGATATAGAGAGGAAATAGAAGATATTTTAGATTTCCGCGATCGCCGAAAATTCATAGTAGTTGGGCCATGTTCAATTCACGATCCCGAAGCAGCGATCGAATATTCTCAAAAATTGAAAGTATTGGCTGAACGAGTCCAAGATAAACTACTATTAATTATGCGAGTTTATTTTGAAAAACCTAGAACAACTGTAGGCTGGAAAGGATTAATTAACGACCCAGAGATGGATGATTCCTTTCATGTAGAAAATGGGTTATTAATTGCCCGCGAACTATTATTAAAAATTACTGAATTGGGACTACCTGCTGGTACCGAAGCCCTAGATCCAATTATCCCTCAATATATTAGCGAACTGATTACATGGTCTGCCATTGGGGCACGCACAACTGAATCACAAACTCATCGGGAAATGGCCAGCGGACTTTCCATGCCTGTGGGTTTTAAAAACGGTACCGACGGCAATATTCAAGTAGCTTTGAATGCCCTACAATCAGCTAGAAACCCCCATAATTTTCTGGGCATTAATCAAAACGGACAAGTCAGCGTCTTTCAAACCAAAGGTAATGCCTACGGTCACGTCATTTTAAGAGGTGGTAATCAGCCAAACTTTGATGCAGCCAGCGTTAGTCTAGTAGAAAAGAAATTAAAAGAAGCAGATTTGTCACCAAGAATAGTCATCGATTGTAGCCACGGCAATACAAATAAAGACTACAAATTACAACCTGCGGTCTTGGAAAATATTATTGAGCAAATATTGGATGGCAACACATCAATAGTTGGCATGATGCTGGAATCAAATATATATGAAGGCAATCAACCAATTACTGGCAAAAAAACAGACTTAAAATATGGTGTTTCTGTAACAGATAAATGCATTAACTGGGAAGAAACAGAGAAAATTATTTTAGCTGCTCACGAAAAATTGAAGTAACTTGTTTCGCAGACTCAAATACAAATTCAACGTGAATTCGATGGCCGATATATAGCGGTTCTTAATCAAATAAGGCACATAAATTTGTAGGGGCGCAAAGCTTTGCGCCCCTACCAAGTATCTCACTAAGTAGAACAACTTGAAAAAACCAAACTATGTTAAGTAATGTGAAAAGAATAATACTCAGTTTGTAGTAAGGACTTTAGTCCTTTTTTGAGAACTAAAGTTCTCACTACAAACCTTTAATTATTTACTTAGAATGGGAAATGCTATAGTGCAATACGGTTAACTTAAGACGAAAAGTAGGTTGGGTTAAGCCATAGCGCAACCCAACAAAGCGATTAACCAACTACAAAATTATTGTTAGTTAATGATAAGCCAGTAGCAACTAAAGCAAATTGTACTTGAGCAAAAGCACCGCCACTGCCATCGCGATCGAAGAACAATGCACCTGTGGCAGAGTTATAAATAAATCTTTGACTACTTGTGGTTGCAGATGCACCAATTCTAAATTGATTAGCAGATAATACACCCGCCGATAAACCGCCACCAAAACCAGCGGCTGATACCCGAATTACTTCATTAGTGGCGTTGAAATTAATAATTCTATCAATGCCTTCATTGAAACTATTAAAAACAAATGTATCAATACCACTTCCTCCAGTGAGGGTATCATTGCCCTTGCCACCTTTGAAGGTGTTGTTTCCAGTGGCATTAATGGCTGTGAGAACATCATTACCATCGCCGCCATCTAAGAGATTATTGCCTGTTGAGCCTTCAGCATTTAAAATGTCGTTACCTATACCACCATTGAGGGTATTTTTACCAGAGGAGCGAAAGTCGGAGTAGTCGTATTGGTTTCCTTGGTAGTAGCCAGAGATGGAGAGAAAATCATTGCCAGCACCGCCATCAAGTAGGTTATCCCCTGTTGAACCACCAGCACTCAAAGTATCGTCACCAGCGCCACCGTTAAGGGTGTTTTTGCCAGATGAAGTAGAGTTGTATGAAGTTGAGAGGTCGCGGTATGCGTACTCATTTAAGTCGGCGGTGTAGCTGTAGTAGCCAGAGATGGAGAGAGAATCACTGCCATCACCCCCGTTGAGCAAGTTATTACCTGTTCCGTTAGCAGTCAATTTATCGTTTCCAGCACCACCATTAAGGGTGTTATTGCCAGACGGAAGAGAGTCGGAGTAGAAGTAATTATCTCCTTGGAAGGAGCCAAATACGGAGAGGGAATCATTGCCATCATCCCCATTAAGTAGGTTATTGCCTGTGGAACCGTCAGCACTTAAGGTATCGTCACCAGCACCACCATTGAGGGTGTTTTTGCCAGAGGAGCGTGAGTTGTATGCGTAGTATGGGTACTCAAAGACCTCATAGCCAGAGACGGAGAGATAATCGTTACCATCGCCGCCATTGAGTAGATTATCACCTGTTGAGCCACTAGCACTCAATTTATCGTTACCAGTACCACCATTGAGGGTGTTTTTGCCAGATGAGCGTGAGTCGTTTTCCTCGAATGAGTCATAGATGTAGTAACCAGAAGTTGAGAGAGAATCATTGCCACTGCCTCCATCAAGTAGGTTATTGCCAAAACCACCAATGAGAGTATCGTTGCCTGCACCACCCCGCAGCAAGTCGTCACCACCTTTGCCATCAATTTGGTCATCACCTCCCTGACCATTCACCACATCATTGGAGTTATCTAAAGCAGTAATGTTGTTTGCAAGGTCGTTGAGGAAGGTGACTGTATTGGCAATGCCGATGGTTGTTTCTGTAGAGTTGGCATCTAAGACATTAAAACTATCAATAATGCTACTTTGTCCATCAAAGATAATATTACCGATCGCTGGTGTACTACCAGAAGCTTTTAAGTTCTCCAAGTTTTCTAGTTTGAAGTTTTTCAAGATGACTTTTGTCCCAGTCACCCCTGCAAAAGTAATTTCTAAGTTTGTACCATTTTCAGTGAGCAACATATTTCGGGCAGTTAACCCAGCACCTTGGAATTTAATGGTATCAACTTCGGCAATAATGCCTGCTGTTGGGTTTGTGCCTTTACCCACCCCACCAAAATCAGTAATTGTATCAGTGCCGTCACCCAAGTTGTAAACAAATCTATCCTTGCCACCGCCACCAGTTAAGGAATCGTTGCCTTTGTTGCCTGTAATGGTGTCGTTTCCAAGTTTACCGTTAATTGTGTCAGCGCTGGTGGTGCCCAGTAGGGTATCGTTACCGTTGGTGCCGTTGATATTTGCCATAACTTTTTCCTACCTGATTCGATTTTGGATTAATTTAAGTTCTCAGTTGTGAGTACTGTTTTGGCGCAGAAAAACTTCCCGAAAGCATCAGCTTTCGATGGAGTTCATATCACCCTTGGGGGTTAGCAATTTTTTTGGAAGTTTGAGATTTTGAATGGTTTGCAGATAAGTTTATCCAAATATTTTGGACTATCTAATTCTTATGCACTTTACAAATTTATGAGGCTGTGAATCCAGTAATAACTATGGCTTCAGGCTTTTTTTAATCATCCTTGATGGCAAGCTCAGGCTTTATCAAACCCCAGCATTTCTCAAAAAATATCAAAAAATTCCAGCTTGAATGCCTAATACACAGTTCATATTTATTTTTTGGCAATGCGTAAGTATTTATACTTGAAAAATCAGGAACATTGACAGAGGATAAGTCAAATAATTTCATCCCCTTTTCGCGGGCGATCGCTCTTAGCTGTCTAAACCGAAAAACTAGGAAACATCTAAATAACATCTTACTAACTAAATACAGAAAAATTACGTAGATTTCTATAAATTCAAGAAAAATTTTTGCATACTCTTCACATTTTTTTGTCTCAGTACTTAAAAGTATACAAAAATACAAAAATGCGAGGTATCTAGAACCTCGCATTCAAAGGATTTCTGGTTTTCCCATACTGGTTAAAGCCATTAACAGTTAACAGCGTCCCGCCCCTCGAATGCAAGGTGTCTAGAATCGTACCTCCCATTCTCAAGATTCCTGGTGTTGCTTGTCGTTAAACAACCACAAAATTACTGTTGGTTAACGACAACCCAGCAGATAGTTGGGCAAATTGTACCTGAGCCAACCCACTGCCACTGCCGTCTTGGTCAAAGAACAATGCACCTGTGTTGGAGTCATAAATAAATCTCTGACTACTTGTGTTTGCAGATGCACCGATTCTCAACTGACTAGCAGATATTACACCCGCTGATAAACCGCCACCAAAACCAGCAGCTGATACCTGAATCACTTCATTGCTGGGGTTGAAATCATAAATCCTATCAACACCATCATTGAAACTATTGAAACCAAAGGTATCAATACCACTTCCTCCAATTAGGCTATCATTACCACTGCCACCTGTGAGGAAATCATTACCTGCGCCGCCAAGAATCGTATCATTACCAACTGTTCCATTTAATGTATCGTTGCCATTGCACCCCACAATATAGTCATCGTTTTCTGTACCTAAGATGTCTAATTGTTCGATACTTTTGTAGCTAACTACACTTGTACCAGCTGTAATTGAGCCACTGTTAGTAGTAGTATTGAAACTGGAAGTGATTTCCCCTTGAGCAGAACTGGCGCGATAGAACAACAAATCGTTATTTGTTCCGCCATCTACTAAATTATTACCTGTTGAAGAAATAATAATGAATACATCGCCACTAGCGCCACCGTTGAGGGTGTTATCACCAGAAGAGGCTTCGACGGAAAAATAATTATTTCCATCGCCTCCAGACAGTAGATTATTACCTGTTGAATAGTCAATAACAAAGTCATTGTAGCTAGCACCACCAACAAGGGTGTTATTACCAGAGCTATAAGCTACATACAAAAGATTATAACCATCGCCTCCAGTGAGCAAATTATCGCCTGTTGAATAAACACCATACAACCAATCGTCACCAGCACCACCGGAGAGTACGTTGTCCCCTTCTGAATAGTCAACATTCAAGGTATCGTTACCAGCGCCACCATTGAGGGTATTATTGCCAGTGGTACTGTAATATGTTCCTCCGAAGCCGTAACCAAAGTCAGAACCAGAGAGATAATCATTGCCATCGCCTCCATCTAGCAGGTTATCGCCTCTTGAATAGTTAACATTCAAGGTATCGTCGCCGGTGCCACCGCTGAGGGTGTTATTGCCTGAGGTGTTATCAAATCTGTAGCCCTCGAAGTCTGATGCAATCAGATAATCATTGCCATTACCTCCATCCAACAGATTATTACCTGTGGAAATACTAGCATTTAAAGTATCGTTACCAACACCACCGTAGAGGGTGTTATCACCATCGCTAAGTCTGATGGAGAGATAATCTTGTCCATCGCCTCCATCCAGGAGATTATTACCTGTGGAAAAGATGGCATTCAAAGAATCATTACCGGCGCCACCTTTGAGGGTGTTTTTACCAGTGACGCCAACGCTGTAATACTCACCAGAAACAGAAAGAATATCATTGCCATCGCCTCCATCAAGCAGGTTATTACCTGTTGAATAGTCGGCGTTCAAAGAATCATTACCGGCGCCACCTTTGAGGGTATTATTACCAGAAACTACAGCGCCGTAGTACTCACCTAAAGCCGAGAGAGTATCATCGCCATCGCCACCATCTAGGAGATTATTACCAGTTGAAGAGTCAACATTTAAGCGATCGCTACCACTACCACCATTAAGGGTATCATTTCCCGCATCACCTTGCAGCCAGTCATTTCCCGCACCACCTACAAGGGAGTCATTGCCGGTACCACCCACAAGAGTGTCATTCCCCACCCCACCAATGAGAGTATCGTTACCCGTACCACCCCTCAAAAGGTCGTTACCACTCTTGCCGTCGATTTTATCGTTACCCCCTTGACCATTCACCACATCATTAGAGTTATCTAAAGCGGTAATGTTGTTTGCCAAGTCGTTGAGAAAGGTGACTGTATTGGCAATGCCGATGGTTGTTTCTGTAGAGTTGGCATCAAGAACATTAAAACTATCAATGATGCTATTTTGTCCATCAAACAGGATATTACCAATAGCTGGTCTGCTTCCAGAAGCTTTCAGGTTATCTAAATCTTCTAGTTTGAAGTTTTTCAAAATGACTTTTGTATCAGCCACCCCTGCAAAGGTTATTTCCAGGTTGCTACCTTTCTGTGTCAGCAACATATTTCGGGCAGTCAACCCAGCACCTTGGAATTTGATGGTATCAACTTCGGCAATAACGCCTGCTGTTGGGTTTGTGCCTTTACCCACGCCACCAAAATCAGTAATTGTATCGATGCCGTCATCCAAGTTGTAAACAAATTTATCCTTACCACCGCCACCAGTTAAGATATCGTTGCCTTTCTTCCCTGTGATGATATCGTTACCTGCTTTACCGTTAATTGTGTCAGCACTGGTGGCGCCCAGTAGAGTATCGTTACCGCTGGTTCCAATAATATTCGCCATAAATTTTTCCTACCTAAATCAGTTTTCTTGTAACTGGAATTATCAATTTTTGATGCTATTTTGGGGCATCAATAATTCACCGAAAATTAAATATTTCGGCATACCTTATATCAGCTTTCAGGGTTAGCAATTTTCCCAATACTTGCCTTGTTTCCCAGATTGCAAGTAGGGCTTATCCAAACTATTTGGGACTATTTACGACAGATTTCAAGTTGGTAAAGTACACCAGCTAAATCCGGTAACTAGTGGCTTGGCAAGCCTAAAATAGTGCATAAGATTTAGCTTTTGTGGGGTGGGCATCTTGCCCGCCCAGACGGGTGAGGACATCCATCCCACAAGAAAATTTATTGCAACATTTTAGCTGTATCAGTCCACTAGGTATATGGCGTGTTTTACTCCTGAATTCTGAATTATGCCGTAAATTCAGCTCTTTCAATGCGAGTAAATCTCTTTTTTTTGGCTCTGTAACTACGAAATTTTTCTTCACCTTTGGTGTTGACACAGCCATCAATGTCTAACCAACGGCATCATCATTTCGGTGGTCAAGAGGTTAAAAAGGAATTTTTTAGGCAAAGTTTTTAGCTATTTTGAAAAGTCTAGCCGTGTTAGCTTGAAAATAACAAACAGTTTACAGGGAATAAGGAAAGAATTTTTATGCTTTCCTTGTGGGCGATCGCCCCAGAGTATTTAACTTCAAAACAGGGAACATCTAAATAAGATCATACTAATTAAATACTGAATATTTACTTACATGTCTATATTTCAACAAATATCTTTGCATATCCTTTACATTATTTAATTTACATGACAGGAGAGCTTGAAAAAGTGGCTAGGAAGTAGGTTAGGAAATTTTTTCATTGTTGGTTGTGAGTTTTTTCTCTGAGGGACTATCTTGAAAATACGGACTGGGTATTTGGTAAAAAATATTTTCATGCCGTAGTTATGCGAGCGATCGCATGAACGTCTAACTTGAAAATAAAAGACAGCTTACAGGTAAAAAGGAATAAGGAAAGAAATTTTCATACCTTCCTAATTGAGCATTACCTGTGGACGTTTAACTTAACAATAGAAAACATCTGAATAGCATCATACTAACTAAATACTGAATATTCACTTAGATGTCTATGCCTAAAAGCATATCTTTGCATACTCTTCATATTATTCCCTGAAAAAAGCATATGTTTAATTACTGATGTTTCATGAAAATTAGGTGTGAAGCCTGATATTTAGTCAATTTTGCTAAACCGATAATTCTGGGCAAGTCTGGAATTCCTTATGGGACAAAGACCGTTGTTAAATCAAATCAAGCTTGACTCATCTTTGTGTATTCTTCATACTCATCCCAGTAAACAGACGCAATCAAATGCGAGGTGCTATTTTCAACACCTCGCATTCTGAAAATTTATTTTTGTCCGTAATTACGATTAAACAACCACAAAATTGTTATTGGTTAGTGATAACCCACTAGCTAGTTGTGCAAATTGTACCTGAGTAAATGCACCTGCACTACCATCCTGGTCAAAGAACAATCCACCTGTACTGGAGTTATAAATAAATCGCTCAGTGCTAGTGGTTGCAGATGTTCCGATAGTAAACTGACTTGCCTGAAGTACGCCTGTTGATAAGCCACCACCAAAACCAGCAGCAGATACCCGAATCAGTTCATTAGTAGCGTTGAAGTCATCAATAACATCTATGCCTTCATTGAAACTATTGAAAACAAAGGTATCAATACCGCCATTACCAAACATGAAATCATTACCGTTACCACCTATGAGAATATCATTGCCATCTCCTCCATTGAGATTGTCATCGCCATCGCCACCATTGAGGGTGTTCTTACCAGAGCTACCAAAGGCATACAGAAAATCATTGCCATCGCCACCAGAGAGTAGGTTATTGCCTGTTGAATTCTCAACCAATATGGAATCATCACCAACGCCACCATTAAGGGTGTTCTTACCAGAGGCTTCAAAGGCAGACAGAAAATCATTGCCACTGCCTCCATCCAACAGATTATTGCCTGTTGAACGCTCAGCACTCAAGTTATCATTACCAGCCCCACCTTTGAGGATGTTATTGCCTGAACTTCTATAGTACAAAATGACTCCAGAGTAGTAGTCGTAAGTACTATACCCAGAGATAGAGAGAGAATCATTGCCATCACCTCCATCCAAAAGATTATTACCTGTTGAATAGTTGACACTCAAGTTATCATCACCAGCCCCACCTTTGAGGGTGTTATTACCTGAGGACGGACTCCCTATGTCGTGGTAGTAACCGAAGGGGTCGTAGTAGGAGTAGGCAGAGGCAGAGATCGCATCATTGCCATCTCCACCATCCAGCAGATTATCGCCATTTGAAGAGATAGCACTCAAACTATCGTTACCAACACCACCTTTGAGGGAGTTATCGCCTGTGGAATAATCAACATTTAAGGTATCGTTACCTGCACCGCCGATAATCGTATCGTTGCCACTATTACTACCGTAAAGCACATCGTTGCCATTGCTGCCCACAATGTTGTCATCGTAGGCTGTACCTCTAACTTCTAATCGTTCAATATTCTTGTAGCTAACTTGATTGTTACCTGCTTTAATTGAACCATTGGTCGTAGTGATTCCGACGTTAGCATTGCTGTAATCGATGTATAAGTAATCATTACCCGTTCCTCCATCTACCGTTTGAGTCGCTAAGGAAGAAGGGGCTGTAAATGGGGCGGTCAAATAAAAGGAATCATCGCCATCTCCTCCATTGAGGGTGTTTGTACCCTGAACTTCAGTGGCATAGAAATTATCACTCCCATCTCCACCTGAAACAGTGTTGTTACCAGTAGAGTAGCTAATTTCAAAGTTATCAGCCCCCGCATCCCCGGTGAGGATGTTATTTCCAGAGGAAAAGGAAATATCTAAAAAGTCAGATCCGGTTCCGCCTTTGAGGATATTGTTTCCAGTAGAAAAAGAAGCATTCAGTTGATCATTACCGGAACCACCATCTAGAGTGTCGTTACCTCCATTACCAAATATATTATCATTACCTGATAAACCTTGAATCAAGTCATCACTCGTTGTGCCACTTAGGAAATCGTTTCCAGTGGTACCATTGATATTTGCCATGATTTTTTACCTACCTAAATCAATTTGTTGAGTAACTGAAATTGCCAATTTGGAGTTAGTAGTGTTTGAGAGGAAAATGAACTAGCCGAAATTCAACGCACAGAATACAAGAAAGAGAATTCTGACTACTAACTCCTGAATTCTTTATTGTTAAACCACATGAATTTTAAAACCGAAAGTTTGTAACGAGGGTATAGTATTCAGCGTGGTCTGTAATTTTTAGTTTTACACCCATTACAAAAATCTACGGTTTTAAAAATAGACATGGTTTATCTAGCTATTTAGGACAATTGAAGTCTTAAATAGGGGAAAAGTTGATACAGCATAATCTAGAAAAAAGTTTAAGATAATGCTTCTTAGACATCAAACTTGGCGGGAGCATCCCAATGCAAGCAACTTTACCCAATTAGGGTATAGTCATTGCGAATGGAGCGAAGCGGAATGAAGCAATCGCAGCATCTAGACTTTGCGATTGCTTCTCTTCACTTCGTTTCGCTCGCAATGACAAAATACGTTTTTACACATTTGGGATGCTCCCAACTTGGCAGAGTCAGGAATCAGAATTTAGACAGACTCCATATCTGATTTTGAGTCTTCGATCGCTTCTTTCACTTAGTTACAAAATGCTGCATTGATTTGTGTTTTGCCTATGGATAAATGAGACCCGCTGTCTTGATAATAGGGAACGGTTGACAGGGAATCGGGAAAAATATTTGCCAGCCCTTGCTAGGAGCTATTGTCGATACGTTTTTAGCTTGAAAACAGGGAACATCTAAATAAGCTGATAATAATTAGATACTAAACATTCACACGAATGTCTATACTCAAAAACATATCTTTGCATACTCTTTATATTATTGGTTAAAAACCTACTATTTCTATATTAAAAAGGTATTTTTTATACTTTAATGGTAGATAAATCACCCTGAAAAAATTCCAGAACGGTATGTTATTTTTCTCTTGTCAGAGATTAAACAATTCAAAATTCAAAATTCACGCAATAAAAAACTATAAATCAGATCCTCATAGGTAGAATCTTAAGTAAATATTAAGAGGATGTTTGCAGCGATCGCTTTGGTTTGTTAAGCTGGCTGTATCAAGTAATAAAATGCGAGGTGCTATGTTCAACACCTCGCATTCTCAAAATTTATTCTTGTGCTGTCCTACTAACTGATGGAACCGTAATTACGATTAAACAACCTTAAAATTGAAGTTGGTTAGTGACAAATCAGTAGATAGTTGTGCAAATTGTACCTGAGTAAATCCGCCTGCATTACCATCCCGGTCAAAGAACAATGCACCTGTAGTCGAGTTATAAATAAATCGCTGACTATTTGTGGTTGCAGACGCTCCGATAGTAAACCGACCAGATGAGAGTACATCTGGTGATAATCCACCACCAAAACCAACAACAGATACCCGAATCACGTCATTAGTAGTGTCGAAATCATAAATGGTATCTATGCCTTCATTGAAGTTATTGAAAGCAAAAGTATCATCACCACCTTCTCCATAGAGGCTGTCATTTCCTTCGCCACCGATGAGGTAGTCATTGCCATTACCACCTTTGAGGGTGTTCTTACCAGTGGCAAGAGAAGCTGTGAGAGTATCATTACCATCACCACCATTCAACAGATTATCGCCTGATGAATAGCTAACATTTAAGTAATCGTTACCAGTGCCACCGTCGAGTGTGTTCTGACCTGATGTGACATAAAAAATATCTGGGAAGTAATAATCGTTCTCTATGCCAGATGCAGAGAGAGAATCATTACCACTACCTCCATTTAGAAGGTTATTGCCTGTTGATAAGTCAACACTTAAGTAATCGTCACCAGCGCCGCCGTCGAGCGTGTTCTGACCTGATGTGAACGATACAATATCTGGAAAGTCGTTATCGTTCTCTACGCCAGAGCTGGAGAGAGAATCATTACCACTACCTCCATTTAGAAGGTTGTTGCCTGTTGATAAGTAACTGCTCAAATAATCGTTACCATCGCCACCATTGAGTACGTTATCGCCACTTGAACGGCCAACGCTCAAATAATCGTTACCAATGCCTCCATCAAGCAAGTTATTGCCTCGTGAATACTCAACATTCAATCCATCGTCACCAGCCCCACCATTGAGGGTGTTATTGCCCTCTGAGCCAAAGGGAAAGCCCTCGAAGGACACGTAGAGAGAGAAAGAATCATTGCCATCGCCGCCAGATAGCAGGCTATTGCCAGAGAATTCGCTCTCGCTTTCATCAAAAATCAAGTAATCGTCACCAGCCCCACCATTGATGGTGTCATTACCCAAACCACCAACAAGAGTATCATTCCCCACATCACCTTGCAGCAGGTCGTTACCAGTACCACCCACGAGGCTATCATTGCCGATACCGCCAACAAGAATATCATTCCCCGCACCACCAATGAGAGTATCGTTACCCGTACCACCCCGCAGCAAATCGTCGCCACTCTTGCCATCAATTTTGTCATTACCCCCCTGACCATTCACCACATCACTTGAGTTGTCTAAACCCGTAATGTTATTGTCTAGGTCATTGAGGAAGGTGACTATGTTGGCAGTGCCGACACTTGTTTGAGTAGAGTTGGCATCAAGAACATTAAAACTATCAATGATGCTACTTTGCCCATCAAAGATAATATTACCGATGGCTGGTTTACCTCCAGAAGCTTTGGAGTTTTCCAAGTCTTCTAGTTTGAAGTTTTTCAAGATGACTTTTGTACCAGTCACACCTACAAAGGTGATTTCTAAGTTAGTGCCATTCTGGGTGAGTAGAAGCTTTTGGGCCGTCAAGCCAGAGCCTTGGAATTTGATAGTATCAACTTCGGCAATAACTCCTGCTGTTGGGTTTGTACCTTTACCTACGCCACCAAAATCAGCGATTGTATCAATACCATCACCCAAGTTATAAACAAATTTATCTTTGCCACCGCCACCAGTCAGCGTGTCATTGCCCTTTTTGGCTGTGATGGTGTCGTTGCCTGCTTTGCCATTAATTGTATCTGCACTGTTGCTTCCTAGTAGGGTATCGTTACCGTTGGTTCCAATGATATTTGCCATACTTTGTATTTTCCTGAATGGATTTTTGGGAGTAATTTTCAGTTGTCAATAATCGAGTTAGTGCTGTTTGACTGCACTAAAAATTAGCCAAAAGTTGATGCTTTCAGCAGAGTTAATTTTGCCCTTGAGAGTTAGCAATTTTTACCCAAGATTTACTCTGAGCAATCAGCTGTCGCGCTTTTAATGCAGCACATCATTTCGCGTTGGCTGTTAATAGTTGACAGTTAAGCGTCAGCAGCCAATCGCATGAATGACTATGCAATTTAAAAGCGTAATAGCTGATTTATTGAACTATCTCTGACTATCTAAGTCTTAAGCACTGTACAAATCTCTTTTGCCCTGTATTCAGATATAAAACAATTAGTTTGAAGTTGATTTCAATGATCCTGCATCGCTAGCTCAGGTAAGCATTTACCATAGGCATCACTGAAAAACAGTTGAAAAATCAATCTAGAATGCGCTCATCATGAAATGTAATAAATTACTTGCTTTGTCAATGCTTAAGCCTTACTAGCTTAAAAATGGGGCTGCGGACTAGGAAAGAAATATTTTTATACCCTCCTTGTGCAATCGATCGCATGAACATCTAGTCTCCACATAGAAAACATTTAAATAACCCCATAATACATAAATAACGAATATTTACTTGAATGTCCATATTTTAGTAAATATTTTTGTAAACTTTTTGTAGTATTTAAGGATACATATTTTTAAATATGTACATAATTACTGAATATAGTATTTTTTATTTTGATAGCCAAATAATTTTCTGAGAGTATTAAGCAGACGTCCAAAGGATGGATAAAAATATTTTGCTTAGGAATTGCTGTTTGAAAAATAAGTAAGTCGGCATCAATAATTATCCTTGGGATCGGGCAATAGTTAAGGCAACAGACGCGATGAATCGCCGTCTCTACAATAATCATTCTTTCGTAGAGACGGCGATTTATCGCGTCTTTACAATCTTTAATTTTCACCAAAAAACCTTAACCGAACCGTATTGGGAGTGGGTCGTGGAGAATAGTGCAGGCAGCCTTTTTAGTTGTAGGATTTTCTGGCGATCGCTATCATGAAAATCAGTCCGTAGTATTATCTTGTACCCAAGCCAAAACCGTTTGAGGTAAATAAAATTACAAATGCAGACATGATTAAATTTAGCGAACAACACTTGCAAATTATTCGCAGCCATGCTGAAAACATCTATCCAGACGAATGTTGTGGTATAATCTTAGGCTATGTGGCTAATGAAGGCAAAACCACAGTAGAAGTGATGCCCACGGAAAATGCCTGGAATACAGAGGCAGGTGCTGAATTTTCAGGCGAACGTACAGTAGAAAGTAAAAAGCGGCAATATGCGATCGCACCCCAAGTTATGTTACAAGCACAAAAGCAAGCACGCGATCGCTCTTTGAGTATTATCGGCATTTTTCACTCCCACCCAGATCATCCTGCCATACCTTCAGAATGCGATCGCCTATATGCTTGGCAGGGATACTCGTATATAATAGTTTCCGTCCAAAAAGGCAAAGCCGCAGAACTACGAAGCTGGAGTCTTGATGATACTCATCAGTTCCAAGCAGAGATAATTGAAAATATAATTTAACGGCTTAATTTCGAGACAGATATCATTTTTCGATAGGATTAATATTCGCGCTCTTGCACAAGACAACTGCTATGTTAAATCCGAATCTGGACGAAATCCAGTTGACCAAAGATGATTACGAACGCTACTCCCGACACCTGATTTTGCCGGAAGTAGGATTGGAAGGACAAAAGCGGCTGAAAGCTGCTAGTGTACTCTGTATTGGTACAGGTGGATTAGGTTCACCACTACTTTTATACCTAGCCGCCGCAGGTATTGGACGCATCGGGATTGTCGATTTCGATGTTGTCGATACTTCCAATTTGCAACGTCAAGTAATTCACGGTACATCCTGGGTGGGTAAACCCAAGATTGAATCTGCAAAAAACCGCATTCACGAGATTAACCCCTATTGTCAGGTGGATCTCTACGAAACTCGCCTGAGTTCCGAAAATGCGCTCGAAATTTTTCAACCTTACGATATCGTGGTGGACGGCACCGATAACTTCCCCACAAGGTATTTAGTTAACGATGCTTGCGTATTGTTAAACAAACCCAACGTCTACGGTTCCATTTTCCGCTTTGAAGGACAAGCCACCGTATTTAACTACGAAGGCGGGCCGAATTATCGTGACCTTTACCCAGAACCACCACCACCAGGAATGGTGCCCTCTTGTGCAGAAGGTGGCGTGTTGGGAATTTTGCCAGGAATTATTGGTGTCATCCAAGCAACAGAAACTGTCAAAATTATTATCGGACAAGGTAACACCTTGAGTGGGCGGTTAATGCTATACAACGCCTTAGACATGAAATTCCGGGAATTGAAACTGCGTCCTAACCCGATTCGCCCAGTCATTGAAAAACTGATAGACTACGAACAATTCTGCGGAATTCCACAAGCTAAGGCAGAGGAGGCAAAACAGCAGATGGAAATTCAAGAAATGACCGTTAAGGATTTGAAGGAATTGCTAGATAGTGGTGCGAAGGATTTTGTACTACTAGATGTCCGCAACCCCAACGAATACGAGATTGCGAAAATTCCTGGTTCAGTTTTGGTGCCCTTACCAGACATTGAAAACGGTGATGGCGTTGCCAAAGTGAAAGAAATATTAAACGGTCACCATTTAATTGCTCATTGTAAGATGGGCGGGCGATCGGCAAAAGCCCTCGCCATCCTCAAAGAAGCCGGGATCGTTGGGACGAATGTCAAAGGCGGAATTAACGCTTGGAGTCGGGAAATCGATCCCTCAGTTCCGGAGTATTAAAATAGGACGCGGGGACGCGGGGACGCGGAGAGTAAAAATTTTACCGCCTCCCCCATCTTCCCCTATTTGGATCTCCCTTTCCCCGCGTCCCCGCGTCTCCCCTTCCCCGCGTCTCCCCTTCCCCTCGTCCCCGCGTCTTCTTATGACTACCTCAAAATCTTCTTTCAATATCTTATGGGTGCAAGTTTGGGTATTGGCAGGGGTGCAGGGGGCAATTACCCTGACTTGGTTAATTTATAATGCTTACTTGCCCCAACTTTTGACTCAGTTTGGTTTTCCTGCGTCATTGGCTGTTGGTTTATTAGTGGTGGAAAATGCCTTGGGTGCAGTATTGGAACCATTGATGGGGGGACTTTCAGACCGAACTAGGCGCTGGGTAGGGACTCGATTTCCCTTCATCTCAGTGGGTGTAATTCTGGCATCAGCTTTGTTTATCGCCATACCATGTATTGTCAGCTTGATCCCACCTACTATGGTAATGCGATCGCTGTTGCTAATCACTCTGGTAGCCTGGGCATTAGCAATGACGATATTTCGCTCTCCGGCTATGTGCCTGTTGGGAATGTATTCTACACCAGCCCAGTTACCATTGGCTGTCAGTGTTGTGACTTTGACAGGAGGATTTATTGGCGCTTTTAGAGCGATCGCCAATAAGTATATTCTCAGTTTAGGGCCAGTTTTGACCTTTGCCATCGGTTCTTTTGTGTTGTTGGGTGCCGTGGCTGTGTTGCGGTTAGTTAATCCCCCAGAAACACCAGTCGATGGACACAATGCACAGATAGTACAATTTCCTTTACAAAAATTGATTTTGATTTTAGGAACTGGTTTTAGTGTAGCGTGGGGTATCCGATTGTTGATGGATGTCTTGGGCAAAGTCCTCAAAGCCCAACTGAATACTGATAATATTGATATACAAATGGTGTGGATTGGAATTGCGATCGCTCTGGCTAACATACCCGCTGGGATGTTCGCCGTCAAAATTGGCAATCGTCAAGCAATGCTTTGTGGTATTTGTGCAACTATTCCGGCGTTACTCATGATGGTATTTATCGGCGCACAAATTCCCATCATTTTACTAATCATTGCTGGCTTTAGCTTAATTGTTAACGGGGCAATTCCCTTTGCTTTAGGACTAGTACCTCAAAGATGGGCGGGATTAGGAATTGGTACGTATTTCGGTGGATTTGCTGCGGCCATGAGTTTGTTTGGCATCATATTTCCCCAACCGCAAACCATAACACCTTTTGTAGGCGCAGTTGGCGGCGCATTCGCATTTTTCCTCGCTGGTATTTGCATTGGGGTGAGTGGCATTTCTCAAACCCCAACTAACGCAGAGATTTAACGCAGAGATTGGGCATGGGGCATGGGGCATTGGGCATTGGGCATGGGGCATTGATTATTCTTTCTCCCTCATCTCCCTCATCTCCCTCATCTCCCTCATCTCCCCAGTCCCCAATCCCCAGTCCCCAGTCCCTAATCACCTAGAGGTTTTACTTGACTCAACAGATTATGCAATTTCTCTCCTTCAATTACTTCTGTTTCTAAAAGTTGAGTTGCGATCGCTTCTAATAAGTCTCGATTCTGTTTTAGAATCTGTAAAGCTTCTTCGTGAGCTGTTTCCACGATTTCCTTGACTTCGCTATCGATGGCTTTGGCTGTATCTTCACTCACCGCCCGCCGGGGATTAGGGGCACCATTACCCAAGAACATTGCTTGTTGTCCTTGTTGGTAAGCCAGTGGGCCTAAGACTTTACTCATACCATAGGTAGTCACCATTCGTTCTGCCAAATCAGTCGCTCGTTGCAAATCGTTGGATGCACCTGTTGTTATACTGCCAAACACAACTTCTTCGGCGGAACGTCCTCCTAACAAAGTGGCAATTTGACCCCGCAATTCTGCTTCGTTCAGCAAAAAGCGGTCTTCGGTGGGTAATTGCAACGTGTAGCCCAAAGCAGCCATGCCACGGGGAATAATCGAAATCTTTTCTACACGACCGTTTCCTGTAGTTAGCGCCCCGACCATTGCGTGACCGACTTCATGGTATGCAACAATCTTTTTCTCAGTATCGCTCAATACACGACTCTTCTTTTCTAAACCAGCGACTACTCGCTCAATTGCTTCGGCGAAGTCTTCTTGAGCAACGGTTTGCCGTTGATTGCGGGCTGCTAATAGTGCCGCTTCATTCACCAAATTTGCTAAATCTGCACCAGCAAAACCAGGAGTACGAGTGGCGATCACTTTAAGATCTACATCATCTCCTAATTTTACCTTTTGAGCATGAATCTTGAGAATTGCTTCCCGACCAGATAAATCAGGACGGTCTACCAACACTTGACGGTCAAAGCGACCAGGACGCAACAATGCAGGGTCAAGGCTTTCGGGACGGTTGGTAGCTGCAAGGACAATTACGGTTCCATCCCCAGCCGCAAACCCATCCATTTCAGTTAATAATTGATTGAGGGTTTGTTCCCGTTCGTCGTTACCACCGTAGAAGCCGTTACTGCTACGAGACTTACCAATGGCGTCCAATTCATCAATAAATACAATACAGGGAGCTTGTTTTTTTGCTTGCTCAAATAAATCTCGTACCCTGGAAGAACCCACACCAACAAACAGTTCCACAAACTCGGAACCAGAAATACTGAAGAATGGAACTCCTGCTTCCCCTGCTACAGCTTTCGCTAACAGTGTCTTACCAGTTCCCGGAGGGCCAACTAACAGCACACCCTTGGGAATTCTCGCACCAATTTGCGTAAAACGTGCCGGAGTCTTGAGAAAATCTACGATTTCCACTAACTCGGTTTTAGCTTCTTCTACCCCAGCCACATCTTGGAAGGTAATTTTAGCTGATTCACCTTCAACGTAAACCTTTGCTTTACTCTTACCAATAGAGAGAACTCCTTGAGAACCGCCAGCACCACGGGAGATAAAGAATTGCCAGATGCCAATAAAAATCAGTGGTGGAATGACCCAACTCAAAAGGGTTGTAAACCAAGTGTTCTTCGGTGGAGGTGTAGCTGCGAACTCAACTCCTTTTTGTTCTAGGAGTTTGGGCAATTCCAAATCAAAAATTGGTGTAGTTGCAAACACCTGTCCCGGTTCGCCATTCTCTGTTTTTAATTCGTAGAGAATCTGGTTTTGACCAACAGAAGCGCGGTTGACTTCCCCTTCCTGTACTTGATGAATAAATAAGCTGTAGGGAACGCCAGCAGGACGAGAACCAAATAAACCAGGCAAAAACAAATTCAAAAGCAGAAACAGCCCTGATACTGCCAGCAATATATTAGCTATTATCCGAGACCGGGGTGGTTTAGGCTGTTCTTTAATTGTCATAATTATTATCAATCCTTATTGTCAGTTGTTTTTTTATCAAAACAGCAATATTGGCGTCAGTCCTCAGAATACAGGAAAGGTATTGGACTCCGACTGGCGGATAGACCAGCGATTCGCTGAGTCTTTTCTGCGACACGCACTCGCGTTCGAGGGTCAAGATTTCTGAATTCTGTGTTCTTTTTCAAAGGCTGCAATTTTTAATTTATGTAACTAAACTTAACAATTAAATTAATCTTTGGGAACTAACGAGCAAATACGGTTTACCGTACCCATAGCTTCGCCAATTCACCTTTAACGACTAGAAAACTTTGGGGTTAGCAGCGTCAAGTTACTTCGTTATGCCCATTTGAAAAAAGAATGGGACAAATAGACTGCGTAGGTTAGCACAGCTGTCATTGGTGTCAACTTAAGCTATAAATGGCTTAATTGTTGGCTTTATAACCCGCCTGGAACTTCAGTTCCAGTCTAATAGCTCAAGTCTACTGAAGTAGACTAAAGATTTTTGGGGATATTTTAGTCATCTTTTAGATGACTTTCACTATTAGCAAGGAACTTCAGTTCCTTGCGGGACAGCAGTTTCGCGTTAAGTTGACACCAATGCACAGCTGTAAAGCCCCTACAATTGATGTGTTTTTGCGATCGTGGAGCGTTTTAATTTAGCAGCCAGTAATGAAGGTGCGATCGCCAATTTGATGGCACGTCTAGCTAAAAGTATTAACCTAAAAATTTACCAATCAAAAATATTAAAAATTAACATTTATCTTTCTAATATTTAACATCCAAAATCAACATATTTCTATTCTCTGGCAATGACTATATCATTAGACTTAATCACTGCATAAGCCTCTTTCCCTTCAGCTAATTCTAATTCTTCTGCCGAACCTCTGGTGATAATTGACGTTAATTCTACTTTGTGAATAATCTCGATAGTTACTTCACTATTAACAGCTCCATAAACAACTCGTTTAATAACACCTTTAAGAATATTGCGAGAGCTAACTTTTAATGATTTTTTGGGAATGTTAATTTCTAGCCCAGGTTTTTGAGTATAAACATCTTCTTGTTTTTCTTCCTTGGTAGGTACTGATATTGGTGCTGAGGAGTGCTGATTGAGACTACGCACGAGTTCCCGCAGAATCTCAGTTTTGGTGCGTTGAGACTGTTCGCAGAATTCTTCTAGAATCTTCCGTTCCTCCTCAGAGGTTTGAAATGTGACCCATCCTTGTTCTTTTCTTGGCATATTGTTATCAATTTTGGTTAACTTAGTATGATTCTACCAAGTATCAATTCTATGTATCCTTTTAGTAATAAAATTTTTTTTTCGAGGAATTTCTCCATTTTTCAGGAAAATTCAGCAATTAATCTCATACATTTAACTACATAGATATTTATTTTTTCTAGATGCAAAATAATTTGTTACTTGATAATCGATAGTCATGGTTACAGATATACCAACAAAAATGGTAAAAATTATGCTTGCCCTGAGTCTCAGAAGCTGATGTAGCTTTTTGGCAGTTGCAAGGTTATGTAGCAGAAAAAATCGGCGATCGCTCCCACGAATACCATAGGATTATTTCATGTGAGTTTATAAAAGGGTGATGAAACACCTCAAATCCCGTTCTCAAGACCTCCGAAGTTTGTTTGAGAACAATATCACCATTGAATACGTCGCAGAACCCCTCAAAGCTATGTCAGCTGATGCAGAGGTGACAGAAGTGCTGCATTGGATGGAAGCACAAAATTTTGATGTCATCGGCGTGGAAACCGGAGATACTATTAGCGGTTATGTAGAACGCTCTAGTTTAATTCAAGGCAAATCTGGCAAATGTAGCGATTATCAACGGGTATTTCATCCCAAAGAACTAATTGCCATTTCCACGCCACTGATGAAGTTACTACCAATTTTGCAACAAACTCCTCGATTGTTTGTTCTCGACTGCAATCAAGTGAGTGGAATTATTACCTGTGGCGACTTGCAGAAAGCACCCGCGCGAATGCTCTTGTTTGGCTTGGTAACGTTATTAGAAATGAATCTCCTACGCTTGGTGCGGCTTTACTATCCTCAAGATTCTTGGCAAAAAGTCCTCAAAAAAGAGCGTTTAGAAGTTGCTAGACGGCTATGGCGAGAAAGCCAAGAAAGAAACGAAGCTACTGATTTGTTAGATTATCTGCAATTCTGCGATAAGCGAGAGTTAGTTTTAAATCAACCAGAACTTCTCGAACAGCTGGGACTGAAATCCAAGCGATTTGGCGAACGTTTTCTCAAGTCTGCTGAACAGTTGCGAAACCGATTAGCTCATGCCCAAAATCTAGTCACTGGTTCCTCTTGGACAGAATTGATTTCTCTAGCAGAAGCGATGGAAATGCTGTTAATTCGCTGTGAGGAAATTGAGTAAAGTTTATCGTACATTTGAGGGTTTAAGACCCCTACCTCTACAGGTAGACCCAATTTCAGTCAGGGTAACAGTCCCCTTCTGAAATTGTCTTTAATTTTGAATTTTGAATTTTGAATTTTGAATTGTTAATGATGGTTCTGCAACCAGCCTACTAAATCTGCTGTTGTAGAGAAATCTAATAGCGCTTCGCTCAACTCTTCTAATTGAATTAGAGATAATGCTTCAATCTGCGATCGCAATTCTAGAGCGATCGTACCAATTCGGCGAGTCAGTTGGCGCACAACCACTGACAACGCCTCTTGTTTTCTTCCCTGCTCAATTCCTTGTTCAATTCCTTGTCTAATAATTCTTTGATAAACCACAGATTCCTGCATAAGTTCCTCCCGCAAAAAGCTAGTGATTAGATTGTTGTCATATTTTAACCCTGCTAGCAACTGAGTACAAGCCGAAATATTTCGTTGCTGGCTTGGTTCTTCAATCATATCTACCTGAGCAGCAACTTGCTCCAACAACGATTCAGGCGAATCTGTTCGCGCGAGAACTGCTAAAGGTAGAAGCCCAACAGATGCTAACAAAGGGGCGGGATCTTGCTCCCAAATCCGAATTACTCGGAATCGATGAACTGTGTTTGTGTCGGTAAATTGTTCGATAAATACTGCGTCTGAAGTAGTTTGTTTAAGGTAGATGACAACCTGTTCAATGGGATAAATACTGTATTCCCTACGCAATCTCGCGTAGTAACCTAGCATCCGAATTGGCATCGGTGGGACTGATATAGGTGCAACTTGGAACTCTATGTGGAGAATTTCCTGTTGCGGATTTAGCAGAATAATGCAGTCTGCTCTAACTGGCTCAACGCTCAACTCGGTTTTGAGGTCTTGAACGTCCGCTGGAGTTGTACCTAATAACCAAGTGGCAAAGCTTTCGGGATATTGTTCTGAAAGATAGCGACAAACGTTATCGATGGACATTGAGGTTAGAGTGCAAGCACTAGGTAATAAAAATTACAAGATTTACAAGAGCAATTATTTTTAACGCGGCTTATTGGCGGAATCACTCACTTGAGTACCTGTATACTTAGGAACCCATCCTTCTGCATTTGCAAAATAGCGTACTGCTTTGAAATTCAACGATGCATTTGGGCTGCACCAATGCTCAACGCCTGCGGGGATATAGAGATAGTCTTGTGCCTGAATTAAAAGCTGTACTTGGCTACCATCAGGTCGCACGAAGCCATAGATCATTTCTCCTGCTAACACGTAGAGAGGTTCAGCGGTAGTGTGAGTGTGGTAACGACCGTATGTTGCTATCAGCTGGTGAAGATTGGGGGAACCTGGATGGAGATTCAGCAAGTCACACCACAGAGCCTCATTTTCTTGCTGGATAAATTCAAAGACGCTGTTATGAAGTTCTATAATATAAAGCCTTTCAGACTCCGTTAAAACCTCCTGATCTACTAGATTTGGGAAAAGGAGCGACGTTCCTGGGTCGTAGTGTCTGAGTTCAATCCCAAGAGGGGCAAGTTCACGAGTTATTTCACCTAAATCGCTCTCAATTGTGCCGTCATTAAGTAGGAGGTTAGCCATGACAAAAAGACTAATTAACTGTTAAGAAGAGTATACTCAACTTTGAACTCAAAAGCCACTATTGCCGATTGAGAAACCGGGGAATGGGGAATGGGGCATGGGGAGATGAGGGAGATGAGGGGGATGAGGGAGATGAGGGAGTGTGGGGAGATGGGGAGATGGGGGAAAGAGAATTAATACTTCCCCACCCCCCCACACCTCCCACACTCCCTCATCACCCCCATCTCCCTCACCTCCCCATCCTCCCACACCTCCCACACCTCCCACACCCCTAACTCCTAACTCCCCATGCCCAATGCCCCATGCCCCAAACCCCAACCATATATTTTACGAATTGTTATTGTTTGTAAATTAAATGAAGAATCTATTGACTTTTGGACAATTAGTTTGAAGGTTAAAAGGCAGAAAAGGCAGTTATTTCGGGGATTTTGAATTATTGTTAAATTATCTCCATCAATGTACAAGTGAAGACTTTATAATTCAACGAGAAACAACTCTCCACATGGGTCTTCACTGTGGCTTCAGCAAATCACTGGAGTGTGCGGTAAAACATTACTATGTGGTAATCATGATTCCTCATTCCTTATCAGAGAGGAGGTCGAATGGCAATAAGTCCTCCGGAGCGAGAGGAAAAAAAGGCAAGAGTAATCGTCGATAACGACCCGGTTCCTACCTCCTTTGAGAGATGGGCAAAGCCTGGACACTTTGACAGATCTTTAGCCAGAGGTCCAAAAACCACTACATGGATTTGGAACCTTCACGCACTCGCCCACGATTTTGATACACATACAAGCGATTTAGAAGATATCTCCCGCAAGATATTCTCAGCACACTTCGGCCATCTAGCCGTAGTGACAATCTGGTTAAGCGGGATGATTTTCCACGGCGCGAAGTTCTCGAACTACGAAGCTTGGCTGAGCGACCCGTTAAACGTTAAGCCAAGTGCCCAAGTCGTTTGGCCCATTGTGGGACAAGACATTTTAAACGGTGATGTAGGCGGTGGTTTCCACGGCATTCAAATCACCTCTGGTTTGTTCCAAGTATGGCGTGGCTGGGGTATCACAAACTCCTTCCAGTTGTACTGCACTGCGATCGGTGGCTTGGTATTAGCAGGCTTATTCTTATTTGCCGGCTGGTTCCACTACCACAAACGCGCTCCCAAACTGGAATGGTTCCAGAATGTGGAGTCGATGCTGAATCACCACTTACAAGTATTGTTAGGTTGTGGTTCCTTGGGATGGGCAGGACACTTAATTCACGTGTCTGCACCGACTAACAAGCTTTTGGATGCTGGGGTTGCCCTCAAAGATATACCCTTGCCCCACGAGTTCATCTTGAACAAAGACTTGTTGACGGAACTGTACCCAGGCTTTGCTGCTGGTCTAGCACCTTTCTTCACCTTGAACTGGGGTCAGTATGCTGACTTCCTGACCTTCAAGGGCGGTCTAAACCCAGTAACAGGCGGCTTGTGGATGACAGATATTTCCCATCACCACTTAGCGATCGCAGTCCTGTTCATCATTGCTGGTCACCAGTACCGTACCAACTGGGGTATTGGTCACAGCATTAAAGAGATCCTGGAAAACCATAAAGGTCCCTTCACTGGTGAAGGTCACAAAGGTCTCTACGAAAACCTGACCACATCTTGGCACGCTCAATTGGCAACTAACCTTGCCTTCTTGGGTTCACTAACCATCATCATCGCGCATCACATGTACGCGATGCCCCCCTATCCATACTTGGCAACTGACTACGCTACGCAGTTGTGCATATTCACTCACCATATTTGGATCGGTGGCTTCTTGATTGTTGGTGGAGCAGCTCACGCTGCCATCTTCATGGTGCGGGATTACGATCCGGTTGTGAACCAAAACAACCTGCTCGATCGCGTGATTCGTCACCGAGATGCGATTATTTCTCACCTGAACTGGGTGTCAATTTTCCTTGGCTTCCACAGCTTTGGACTGTACATCCACAACGACACAATGCGTGCATTGGGTCGTCCCCAAGACATGTTCTCTGATACGGCAATTAAATTGCAGCCAGTATTTGCCCAGTGGGTACAAAGTATCCACGCCTTGGCTCCTGGAACAACTGCACCCAACGCCTTAGAACCAGTTAGCTATGTCTTCGGCGGCGGTATTTTGGCTGTTGGCGGCAAGGTGGCAGCTGCGCCCATCGCTTTGGGTACAGCGGACTTCCTAATTCACCACATTCACGCCTTCACCATTCACGTTACCGTCCTAATTCTGCTCAAGGGTGTGCTGTTTGCCCGTAGCTCTCGTCTGATTCCAGACAAAGCAAACTTGGGCTTCCGCTTCCCCTGCGACGGTCCTGGTCGTGGCGGTACCTGCCAAGTATCTGGTTGGGATCACGTATTCCTCGGACTATTCTGGATGTATAACTCCCTATCCATTGTAATTTTCCACTTCAGTTGGAAGATGCAATCAGATGTTTGGGGAACGGTAGATCCAGACGGTACTGTGACTCACATCACTGGTGGCAACTTTGCCCAAAGCGCCATCACTATCAATGGTTGGTTGCGTGACTTCTTGTGGGCACAAGCGACACAAGTCATCAACTCCTACGGCAGTGCGCTATCTGCTTATGGACTCCTATTCTTAGGCGCTCACTTTGTTTGGGCATTCAGCTTGATGTTCCTGTTCAGTGGTCGCGGCTACTGGCAAGAATTAATTGAGTCCATCGTTTGGGCGCATAATAAACTGAAGGTAGCACCAGCAATTCAGCCCCGCGCTCTGAGCATTATTCAGGGTCGCGCTGTAGGGGTAGCTCACTACCTTCTAGGAGGAATTGCTACTACTTGGGCATTCTTCCATGCACACATCCTTTCAGTAGGGTAGCAATCAGCAAAATAGAGTTAGGAGTTAGGAGTTAGGAATGAAGTTATGAGTTAGAAATAAAAAAAATTTCAAACTTATAACTCTCAACTCACAACTCATAACTCCTAACTATCCAAGGCTGGTACTTGATGGCTAAAGGTCAGAGGAATTATTAAACCTATGGCAACAAAATTTCCAAAATTTAGCCAGGATCTCGCACAGGACCCGACTACTCGTCGGATATGGTATGCGATCGCCACAGGCAACGATTTTGAAACCCATGATGGCATGACAGAGGAAAATCTTTACCAAAAGATTTTCGCTACTCACTTCGGCCACTTGGCAATCATCTTCCTGTGGGCATCCAGCCTCCTGTTCCATGTAGCCTGGCAAGGTAACTTTGAACAGTGGATTAAAGATCCCCTTCACATCCGTCCTATCGCCCACGCGATTTGGGACCCCCACTTCGGCAAACCAGCGATCGAAGCTTTCACCCAAGCCGGCGCTAGCAATCCAGTAAACATTACCTATTCTGGTCTGTACCACTGGTGGTATACCATCGGTATGCGGACAAATACTGAACTGTACAACGGTTCCGTATTCCTGCTGGTATTCGCAGCTGTCTTGTTGTTCGCTGGTTGGCTGCACTTGCAACCCAAGTACCGTCCTAGCTTGGCATGGTTTAAGAGCGCTGAACATCGCCTAAACCACCACCTAGCAGGTCTGTTTGGTGTTAGCTCTCTGGCTTGGGCTGGTCACCTAATTCACGTTGCTGTTCCCGAAGCTCGCGGACAGCACGTAGGTTGGGATAACTTCCTCAATACCCCACCCCACCCAGCAGGTTTAACACCCTTCTTTACAGGTAACTGGGCTGTTTACGCTCAAAACCCTGACACTCCTGGACATGTGTTTGGCACATCCCAAGGTGCAGGAACCGCGATTTTAACTTTCTTGGGTGGTTTCCATCCCCAGACAGAAGCTTTGTGGTTGACTGACATTGCTCATCACCACTTGGCGATCGCAGTATTATTCATCGTTGCCGGTCACATGTACCGGACAAACTTTGGGATTGGTCACAGTCTCAAAGAAGCCTTGAATGCCAAGAGTTTCTTTGGTATTCCAGTTGAAGGTCCGTTCAACCTACCTCACCAAGGTATCTACGACACCTACAACAACTCCCTGCACTTCCAATTAGGTTGGCACTTAGCAGCGCTAGGTGTAATCACCTCCTTGGTAGCACAGCACATGTACTCCATGCCTGCCTACGCATTTATTGCTAAGGATTATACAACTCAGGCAGCGCTGTACACGCATCACCAGTATATTGCTGGCTTCCTGATGCTTGGTGCTTTTGCTCACGGAGCAATTTTCTGGGTACGTGATTACGACCCAGAACAAAACAAAGGCAACGTTCTTGACCGCGTATTGAAGCATAAAGAAGCGATTATCTCCCACCTCAGCTGGGTATCCCTTTTCTTAGGCTTCCATACCCTGGGCTTGTACGTACACAACGATGTAGTAGTTGCTTTCGGAACTCCTGAAAAGCAAATCCTCATCGAGCCAGTGTTTGCTCAGTTCGTCCAAGCTGCTAACGGTAAGGTACTGTACGGTTTAGATACCTTGTTATCTAACCCAGACAGCGTTGCTTACACAGCATGGCCTAACTACGCTAACGTTTGGTTACCAGGCTGGTTAGATGCCATCAACGCTGGTACTAACTCCCTGTTCTTAACAATAGGCCCTGGCGACTTCTTGGTACACCATGCGATCGCCTTAGGTCTGCACACCACCACCTTGATTTTGGTCAAAGGTGCTTTGGATGCCCGTGGTTCTAAGCTGATGCCCGACAAAAAGGACTTCGGCTATGCCTTCCCTTGCGACGGCCCCGGTCGTGGCGGTACATGCGACATCTCCGCGTGGGATTCCTTCTACCTAGCTGCGTTCTGGATGCTGAATACCATTGGTTGGTTAACCTTCTACTGGCATTGGAAACATCTAGGTGTTTGGCAAGGTAACGTTGCTCAGTTCAATGAGAACTCTACATACCTCATGGGCTGGTTCCGCGATTACCTGTGGGCAAACTCCGCCCAGTTGATTAACGGCTACAATCCCTACGGCGTGAATAACCTGTCTGTTTGGGCTTGGATGTTCCTATTTGGACACCTAGTTTGGGCTACCGGCTTCATGTTCTTGATCTCTTGGAGAGGTTACTGGCAAGAGTTGATCGAAACCCTAGTTTGGGCACACGAACGTACTCCTCTAGCTAACTTGGTTCGCTGGAAAGACAAGCCCGTTGCTCTGTCCATCGTTCAAGCTCGCGTAGTTGGTCTAGCTCACTTTGCAGTTGGTTACGTTGTAACTTACGCTGCATTCTTGATTGCTTCTACTGCTGGTAAGTTCGGTTAATTCGGCTCCTAGTTTTGTAGATAAGTAATCAAAATCCCCTGCCGCAAGGTGGGGGATTTTTTGTTTTGGGTGGGAAGAATAGAGAAAGGGGCGAAAGGGGCGGGCAAGATGCCCACCCCACAAGAAATTATTGGATGTTTTTTTATTTGTCAGTCCCTGATTGAATCTCTAGTTCGAGTAATATTATCTCTCTGTGATGAAGAGCGATCGCTATTGGGAGAAAAACTATTTTTCGATTTATCAGAGCCTTCAAGCAGTAACTTTCTTAACGATGAACCAGACATATACTCACTAACAGATGGAGAACCTATCTAAAAAGAAATCGATCGCCTAAAATTAACTTAGTGATAAGCAGCAATATGGAAGAACTGCAAATCGCAGAAATAGAAACTACCTTTACAACCATTGTTTGTTAATTTATCAATAGTGAACATTAAACTCGTAGAATCTCTAATACAAGTTATCCTGTCTCTCTCTGATGAAGATCGCCTCCTTTTGGAAGAAAAATTATTTTTCGATTTATCAGAGCCTTTAACCAGTGACTTAATGCAACTTGCCCAGAATGGAGGAGCATTTAACTTTCTTGAAAATGAACCAGATATATACTCACTTGATGACGGAGAACCTATCTAATGTCTCTCCAAAAAGGTGATATCGTCTTAGTTCCATTTCCATTTACAGACTTGACTGTAACAAAGCTACGCCCTGGTTTAGTTTTATGGATAGACACTATAGGTGATGATGTCACTTTATGTTTTATTTCATCTCAAAACATAAGTAGTTTGAGTCCAGAAGAATTCATTTTAGAACCTTCAGATCCAGATTTTACTAGTACTGGATTACGGGTTGCGTCTAAAGTTAGGGTGACTAAAATAACTACCATAGAGCGTAGACTAATCACCAGAAGGATAGGTAAATTAGGAGCAAATCAAGTTCAGCAGTTGAATACAGTACTGCTTCAAGCTTTGAAACTAACATAATTTCAAGTATCTTATAAACCTAGTGAAAACTGCCTAGTTTACTGCTGTAGGCATCCCCTAAAATTAACTTAGTAATAATCAGCAATATGGAAGAACTCCAAATTTCAGAAATAGAAGCTACCTTTACAGCACTTGTTAACCAATGGCGAGATGAAACTCGTGGGATATCATCTACTAATCAAATGTCGATGCATCCTGCATATCAGCAAATTATTGGTATGGGAAAACCTGTAATCCCACTTTTACTTAGGGAACTGGAAAAGAAATCTGGACATTGGTTTTGGGCATTAAAATCTATCAGCAGAGAAGATCCTGTACCTCCAGAATATAGGGGAAAGGTAAAGGAAATGACTAAAGCTTGGTTGGAGTGGGGTAAGCAAAAACGCTATTGGTAGTACGCCTAAAATTAAACTTAACTATAAACACTCAAAACCATGATCAACTGGCAAGAACGCATTACTCAAAACCCAAATGTATGTCACGGTAAACCGTGCATCAAAGGAACACGCATCATGGTATCTGTCATCCTTGATAACCTCGCCGAGGGACTGACATTTGAGGAAATTGTTCAAGAATATCCACCATTGATTTTAGAAGATATTAGAGCTGCTATTGCCTATGCAGCACAATTAACCAGAGAAGAGGAATTGTTGCCACTGCGATGAGTACAATGACAGTGAAACTCGATGAAAACATGGCACAAACCCACGTCGAGTTTTTGCAGCAAGCTGGTTACAATGCTGACCGTGTTACTGATGAAGGATTATCTGGTGCTGACGATCAAATTGTTTGGCAGCAAGTTTGTGCTGAGGAACGATTTTTCATCACTCTTGATTTAGATTTCTCTGATGTTCGCCGCTTTCCACCAGGCACTCATCCTGGTATTCTACTATTGCGATCGCGTAACCGTAGCCGTCAGGCAGTACTAGAAATTTTGTCTCGTGTTGTACAAGAAAAACCTTTAGAAACGCTCAAAGGTTGTCTTGTAGTAGCAGACGAAATACAAACGCGAATCCGGCGATCGCAGTGATACTATATATGGAAAATCAGAGGAGTTCTCACGTGTCCATTCCCGAAATTACCGAAAAGCTATTAGCAGCAAAACAAGAGAAAGGATTAAGCTTTGCCGATTTAGAAAAAATTCTCGGACGCGATGAGGTATGGATAGCTGCTGTAATCTATCGTCAAGCTAGTGCTTCCCCAGAAGAAGCCAAGTTACTAGTCGAAGCACTGGGATTAGGCCCCATTTATATTAACGAGTTGACTGAATACCCTGTCAAAGGATTAGGCCCAGTTGTACCAACTGACCCACTGATTTATCGTTTTTACGAAATTATGCAAGTGTACGGATTCCCCATTAAAGCCGTGATTCACGACAAATTCGGCGATGGAATTATGAGCGCCATTGACTTTACTTTAGATGTGGAAAAAGAAGCAGACCCCAAAGGCGATCGCGTTAAAATCATTATGTCTGGTAAATTTCTACCATACAAAAAATGGTAGTGTTTCCATAACATCAAAACAAGTTATAACTAGAAAACAGAGATATAGCAGTTGAAGCAGAGTTTAGGACATTAACATAATCATAAAACCCCGACATCAAGATACTTTAAAACCTATAACCTGTTGCCTGCTATAACTTCATAACTCTTGGAACAATAACCAATAATACTAGCAAAATAAATAATTTTTAGTCCCTATTTATACTCAGGAAAAGCCAGCCAGCACTATATTTATGTGATAGCTGGAAACTTATCGTTTTAGTCAAGATTCAGATTACCTGAAGAGTGACAAATGAAAACCCAAACCATTTTCGATTTTGGATAAAAAGATTTTAGATTGATTCTATACCTTCAGTTACTTGAGTAAAGAATTGTAGCCAACATAATTTTGGATTTGCTAAACAAATCAATTTGCCTACTCTCAAAACTTTGGGATTTTTAAGCTTTGAATTTTCCATCCAAAATTGAAAATCTAAAATCTAAAATTTGGTGAATAGTTAAAATTTATCACTGATAAATAATAACTACTCACTTAAATTTCTCCATTCACCTGCATTTGATGAACTTGATCTGCTAACTCTTGACGACCTTGGTCATCTAGTTTATCAATCGCTAACATTCCCATAAGAATAACTTCTTTCAGGGTCAAACGTGTCGAATGTGCCTGTTTTTGCACAATCTCCTTAATAATGGGACTAACACCGATCGCTGTACTAGCTCTAGCCACAGAATAAAAAGAAAACACTAATGATTCAGCCTAAATCTTAGCACTTCCAATGAAGTTATTTTCTATAGTTAAAACTTAATTCAAATGTGTTTCAACTCATACTTCTACAAGCAAACATAAATTTGAAATTCTGTACATAGAGAACTACAAAAGAAGTACGCAGTATTATCCTACCTTCAGAAAATTTTCGCTAAATCTTCGCCCTGGCATCAATCCTCAAAACCAACTTTTGGATGAAAATCAATTTGTCATACGAGAATTACAAGTATAGTGTTTGACAATATCATTAATCGCTCCAGATTTATGCCAAACAAACTTGAGACCATAACTTTTTTTGAGGGAGTTCTCGAAGTTACAGTATTTTCAAGTGAAACTGGCTGATTGAAGGAAGTATGATGTCAACACCATCAACACCTAACTTTTCGACTATTCTTCTAAAATTTCCACTAAATCCTCAATACTCACCTCAAAGGTGCGAGCCAATTTGTGGATAGCAGTAAAGTCAACTGTTGTCATTCCCGGACGACGAGCATAACTTCTAACTGTGCTGTAAATCACCCCAGAACGGTCAGAAACTTCCTTGAGTGTCCATCCTTTTTCTTGGGCTAGTTCTCGAATCTTCAATCTGACTAATCCCATATTTGATAACTGATGCATTTGCACCGTTCAATTTCATATGAGAAAGTTAACAAGCGTAGACGCAAAGCGTCTTGTCGTCAGACATCGCCTCTCGGTTAATCAAACTCTCACACCATTGCCACAGCTTACTGAAATCTGGAAATCTGAAATCGAATGGTTTTCCCTATGTTAGCAACATCAAAAGTAAAAACCTCTATCCTCAGAGCGTCAAAAATCATCCAGTAATCGCCAAGTTTGCAACCACTTACAATATTTGTCACACCTAACTCGTGGAAAGTCATCGCTTGGTAAAAGTATTCTCACAAATCGAACTTATATACCACCGGGAAAACCCTACTTTAAAGAGATCGTAAATTGTCCAATATAATCTCGTGAACACGCTTTACAGAAATATACAGTGTAAATAAGAATAATAATTTGACCTAAGTAAAATTATCCTGAACACAGCTAAATAATGCTGTCATAGGAAAAAGCACAGTGAGTAGAGGAGAGATAAAGCGATGAGGGACCCTTATCTGTTGGCAGCATGTTTGTTAACAGGATTGGCAATACCAGCATCGGCTCTACCACACCTGTCGATTGTGCTGCCAGAAAATTCTAGATTCCTGTGGGATTTCAAACAGGGTTCCCAGACGATAGTCAGTACAAAAATTATCAACAGCGTCGATCTTTCCTTACCAGAACTCAGCGGCCAAGTGCTGCAACCCTCAGACAGTTCCCAGCTAACAGCAGGCGAGCAAAACGTCAAGAGTGTTGATTCCTCACCAGAACTCAGTAGCCAGAGATTAGTAGCTCCAACAGAGTCATTACTTAACCCCAGCGCTCAAGCAGCTACTTTCTCGCTGACATCTGGCAATCAACTTTACTACCAAAGATTGGCAGCTCTGAAAACAGGTCAGATTTATACACGCGGCGATAGTGATAATTTGCAATCATTGTGGGAGTCAATCAAGAAGCGCCAACTAACTTATGAAGATTGGAAAAGTTTGCTAGCTTTAGAAGCAAGAGCCATTGCCCAAGGTCAAGGTAAAAATCACTTGAGTATTTTAGTTGGTGATTCTCTGAGCATGTGGTTTCCCAGAGAAAAATTACCTACTGGAAAATTATGGCTCAATCAAGGCATATCTGGAGATACTTCCGCAGGTGTTTTAAAAAGATTGGGGGCATTTTCAACAACCAGGCCGAATGTAATTTACATTATGGCTGGCATTAACGACCTACGAAAAGGCGATAGCGATCGCGCAATTTTGAGTAATTATCGCCGAATCGTCCGCCGCTTACGACAGAATCACCCCCAAACTCAAATTATTGTCCAATCAATTTTGCCGACTCGCTTACCAAAAATTTCCAATAGCCGCATTCGTAACATCAACACCCAACTCGCTCAAATTGCCAAACAAGAAGGCGCAAATTATCTCAATATCTATAGTTGGTTTACAGATATGGAAGGCAATTTGCGTCCAGAGTTAACCACAGATGGCTTACACCTCTCCCAAGAGGGTTATGATGTGTGGCAATCGGCACTACAGCAGATAGAATACAGGCTAACTCAGCGCCAGAATTAAGCGATCGCTTCTTTTCTCGATCCAATGGATTTGTAACGACTTTGAGCGAACTTGCCAATGTTATGGTACGACGCCTACAACTTCCCGATTTAAAACTTGATTCAACTTACCGCTACGATAACCTTCTAAATCCAAGGTTACGTAAATAAATCCAAAATCTTGAAACGCAGAAACTAATATTTGTAAATCAGTCTTTAACACAAACTCTTTGATTTGTTCTGGTGGTAATTCAATGCGTGCTGTATCGCCTTCGGATCGCACCCGTAAATTCTGCCAACCCAACTTTCTCAAGAAAATTTCGGCTCTACCAACTCGTTGCAACTTAACTACAGTAATTTCTTCACCATAAGGAAAGCGAGAACTCAGACAAGGTTGAGCAGGTTTATCCCACCAAGGTAAACCCAGTTGTTGCGAGAGTTGCCGGACTTCAACTTTCGTAACACCCACTTCTGCTAAAGGCGATCGCGCACCTCTTTCTTTCGCCGCCTGAATTCCTGGGCGATAATCATGTAAGTCATCAGCATTCACCCCATCCACCACATAGGGATAACCCAACTCTAAAGCCAAAGGTTTGAGAGTGTCGTGCAATTCACTTTTGCAAAAATAACAGCGGTTTACCGGATTAGAAGTGTAATTGGGGTTCTCCATCTCATGAGTTTGGACGATTTGATGGCGAATCCCAATAGTTGCAGCTTGAATTTTCGCGTCTTCCAACTCTTCTGGCAACAGCGAAGGAGAAACAGCAGTCACAGCCAAAGCGCGATCGCCCAACACATCATAAGCAATTTTAGCAACCAAAGTGCTATCAACACCCCCAGAGTAGGCAATCAAAGCCTGCTCCATTTCTTGAAATAAAGCTCTTAATTGCTCAAATTTTTCTGTCAGCATCATTTCCCCATAGCACCCGACAAATCCCATTGTAGTCATTAGTTATGGGGCATGGGGCATTGGGCATGGGGGAGCCACTGCGGTCTTGGGGTCTCCCCAAGTGGAGCAAGTGGCGTCATTGGGCATGGGGCATAAAAAAGTTAAAAGTCAAAAGTTCTTTAATTTTGAATTTTGAATTTTGAATTTTGAATTGATTTGTCTCCCTCATCCCCCTCACCTCCCTACTCCCGATCAATCGGTTTACTATACTTAGCCACCAAACTAGCTAAAAGTGGTAAATCAATCGGTTTAGAAATATAATCATTGACTCCAGCTGCTAGACAAGTTTCGCGATCGCCTTTCATGGCCATTGCTGTTTGAGCAATCACTGGAATATTCTGATACTGGGGATTTTCTCGTAGTTCCTGCACCAACTTCAGACCATTTCCATCTGGCAGGTAAACATCCATTAAAATTACTGCTGGCTCTAACTGTCTTAAAGCTTCCCACATCTTTGCAGCATTCTTAACCCAAGTCACTTGATATCCCAATTTAGATAGATAGATTTGCATCAAATCACCATTGGGTAAGTCATTTTCCACCAGCAATATCTCAGGAGACGAACTAAGAGTCACAACCAAATCAGATGAGAGCGAAATTGCTCCCTCATCTCCCTCATCTCCCTCATCTCCCTCATCTCCCTCATCTTTCCTTACTACCTTCAGAGGAAGCACCAGCGTAAAACGGGAACCGCGATTTACTTCAGATTCCACTTTCACCGAACCACCGTGAATTTCCGCGAGTTTGCGAGTCACTGCTAAACCCAAACCAGTACCTTCAACACCTGCTACAGCCTTGGCAATTTGGAAATAGGGATGAAACAGTTGAGCTTGGTCTTCTTGGGATATACCAGCGCCAGTATCCCAAACTGTAAAATGCACAAATACACCTTCGCAAGCAACCTGTAAGCCAACACTGCCTTGAGTAGTGAACTTTAAAGCGTTGAAGAGTAAATTCAACAGCATTTGCTTGAGTCGTAATGAGTCAGCTACTAAAGTTGTGATCTGGGGGTCGAGTTCTAGGATTAGTTTCAAACCCTTATTAGCAGCTTTCTCCTTCACTAATGCCAAAACATTGCTACACAGCAGTGGTAAATCCACTGTTTCCCACTGTACTTCCAGCTGGTTAGCTTCAATTTTAGAGAGATCCAAAATATCATTAATCAGAGCTAGCAAGTGCTTACCGCTAGACTGAATAATATTTAAATACTCTTGCTGACGTTCTCTAGTGGGTTCGTAGCCTTGGGCTAACAGCAAGTGGGTAAACCCAATAATCGAACTCAGCGGTGTACGAATTTCGTGACTGGTATTTGCCAAAAACTGATTTTTGAGTTGATTGGTGCGCTCCAGTTCTTGATTAGAGCTACTTAGCTGTTCATACCGTTGCTGCCAAGATAGTATGTGCCTCAGTTGGCTCAAAGCTGTACTACACTGCTTAGCAGACCTGGCCATCAATTGTGATGTGAGTTGAGCTTGCGATCGCATGAGTGGCTCAGAATCAGACCCTAGCGGTGCTGTGGTCATAACTAGCCAGCCGATGACGCTACCAGAATCATCAGCTAACCGCCAAGCATTCGGTATTTGTTGATTCTCAAGCTGCTGCAAGTCTTTGATTTCTATGGTCTGTTGCAATCTCAACCCTAGCTTTTTCTCTGCTGTCACTCTGATTTCCAACAGTGGAGGTTGTGAGCCAGAAAAAGGGGAACGAGAAACATAGCAAACTGTAGCAAATGTTTGGTGTGGCTCAAGTAAAGCGACACCCACGGCAAGTTGCATCAACACGTTACTGGTTTCCACAGCAGCGTTAATCTCGTTGACTACAGTTTGGAAAATTTCTGCTTCTGCGGCTAGTGACTGTGGGACAGTATTACAAGCACAAAGCAGGCAATCATTAAGGCGACTTTGCAACTGGTTTAAACTTTTCTCCAGCCACAAATCGGCACGAAGTTGCTGAATTGTTGTCAAAAGTTTTGGCGTTGCATCTATCTGTGAGTTCTGTTCTGGTAAGCTTGAATACTGCTGCATGGTCAACTAGACCGCTGAACAAGTTTAGCTTCGCATAAAAATCCGAATAGGATTCTATGTATGTGGGCGGACAATCCTTTTTTCTTTATAAACCATAACTTATGGTGTCGGGTTTAGCACCTAAACCAAAAAAAATATTGTATGAAGGACTAATTTCAAAATTTTTTCTGGCAAGTTTAGACTTATGGATATACAATTCGCCCAACTAATCGTCAATGGAATTGCCGTGGGGAGCATTATTGCTCTAGCCGCAGTTGGACTCACGCTTACCTATGGAATTTTACGGTTATCTAACTTTGCTCATGGTGACTTTCTCACTTTAGGAGCCTATCTGACCTGGCAGATAAATACTATTGGAGTCAATATTTGGCTGTCAATGATCCTGGCAACAGGAGGAACGGTAGCAGCAATGCTATTGTCAGAAAAGTTACTTTGGTCAAGAATGCGGTCTATCCGTGCTACTTCCACTACGCTGATTATTATTTCTATCGGACTTGCCTTATTTCTTCGCAATGGCATTATTTTTATCTGGGGTGGCAAGAACCAAAATTACGATTTACCTGTTACTCCGGCTTTAGACATTTTGGGCTTAAAGGTGCCGCAAAATCAATTGTTGGTTTTTTTCTTGGCAGTGCTGGCAATTTTGGCAGTACACTACCTTCTGCAAAACACCAAAATTGGCAAAGCGATGCGAGCAGTTGCTGACGATCTAGACTTAGCCAGAGTTTCTGGTATCAATGTTGACAGAGTTATCCTCTGGACTTGGCTAATTGCTGGTACTCTCACGTCCTTGGGTGGCAGTATGTACGGTTTGATTACAGCCGTGCGACCGAATATGGGATGGTTCTTAATTTTACCATTATTTGCCTCAGTAATTCTTGGTGGAATTGGCAACCCTTATGGTGCGATCGCGGGAGCTTTTATCATTGGCATTGCTCAGGAAGTGAGCATTCCTACAGTCAACCAAGTTTTATCTTTTGTTCATCAAGTCGCTTTGCAATTGGGCATCAGCCACGCGGCTCAACCTGTAGTGTTTGGTCTTGATTACAAACAAGGTGTCGCACTGTTAATCATGATTTTGGTGCTGCTCATTCGTCCCAAAGGTTTATTCAAAGGAACGATTTAAGCAGCACCTATCCACTTCTAACTACTCAATAATGTGGAAATACCAGGCTGCTACCAGGAAATTGATAGCTAACAAGAACAGTGCCCAGCCTGTGCGAAAGGCGTAGGGAGGTTTAGCTCCACTGTCAGCAACTGCGGAATTCTTAGCTTTAGCAGTCATAATGCGGTTCTCCTAATGTCAGGACTTTTTCAGAAATACCAAATTATGTGTACCAATCCCCCAATTTCTTTAGAAATATTTGAAGTTGGGGAATTGGGCATGGGGCATGGGGCAAGCAGGAAGTGTGGGAGGTGTGTCCGGTGTGGGAGGATGGGGAAGAAATCTTTCCCCCCACACTCCCCACACTCCCTCATCCCCCTCATCTCCCTCACCCCTCCTCTCCCGCATGGTAGGAACTACGAACCAGAGGCCCGGAACGGACGCGGCTGAATCCCATTTCCCGTGCTAGGGAGCCGAGTTGATCGAATTCTTCTGGAGTCCAATATTTTTGGACTGGTAGATGTTCTAAAGAGGGACGCATATACTGACCGATGGTCAAGCGATCGCACCCTACAGCCCTTAAATCGGCCATTGCTTGGATGACTTCATCAGTGGTTTCCCCGTGTCCTAGCATCAAGCCTGATTTGGTGGGAATTGTCGAATCCAGTTCTTTGACTATAGCTAGCACTTGTAGTGAGCGATCGTATTTGGCTCCCCGGCGCACTGGCCCGGTTAACCGTCGCACTGTCTCAATGTTGTGGTTAAAACAAGCTGGCTTGGCTTCCACAATCATTGCTATCCGCTGGCGTTGACCCGATTCTCCATTCCCCGCACCACCCCAAAAATCTGGGGTCAAGACTTCAATTTGAGTTTCTGGGTTGAATTGGCGGATAGTGGCGATCGTTTTCACAAAATGCCCTGCACCTTGATCGAGCAAATCATCACGGGCTACAGAAGTCAACACCACATAATGTAATCCTAACAGCTGCACCGCCTGGGCTACCTTTTGTGGTTCCTCTAAATCAATAGGCATTGGTGCATGACCTTTATCTACTTGACAGAAAGCACAAGAACGTGTGCAGGTAGGCCCCATCAATAAAAAACTTGCGGTTTTTTGGGCGTAGCACTCTCCCCGGTTGGGACAACGCCCTTCTTCGCAAATTGTGTGAATTTGTCGCTGTTTAATAATGCGTTGTACGGTAGAGATTTCGCTGGCTTTGCCAATGGGGCGACGTAGCCAGCTAGGCATTGCCATAATTTCAGACTTGAGTTCGGCTTGTTGTGACGAAATCATCTAAAAATCTCCAAGGGTGTCGAAACGGCGTATCTTTGTGAGATGCGGATGTGCAGTGAGGCGGAATCAAGAATTTTTTGTGTACCCCTGTTCTTTATGCCCTAGATCAAGGCTAAAGCTTTAAATATCACAATGACACAAATTGAAAATAACAAAAGCAAAAGTTTTGCAAAACACGTCTAGTAGTGTCATTTATACCGATATACCGAAATATACTATCCCCCAATTCATAGATATTTTGTATATAGTGGGAGAATTCTCAAGGGCAATCGGCAAAGCCGCTATTTACACTTAAAGTTTCTGTTAGAGCGAACAGTCGTGGCAAGCAATAAAATTTTAGTTATCGATGACACTACAGTTGTCAGGGTAAAAGTACGAGAAATGTTGCCTCCAGGCAATTTTGAGGTACTGGAAGCAAAAGACGGTGTGGAAGGACTCAATTTCATCCTTCAGGAAAAACTCAGCCTGATTATGCTGGATTTCCTGTTACCTAAAATGAGTGGCTGGGAAGTTTTCCAGCAAGTTCAAGCCCACCCAGAGTTAAGGAAAATTCCTTTGGTCATCATGTCTGGTCGCAAAGAAGAGGTGACCGAGAAAATCTCAGAACCCTTTGAATATTTTGAATTTCTGGGCAAACCTTTCGATCAGAAGCAACTAATTGGCGCAATTAAGTTAGCTATGACAAAAGCGAAACAGCCACGCCCAGAACTAGTTGCAGTGGGAGCAACAGCCGCTAAGAATGGTACTGTTACAACTTCCAGTGTCACAAGTGCTGCGGTAGCAACTTCTAGTGAGCCAAATACCTCAGTAGCAACCCCACCTGCCGTAAATACTACAATACCAACCTCTAGTTTATCAGGAGTCTCCCAGGCAGAAATTGAGGCGTTGAACGATAAAATTGCCAAAATGCAAGCAGAAATAGAGGGGTTAAAGAAACAGCTAACTCAAGTTGTGACTTTTATTAAACAAAAAATCAAATAAGCTAAAACACATTTAAATTGCATAACTGCTTCATCTGGCTGTTCTTTGTCATCAATCGTTAGTCATTGGTCATTTTGTTTTAGACAAAGGACAAATAACGGACTTATACCATTTCACTTTCATAATGATACAAACACGTTGGTAGGGGCACGGCAGCGTTCCCTACGATAAATCTATCTGTATCAAGTTTTTCGTGAAATGGTATTAACCAGAGAATACACAACTTGGGCACAGATTAGCTTAGAATTTGCGATCGCTATTATCCTCTGCACCTTCAATTACGAATCACTAATTAATAATTACTAATTACTAATTACTTGCTCAGGGTGGGAGGATATTATTAACCTCAGTTGCTAGTCTAACAAAGCATCACTAAACCCATTAAGCCTGCTATATTTTACTCTTTAAATAAAGAAGAGAATATGGCAGTTTTTTTTATTATTGCTTGCGGAAATAAACTTATATATAGCAATTCCCATTCAGTTGAGGTACAAAATTATATCACGCGTTGTAGGGGCGTAGCTTGCTTCTCCGTTTCGGAGTACGGCCGTACCCTACGGGAAGGCGGAGCCTACGCCCCTACGGATGTACCTTATGAGACTGAGAAACGCTATAAAATATGTAGTTAATATTCGTCAATAAAGTAAGAAGTAAAAGGAACTTAGTAATATATTAACTGTCAATATATTGTTAATACTACCATTTTAAATCAAAGAAAAAGTTTAAATATTGTATAGCGATAGATAAAATAGTTACTTCAAAATTAATGTATAAATAAAAACTAACAAATAATTTTTACTATTAAATGATAGCGATAGTCTGGACGCGGGAATACTAAGCCATAGAAACAAAAATTATGAGCGTAGTTTGCAATGTCAATAGTACTAGATACACTATATACATTTCCTGGCTATCGGATAACTGAGCAAATCTACTCTGGTAGTAAAACCCTCGTTTATCGTGGTGTTAGGGAACAAGATCAAAAATTAGTTGTCCTCAAATTGATGCGAAATGAATATCCTACATTCGCGGAAATCGCGCAGTTTCGCAATCAATATATAATTACTAAAAACCTCAGCATCCCTGGTATCATCAAACCTTACAGCCTAGATAATTACCGTAATAGCTACATCTTAGTGATGGAAGATTTTGGTGGTATTTCCTTACAAAAATGGCGACTGGAGGATCGGGAAAAGAAAGAAAATAATATTTCGCTACATGAGTTTTTTGATATTGCTATTAAAATTACTTCTATCCTTGAAGGATTGCACCGCGATCGCATTATTCATAAAGATATTAAACCTGCCAATATCCTGATTAACCCAACCACACATGAGATAAAAATCATCGACTTTAGTATTGCCACACTCCTGCCTAGAGAAATTCAATTTATCACAAACCCCAACATTTTAGAAGGCACTCTGGCTTATATTTCTCCGGAACAAACTGGCAGAATGAACCGAGGTATTGACTACCGCACCGATTTTTATTCCCTTGGTGTTACCTTTTTTGAACTCCTCACCGGACAGTTACCCTTCACTAGCAAAGATCCGATGGAGTTAGTTTACTCTCACATTGCCAAACAACCGCTAAAAGCCAGCCGAGTTAACCCCAATATTCCCGCAATTGTATCTGATATTATCAGCAAGTTGATGGCCAAAAATGCCGAAGATCGCTATCAAAGTGTATTGGGATTAAAGTATGATTTGGAAGTTTGTCAAAAGCAGTGGCAAGAGACAGGAAATATTGCGCCTTTTAAACTAGGTAACCGCGACATTTCAGACCGTTTTGTAATCCCCGAAAAACTCTATGGTCGGCAAAATGAAGTTGAAACCCTACTCGCTGCTTTCGAGCGAATTGCCAACCCTCTCCAATCCCAGGTCAGATACTATGCTGGGGGTTCTTTGTTAACCCATCCTCCTGTAGGCAAGGAATATAATTTGGCAGAAGTGACGCCACTTGCTTTAACCCAGGAAAACCCTCCAACACAATGGTATACCACCGCACTAGCCCCTGTTGCTCAAGGGGGAGTTAGGGGGGTAGAAATGATATTGGTGGCAGGTTTTTCTGGTATTGGCAAAACTGCTGTAGTCAACGAAGTCCACAAACCCATCGTCCGCCAGCGGAGTTATTTCATCAAAGGAAAATTCGATCAGTTTCAGCGTGACATTCCCTTATCAGGATTGGTACAAGCTTTTCGAGACTTAATCGGACAATTACTCTCAGAAACTGATGCCCGAATTCAACAATGGAAAGCCAAGATTATCCGAGAATTGGGTACACAAGCTCAACTAATTATTGATGTAATTCCTGAACTCGAACAGATTATTGGTAAACAACCTCCGGTAATAGAACTATCTGGCAATGCTGCCCAAAATCGTTTTAATTTATTGTTCCAAAAATTCATCCAAATCTTTACTACTAAAGAACATCCCCTAGTTATCTTTCTCGATGATTTACAATGGGCAGATACGGCTTCTTTAAGATTAATTAAGTTGTTAATGTGCGAAAGTAGCTTGTCTAATATTTCAGAAGATACAGAACACATTGATGAACTTAACAGAGGTTTATTATTAATTGGTTCTTATCGAGATAATGAAGTTTCCAAAGCACATCCGCTTTCTTTAACATTACAAGAAATTGAACAAGAAGGAGCAACTATTAGTACTATTACCTTAGCTCCTTTAAATCAGGGTGATTTAAATCATTTAATTGCTGATACTCTTCATTGTCCAGAAATAGTTGCTGTTCCTTTGACTCAGATGGTGTTTGCTAAAACAAAAGGCAACCCCTTCTTTTCGATTCAATTTCTCAAGTCTTTATATGATGAAGGGCTAATTGTACTCAACTTTGATGCTGGTTATTGGCAGTATGATATTTCCAAAATCAAAGAATTAGCTCTGACAGACGATGTTGTAGAATTTATTGCCATTCAAATCGAAAAGCTGCCAATAAGCACCCAAACAGTATTAAAACTTGCTGCTTGTATTGGCAACCAATTTGATTTAAAAAGTTTGGCGATCGTCCACGAAAAATCTGTGGTAGATACAGCATCAGACTTATGGCAAGCGTTACTTGATGGACTAATTTTGCCCCAGACCGAAAATTACAACATTTTTCCAGCAGATGATACCAATCAACAGCTAATTGTTCAAGGAATAGAATCTACACAATTTACAAGTCAGAATTCACAAATCCCTAAATATAAATTCGTACATGACAGGGTACAGCAAGCTGCTTATTCTTTAATTCCGGAAGAACAAAAAAAACCAATTCACTTAAAAATTGGGCTGCTGTTATTGACCAATATTCCAGTGGTAGAACAGGAAGAAAGGATTTTTGAACTTGTCAATCAGTTTAATATTGCTATAGAATTCATCTCCCATCAAGCTAAGCGAGATGAACTAGCCCAAATGAATCTAATCGCTGGACGTAAAGCTTTAGCTTCAACAGCTTATCCAACTGCGGTTAAATATTTGACTACTGGTATTCAATTGCTGACAGATGATAGTTGGGAAACAAAATATGAGCTAATTTTAGCTTTGTATGAGACAGCCACAGAAGCGGCTTACTTGGATGGTGACTTTGAGCAAATCGAGCAATTAGCAGAGGTAGTGTTGGCGCGAGGGAAAACTCTCATAGATAAAGTTAAAGTCTATGAAGTAAAAATTAAAGCCTATGCAGCGGAGAACCAAGTACTCAAAGGAATTAATACTGCACTAGCCTTTTTGAAGCTTTTGGGAGTCGAGTTTCCCGAACATCCAAGCCAATCTGATGTTCAACTAGTAATGGCAGAAATAGCATCAAATCTGGCTGGTAAGCGTATTGAAGATTTAATTAATTTACCAGAAATGACAGATCCTCAAACGCTGGCAATTATGAGTATTTTAACAAGTACTCATGCTTTAACCTATCAAGCTATTCCTGAACTCTTCGCACTAATTATTGTTAAAAAAATTAACTTATCTTTACAGTATGGCAACGCGCCATTGTCTGCCTTTGCTTATGTTAATTATGGAGCAATGTTGTGCGGATTAGTGGGAGATATTGAGTCAGGCTATCAATTCGGTAAACTAGCTGTCAATCTGTTGTCTAGGTTGAAAATTAAAGAAATTAGTCCAAAAATTCTGAGTTCTTTTTATCCACTTGTCAAAATTTGGAAAGAACATGTTAATGAAGTATTAAAACCTATGTTGGAAAATTACTTTGTCAGCATAGAAACAGGAGATTTAGAGTATGCAGCTTACATTTTATTATCTTATTATTACAGCTCCTATGTTGTTGGTAAAGAACTGTCAGCGCTAGAACAAGAAATGGCAAATTATAATAATGCCATCAGACAAATGAAGCAAAAAACAGTATTGGAATGGGGTAATATTTATCGGCAGAGCGTATTGAACTTACTAGGTCGTGCAGAAAAACCGTGTTATTTAATTGGTGAAGTTTATGATGAAGAAAAAATGCTGCCGATTCACTTGGAAACCAAAGATAGACTCGGACTTTTATATTTTTATATTAACAAAGTTCAACTCTGTTATCTATTTCAGGAATTCCATGAGGCAGTTGAAAATGCCAGATTAGCGCAAAAGTATTTAGATACCGCAATCGGACATTTAGTGGTTCCAAGTTTCTATTTTTATGATTCTCTAGCATGTCTGGCTGTGTATCCTGATGTATCGATCTTCGAGCAAAAATCTATTGGCGATCGCGTTGCATCCAATCAACACAAAATGGAGCATTGGGCGCATCATGCCCCCATGAATTATTTACACAAATATTATCTTGTAGAGGCTGAGAGATATCGGATTCACTGTCAATATCTCGAAGCAATAGAATACTACGATCGCGCTATTTCCCTAGCGGAAGAACATAAGTATCTAAATGAAGAAGCTCTCACTCAAGAACTTGCCGGTAAATTCTATTTAGAATGGGGCAAACATAAGATTGCCCAAGGCTATCTCACAGATGCTTACTATAGCTATGTTCGTTGGGGAGCAATAGCCAAAGTTGACGATTTGGTAAAACGCTATCCTTTATTACTCGCTCCTGTATTTCAGCAAGAAAAACTCAAACTGAATATCCATTCCAGCCAAGAAAGTACTTCTTTACATAACATATCTTTATCTACTTTCAGTAATCAACAAACTGTAATTGGCTCCAAGACAAGTATTTCTGATTCTCTGGATTTAGCGGCATTTATTAAAGCATCTCAAGCCCTATCTGAGGAAATTGAGCTTGAGCGACTGATCTCTACTTTAATGGAAGTTGCGATTGAAAATGCAGGAGCTTCTAAATGCGCTTTGATTTTAAGTGAAGATGAAAGCTTACCATTAACTGTCACAGCAGTTTGTTCAAATTCAAATTTTGAACATATACATACAGAGTTTCCATCAATTTCCCTAGAATCAAGTTACGACGTTCCCATAACTTTGATTAACTATGTTAAACGTTCCAGAGAAATCTTAGTTATTGATGACGCAATGGCTGTTTCCTTTTTAGCAGCTGATAGTTATATTATCTGTGAGGAACCCAAGAGCTTATTATCTATACCTATTATCAATCAAGGCAAATTGATTGGTATTATTTACCTAGAAAATAATTTAACAACAGGAGCATTTACACGCGATCGCGTAGAAGTTCTCAAACTCCTCACCACTCAAGCAGCAATATCCCTAAAGAATGCCATTCTCTACCAAAACTTGGCACAAGCTAAAGAAAGTTTAGAAAAATACAATCATACTCTAGAGCAAAAAGTCAAAGAAAGAACCCAGGAAATCAATAATAAAAATGAAAGATTGCAACAGGCGATACAGGAATTAAAACGCACTCAGATTCAATTAATTCAAAGTGAAAAAATGTCTTCATTAGGGCAAATGGTAGCGGGAATTGCCCATGAAATTAATAACCCCATTAACTTTATTCATGGGAATATTGCTCATGCTAGTGAGTACGTACAAGACTTGCTAAATTTGATAGCTGTTTATCAGCAAGAATACCCTAATTCTTCACCTGTAATTGAGGATAAATCTGAAGAAATCGACATAGATTTTCTCGCAGAAGACTTGCCAAAAATTCTAGATTCAATGAAAGTTGGAAGCTCGCGTATCCGCACCATTGTTTTAGGCTTACGCAACTTTTCCCGCCTTGATGAATATGAAATGAAGCCTGTAGATATTCATGAAGGAATAGATAACACCTTGATGATTTTGCAGCATCGACTTAAGGAAAAAAACGATTCTTCAGAAATTCAAGTCATCAAAGAATACGGAAATATCCCAGAAGTTATTTGTTACGCAGGTCAATTGAATCAGGTGTTTATGAATATCTTAAGTAATGCGATCGATGCTTTAGAAGATTCATTTATTGTTGCTTGCCAGTCAAATCTAAACAGCGATTTTTTACCACTAGAAGGTCAAGAAAACATCAATAATCCTCAAGGAAAAATTAGCATATTTACCCAAGTAACAGATTCTAATACGGTGATGATTCGGATTGCCGATAATGGTTCTGGTATGACAGAAACCGTGCGGCAGAAAATTTTTGACCCATTTTTTACCACTAAGTCAGTAGGAAGTGGTACAGGTTTAGGGTTGTCAATTAGCTATCAGATTATCGTAGATAAACACAAAGGTAGTTTAACCTGTAATTCCACACTAGGAGAGGGAACTGAGTTCTTGATTGAGATACCGATGCAACAGTCAAGTCTTTAGAGAAAAATGGGGAGTAGGAGTTAGGAGTTAGGAGTTAGGAGTTAGGAGTTAGGAGTAAAATTTTCTCCCCATCTCCCCATCTCCCCATCTCCCCATCTCCCTCATCTCCCTCATCTCCCTCATCTCCCTCCTCTCCCCCCCCTCCCCCCCCCCCCCACCCCCAACCATTCTTCCCTAGCAAGGGGTCCGTGAGTAAGGAAAAAAGGGTGGGGGGGGGGGGGATGGGGGAGGGGGGGGAGATGAGGGAGAGGAGGGAGATGAGGGAGATGAGGGAGGTGGGGAGATGGGGAGATGGGGAGATGGGGAGAAAATTTTACTCCTAACTCCTAACTCC
>JAVRBV020000116.1:0-64524 GCA_034531095.2 Nostoc sp. CreGUA01 | reverse complement strand
AATAGCGTACTCGTTGGGTGTTGCGCGTCCGCCCACCGTTAAAACGGCGGTCTCATAGCTGAAGTCCATTGAAATGGACTGTAATTTTCAGTCCTATAAAGAGGACTTTCGCTATTAGCCAGGAATTTCAATTCCTGGCGGACGGGGGGTGTCACGTTAAGTTGACACCAATGAACATTGTTGTGCCCCTACGAAATATTTGGTTTTTCTCACCATCCATATTTAGTATTTCCTGTCATGGGTAAGTCCTAGACTTATTGTTGAAGCATTGTGCTTATTGGGTGTCAAAATGTTTTAGAATTTAAACGCATCATAATTCTTTCCGGCTCAGTCAAATTTTTAAAACCATAACGCCGATAAAGTCCATGAGCATCTCTTGTACCTAACATCCATCTTTGAACATCTTGCAATTCTGGATATTCTAAAATATATTCTACAAACCATTTACCTAAACCTTGTCCTCGGTAAGGTTCCAAAATAAAAACATCTTTTAATAGCGCAGAAGTCGCATAATCAGTAATCACTCTTGCAAAGCCAACTTGTTGTTCGCCTTCATACAATCCAAAACATAAAGAATTTTGGATTGACTTTTCTACAATTGCTAATGGGATGTTTTCAGCCCAATAAGAAGTTTGTAAAAAATTATGAATAATTTCAATATCTAATTTAGACTTATCGGTATTGATGTAAAACCTATGTTTTAAGTCTTCATTCATACTTTTATTTAATAATTTAAAAAATAATAGTTAATTATATAATATTGCGATCGCTGGATTGTACAAATGATAAAAATACTGAGCCATTAGCTGCAAAACAGAAGCTATATTCAGTGTTCAAACGGGTGCATCTAGTATTGATTATGAATCAGCCAACAACAAAATCTTGGCAAGAAGTTCTTGCAGCTTTTAAAAAAATTTGGGGTTATGAAGATTTCCGGCCGCCACAAGGAGAAATCGTCAGCAGTTTGTTAGCACAAAAAGATGCGCTAATTATTATGCCCACAGGCGGAGGAAAGTCGATTTGTTTTCAACTTCCTGCACTTCTACAAACAGGATTAACTTTGGTAGTTTCGCCCTTGGTGGCGTTGATGGAAAATCAAGTACAGGAACTACAACAAAACCACCAAAAAGCAGCACTTTTGCATAGTGAATTACCTTCATCTCAACGCCGTGCAACTCTGCAAGCTTTAGAACGTCAACAGCTAAGATTACTTTATTTATCACCAGAAACTTTGTTGAGTCCGCCAGTGTGGGAAAGATTATCTCACCCACAATTGCAAATTAATGGTTTGATTTTGGATGAAGCCCATTGTTTAGTGCAGTGGGGTGATACTTTTCGCCCAGCTTATCGCAGATTAGGAGCAATACGTCCTGCATTGCTAAAATCAAAACCGCCAGGAACAAAAATTAGCATTGCGGCTTTTACTGCCACCGCTGACCCCCTAGCGCAAAAAATTATTCAAACAGTTTTACAATTACAGCAACCAGAAATTTTTCGTTTGAATCCTTACCGCCCTAATTTGCATCTGAGTGTCCGCATTGCTTGGACTCCACGAGGTAGGAAACAACAATTATTAAAGTTTATTCAAAAGAGACCGCAACAATCGGGGTTAGTTTATGTTCGCACCAGGCGAGATAGTGAAGATTTAGCCCAATGGTTAGCAGATATGGGTTACCCCACGGCAAGTTATCATGCGGGATTAGGTGCAACAGAACGCCGTGCAGTGGAAGCTAGCTGGTTAAGTGGCAAAATGCCATTTGTAGTTTGTACCTGTGCATTTGGGATGGGGATTAACAAAAGTAATGTTCGGTGGGTTGTTCACCTCCACGCACCACATCTGCTTTCAGAATATGTGCAAGAAATAGGCCGCGCTGGGAGAGATGGGAAACCAGCCCAAGCTTTAACGCTGGTGAGTGAACCTACAGGCTGGTTAGATTCAGGAGATAAGCAAAGACAGCAGTTTTTTGAACAACAAATGCGATCGCAACAACAAATAGCGCAACAACTTGTGAAAAAATTACCAAAGCAGGGAGAAGTCAGCGCAGTAACCCGACAATTTCCCGAAGCTGCTACAGCCTTAGCTTTACTCCACAGCAGTGGTCAGTTAAACTGGCTTGACCCTTTTCATTACACCATTGAGTCAAAACCGAAAAATCAGCCAGCGACGCAATTACACGCTGCTAAACAAATGCATCAATATCTCACAAGCAAGCAGTGTCGTTGGCAGTTTTTGTTAAACGCCTTTGGTTTTGGTAAAGAAGCAGCCAACTGGCGTTGCGGACATTGCGATAATTGTCGCTAGGGTTAGGGACTGTTTTCAAACTCTAAATTAAGTTTGATTGTAGGTTGGGTTGAGGAACGAAACCCAACATTTAGGCTGCTTTGTTGGGTTGCGCTTCGCTTAACCCAACCTACTTTTCTAGTTTGAAAACATGCCCTAGCCATTGCTGCCTAAAAGAAGCGCTAAGAGACATTAGAGAAAGTTAAGCAAGGAATTCAAAAACTTACTATTGAGTATTTGCGTTTAAAGATGGTGGGGTAAGAATCGCTAACACTCTACTCACCTAAAAAACTTACCTCTTTGCGCGTCTACGTTTTTTCATGATTTTGCGTAAGTCCTGTTTACTATTCACGAGTATCAAAGACTCATTCGCGAGCGAACGACTACGCTAGACTGGACATTACAGCAGATTGCAAGTTGGTGAGGTACAGATAATTGTAGGGGCGCACAGCTGTGCGCCCCTACCGGTGTACTTCATTTACCTGAAAAACGCTGTATAATGCCCAGCCTACAAACAATTCATCTAAATTAAAGATACAAATCATTTTTCCGTCTTTCTTTACCTCTTTATTTTCCAGCTAGGTTCATCCAATAGGATGAATTGTCATTTTCACCATCAAGTAACAATGGGGTAGTTAGCATAATTCGTAATTGCTACCTCACTGATAAAGCGGTTTCCTCGAAACTAGGAAAAATATTTGTCTTTTTCTCCAAATTTATTTAGAGGCATGAAACCGGAATAAATTAATTACGAATTATTCACTCAAGTAGAGGATAAAATATGTCATCCGCAACAGCAACCTCACTACCACCACTGATTCCGCGTGAAATTCTCTTTGGAAATCCCGAAAAAACTAGCCCAAGACTATCGCCAGACGGCAAATATTTGGCGTATATCGCCCCCAATGAACAAAATGTCTTACAGGTATGGCTGCGAACTGTGGGACAAGAAGACGACCAAATATTAACTGCGGACAAAAAACGCGGTATCCGCATTTTCTTCTGGACTTATAATGCTGACCAGTTGATTTACATGCAGGATTCAGACGGGGATGAAAATTTTCACCTCTATTTGGTCAACATTCACTCCAAGAGTGTCCGTGATTTAACGCCATTTCAGTGTGTGAAAGCAGAACTAGTGGAACTGGAACCGAAATTTCCAGACCAAGCACTGGTGGCGTTGAACTTAAATAATCCGCAAAAGTTCGACGTTTACCGAATCAACCTGACAAATGGTGCAGTAGATTTTGACACTGACAACCCCGGTAATATTATCAGTTGGACAGCTGATGCTGATTTCCAAGTACGTGCAGCAATAGCTAGTACTCCTGATGGTGGTTACGATTTGTTATTACGGGAAACCACGGATAAAGAGTGGGATGTTCTCCGTCACTGGGGACTAGAAGAACAAGGGAATTCTGTTAGCTTCTCGGCTGATGGCAAAACACTTTATATTGAAGGCAGTCATGATGCTAACGCCCAACGTCTGCTAGCTGTTGACTTAGATACCCGTGAAGAAACAGCGATCGCCCAAGATGAGCAGTATGATGTTATGGGGATAGTCATTCAGCCTGTAACACGAGTTATCCAAGCAGTTTCTTTCTACAAAGATAAACAGGAATGGCAGGTAATTGACGAAAGTATCGCCGCTGATTTTGAAGCAATTACCAAGGTGCGTTCCGGGGAGTTCTCTTTAATTAGCCGTGACTTGGAAGATAAAAACTGGCTATTAGCTTACAACACAGACGATGGCCCAGTTTATTACTACACCTATAACCGAGAGTCAAAAACTAGCACTTTCCTCTTTAGCAATCAACCCAAACTCGAAGGTTTGCAGTTAGCATCAATGCAACCGATTTCCTACGAGGCGCGGGATGGTTTGACTATCCACGGTTACCTCACAACCCCTGTGGGAATACCTAGCGAGAATTTACCAACAGTACTGCTGGTTCATGGCGGCCCTTGGGTGCGCGATACCTGGGGTTTAGATCCGGAAGCGCAATGGTTAGCTAACCGGGGTTACGCTGTTTTGCAAGTCAATTATCGGGGTTCCACTGGCTATGGTAAAGCATTCTTGAATGCTGGAAACCGGGAATGGGCTGCTAAAATGCACGATGATTTGATTGATGCTGTGAATTGGCTAAGGGAAAAAGGCATTTGCGACCCGCAAAAGATTGCGATTATGGGCGGTTCTTATGGTGGTTACGCCACTCTTGTAGGGTTGACTTTTACACCAGAAGTTTTTGCTGCTGGTGTGGATATTGTCGGTCCCAGTAACTTGATTACTTTGATAGAAACTATACCGCCTTATTGGGAACCACTCAAAGCAATGCTTTATCACCGTGTTGGTAATTTAGAAACAGAAGCAGAGTTTTTGAAATCGCGATCGCCTTTATTTTTCGCTGACAAAATTCAAAAACCTTTACTCATCGGTCAAGGTGCCAACGATCCACGGGTAAAACAATCAGAAAGCGACCAAATTGTGAACGCAATGCAACAAGCTGGTTTACCAGTGCAATATGTACTTTATCCCGATGAAGGACATGGTTTTGCCAGACCAGAAAATCGCTTGCATTTTTTTGCGATCGCTGAGGAGTTTCTCGCCAAATACTTAGGCGGCAGATTTGAACCTTTGGCAGATATTCCCGGACATTCAGGAATAGTTAAATAACACAAAATGTCACTGGGGGATGAATCCCCCGAGTGGCTTTCATCCCCGACTTAAAAGACATTAAAACCTAAAAACCCAAAAAGTTTTTAGGTTTTAATTTCGGGGTTTTCAGGCAACATTTTTATAATAGACAACTATTTACACGCTGAAAAAGACAAAAATAGTAGCTATTTACTGCGTCGTAGTAAAACCTAGCAGACGAATTTTAGTAGTAAAATACCCCTCTTATAATCGCCTGCACAAGAGCGTTTATATTTCAGATTAGTCTAGTTTAATTCTTATAAACCTTGAAGCTCCCAAGCTCCCTGAATAAAAGTAAAGGTGAGAATATCCCTCCCTGAGCTTTTCCAGTGAAATTCCTAGACGACTTGCTACTTGTTCTTCTGTAACAAAATTTTGTGTTTTACTTATAGATTGAATAGCACCTGCTAAAATTAGGCGTTTTTTTTGTTTTCCATCTAAAGTTCGCAGAATTACCGAGTTGTCTACACTATTACTGTGCTTTTCACCTTGTCTCTGAATTCTCTCTTTATCCCAATAATTTTTCCAACAAGAATGTACTCGCCACGGAGACCCTAAGCTATCAAACAAAACTGAATCACCAAAACCATTGGTATGATAAAAAACCATTTCTCCACACCACCAACATGTTGTTGGGTAAGTCTCAGCATCTTTGATTTCGTTAGCTAGGCTATTACCTAAGCCTGCACTTACACTTACTGTGCCACTACCCCCATAAGACCCACCTCCCCAACCACAATTGCATCCTGGTGCATGATTCCACGCATTACACATAATTTTATTATTTTATTATTTGATATATTTAATGTGAAAAAACGATAACTTCAAACATCATCTATCTAAAGTTAAACATATCAGGAAATCTTAAAACAGCCATCAGTAAAAACCATTACTAAGTCCTAAAATTTCTAACTATTAAAATGGTAGAAGCGATCGCAAAAAACTTTCTTGCCAAATACTTAGGTGGGAGATTTGAACCTACTCTGATGCTCAGACTCTTCTTTTTGCAAGAGAAAATCGAGATAGTCTTGTAATTGCAACAGCCTCGCTCCAGATAGCTGGCGTAACTTGGCTAAAATCATTTCTTCTTGCTGCCACTGGGCAATGGGGATAATTTGAGATGCTGCTACTTCGACCGTTACATGGGGCAGATCAAACCCTTCCAGACTATACCCGTCCTCTTCTCCTTCAGGCATGGGGTAATGTTCGACAATTGTTGCAACATTCCCTCGCTTGAGGTTGTATTCTGGTATGTCTTGGGCTAAGACAACTTGAGAGAATAAGGGGTGCTGTACCTTCATAAGTTGGCTCCTTTATCTGGCACTAAAGTGACAAATTGGGTTCTATCGTTTCCAACCATCCAAATGGTTAAAATATTGAGTTCAACGCCATTAATCCCTCGCAGACACGCACGAATGGCATACTTCTGACCATAGCGAGTTATTTCCAGCATCTCGGCAGGTTGCGTTAAAACTTGAGCGCGTAGATCCTGTTCCAGTTGTTGCCAGTTATCTAGTGTGTACCCAGCCCTAGCTAGAAATTTAGATTTATCGTCTTTTGGCAACGGCACAAGCAGATACTTGGTTAGCTTTTCTTCTGCGATTATTGCATCCTGCGGTAAAAAGGCCATTGTTTCATGGCATGAATTTTGGGTAGGAATTATTGACTACATTTTACTCTGGGACGTTGATTTTCTGCCTATTTGAGATATTACAGTTCTCCAGCATTTAGTACTTGCTCTGCGGTTAACTGTAATTCTGGGAAGATGGTAGAAGCGATCGCACTGTTTCCTGTAAATCTGGTTTCTTCATAAAACCCGTCAACTAATATCAGTACGGTAACTACATTTATTTGTGGATCGACAATCCAATATTCAGCAATTCCCCTTGCTGCATACTCGGAACGTTTGTAGCGATAGTCCCGATCTTCATTAGCTTTGCCAGGAGAAACAACTTCGACAACTAATGCCGGAGGTGGCATATCGAGGGTAATTGTAGATCGCGTTGCACCTTCTAAGGCGGTTGCAAGTTCATCCGTCAGCACAACTAAATCAGGAATGCGAGTTGTCGCACGAAAACCAGCAACAACAATTTCAACTTTGTTACTTAACCGATTGATTGGGACAAACTTGAGGAAATTTAGTAGCAAAAAGAGAGATATCTGGACATTTTTTGGGCTTTCAGGTGGCATTGCAACTAACTCACCTGCCACCAGTTCATATTGGCTATCCGTGCCATCGTCATACTTAAAATATTCCTCAAGCGTTAGACCTTTGCCAATGATTGCAGTCATATCAGGTCAACAGAAGTTACGTACTAATAGATTACCAAATTGATCAATCCTGATCTATTATTTAAAACCACAGATAATTCATAAGTATTGATCTGTGGTTATATTTTTATCCAATTGACTTTTGCAAGAAATTTAGTAAACGCCTGATTATTTCAAGCGATCGCTTACTTAAAATTGCTGCAAAAATCGCAAATCGCTGGCATACAATCGACGAATATCATCAATTTGATGTAACACCATTGCAAAGCGTTCGACACCAAAACCGGCAGCAAACCCAGTGTAAATTTCTGGGTCATAACCCACCGATTTGAGTACATTTGGATCGACCATACCGCAGCCCATAACTTCCAGCCAGCGTCCATTCCATTGCAAATCCACTTCCGCAGAGGGTTCAGTAAACGGGAAATAACTGGCCCGGAAGCGAATCGGTAAATCGCCAAATATTGCTTGTAAAAATACCTTAATTGTGCCTTTGAGGTCTGTAAAAGTTAATCCTTCATCAATGGCTAAAAGTTCTATTTGATGGAAAACAGCCGAGTGAGTGGCATCTACATTATCTCGCCGATAAACTCGCCCTGGAGCCACAACCCGAATTGGTGGTTCTTCTCTTTCCATGTACCGAATTTGCACTGATGAGGTATGAGTCCGCAGGAGATTGCCGTCTGGCAGGTAAAATGTATCCTGCATATCACGTGCTGGATGGTCAGGCGGCGTATTCAGCGCTTCAAAATTGTAGTAATCTGTTTCCATTTCTGGCCCTTGAGCCACGGTGTAGCCCATACCGACAAAAATATCCAGCGCCCGATCGATAATGCCATTGAGGGGATGAATGCGACCTTGGGGGCGGTAAATTCCCGGCATAGTCACATCGAGGGTTTCAGCCTCTAGCTGGGTGCGAATTTGCGCGGCTTCCAGGGCGGCGCGTTGTTGGTCTAGACTAGTTTGCAGGGACTCTTTGACAGTATTGGCGATCGCCCCAATTATCGGTCGTTCCTCTGCACTCAGCTGCCCCATACTCCGCAACAGCGCCCCCAGTTCCCCTTTCTTGCCCAGATAGCTGACTCTGAGTTCTTCTAAACGTTCTAGGGTATCAGCAGCGGCGATCGCTTGTTCTCCTTGGTGCCGCAGTGCTAAAAGTTGAGCTTCTAAATTGCTAGTCATTAGTCATTAGTCATGGGTCATTGGTCATTAGTCATTAGTCTATAGTCAAAAGTTGTGAACTGCTCGATAAATAAACTAAACCAAAAACAACGGTGGAAACCCAACCTCTGTTTATCGGTTAGAGAATATTCGCTGAGTAAATGTGTTCTTTTGCTTGATACTTGTGACAGCTGTCATTGACAAATGACACTTGACCAATGACAAATGACTAATGACAAATGACCAATGCCTATGAAATTACTAATTAGCAACGATGACGGTATTTCTGCTGTGGGTATTCGTACCCTAGCAAACTACTTAGCCCAAGCAGGCCATGAAGTGACTGTAGTGTGCCCAGACCGAGAGCGATCGGCAACTGGACATGGATTAACTTTACACCAACCAATTCGCGCCGAAATTGTCGAGTCACTTTTCGATCCGGCTGTGAAAGCTTGGGCTTGCGATGGTACGCCTTCAGATTGTGTCAAATTGGCGCTGTGGGCTTTGCTAGAAACTCCCCCGGATTTCGTTCTCTCTGGAATTAATCAAGGTGCCAATTTGGGAACCGAAATTTTGTATTCTGGCACTGTTTCTGCGGCAATGGAAGGTTTAATTGAAGGCATACCCAGTATAGCCATGAGCCTTACCAGCCATACCTCGAAAAACTTTCAACCTGCTGCTAAGTTTGCCAAAATTCTCTTAGACCAATTAGCCCAAAAACCACTACCAGATTTGATGTTGCTAAATGTCAATATTCCTGCTGTTGAGTGGGAAGAAATTGTCGGAGTGACTCTCACCCGTCAAGGAGTGCGGCGTTACATAGATGTATTCGATAAACGAGTCGATCCTCGTGGAAAAACGTACTACTGGTTAACTGGAGAAGTCATTGAAGATGTAGAACCGCCAATAGGGTTAAATTTACCGACAAATGTACCCATAGACGTGCATGTTGTACGTAATAATTACATCAGTATAACTCCCTTACAGTACAATCTTACCTACGCAATTGGACTAGATAAATTATCTCAATGGGAATTTAAATTTCCCTGAATCATTGAGTTATTAGGAAAGAACTGGAATTAATTAAATGCATGACATCAAAATGTAGGCTATAACGTAGGGGCACCCTTGAGGTAACGGATACACATACACCTGAAAAATTTGCAAATCATAGGCTAGACCACCTCATCGATATTTACACAATCACTCGGAAACAGGGTATGCTGTTTTACCAAGAAATCTTCCCTCGAATCCTCCCCCTAACAAAATCAGTCACACAGCATAAACTCAAACCAAATAAGTAACAATTTTTCCATTTATCGCCCGCCCAGTCCAGCAAGCAACACCCATGTCTAGGATAGAGAATCAATTTACCGTGCAATTTTGGGGGGTTCGCGGCAGCATCCCCAGTCCAGGGCCACACACCGTTCGTTATGGCGGTAATACCCCTTGCGTTGAGATGCAAGTGGGCGGTAAACGCTTAATTTTCGATGGTGGCACAGGGCTGCATGTTTTGGGGCAATCTTTATTGCGCCAGATGCCGTTAGAAGCTCATATATTTTTCACCCACTCCCACTGGGACCACATGCAGGGTTTTCCCTTCTTTGTTCCAGGGTTTGTTCGGGGAAATGACTTTCATATTTACGGCGCGATCGCTCCTGATGGTTCTACCATAGAACAGCGCCTAAATGATCAGATGCTCCACCCGAATTTTCCCGTGCCTTTACAAATCATGCAAGCCAATTTAAGTTTCCACGACATTCGGCCGGGGCAGCCGATAGATATCGATGATATTACCGTGGAAACAGCACCTTTAAACCATCCTGGTGAAGCCGTAGGATACCGCGTTAACTGGCGCGATGGTGCCGCTGTTTATATTACTGATACCGAACATTTTCCCGACCGACTCGACGAAAATGTGCTTTGGCTAGCTCGTAATGCCGATATCTTAATTTACGATTCTACCTACACTGACGAGGAATATCACTCGCCAGCATCCCCGAAAATTGGCTGGGGACATTCTACCTGGCAAGAGGCTGTGAAAGTGGCACAAGCCGCTAACGTCAAAACTTTGGTGATTTATCACCATGACCCAGCACACAATGACGACTTTTTAGACCGTGTAGGCAAACAAGCAGCTGCGAAATTCCCTGGTGCCATTATGGCGCGGGAAGGAATCGTACTCCAAGTTTCCACCTCAGCTTCATTATCAGAATCTTTTCCTGTTAGCAAGTATTCTGTCTAAAGCTGGCGATTGCAGCAATTGTAGATTTTAGATTAGATTGGCGATCAGAAGCTTTCAGCAGGAAATGATATTGGGCATGGGGGAGCCAGTGCGTTGGGCGGCTCTGCCGACTTGAAGCAACTGGCGTCATTGGGCATTGGGCATTGGTTATTCACTAATAACTAGTTGGTCAAAAGCTGTCTTCCCCAAAGGAGTTCACTATAAGGTAGCTTCCTGCTGATAGCTAAAATAAACCTAAAATCTCAAAATCCACGTGCTAAATTTGTCTCAAAATGGGTGTTCTGTGTGGGTTGCTTCTTCCACCGAAGGGCTACTAACGCCGACTGCTGTTGCACTTGGCAAATTTGATGGTGTACATCTTGGTCATCAAAGGGTAATTGAGCCAGTATTGCACCCTGGTGGTCAGTTGTCAGTAGTCAGTAGTCCACAGTCTAACGAAAATCAACAACTGACAAATCAACAATATATTTACTCGACAGTTGTCACCTTTGATCCCCACCCACAAGAGTTTTTTACGGGGCAACCCCGGACTTTGTTAACGCCACTCGATGAAAAAGTCCAACAATTGCGATCGCTTGGAGTAGAACAACTGGTATTACTTCCCTTCGATAAAGAATTATCTGCTTTGACTCCTGAAGAATTTGTCGAAAAAATTCTCGTCCAACAACTCCAATGCCAGCAAATTAGTATCGGGGAAGATTTTTGTTTTGGCAAAAAGCGCATTGGTACTGCTAAAGATTTGCAATTAATCGCCGCCAAATACAATATTCCCGTTACCATCGTTCCTTTACAAACTTATACAGGTGACTCACCTACCCAAAGCAGTTGCACCAGTACCACTCCAAGTCAGGATGCCCGCATTAGCACTTCATTGATCCGCCAAACCCTTGAGGACGGCGACATCGAAAACGCAAATCTCCTACTAGGGCGCCCCTACAACCTTCTTGGTGTAGTCGTTCAAGGACAGCAACTCGGCAGAACCATTGGCTTTCCCACCGCCAATGTCCAGCTACCAAAAGAAAAGTTCTTGCCCCGCCAAGGAGTTTACGCTGTCCGAGTTTTCACTCTCAGTGAAACAGCAAATGTATCTCCTAGTGAGATATTGGGTGTCATGAATATTGGTAATCGTCCAACTGTAAATGGTGCTTCTGCATCTGTGGAAGTACATCTGTTCGATTGGTCTGGTGATTTGTACGGTAAGAAACTGGCTATAGAACTAGTCAAATTTTTACGCCCAGAACAAAAATTTCCTTCTCTAGAAGCCCTGAAAACACAAATTCAACTTGACTGCATAGCCGCTAAACAAGTTCTTAGTGCCCAGTGCTGAGTGCCCAGTGCTGAGTGGGAACAATAGATAGGGTATTGGGGATTGGGTATTGGATATTAGGAAAGTTCTTCCAGTCCCCAGTCCCCACTCCCCAGTCCCCACTCCCCATTCCCCACTCCCCACACCGCATGAGAGAAAAAATTGACGCGTTAACACAAAATCTGACTCTTACCATCGTTGGCAAAAGTGAGGCGATACGCTTAGTGCTAGTAGCCTTGCTAGGTGGTGGTCATGCCCTATTAGAAGATGTCCCTGGCGTTGGCAAAACCCTGCTTGCTAAATCTCTAGCTCGTTCAGTAGATGGCAAGTTTCAACGACTACAATGCACCCCTGATTTACTGCCAACTGACATCACTGGTACCAACATCTGGAATCCAAAAAGCGGCGAATTTACTTTTCTTCCCGGGCCAGTTTTTGCCAATGTGCTACTTGCTGACGAAATTAATCGCGCCACACCCCGCACTCAGTCAGCTTTGCTGGAAGTTATGGAAGAAAATCAGGTAACAGTCGATGGTGTGTCTCGTGCAGTTCCTCAACCATTTTTTGTCATTGCTACGCAAAACCCTATTGAATATCAAGGTACTTTTCCCCTGCCAGAAGCCCAAATGGACAGGTTTATGTTGTCGTTGAGTTTGGGCTATCCTTCCGAAGCAGAAGAACTCCAAATGCTGCAAAATCTCCAAAATGGTATCAAGGTTGCTGACTTAAAGCCTTGTATTACCTTGGCAGAAGTACAGGAATTGCGTTACCTCTGTTCTCAAGTCAAAGTGACAACCTCCTTGCAACAGTACATCCTTGAATTAGTGCGGGCGACACGCCAAGATGAAGAAATCGCCCTTGGTGTTAGTCCCCGTGGCACGGTAGCATTACAACGAGGTGCCCAAGCCCTAGCTTTTCTATTAGGCCGTGATTATGCCATTCCCGATGATGTAAAATTTCTCGTCCCTTACGTTATTTGCCATCGTCTCATTCCCAGAGGAGGACGCAACGCTAGAACTGTTGTTGAGCGATTATTGCGATCGGTTCCCATTCCTTAAAAATAATTCTATATTTCTTGATGTGAAGGATATTTATTTGGGCTTCTACTCAAGTCAATTCGGTGTTAATAAATACCTCATAACAATCATTCTTCGCACCTTCTTTATGGGGAAAACCCAGCCACAAAATTGCGATCGCTTTCATGAATTTCCCGATCGCCCTTGGATTTGGGCGTGTTAGGATCTCCTACAAAATCAGGTAGACAACAAATGAAAGCGATCGAAGTTACTGGCAAAATTGACTCTCAGGGAAACTTAGTTTTAGATCAGCCGATTCAAGGAACGAATTATCCTCATCAGGTTCGGGTAATCGTTTTGGTTCCAGAATCAACAGATGCCGAAGAAACTGACCCCGACGATACACCCATTGAGGAAGTGAAAGCGAGTTTGAGAAGAGCCTTGCAGCAAGCAAAAATGGGGCAAACTAGACCACTTAGTGAGCTATGGGACAGAATTGATGCAGAGTGAAAATCCGGTTTCAATTCGATTTTCTGATGAATTTGAAGAGGAACTTTACAGACTATCAAAGAGATTTCGCAATATTCGCTCTGATGTTCAACCGATTATTGAGCAATTACAACAGGGAAATATCATAGGAGATAGAATTGCAGGTATTGGTGAAGAATATGTTGTTTATAAGGTGAGAGTTCGCAATAGTAATATTCAAAAAGGTAAAAGTGCTGGTTATCGACTGATTTATCAAGTTGAGTCACCTACAAGTATTTTGCTGTTAACGATTTATTCCAAATCTGATCGAGAAGATATTAATGCAAATCAAATCCGAGATATCTTAGCTGATTTTTCTAGTGAGTCAGGTTAAAACTGCCAAGATATTTTTTCTTGCATAATTCGTAGTAGTATGCTGTACAAATATTTGATGTATGCCACAAATGCCATCGCCATATTCCTTGTCAAAAATACTTACGCAGAATCAACAAACACTCCTAACATTGGGTAAGTCCTATGATTAACACAAGCGCCACTTCTAAAAATCTGGGAATGTGAGGAATGTCCATTTTTGTTAAGCGGAAATCCCATGATGGGGAAAAGCGATCGCTAAATAGCGATAGCCAAGCGCTACGACAAAGCGCCGAACGCGAATTCAAACGCCAATTTTTCGGTTTACTTTTGGTAATTGTAACGTGGAGTCTAGCTATGGGCTGGCTTTTAGCCTTAGTAACTAACGCCCAAAGTGCCACTCCCAGCGCTGAAATTGGCACAGTTGATGTAGTACCTGCACAATACCAACTAGGCCAAGAACTGTATTTGGAAAATTGCTCCACATGCCACATTGCCTTACCGCCAGCCGTTTTTCCCACCCAAACATGGAAAAATCTCCTGGAAGACTCGCAACACTACGGCACACAACTCAAGCCTTTAGTCGATCCGCCCCGCATTTTAGTGTGGAAATATCTTTCGACTTTCTCCCGTGTCAAACTCAACGACGAAGAAATACCCTATCGCCTCAATAACTCGCGTTATTTCAAAGCTTTGCATCCAGAAGTTAAACTACCACGTCCCCTCGAAATTGGTAGCTGTCTAAGCTGTCATCCCAGTGCTAGTGACTACAATTTCCGCCGCCTTAGCTCAGAGTGGGAGAGATGAGGGAGATGAGGGAGATGAGGGAGATGAGGGAGATGAGGGAGTGTGGGGAGATGGGGAGATGGGGAGATGGGGGAAAGAGAATTAATGCTTCCCCATCCTCCCACACTTCCTGCTTGCCCAATGCCCAATCCCCCATCTCTGGCCTCATCTGGAGGCAAAATGATACTATGAAGAAAGAGTAAATATAAGATAAGAGTTAAAACCAATCATTTAAGAAACTGATTGACCAGTTTTTCTCCTGTTTTTGAGTAAATTCTCATTTCACACCCATCCACAACTAAGACTGTTGAATGGGTTAAATGTTTATAATCAATCCCAAACCTTTAATTCCCATCCCCCTTGATTCAGTTCGATAACCTGCCATGCTAAAACTTTTGTTGGGCGATCCCAACGCTCGTAAGCTGAAAAAATACCAACCTTCCGTTACTGAAATTAACCTTTTAGAGGAAGAAATTAACACTCTTTCTGATGAAGAGTTAAAAGGTAAAACCGTAGAATTTAAACAACGACTCGCCAAAGGCGAAGCTCTGGATGATATCTTGCCAGAAGCTTACGCTGTTGTCCGAGAAGCAGGACGCCGAGTCTTAGGCTTACGGCATTTTGATGTCCAACTGCTCGGCGGTATCATTTTGCACGTGGGGCAAATTGCCGAAATGAAAACGGGTGAGGGTAAAACATTAGTAGCCACGTTGCCGAGTTATTTGAATGCCCTTACTGGTAAAGGTGTACACGTTATTACTGTGAACGATTACCTAGCTCGTCGGGACGCCGAATGGATGGGACAGGTGCATCGATTCTTGGGGTTGAGCGTGGGGCTAATTCAGGCAAGCATGACTCCCACTGAACGCCAAAAAAACTATGACTGTGATATCACTTATGTTACTAACAGTGAGGTAGGCTTTGACTACCTGCGGGACAACATGGCCACAGATATGAAAGATGTGGTGCAACGCCCGTTCAATTACTGCGTCATTGACGAGGTAGACTCAATTTTAATTGATGAGGCACGGACACCCCTGATTATTTCAGGACAGGTGGAAAGACCTACAGAAAAATATCTGCAAGCTGCTGAAATAGCACTGACTCTCCAAAAAGATGAGCATTACGAAGTCGATGAAAAAGCTCGTAACGTCTTATTGACAGATGAAGGGTTTGCAGAAGCAGAAAATCTTTTAGGAGTTACAGATTTATTTGACCCGGAAGATCCTTGGGCACACTTTGTTTTTAATGCCATTAAAGCCAAAGAACTTTTCCTTAAAGACACAAACTACATTGTCCGTAATGGAGAAGTAGTGATTGTGGATGAATTTACCGGTCGGGTACTACCCGGACGGCGTTGGAGTGATGGACTACACCAGGCCATTGAAGCCAAAGAACATGTAGAAATTCAGCCAGAAACTCAAACTCTAGCGACAATTACTTATCAAAACCTGTTCTTGTTGTATCCCAAATTGGGTGGAATGACGGGAACGGCAAAAACTGAAGAACCAGAGTTTGAAAAAATTTACAAACTTGAGGTGACGGTAATTCCCACTAACCGGGAAAGAAGACGCGAAGACTTGTCTGATATGGTTTTTAAGAAAGAAGCAGGCAAGTGGGGAGCGATCGCCAGAGAATGTGCCGAAATGCACGAACTTGGCAGACCAGTATTGGTAGGAACCACGAGTGTAGAAAAATCTGAATATCTCAGCAGACTACTGAAACAGCTAGAAATTCCCCACGAATTACTCAACGCCCGACCAGAAAACGTGGAACGGGAGGCAGAAATCGTTGCCCAAGCAGGACGCAGAGGTGCTGTAACCATTGCGACAAACATGGCGGGAAGAGGTACAGACATCATCCTGGGTGGTAACTCTGAATACATGGCGCGTCTGAAGTTGCGGGAATACTTGATGCCTCGCATCGTGATGCCAGAAGATGAAGATACCTTTGGCGTCCAAAGAGCTGCTGGATTACCTACAGGACACGGCGGTGGTCAAGGTTTTGTCCCTGGTAAAAAAGTCAAAACCTGGCGGGCTTCACCGGAAATTTTCCCCACCCAGTTGACAAAAGAAACCGAACAGCTACTCAAAGAAGCAGTCGAAGTGGCGGTGCGTGAGTATGGCGATCGCAGTTTACCGGAACTGGAAGCTGAAGAAAAGGTAGCTGTAGCCGCCGAAAAAGCTCCCATCGACGACCCGGTAATTCAAAAGTTGCGGGAAGCATATAAGCGTGTTAAGCAGGAATACGAACAATTCACCGAGCGAGAGCATAATGAGGTAGTGCAAATCGGTGGTTTGCACGTGATTGGTACAGAACGCCACGAATCCCGACGGATTGACAACCAGTTGCGCGGACGCGCCGGCAGACAAGGCGACCCTGGAACCACAAGATTCTTCCTCAGTTTAGAAGATAACTTACTGCGAATTTTTGGTGGCGATCGCGTTGCTGGATTAATGGAAGCCTTCAACGTCGAAGACGATATGCCCATTGAATCGGGGATGCTAACTCGCAGTTTGGAAGGCGCACAGAAAAAAGTCGAAACCTACTACTACGACATCCGCAAGCAGGTATTTGAGTATGACGAAGTGATGAATAATCAACGTCGTGCTATTTACGCTGAACGCCGTCGGGTGTTAGAAGGTCAAGACTTGAAAGAACAGGTAATCAAGTACGCTGAAAAAACGATGGATGACATCGTTGACTACTACATCAACGTAGATCTACCTTCCGAAGAGTGGGAGTTAGAAAAGTTGGTTGAGAAAGTCAAAGAATTCGTCTATTTGCTCTCAGATATGCAGGCTAGTCAATTAGAAGATATGTCTGTCACTGAGATTAAAGCCTTCCTTCACGAACAGGTGCGAATTGCTTACGACCTTAAAGAAGCCCAAATTGACCAAGTTCAACCCGGACTGATGCGCCAAGCTGAACGTTTCTTTATTTTGCAACGCATCGATACCCTATGGCGAGAACACCTGCAACAAATGGATGCTTTGCGTGAATCAGTGGGATTACGTGGTTACGGTCAAAAAGACCCGTTGATTGAGTACAAGAGCGAAGGGTATGAATTGTTCTTGGATATGATGGTGAATATTCGCCGAGATGTAGTGTACTCGTTGTTTATGTTCCAGCCCCAGCCGCAGCCTATGGTGCAGGCTTCCTCAGAGATGGTGTAATTGAGGGTGTCCAGTGCTAAGTTAGGAGTTAGGAGTTAGGAGTTAGGAGTTAGGAGTTAGGAGTAAAAAGTTTAACTTCTTTTATTTGGCGCTTACTACTGACTAGAGAAAACATTTCATGCAGTAAAGACGCAGAAGCAGTAAAAATGCCTTTGCGTCTTTGTTTGTTGTTATTTTAGATTTTAGAAAAATCTAAAATCCAAAATCTAAAATCTAAAATTGTTAGACTAAACCGCCAGCGGCTTGAAACCGAGCGCGGGCGCGTTTGAAGGCTTGAGTCGCCTGGATTTGTGCTTGGCGATCGTCTGCTGTCACTTGACCCAGACGTGCTTCTGCTTGGCTATAAGCAGCACGAGCTTCTTCAAGGTTAATTTTGTCACCACGTTCAGCACCGTTAACGAGAATTGTGACTTCATTCTCTTCCACTTCGGCAAAGCCACCCAAAAGAGCGATCGCTTGCCAATTTTGATTTTTAGCGGCACGAACTCGCATCACACCTGTATCCAGGGCGGTTAACAGTGGTGCGTGTCCAGTTAGAATACCTAACTGACCGGTGGTGCTAGGCAAAACTACTTCTTCAGCTGGGGCGTCCCAGACTGTTTTATCTGGGGAAATTACACGAACGGTTAATGTCATTTGTCTTTTGTCCTTTGTCCATTGTCTTGTGTCTTTTGTAATTGCCATTAGTCATTAGAATTTGCACTAATGACTAATGACCTGTTTGACCAATGACTAATGACTAACCTTTAAGTTTTTCAGCTTTGGCGATCGCTTCGTTAATATCGCCTACCAAGTAGAAAGCCTGTTCTGGCAGGTCATCCAACTCACCAGACAGAATCTTTTGGAATCCTTTGATGGTGTCTTCCAACTTCACATACTTACCAGGAGAACCGGTGAATACTTCTGCTACAAAGAACGGCTGAGACAAGAAGCGCTCAACTTTCCGCGCCCGCGCCACTACTAGACGGTCTTCTTCAGATAATTCATCTAGACCGAGAATAGCGATAATGTCTTGCAGTTCTTTATAGCGTTGCAGAGTTGATTGCACCGCACGGGCAGTACTGTAGTGTTCGTCACCTACAATGTTGGGCTGTAGCATGGTGGAAGTTGAACCCAGAGGATCTACCGCTGGATAAATACCCTTAGCTGCCAAACCACGAGACAGTACTGTAGTTCCGTCCAAGTGAGCGAAGGTGGTTGCGGGTGCGGGGTCGGTGAGGTCGTCCGCAGGTACATACACCGCTTGAATTGAGGTAATGGAACCCTCTGTAGTCGAGGTAATTCGCTCTTGCAGTTCACCCACGTCAGTACCCAATGTGGGCTGATATCCTACCGCTGAAGGCATCCGACCCAGGAGCGCTGACACTTCTGAACCTGCTTGCACAAACCGGAAGATGTTGTCAATAAACAACAGCACGTCTTGTTTGTTGACATCGCGGAAGTACTCTGCTACTGTCAACCCCGACAGACCAACCCGCATTCTTGCTCCCGGTGGCTCGTTCATCTGACCGTAAACTAGAGCAATCTTAGACTCGTTGAGGTTGTCTTTGTTGATTACCCCAGATTCAATCATTTCGTTGTAGAGGTCATTGCCTTCACGGGTGCGTTCACCCACACCAGCGAAAACAGATACTCCACCGTGCTGAGTAGCGATGTTGTTAATCAACTCCATCATGATCACGGTTTTACCAACACCAGCACCGCCGAACAGACCGATCTTACCGCCACGTCGATAGGGAGTTAGGAGGTCAACAACCTTAATCCCAGTCTCAAATACCGAAGGTTTGGTTTCTAGGTCAGTGAATTTGGGAGCAGAACGGTGGATGGGTAAAGTTGCCTCAGCATTTACAGGTCCTCTATTGTCCACGGGTTCGCCAAGGACGTTGAAAATCCGACCCAAGGTGGCTTTACCAACTGGCACTCTGATGGGAGCGCCTGTATCGACGACCTCCAGACCACGCACCAAGCCATCTGTGGAACTCATCGCAACAGTCCGCACTTGGTTGTCGCCCAGCAGTTGCTGTACTTCAACAGTGAGGTTGATTTCTTGTCCAGCTTCGTTGGTGCCTTTGATGGTCAAAGCGTTGTAGATTTGAGGCAATTTCCCGCCGGGAAATTTAACGTCTACAACTGGACCAATGATTTGGGTAATGTAGCCTATGTTTGTTTTTTGTGCGGTTGTGACCATGCTGCGCCTAATGATTGAAGCTATATTTCAGATAAGGTCGTTGAAGACATAAGATTATGCAATGTCATCTTTCAGGTTAGCACTGAACGCCCCCCCTCTACGCCATAAATTGATTCTTAAGACTGAGGTTGGGGATCAAAAATTCCCTCTGCTTGTCAAAATGGTTCGGAGGGAACAGAAAATACTTGGAATTGCAAGTTTTTTAAGTATCAGAATTAAAACTGCCATGTCAACTCGGTGTTGACATGGCAGTGATTGAATTAAATTTTGGTAGCTCTTGTTAGCATACAAGTATTTTTGCTGGGATTGGTTAAAAATTTACATTAGAATTTTACACAACTTGGCAAGAACACAACTGTCAATAGGCTTATCTTGAAGGTTTTTACTAATTTTTCAGCCTAAAGCCTGCATCAAGAATATATATTTTTTATGTAAAAATACTATTATTACGCTGTAAAAAGTTACTAAGATTTAGAAAATAGAAGTTTATTGTAGCGATCGCAGCACAAGCATTTAGGATTTATGCACGCATTTACCAAAATAAGTTATTTCAGGCTTTGATTAATCGTTATTCGAGCGTAGATGTACCCTAAGTATTGGTAAACTTAGAAAAAATCTGCCCTTCCTAGCGATCGCTTCAAAGAGCAGTACTATGCCATTTCATTCAAATAGTTAATACAAATCCTCTCAATGCTGTTTCGGAAATTAGAATAATCAGTAATTACTAGTTTGTAGTTTCATAATATACATTTTTGCACCGATTAAAGCGAATCGAGTGCATTTCTACTATAAATATGCAGTTTAGTCAATAACAAAGAGCTATATAGATTGATTTCATTAAATCTATTTACAAACTGCATTTCCAAATCTGATGAATATTCATAATATAAAAGTAGAAAAAGCGGAAAGTTCCAATATCGGCTTTTGGCAGACATAACTTTGTCAAAAATTGTGTTGATTTCAGCCAAGCTGCTGTCGCTTCATCTTTAAACATTCATTGAGCAATAACTTATGAATTTCTCGTTAGCGCGACAATATTTTTATCAGGAGATTCAGCAGTCTGACGAGGAAATTAATTTAACCAAGGCAGCTTTATATATTGCACAAGAAGAATATCCCGACCTAGACCCAGAGGAATATCTCAACGCCCTTGAGACAATGGCATGGGAACTGCAAGAACGCCTACCAGACCAGCGATATCCTTTGCGGATGATTCAAACTATTAATCAATATATATACGATGATTTAGGCTTTTCTGGTAATAAAATTGACTACTACGACCCGCGTAACAGTTATTTGAATGATGTAATTGACAGGCGATTGGGGATTCCTATTACTTTAGCGTTAGTTTACTTAGAGGTTGCGCGACGGGTTGAGTTTCCGATGGTGGGTGTAGGAATGCCGGGACATTTCTTGATCCGCCCAGAAGTTCCAGATATGGAAATTTTTGTCGATGCCTTTAATGGTGGTGAAATAATATTTGCCGAAGATTGTCAAGAAAGATTATCTCAGCTTTATCAGCAGCCAGTGACACTGCAACCAGAATTTTTAGCTGTAGTAACTCATCGGCAATTTTTAGCGAGGATGCTGACAAATCTCAAATTTATTTACTTAAAACAACAAGAATTAGAAAAAACATTAGGAGCAGTTGAACGAATTTTACTGCTATTTCCAGATTTAACTTTAGAATTGCGCGATCGCGGTTTGATTTATTATCAACTCGGCTACTATCCCCAAGCCATAAACGACTTACAAACTTATTTAGTAAAAGTTCCTGAAGCCAAGGATGCATCAGTGATTCGGCGGCTGCTTGCTGAGTTGGGGAAAGATGGGTAGGGAATGGGGCATGGGGAGATGGGGAGATGGGGAGATGGGGAGATGGGGAGATGGGGAGATGGGGAGATGGGAGATGGGGGAGATGAGGAGGATGAGGGAGCAGGGGAAGCAGGGGAAGAATAAACAATGCCCAATGCCCAATGCCCCATGCCCAATGCCCAAGACTAATTTTGTTCTTCTGCGACTCGTTTGAGGCGGCGGAGTTGGGCTTCCATGTCTTGTTTTGTCCAAGATGCGGCAAATGTTTTAAAACCCCAACTTACTAAAGGGTTAGGAATATCGAATTCAAAGCGGTTGAGTAGGAGTGTTCCTTTTTGTGTTGGTTGACATTCCCAGCGATCGCGTCCTTGAAAAAATCCCTCAAATCCCCAGATTACCAAACCCGGCTGTCGTTCCACAACTACGCTATTCAAAGTAGGTTGAAGTAGAGGAATTTGAATGATAAAACGACTTTGACTGCCTACATCGGTACTCCAAACTTCGCCCACAGGTTCGCAACGAAGGACGGGGTTCAGCCAACGGTGCATAAGTGTTAAATCGGTAATGCAGCGTTCGACTACCGTGGCTGTAGCATTAATTTGAATCGATTGCTCGAGTACTTCGGACATTCCAGATATTTTAAGCTGTTGCTGGAATTAGAGTAACGCAAAATGGGGCATTGGACAGTTAACAATCAACTCCCCTTTTGATGTTTTTTTCGATAAAACGAAAAAAACTTGGACTATATTAAACAAACAATGAGTTTACGGGTGATTTGCTGGTAAATTGATAGGCAAAACACTAGTAAACTTACTGGGATGCAGAATTATTCAAAGGGTTGCACTCAGAATGCTCCGACTTCAGTACAACGAGTTGGGTCAAAATGGGTGCTTTTGGTCTGGGTACTAGGTATTGGGTAATAGCGAAGAAATTCTTTGAAAATTTGGTTCAAGTATGAATCAACACACTTTTTTACCAATACTTAGTCCCAAATTCCCAGTCCCTAGTTGAAATCAACCCATCCGATAAGTATTTCAAGTGTTTTTGGCGAATTCAAACCTTAATACTGGAAAACCATGAACACAACTTGGCAAGGAATAACCCAGTTGATAGATATTGGTTTATCGATGAGGGGACAGCAATTTTTGGCACAATCGCCGAGTTTGCAAACAGGTCAAACAGCAGTGAATCGAGGTGTTGCTGATGTACAAGGAATTGTAGAACAGTTAATTCTGTTTATGCCCCGCGTTCTGGGGGCAGTAGTAATTTTGTTTGTAGGTTGGCTAATTGCAGCGATCGCAGCAACAGTAACACAGAAAATCCTCAACCGCACAAACATCGATAACCGCATTGCCGCAGGGATAACTGGTCGTCAGGATGTTCCCCAGGTGGAGAAGTTAATCTCCGACTTGGTTTTTTGGAGCATTATCTTGCTGACGGCGGTAGCTGTTTTACAAACGCTGAATCTAGAGATAGCGTCTCGACCCCTGAATACTTTTCTTGACCAACTGATCGGCTTTTTGCCAAAGTTGGTTGGTGCAGGAATTCTTTTGGCAACCGCCTGGGTATTAGCCAGTATTGTCAAAATTATTACTGTGCGCTTATTACGGACATTTAACCTGGATGAGCGTTTGAATCCAGAACCGGGGGATAGCGCACCTAGTCTCAATCAATTGTCTCTCAGTGAAACCATTGGCAATGCTCTGTATTGGTTTATATTTTTACTGTTTCTGGTTCCGATTCTGGATACTCTCGGACTCAGGGAAGCCTTAGAACCAGTACAAGCTCTAATTACAAAGATTCTGGTAATTCTGCCAAACATTTTAGCAGCGGGGCTGATTGCCGCAGTTGGCTGGTTTATAGCTAATGTGGTGCGGCGGATTGTGACAAACTTGCTAGCAAGTGCTGGTGTTGACCACTTAGGTAGTCGATTTGGATTATCTTCGACTGCGGGGGTGCAATCTTTATCGAGTATTATCGGCACCATTGTCTACGTTTTGATTTTGATTCCTGTGGCGATCGCAGCGCTGGATGCTTTACAAATTGCAGCGATTTCAGTGCCGGCGATCGCTATGTTACAACAGGTTCTCAACGCTCTACCTGCCATCTTTACAGCCGCAGCAATTTTGACTATTGCCTATTTTCTGGGACAGTTTGTAGCAGATTTAGTTACAAGTATTCTGACTAATTTAGGCTTTAATAACATTTTCACTGTATTGGGTCTGACAACGCCTAGTAGGCGAATTGTCATTTCCACAGAATCAACAGAACCAACACCCCCTCCGATTCCTACTCGTACCCCATCGGAAATTGCAGGCATAGTTACTTTAGTGGGTATTATGCTATTTGCAACGGTGGCGGCGGTCAATATCCTGAATATTCCAGCCCTGACAGCTTTAATATCTGGTATTTTGATTATATTCGGGCGGATTTTGGCGGGCTTGGTAATATTTGCCATTGGTTTATTCCTGGCAAATTTGGCTTTTAACATTATTACCAGTTCAGGAGAGCGCCAAGCACAGATTTTAGGACAAGTAGCGCGGATTTGCATCATTACCTTAGTCTCAGCAATGGCACTGCAACAGATTGGAGTTGCGAGTGATATTGTGAATTTAGCCTTTGGACTTTTATTAGGTGCGATCGCAGTTGCTATTGCCCTAGCTTTTGGTTTAGGAGGTCGTGAGATTGCCCGCGAACAAGTTCAAGAATGGCTTAATTCTTTCAAAGGTAGAAGCTAAAAGTTGATGAAGGCGCAATTTTTTCTGTAAATCTGAGAAAATGCAGCCGTAAGCATCAATATTGCAGAAATCGATCGATTTCTTCTTTCTTTTTTCTTTCTTTGCGTTCTTTGCGGTTCATTCCTCATACAGCCTATTTCCAGTAAATGAAGTACACGGGTAGGGGCACAATATATTGTGCCCCTACGATTATCTGTACCTCACGCCTGTTGCAATCTGCTGTATATGGCACGTCTTCGTACAGAATTGGTATAAGCCAACACGCTTGGTTACAGCAGTTTTCATGTATTTGAACCATATCTGTTGTAGGGGCACAGCACTGCTGTGCCCTTACCGCGTGGTCTATTTACCTGAAAATAGCTGTAAGTAAGTGATATTCCAGCCTACTACATTTCTAGGCATCACTTTCTCTGCTTTACTTTGTGGAGCAATTCATCTTTAATGCGGTTGAGAATTGAAGTTTCATCAAGGTTTGTCAAAATCCGATTAATTACTGCTTTTGGCCCATCAGGTCCCCAAGTCGCGCCGTTGGCTAAATAAACTTTGGTAACTTGTCCAATACCGTAAGAAGAAACACCAGCGACTCCGGCTTGGGTAAGGGCTACGGATATATAAGGAGCAAGGGCAATACCAGCGGTAGCTGTTGCAGAGATGCCAAGTAAAGTTTTTAATCCACTTAAACCTAAGTTTGCTAAGAGTTCGCTAGCTCCAATGCCGCCCATACTCAGGGCGATTTTTTGTAGCAATTGTACGGCTCCGGCTTCGGTCATGGAGAAGCCATAGAGTTTGGATAAACCTAAAATTAGAGCGATATCAATAACTACACTACTAAGAATATCTACCACAGTTACGGGATTAAGAGCGATCGCCACTGCCTTAGTCATCACAGCTTTCCAAATCAACTGATTGGCATTCTCCTCCCGAATCATCAGTTTTCGCTCGATTAATTGCTCATTTACCGTGTCAGCATAAAGCATAGTATTGAGAGCCACCAGCGCTTTGCCTTCGCGGTGGAGAATTTCCAAAATTTTCAGCTTCAGTTCTTCGATTTGGGCATTACCTGGACGCAACTGTATGCCCCTAGTGCCATCAGGGCGAAAAACCGCTGTTTTCACCAATGGCGATGCTGCTGACATGACAATTTCTAGGGGTGTGAGTAATTCCCGCACCCTTTCATCGCGGATTTTGTGATAAATTGCCATGCGATCGGCTTCTGGATATTGGTCTACTTTGTTAAACACCAGAATTATCGGTTTACCCGCTTCCCGCAACTGAGAAAGAGCCATGTGTTCTATTTTTGTCATGTCGCCGGATATGACAAACAAAATCAAATCCGCTTGTTTGGCAATCTGTTCAGCCAATGCAGCGCGGGTTGCACCATCTACCTCATCTAATCCAGGAGTATCAATTAATTCCACCTGTGATTGACCGATACCAGGGAGAGTGACTCGCAAAGCCCGTTCAGTTTCTCCAACAATCTCTTCGCTAATACTCCAATTCACCCTTTGTGCAGCACGGGTAACACCATGCAGCGGCCCAGTTTCAAACACTGTTTCCCCAACCAAAGCATTGAGTAGCGAAGACTTACCACGTCCCACCATACCAAAAGCCGCAATCTGCACCACCATGTGGTCTAACTTGCCAAGCATGGTTTCCAAATCCGTAATCTCGGCCTCCAGTCCCGCTTTTTCTTGGGGTCTGAGGTCAAGATTAGCCACCAAATTGCGTAGTGCCGTTTGTGCTTGTTTATAATTCAGTTCCGTTTGAATATCTTCAAAACTGAAAATGGCACTGTCAAGTTCTTCCTCCCAACTAGATGAGTTGCTGTGATGAGGTTCGGGCAATGTGGAAGTCATAATTTAGATTCTCGGTTAACCTCGCTATTCGATCCTAGTTATTTTTAACAAGGAATGGGGAATGGGGCATTGGGCATTGGGCATTGGGCATGGGGCATTGGGCATGGGGTATTGGGCATGAGGTATGTGGAAAGTCGAACTCTATTAACGAGTATCAAAGACTCATCGCCGAATATCAGAGATTCATTCACGAGTATCAAAGACTCATCGCCGAATATCAGAGATTCATTCACGAATATCAAAGACTCATCGCCGAATATCAAAGACTCATCGCCGAATATCAAAGACTCATCGCCGAATATCAGAGACTCATTCACGAATATCAGAGACTCATTCACGAATATCAGAGATTCATTCACGAGTATCAAAGACTCATCGCCGAATATCAAAGACTCATTTACGAATATTAAAGATTCATCTCAAATGCCCAATGCCCCATGCCCAATGCCCCATGCCCAATGCCCAATGCCCCACTTTTAACTCCTGAAGTGAAGTTTAAGAAATCGGGGTCATTTTTGATGAAGTGTTAACTTAGCTAATTAGTTGCCCAGTGGGCACAAATTATGAAAAGTTTTCAATTTTGTCTTGGTACGCGTAAACAAAATAGAATAGCCCGTTTTGCGGCATCTGTTGTTGCAACGTTGGCGATGGCTGCGCCAACGTCTTTGACGAACGCTGCGCCAATGTCTCTGACAAACGCAGGTAGTATTAATTATGCCAGTGCTACTCCCATAAAAATCACTACTGCAAAAGAAATTACTTCGGCATCAGTCCAGCTGAGTCCAACTAAACCTAATATTGCTCAGTTAAAAACTAATCAAATTCAGTATCAAGCTGCTGGAATCGATCCTTTTGTACTAATTCCCATCGTCATTGTTGGCGGTTTAGTTATCTTTGTCCCCCTGTTCTTTGGCGGACTGGTGGTAATTGGTGAACGGGAAGTTGGTATTGTTGTCAGAAAGTTTACTCTTTCCGGGCGCGGACTCCCCGCCGGCAGGTTAATTGCTCTCAATGGTGAAGCTGGTTTACAGGCAGATACTTTGGCGCCTGGGTGGCATTGGGGCTATTGGCCTTGGCAATACTCGATTCGCAAGGAATCGGTAATTGTTGTGCCCCAAGGCGAAATCGCTTTAATTGTCGCCGCAGATGGCGAATCCAACCCACCAGAGCGCATTCTGGGCAAAATTGTCGATTGTGACAATTACCAAGATGCCCGAAAATTCCTGACTCACGGTGGCGAAAAAGGTCGCCAAATGGGTTTTCTCACCGCTGGTACTTACCGTATTAACACTGCTTTGTTTAAAGTCATCATGGCGTCAAATGCTACAAATCATGGCATGGCTCCAGAACAGTTGCGGGTGTACAGCTTGGCATCTGACAAAGTTGGCATCGTGACCACTTTAGATGGTGTCCCAATTTCTGCTGGGGAACTGGCAGGGCCGATAATTGACGGACATGACAACTTTCAAAATGGTCAAAAATTTATTGATGGCGGTGGACGGCGAGGTTTACAAGAACAAATTCTACTTTCTGGTTCTTGGAATTTAAATCCCTGGTTTGTGCAAGTTGAACAAGTGCCGATGACGGAAATTCCCATTGGGTATGTGGGCGTGGTGATTTCTTTTGTGGGTAAAGCACATCAAGATGTCAGTGGCGCAGCCTTTACACATGGTAACTTGGTGAATCCTGGACACAAGGGCGTGTGGGTGGAACCGCTGTATCCTGGAAAGCACCCGATTAATTCCCGAATCATGAAAATTGAATTGGTGCCAACGACCAATATTGTATTAAACTGGTCAGACCGCACCGAACGTCACAGTTATGATGCTCAACTAGCATCCCTGACAGTGCGATCGCGTGATGGATTTGCCTTTGATTTGGAAGTAGCACAAATTATCCATGTGGGTGCTTTGGATGCACCGAAGGTAATTTCCCGCGTTGGCGCAATGCAAAATCTTGTAGACCATGTATTAGAACCAACTATTGGTAACTATTTCCGCAACTCAGCCCAAGATTATACAGTATTAGATTTCTTGACAGCTCGGAGCGAACGACAAGCGGAGGCTGCTGAGTATATTAAAACAGCACTGCGGGCTTATGACGTGCAAGCGATCGATACCCTCATTGGTGATATTCAGCCACCAGCGTCGTTAATGCAAACACAAACAGACCGGAAAATTGCCGAAGAAGAACGCAAAACTTATGAAGTCCAGCAGTTAGCGCAAACCCAACGCCAACAACTTGTTCGGGAAACAGCCTTGGCTAATATTCAACAAGAAATGGTGAAATCAGAGCAAAGCGTACACATAGCTGACCTCAAAGCCCAAGCCCAAATCAAAGAAGCCACAGGTGAAGCCGAGGGAATAAAACTCCGGGCAATTGCGGAAGCTGAAAGTATCCGCGCCACAGGTAACGCCAAAGCTGAAACCTACCGCGCTGGTGTGGAAGCCTTGGGTTCACAAGGTTATACAGCAATGTTACTGATGCAAATTATAGGCGATCGCCATGTCCGGTTGATTCCAGATGTTCTGGTTGGCAGTAACGGCAGTAATAACGGCTTAGTAGATGGTTTACTATCGATGATTTTATGGAATCAAGCTGGTAAAAATGGTGAGGTGAAACCAACGCCTTTGCATCCACAACCCATAACCCCGACCCAGCCAACCGCAGAAAACGGTATTCCACCCATAGTTGTGAATTTTCCGACAGATAAATAACATAATCTCACAGTAGGGGCGTACAGCTGTACGCCCCTACCCACACATTTTGATTGGAGGAATTCAATGAGCCGCCCGCCATTGTTAGACCCAAATCGTTCGTATACTTTTAGTAATTACTTTGAATTAGGGTTTGCAGTTGATGATTTAGTAGCTGAATTTGGTTATTCATTCGAGCGAAAATTTCTTGAATTCCCACAATATTCAGGCACATTAGATAGGCTTGCCGACCTGAAACAACGGATTGAAGAAGTATTACCTTTTGTAGATTTAGAGAATGAAGCTACACGTAGAGAAATTTTAATTGCGCCGATCGTTACTGATTTAATCCATTATTCACACGCTAAATTACGAATAGAATACAGTATTAAAGTTGATAATAAACTCCAAGGTAATTTGGATTATTATCTGCGAACAACAACCAACTTAATTGTGATTGAAGCCAAGCAAGCAGATATAAATAGGGGATTTATACAACTAGCGACCCAGATGATAGCCCTTGATAAATGGACTGACTCTACTCAATCTGAAATATTGGGAGCAGTAACAACAGGTAATGTTTGGCAATTTGGGATATTATACAGACAAAAACAAAGTGTTGAACAAGCAATTAACCTTTATCGAGTGACTGAAGAATTAGAAGTTGTGGTCAGAACAATGCTTGCTGCACTGATGAATTAATCGGTAACTTGATATAAAAACTTGCTGAATTTTGAAATGCGATCGCATTGCTATAAAAAATAAGCATATTACTAGCTTTATGTCTATAGATTTACGAGCGTTTTTTCAGGCTACTGACCCCAGTCGAACCCTGTTCGTCAACAATCTGTCAGATGTAAAATACTACATTGATTTTTCTTCAGTGCGAGGGGGAGATATTATCGGTAAGCTGAAGCAAAAAATTACTTTTTTCAAGCCAGATGAACCTACCTGCACTCTATTTACTGGGCATATTGGCTGTGGAAAATCGACGGAACTATTAAAGCTACAGGGAGAACTGGAAAAATTAGGCTTTCATGTGGTGTATTTTGAGTCTAGTGAAGACTTGGAAATGACCGATGTGGATATTGCTGATGTGTTGTTGGCGATCGCTCGTCGTGTGAGTCAAAGTCTGGATAAAATTACACTGGAGGAACCCAAGAGATTTAATGATTTACTCCAAGGTGCTTGGAACGTCTTAAACTCCGAAGTCACCGGAGCAAAAGTCAAGCTGGGCGGTGTTGATGTTGGTGTCAGTAGCGACAAAGAAAAGTTGTCTTTGGCTTTTGGTATTGGTGAAATCACTACCAAGATGAAAAGCGACCCGACGTTACGGGCTAAACTCAACCAGTATCTAGCACCGCAGAAAACTAACTTGTTGGAAGCGATTAATCGGGAATTATTAGAAACAGCGATCGCTAAACTAAAACAACAGGGTAAACAAGGTCTGGTAGTAATTGTAGATAATCTTGACCGGATTGATAATCGCGTCAAAGCTTGGGGTCGTCCGCAGCAGGAATATTTATTTGTAGACCAGGGTGAATTTTTGACAAAGCTGAATTGTCATTTAATTTACACCATGCCTTTATCCCTGAAATTTTCCAACGATTACGGAATGCTTACCCAGCGATTCCCCGAAGACCCCAAAGTATTGCCGATGGTGCCACTACAATGGCCTGATGGCAGCGTTCACGAACAAGGAATGGCACTAATGAAACAGATGGTGCTAGCAAGAGCCTTTCCTGACTTAGAAGCAGGCGATCGCTTGAGTAAAATTACTGAAATTTTTGATAATCCTGCCACCCTAGACCGCTTGTGTAGATTGAGTGGCGGTCACGTGCGAGACTTACTCAGACTGCTGAACACTTGGATTATGGAAGAAATGGCGCTTCCCCTTTCGCGCGAAACCTTAGACCAAGTTGTTCGCGCCCGCCGTAATGAAATGATGATGCCCATTTCCGATGACGAATGGCAATTGCTACGACACGTCAAGCAAAACAAAAAAGTCAGCGATGACCAAGGATATCAAAAATTAATCCGCAGTCGCTTTGTTTTTGAATATCGAGACAGCGGCGAATCTTGGTTTGATGTTAATCCGATTTTGGCAGAAGCCAGAGAGTTAAACAAATAATTCTCGCGCAAAGGCACAAAAAACTCTTTCTTTGCGCCTTTGCGTGACACTTAAAATCTTATATTCCCACGAATCCTAATCAAAACTTGCATCTGAAAACGCTAGCCTATGACAGATTCACAGCAAAATGAAAAGGGACTGCAACAATTAGCTTGGGCTATCGAATCTTCAGTGGGACAATTCAAGCTGATTTTGGCACGGTGTAATTATGCCAAACTGCGCGATCGCCTGATCCAAAAATTGCGAGAAATCTGCCAAGTCGAAATTAAGCTGTTGGTATTGCAACAATCTCACAGAAATCTTTACACAGCCATTCGGGAGGAATTTGGCGAGAACCTACAAGGCTGTGTCATGGTTGTGGGTTTAGAGACAGTGCAGAATATAGCTGCGATGTTGACTTCTGCTAACCAGGTGCGGGAGGAGTTTCGCAAGAATTTTGCTTTTCCTTTAGTGTTGTGGATTGATGATGAAATTTACAAACAATTGATGCAATTAGCTCCAGATTTAGAGAGTTGGGCTACTACGAGAAATTTTGCTATTTCAACACAGGAATTATTAGATTTTATCATCAAAACAGCTAATCAATGGTTTGAAAACAAATTAAACCTTAGCTATAATGAATGGCTAAAAATAAAAACTGAATTAGAAACTGCACAAATAGAGTTACTAAGTCATGGGCAGCTTAATAATTTAGAGCTTGAGGCTAATTTATTATCTTTATTAGGTTGTGTCAACCAGATTGATAATATCAATCTTGCATTGGAGAACTATCAAAAATCTCAGTTAATTTGGCAAAAACTTAATAATATAAAAAAGCAGAATCAAATTTTTTATAATATTGTTTATTGCCATTATATTAAATGCTTTAAGAATCGAGATAAAAATCATCAAGACTGGCAAGCTTATCATCATTCTTCACAAGAATATATCAAGTTTATTGTACAATCTCAACGTCCAGATTTAATTGCTGATTCAATCTTTAAATTTGGTTATGTACTACGGGATTTAAAAGAGTGGGAATGTTTAAAAAACCTAGCTAAAATAGCTTTAGAAATACATACAGTTAACAATCAGCCAGAAGCATTAGCAAGAGATTATGCTTTTTTAGCTGAGGCTGCATTGGCTCAAGAATCTTGGCTTGAAGCAAATCAGCTAATTGAGAAAGCGTTAGAAAAGTTTTTACCATTAATTGATGGTATTCAATCAATAAATATACAAAATTTTTTGCCAAATACAAACTTATCAGCATTCGGCAATTTATTGTATGTAATAAATGATTTTAGTTTCTATATGTTTATAAAGGCACGTTCTTTATATCATTTAGGACAACTTCACAAAGCAACGAGCATATTAAAAGCTTCAATAAATATCAGTAATCCAGATGTTAATTTAAAACTTTATTTGGATATTGTTAGTTTTTTACAGCAGCTTTACTTTGAGCAAAAAGCATATCTGGCAGCTTATGAAACGAAACAGCAACAGCGTTCAGTGGAACAGCAATTTGGGTTGCGGGCGTTTATTGGTGCTGGGAGATTACAGGCGACAAAACAATTAGGAGCGATCGCACTTGCACCCCTGCGCGTTGATAATAAAGACAGCATTGCCCCAGAAATCGCTGCATCTGGTCGTCAATTGGATGTAGAACGCTTAATCGAACGCATTGGCCGCCCAGATAAAAAGTTGATTGTAATTCATGGACAATCAGGTGTAGGTAAAAGTTCGCTAGTGAATGCGGGACTTGTGCCAGCTTTAAAGAATCAAGCAATAGGTATTCAAGATAATTTACCTGTGGCGATGCGCGTGTACACCAACTGGGTGGAAGAGTTGGGGCGGCTTTTGGGGAGTGAGGGGGATGAGGGAGATGGGGAGATGGGGAGATGGGGAGATGAGGGGGATGAGGGAGAGTTAGAAGCTGAACATTCTCATTTAGAAGCTGAACATTCTCGTTTAGAACCCGAACGTTCTCATTTAGAACCTGAACGTTCTCATTTAGAACCTGAACGTTCTCATTTAGAACCTCAACATTCCAGTTCGGAACTCGGAACTTTGACCTCAGAACTTCAACATTCGAGTTCAGAACCTCAACGTTCTAGTTCGGAACTTCAACATTGGACTTCAGAACTCGGAACTTCGACCTCAAATACTCAAAATTCCCAGTCCCCAGTCCCCAGTCCCCAGTCCCTAATTACTCAACTCCGCAAAAACGAACAACGTAACCTCCGCACGGTGTTAATTTTCGATCAATTTGAGGAATTTTTCTTTATTTACACCGAACCAGCGCAAAGGAAGCAATTCTTTGAGTTTCTGGGAGAGTGTCTGAATGTTTTATCGCTGAAAGTTATCTTATCGCTGCGGGTGGATTACATCCATTACTTGCTAGAGTGCAATGATTTGCCCAGCTTGAAGATTATAGGCAATGACATTCTCAGTAATAACGTGCTTTACAAGTTGGGTAACTTCTCGCCTAATGATGCCAAGTCAATTATCCAGCGTTTAACTGAAAATACTAGTTTTCGTTTGAAATCGGATTTAGTGGAACAACTCGTGGAAGACTTAGCTGAAGAATTGGGTGAAGTGCGTCCCATTGAGTTACAGGTTGTGGGGGCGCAATTGCAAACCGAGAACATTACAACTCTGGCAGAATATCAGCAACGCGGCACAAAAGAACAACTGGTTAAGCGTTATTTGGATGAAGTTGTAAATGATTGCGGCGTGGAAAATCAGCAGGCGGCGGAATTATTACTGTATTTGCTGACAGATGAAAAAGGAACTCGCCCGTTAAAAACTCGCCTTGAGTTGGAACGCGATTTACACGCATTAAGCGAAGAAGCTGACAAAACTAAATTCTCCACATCTCCCCATCTCCCCATCTCCCCCTCCAACTTAGATTTAATATTAGATATTTTTGTCAAATCTGGCTTGGTGGTTTTGCTACCAGAAAACCCGGCTGACCGTTATCAACTGGTGCATGACTACATCGCCGGGTTTATCCGCCAGCAACAGGAACCGAAGTTAAAGCAGGTAATGGCGGAACTGGATAAGGAACGAGAACAAAGAAAAATTAGTGAGACGAAACTGAATAAGTTTCTTAGACGCGCCCTTTTGAGTTCCGTCACCGCAGGTTTAGGATTTGCTGCTTTAGCAGCGGCAACATTCCAATGGGCAGTAGAGGCAAATGTTAGTCAAATTAACGCCATCAATAATTCTTCAGAAGCGTTTTTTGTCTCCGGACAACATCCAGATGCTTTAATAACAGCCTTAAGGGCAAGTAGCAAACTCAAGCATACAATTTGGGCACAGCACGAAAACGATACTCTAATGCACGCTGTGTTAACTTTACGGCAAGCGGTTTATTTAAAGCCAAACGAGAAGAAAGAAAATCGAGCCATAGAAGTTAACACTTTAGAAGGGCATAGCAGAGAAGTCATTAGCGTCGCCTTTAGCCCCAATGGACAACAGCTAGCTTCTGCAAGTTATGACAACACCATCAAAATCTGGAATGTCAGCAGCGGTCAACTCCTTACAACCCTGACTGGTCATAACGAAGGAGTCAATAGCGTCGCCTACAGTCCCAACGGACAACAGTTAGCTTCTGCAAGTTATGACAAAATCATCAAAATTTGGGATGTCAGTAGTGGTCAACTCCTTAAATCCCTGACTGGTCATACCGATACGGTTTATAGCGTTGCTTACAGTCCCAATGGACAACAGTTAGTTTCTGCCAGTCTTGACAACACCATCAAAATCTGGGATGTCAGTAGTGGTCAACTTCTTAAATCCCTGACTGGTCATACCGATACGGTCTATAGCGTTGCTTACAGTCCCAATGGACAACAGTTAGTTTCTGCCAGTCTTGACAACACCATCAAAATCTGGGATGTCAGTAGTGGTCAACTCCTTAAATCCCTGACTGGTCATACCGATACGGTCTATAGCGTTGCCTATAGTCCCAATGGACAACAGTTAGCTTCTGCCAGTGTTGACAACACCATCAAAATCTGGGATGTCAGTAGTGGTCAACTCCTTAAATCCCTGACTGGTCATAGCAGAGAGGTCATGAGCGTTGCCTACAGTCCCAATGGACACCAGTTAGCTTCTGCAAGTGTTGATAACACCATCAAAATCTGGGATGTCAGCAATGGTCAACTCCTTAAATCCCTGACTAGTCATACCGATACGGTCTATAGCGTTGCCTATAGTCCCAATGGACAACAGTTAGCTTCTGCCAGTTTTGACAACACCATTAAAATCTGGGATGTCAGCAGTGGTCAACTTCTCAAATCTTTGACTGGTCATAGCAGTGAGGTCATTAGCATCGCCTATAGTCCCAATGGACAAAAGTTAGCTTCTGCCAGTGTTGATAACACCATCAAAATCTGGGATGTCAGCAGTGGTCAACTTCTCAAATCCCTGACTGGTCATAGCGGTGAGGTCATGAGCGTTGCCTACAGTCCCAATGGACACCAGTTAGCTTCTGCCAGTGTTGACAACACCATCAAAATCTGGGATGTCAGCAGTGGTCAACTTCTCAAATCCCTGACTGGTCATAGTAATTGGGTCATTAGCGTCGCCTACAGCCCCAACGGACAACAGTTAACTTCTACAAGCGCTGACAACACCATTAAAATCTGGGATGTCAGCAGTGGTCAACTTCTCAAATCCCTGACTGGTCATAGTAATTGGGTCATTAGCGTCGCTTACAGTCCCAATGGACAACAGTTAGCTTCTGCCAGTGTTGACAACACCGTCAAAATCTGGGATGTCAACAGTGGTCAACTTCTCAAATCCTTGACTGGTTATAGCGATAGAGTCAATAGCATCGCCTACAGCCCCAATGGAGAACAGTTAGCTTCTGCTAGTTTTGACAAAACCATCAAAATCTGGGATGTCAGCAGTGGTCAACTCCTCAAAACTTTGGCCGGTCATAGCAGTAGAGTCAATAGCGTCGCCTACAGCCCTAATGGACGGCAGTTAGCTTCTGCTAGTGCTGACAAAACAATAATTTTATGGGATTTGGATTTCGATAATTTATTACTCAGTGGTTGCAATTTGCTAAATAATTACCTCATTGCCCATGCAGAAGTGTTAGAAGAGTTGCAATCATGCCAAACTCCATCTCGCTTAGTGCAAGGCGCGACAGCGTTAGTCATCCAAGGTGAGAACTTAGCGCGAAAAAATGATATTGATGGCGCTGTTGCCAAGTTCAACAAAGCACAGCAGTGGAATAATAAATTAAAGTTTGATTCCCAGGCGAGAGCAGAAGAGTTGGCAAATCAAGTGAAGGGTGAAGCGCGGTAGAATTCACGTTAAACGGGCGGTTAGTTAGAATATCTACGTAGGTTGGGTTGAGGAACGAAACCCAACAAACCCGCGAAAATCTTGGGTTTCGCAAAGCCTCAACCCAACCTACAATTTTCTTTGGTTTTTGCATAGAATAGCTGTATTGAGTCATCAATTTGCTATGACTGCAACTACTAAAAAACTGACTTTTGCCGAATATCTCAAATATAAAGACGACACCGATACCCAATATGAATTGGTAGATGGAGAATTAATCCCCATGAGTCTTGGCACTGGCAAGCACGGTGGCATCTCCAAGTTTTTAGAACGCAGCTTTGATGACGAAAGTGCCAAAATGGGCAAGCATTGGACAGCACAAAAGTTTTCTGTGGGAGTCCGTTCTCCACGCTCTGGACGTTGGGACACTTCACGAATTCCAGATGTGATGGTATTACTAACACAGCAATGGGAAGCACTTGCTAATCGAGAAGCTGTAATTGAACTCAACGAAACTCCTCCCATACTAGTAGTAGAAGTGGTCAGCGAATCTACACAAACCACAGACTACCGCAGTAAACGTTCTGAATATGCTGTTCTGCAAATTCCTGAATACTGGATTGTTGACCCCATTCAAGAGATAGTAACGATATGCACCTTATTAGAAGGATTTTATGATGCTGTTGCCTTCCGAGGACAAGAACGCATTATCTCTTCGACCTTTCCAGAGTTAGATTTGAGTGCTGAACAAATTTTGGCAGGACACAAGTAAATGGCATACAGCGATTTTAGTCTCGCTAAGGTCAAAAAAACTTTTAACTTAACCCTTGATGAAACTCGGAATTTATTTGCTGATACAAAAGCTGTTACACCATCAGAAACTCTCGGAACAATTTTAATAGATTACATTCCTTTAGCAACTGCAATTTCAACCGAAAAAGCCAGATCGGAGTTTTTAATTGCACCAATCCTGGCAGAGGTAAGACGATTATTAAATAATCAAATTTCACTGTTTTCTGGCAATGAATTCAATGTTGATGTAACTCAAGGTTTGCAAGGTTTTTGCGATTACATTATCAGCAATTCCCAGGAGCAATTATTTATTTCTGCACCAGTAATGTTTATTTTTGAGGCGAAAAAAGAAGATATTATCGGCGGTCTTGGTCAATGTGTAGCCGCCATGATTGCAGCGCAGTTGTTCAATCAAAATCAAGGTAATGAAGTCGGGCGAATTTATGGTTCGGTTACTAGTGGAACTAACTGGAAATTTTTATTTATAGAAGAAACGACAGTTTATATAGATTCCACTGAGTACTATATTAAAGAAGTTGATAAAATTTTGGGTATTTTGTTGCAACCTTTCCAGCCTGTTTTAACTGCTGTTTAAATAGTCATTCTGCATTGCGATGTAGAGACGTTGCAATGCAACGTCTCTACAAGGATTTTGATATCATACACATTTCGGCAATTTTTTTATAATAGTATTTCAAAGGTAAAAGGTTACAGATAACTGTGACTGAAAACAAAAAGGATACAAGCCTCATTATTATTCGAGATTATTAATTTTGAATTTTGAATTCGGAGCGAAGCGACGTGACTACTACACTACACTGGCAGGAAAGAGTTGGCAATCAACGAGATTGGGTTTGGCGGGGCTGGCAAACTCGCTATACTTATATTCGCTCTGCCAAAAATGACGAAAAAACACAACCTCTAATTTTGTTACATGGTTTTGGCGCTTCCATTGGTCATTGGCGACATAATTTAGAGGTATTGGCAGAACATCACACGGTTTACGCGCTAGATATGCTGGGTTTTGGCGCTTCTCAAAAAGCCGCAGCTAATTACAGTGTGGAACTTTGGGTAGAACAAGTTTACGATTTTTGGCAGACGTTTATCCGGGAACCAGTAATATTAATCGGCAATTCCAACGGTTCGCTGATTTCTCTAGCGGCGGCGGCGGCTCATCCCGATATGGTGCGGGGTGTGGTGATGATGAGTTTACCAGATCCTTCGCTGGAACAAGAAGCAATTCCTCCTGTGCTGCGACCGGTGGTGAGAGGAGTTAAAAATATTGTCGCTTCGCCGTTTATTCTCAAACCTGTGTTTAACTTTGTCCGCCGTCCAGGTGTGCTGCGTCGCTGGGCGAGTCTCGCCTACGCTAACCCAGAAGCGATAACCGATGAATTGATAGAAATTTTAGCCGGCCCTCCCCAAGACCGGGGTTCGGCGAGGGCGTTTAGTGCTTTGTTTAAAGCGACAATTGGAATTAATTTTAGTCCGAATGTCAAGGAGTTATTACCAACCTTAACAATTCCTATGCTGTTAATTTGGGGACAAAAAGATCGCTTTGTTCCGCCAGCTTTGGCTAGCCAATTTGCCCAATATAACGAGAAATTGGAAGTGCTGAATTTAGAAGATGTGGGTCATTGTCCCCATGATGAATGTCCACAGCAAGTGAACCAAGCGATTTTAGATTGGATTGGGAGGAGTTAGGAGTTGGGAGTTGGGAGTTGGGAGTTGGGAGTTAGGAGTTAGGAGTTGGGAGTTAGGAGTTAGGAGTTGGGAGTTAGGAGTTAGGAGTTAGGAGTTAGGAGTTAGGAGTTGGGAATTAGGAGTTAGGAGTTAGGAGTGGTGAGATTCTGTCCCCATCCCCCTCATCCCCCTCATCCCCCTCATCTCCCTCATCCCCCTCATCTCTCCATCTCCCTTCTTCCCTACCCAATCGTAGTTTGGCTGCTGTCAACGTTTGTAGCGCCGTTCACAGTACGGGCGACAGAAATCATTCTGTCAAGGATTTGTTGGTTGGGAACTTTACCTTTTAATACTACAGTGCTGCCTGTTTGAGCAACCCAAAGGGTATTAACATCATCAAGTTGGGCGTCTTGGTCGAATGCTAACGCTACCCGCTTGGCTAAACCGCTTTGGTCATATTCTCCATTTAATCCTAGACGTTCTGGCGGTGTTGTTTGTGTAGCGGTAGGCGCAGCAGTAGCAGTAGGAGTTTGGGGTATTGCTTGTGGAGTGGGGTTTACTTCAGCATTTTGAGGTTTTTCCATTCCAAATAGTCTTTGTAACCAACTCATAAAAACTTATCTCCGATTAAAGGTTCAATCAAATTTGAATATACAGGTTTTAGTAAAATGTCACATCTGCCGATGAAAAGAGATGCGATCGCCGAGAATGCTGCTTGCGAAATAATTTCTAGACAAATTATCTCTATCAATTGAAATGAGTGCAGCTATTAAGTTTAAAATAAAAGGTCTCACTTATTTTTTTTAGTGGAGCAGTACGTCTAGCGTAGTCTTTAGCTAGTGTCTGCGTTATTCAAATCCTGCTCTAGCCTCTGTTGGCGAAGATGAAACATACTCTTTCTGTTCTCGTAGAAGATGAGGCGGGTGTTCTGTCCCGCATTTCTGGTTTATTTGCCCGTCGTGGTTTTAATATTGAAAGCCTTGCTGTTGGCCCGGCTGAACAGGGAGGTGTTTCACGAATTACGATGGTTGTACCTGGTGACGATCGCGTTATCGAACAACTCACCAAGCAATTATACAAGTTAGTCAATGTCCTCAAGGTACAGGATATCACCGAAACTCCTTGTGTAGAGCGAGAATTGATGCTGTTAAAGGTGAATGCTACCAGCAGCAATCGTTCTGAAGTTATCGAACTGTCTGGGATTTTCCGGGCGCGAGTTGTGGATGTGGCGGAAGATTCTTTGACTTTAGAAGTTGTGGGAGATCCAGGTAAAATGGTAGCGATCGTGCAGGTGTTACAAAAATTTGGTTTGAGAGAAATCGCCCGCACTGGCAAAATCGCCTTAACTCGTGAATCGGGTGTGAATACTGAATTACTAAAATCTTTGGAAGCAAAGGTTTAACAGAAGTCAGAATTCAGAATTCACGTCTGATGTGAATTATCCAAATCAACGAATTATCAATGATTGTGTGCCCTGTAGAGACGTTGCAGTAGAGACGTTGCACTGCAACGTCTCTACAACGATAAATCAAGGGTTTTAGCGTCTAATCCACATAATGCGTAATTCAGAATTCACAATCCATCAATAGGTATAGCGTTTCCCGACAAGGGTGAGGTATTTCTGTTGGGCACTGTTTCCTACACCTGGCGATATAATCGCTACCGCATCTGAATGGGAACCGCCATATTAGGGCAGGGCAGCTGTGCTACCGTACAGTCTCACAAACAAATAATATAAATTGGCTTTTAACTTGCAAATTTTACTTTGTTTAGTAACAAGAAATACTAGCCTACAAATAAGCATACACGGTTATGTCTTTTTATATGCACAAGTTACGCCAATTTGGCATGACGCAACGCCTGAAAAACTGTTACAAATTTGTTGTAAGGATAAAACATTAAAAAAGTTTTAATAGTCCTCTAATATAACTATTACTTGATTTCAATGTTTCATTGAAACAAAAGTTAGGTATAAGACCCCACCAAATCTACAATTTTGTGGTCTTCAAGACGCTACGCGAACGATAGCGCAGCGGTAGCGAGTATTCGAGCGTCGCGTCAAGATTGCTGAATTCTGAATTCTGTATTCTTCTTCAAAAAATTTGCGTTTACGGGGTGAATTTACATTTTTTTAGGGTAAACGGCTATATTTTATTGTCTAATACAACCGCTGATTATTTCAATTATCTTAGAGGTTTTGATAGGCATGAATTTATTATTGTTGCTCGTTTCTAATTGGCTGCCTCAAAAATTAATTAGCAAATTATTAAATACTTTGCTGAATATCAGAAATAGACATTTGTTCATTTTTGATATTCTTGTTTTTTTAACAACAACTTTCTTGGCTCTAAATCTATGTTTAGATGGTAAATTTTTGCTCGACGAATATAGATCGCAACTAGGAATTGTAACAATACTTTTTTTAGTAGTCAAACTAACTGTATTGTGGAATTTTGGTTTTTATAGACTTTACTGGCGCTATGCGAGTATTGAAGAACTTTTACATATAACTATACTTATGGCTATTGCGGTATTAATTCAAGCAGTATTTTTTGATGCTATAGGATTTTTACCATATTTAGGGCTGGATATACTGCCGCGATCGCTACCTTTAATTGATGGTTTACTTTCGTGTATTTTCATTGGAGGACTGCGTTTTAGTATTCGGGTTGTAGAAAGAATTAGTCAGCGACGTGTAGTGTTTAATTCTCAAGAACGTGTATTAATAGTTGGTGCTGGTAATGCGGGAATTTCTTTAGTACAAGAAATGCAAAGAAATCCGCAATTAGGGTTTTATCCTGTGGCTTTTATTGATGACGATCCTCGCAAATTTCGAGCATATATACGTGGGATTCCTGTAGTTGGCGATCGCTATCAAATTCCTGATGTTTTAAAATCTCTACAAATCCATAAAGTGATCATTGCAATGCCGACAGTTGCAGGTGGAGTTATTCGGGAAATTGTAGATATTTGCAAAGCAACTGGAACTCAAACTAGCACTTTACCAGGCATACATGAAATCCTCAATGGTCGTGTGCGAGTTGATAGCATTCGAGATATCAGAATTGAAGATTTACTCAGACGCGAACCCGTACAAATCGATTTTCAAAAAGTTTCCCAATTTCTTCAAGGCAAAACAGTACTAATTACAGGTTCAGGTGGATCGATTGGTAGTGAACTTTGCCGTCAAATTTTTAAATGCAATCCTGCCAAAATCATACTTATAGGACATGGAGAAAACTCTGTGTTCAATATTCAACAAGAATTACAACAACTTATTCAAGTAATTGAAAATGAAGAAAAATCATCAGTTAATACTCCTGAAATTTCTAGTTTTATTGCTGATATTCGCTTCAAATATCGATTAGAACATGCATTTGAACTATTCCAACCTGATGTAATTTTTCACGCTGCGGCTCATAAACATGTCCCCCTGATGGAATTAAATCCAGTAGAAGCAATCACGAACAATGTAATGGGAACTAAAAATTTATTAGAACTAGCGTTGCAATATGATGTCAAACATTTCGTGATGATTTCTACAGATAAAGCAGTTAATCCTACTAATGTGATGGGTGCTAGTAAAAGAGTTGCTGAAATGTTGGTGTTGCAAGCTGCCAGAGAAAGTGGTAATCCTTATGTCACAGTACGTTTTGGCAACGTTTTAGGTAGTCGAGGTAGCGTAGTTCCCACTTTTAAAAAACAAATTGCAGCAGGAGGACCAGTAACAGTTACTCATCCAGATATTTGCCGTTATTTCATGACTATTCCCGAAGCAGTTCAACTAGTTTTGCAAGCTGCGGTACTTGGTCGTGGTGGTGAAGTTCTAATGCTGAATATGGGGAAACCTGTAAAAATCGTTGATTTAGCAACGGAATTGATTCGCCTTTCAGGATACGAAGTTAATCAAGATATTGAGATTGTATTTACTGGTTTACGTCCAGGAGAAAAATTATTTGAGGAATTGTTTATTCCCGGTGAAGAATATGAACAAACTGAACATCAAAAACTGTTAGTAGTAAAAAATGCTAGTAGAATGATTCCCGAAAATTTAGATGTTAGTGTAGCAACTTTGTGTCAAGCAGCAGTGAAAAACGATATCAATTTTATTCTGTTTTTACTTGAACAATTAGTACCAGGATATAAACCAAAATATTTAGATAGTTATGTGGCGGCAAGTATTTGCAACAATACTTCATTCAGAGTCAAGCCAAACGTGAATATGCTGGCACAGGTTAAATCTTAAATCACCAGAAAAAATATGTCAAACAGTTCTAATATCAAGACTATTTCACAAGTATTCGATAGAGTTTCTAGGGTTAATCATAGATATTTGGCTGGGATTAAAAACATCGCCAAGACTTTTGTCACCAGAAGAAGTGAATGGTCAATTGGAATTTATATAGGCGAGTCTCCTTTTAATTTTGTTTCTCCAAAGACCATTATTAATCCAGTATTGACTGCCAAAGATATCACAGATGTCCCCGCACACTTTGTTGCTGACCCATTTATGGTTCGTGAGGATGGCATTTGGTATATGTTCTTTGAAGTGTTGAATGGTCTACAAAATAAAGGAGTAATAGGATTAGCAACTAGCAGTGATACATACAAATGGAATTACCAACAAATTGTACTGGATGAACCGTTTCATTTATCTTATCCGTATGTATTCAAATTTCAAAATGACTATTATATGATTCCAGAAACTTCTGAAGCTAGTTCTATTCGGTTATATAAAGCAATTAATTTCCCCACAAAATGGTCTTACGTCAAAACTTTACTCCATCAAAGTGATTTTGCAGATCCTAGTATTTTTCAACACAATAATCTTTGGTGGTTGTTAACTGCAACATCAGAAGCAAGAAATACATTACGTCTTTATTATTCTCAAGATTTAATGGATGGTTGGATTGAACATCCGAAAAGTCCTGTAATTCAGGGAAATAAAACCATAGTAAGACCAGCGGGTAGAGTTATATCATTCAATGGCAAAATTGTTAGATATACCCAGGATTGTGAGCGAATATACGGACATCAAGTTCGAGCATTTGAAATAACTGAATTAACAACAACAAATTATCAAGAGAAGGAAATTAAAAACAATCCAGTTATTCAAGCAAGTGGAGTGGGTTGGAATCAAATAGGTATGCACCATATTGATGCTCACCAAATTGATAAAAATAAATGGATTGCATGTGTGGATGGAAAGCGTTATCGCTTAGTTTTTGAACCAAGATTCAATCAAGTTTAGTTTGAATAAAATAGTAAGGAATAAAAGAGATGTTAATTATCACTAAGAAATTTATTTTTTCGGTGGGAGAAGTCTGGTTTGATGAAAATTCAGAAGAATTAAGTAATGTAGATGTAGTGCATTATAGGCAATCATTACACCCCATTAAAGGCGGTCAATCTGATGAATTTTACACGAGATTGATTGATTTAACTAAAAGTCATGATGAACTTTGGGAAACTATCAGTAGTAATGATAGATATAAAATTAGACGAGCAGAGCAAAAAGACGAAGTTATTTATGAATATTGGGAACAAATTGACTCTGATACTCTCAATAATTTTTCGGATTTTTATGATTTATTTGCTTCCCAAAAAGGCTTGACTAAAATTAACAGAGTTCAACTCCAAAATCGCGCGGATGCTGGTGTAATTGATATTTCACGTGTCAAGCTAAAAAATGATGAATCTTTAGTTTGGCATGTTTATTATCGAACTAAAAATAGAGTCCGTCTTTTACATTCTGCATCTGTGAAAAAGAATAATGATACTTCTTATCAATCGATTTTGGGACGCGCAAATCGTTACCATCACTGGCAAGATATTGTGAGATTTAAAAATTCAGGTATTTCAACTTATGATTTTGGCGGTTGGTATACGGGAAATACAGATCAAGAAAAATTAGGTATTAATCAATTTAAAGAAAAATTTGGTGGAGAAGTTGTCAAAAACTTTAACTGTGTTTATGGGATTAATTTGAAGGGCAAATTATATTTAAATTTGCTGAAGATATATATGAATTTATCTCAATTATCTTTACTGCGTACACCTTCTTTTTTATCTAAGACAGAGACGCAGCAGCAAACAGAGAGTGAGAAATGCAAAGCTTAGTTGGTTACTGGAAAAAGCTGACAAGTGGCTCTATCAATCGTCAAATTTTTGGTGCGGCGATGATAGTTGGGTTATTGACAGCGTTAGTTAAAGTGGCGGCTGTTGGTAAAGAATTATTGGTTGCTCAGAGGTTTGGCACAGGCGATGACATAGATGCTTTTTTTATTGCTTTGTTGATTCCTTCTTTTATTATCAATGTCATCGCTGGTTCTTTTAATACTGCTCTCATACCCACTTATATGCAGATACGAGAGCAGGAAGGTACAAAAGCTGCTCAAAAACTTTTTTCTGGAGCTACAATTAGCGGCTTGGGATTGTTAGGGATGACAACAATCTTGATGGTAGTCTTAGCACCTTTGTATTTACCAAAAATTGCAACTGGATTTAGTCCTCAAAAATTAGATCTAACTTTTCATTTGCTTTGCGCGATCGCACCGTTTATTCTATTAAGTGGAATCATCGTTATCTGGGGTGCTGTGTTAAATGCAGGGGAACGTTTTGCTTTAGCAGCATTCTCACCAATTATTACTCCAACTGTTACCATCGTCTTACTTTTAATGCTGAAATATTGGGGTATTTTCGCTTTAGCTGCTGGGTTAGTCTGCGGTGCATTACTAGAAATAATTCTTTTAGGAATAGCACTACATCGACAAGGCATTTCATGGCTTCCCAAATGGTATGGATTTGATACTAATCTGCGTCAAGTTATTCGCCAATATTTCCCCATGATTGCAGGCGGACTGTTAATGTGTAGCACAAGTTTAGTCGATCAATCTATGGCAGCAATGTTGTTACCAGGGAGTGTAGCAGCACTCAATTACGGTAACAAAGTAATAGCATTACCCATGTCTCTAGCCACTACAGCATTAAGTACTGCTGTGATTCCCTATTTTTCTAAAATGATAGCTGCTAACAATTGGACAGGAACACATCGCACACTTAAGCGATACATACAAATCATCTTTGTCACAACTACTCTACTGTCAGCATTCTTATTTATTTTTTCTGAATCCATAGTTCAAATACTTTTTCAAAGAGGTTCATTTACTGCTGACGACACTCGTTTAGTAGCTCAAATTCAAAATTGCTTTGCTCTACAAATTCCTTTTCATGTAGCAGGAATTCTGGTAGTTCGCTTAATTTCAGCAATGCAAGCCAATCACATATTAATGTGGGCTTCTGCCTACAATCTCATCAATAATATTGTTTTCAACTATTTGTTTCTCCATTATTTTGGGGTTGCAGGTATAGCTCTATCAACAGCCTGTGTTTCTGCCTTAGCATTTTTATTTTTATCGTACTTTGCTCATCAAATAATCAAAAAACATTCTGCTCTTATGACAAGCTAATTTTCACAACCAGGGCGGGCAAGATGCCCACTCCACAAGAGATTCATTTTTTTGAGGATGCAAATTAAAATATTTTTAGCTTAATTCATCGCATCTGTGTAATTTTAAAACACATCCAAAATGAAAATAACATTAATTATTCATTCTCTTACTTATGGTGGTGCTGAACGTATTATGTCAATCATGGCAAATTACTGGTCAGCTAAAGGATGGCAAATTACTTTACTAACATTTGATGACAATAAAATACCCGACTTCTCTTTAGATTACCGTGTGATTTACATCCCCTTGGGTATAGCTAAAAAATCTCCCAATGCAGTGATTGGCATTTGGAATAACTTAAAACGTATCCGAATCCTACGAAATGCAATTATTAATAGCAACCCAGATGTTGTAATTAGCTTCATGTCTAAAATCAATATCACTACTTTAATAGCAACGCGGCGGTTGAACCTACCAGTAATAGTTTCTGAACGTAGTAATCCGGGAAAAAGCTACTTAGGTCGGAATTGGCAACAACTACGAAAATTGACTTATTCATTTGCCGATAAAATTGTTTTTCAAACTCAGCGAGCCAGAGATTATTTTCCATTAAACCTACAAAATAATAGCTGTATTATCCCTAATATGGTTGTATTGCCACCAATAAAAAAGCAGTCATCAGAGAAACTTTCAACAGAGCGATCGCTCATTGCAATGGGACGTTTTGTACCAGAAAAAGGCTTTGATTTATTACTACAAGCTTTTGCACAAATCAAAGATAATTATCCAGAATGGACATTAACTATTTTGGGAGACGGAAAACTACGTCCCGAATTAGAATCTCTGCGTAACCAACTAGGATTAAGCGATCGCGTTTATTTTCCAGGAATGGTAAACAATACTTACCCTTTTTTACAACAAGCAGAGATTTTTATTATGTCTTCTCGATTTGAAGGTTTTCCCAATGCTATCTGTGAAGCAATGGCATGTGGATTACCAGTGATATCCACAGATTGTCCTAGTGGCCCACGAGAAATTATCCGCGATGGAATAGATGGTATTTTAGTTCCCAACGAAAATATTTCAACATTAGCGATAGCAATCGAACGACTGATATCTAATGAACAAGAACGCAAATCTTTAGCTACTCGTGCGCCAGAAATAACTGAACGATTTAGTGTCGAAAAAATAATGAGAATGTGGGAAGAACTGTTAGTTAAAATTTTACAAAAAGAATTCAGCAATCACAATCAAACACTGTCAAATTTAGATGATTCAATACGAAAAGAAAATATTCTCATGAAAAACTCTACACAATAAATATCTAGTTCTTATACCGTTTATTTGTGAAGCTGCGCTAAACTCTCTCAAACTCTTACCTTGGCGCTCTTGGCGCTCTTGGCGGTTCGTTAAAAAAAATTAAACGCATCTTCATACAGAATTGGTATTAGCGCTCTTGGCAGTTTTTTTCATAATTTTGTATATTTTAGAGTAATTAAAAAAATATTTAACAATGAATATCCGAAAATCTCTTTACTTCAATTATGCTTATTGCCGTAAATACAATTTCCCTCAACTTTATAATAACTTCCTCCAAGAAACTTTATCTAACATCCACATTAATCCGACCACAAACTTACTAACTAAACTCCTAATTCACTGCCATCAATCTATCCCATACTATGCCCAATTAATCAATATCCTGCCCAATCAAGAAGTTATTCAGCAAAAACCAGAGTTATATCTTTCTCAACTACCAATCCTCACAAAAGACATTATTCGTGCCAACTTTGAACAACTAAAATCTATAGATTTAGCACAACGACAGTGGTATTTCAATACATCAGGTGGTTCAACAGGAGAACCAATTCAGTTAATTCAAGATGCTGAATATAACGACAAAACTACAGCACTTAGTCTACTTTATTCTTATTTAGTTGGACGAGAGTTAGGAGAGCCAGAAGTACGTTTATGGGGTTCAGAAAAAGACGTTTTTGATGGCACGATGGGATGGAAAGCCAACTTTTTTAATTTCTTGAGAAACACTACATATATGAATGCCTTTCAGATGACTCCTCAAAGAATGAGAGATTTTCTGAAATCGCTGAATACAAAACCACCAAAATTAATTGTTGCCTACGCTCAAGCGATTTATGAATTAGCAAAATTTGCTGAAGATGAAAAAATTAAACTTGTTCCTCAAAAAGCAATTATAACCTCTGCTGGGACACTTTATACTTGGATGCGGCAAAAGATAGAGACTGTATTTCAATGTCAAGTATTTAATCGTTATGGTTCTAGAGAAGTTAGCGATATAGCTTGTGAAAAACCAGGAGAGCAAGGATTATGGGTAGCGCCTTGGGGTAATTATATTGAGATTGTAGATGATGAGAATAACCCTGTGCCGGCGGGAGTTGAAGGTAATATTCTGATTACTTCTCTGACAAATTTTGCTATGCCATTGATTCGTTATAAAATTGGCGATCGCGGCACTTTATCTCCTGAATATAAATCTGGACAAATCCTACAACAAGTCTCCGGTAGAAATGTTGATATTTTTAAAACTCAAAACGGAACTTTAGTAGATGGAGAATATTTCACTCATCTTCTTTACTTCAAAGATTGGGTGCATAAATTTCAAATTATTCAAAAAAGCTACCTAGAAATCACCATCAAGATTATTAAATCTAATTCCGAGCATCTCACTGAAGAACTTGATGATATTGTCACTAAGTGTAAGCTGATGATGGGTAAAGATTGTGTAGTTAATTTTGAATTTGTTAATCATATTCCTGTAAATAACTCCGGTAAATATCGCTACACAATTTCTGAGGTTGTTTAAATGCAAAAGAAAATTGTATTCCTAATTAGAGATTTGAATTATGGAGGAGCAGAAAGGCAATTAGTCACATTAGCAAAAGCTTTGGATAAACAATGCTTTGATGTGACAATTTTATGTTTTTATTCTAGTACTTCATTATCTTTAGAACGAGACTTAAAAGATCATAATATCTCCATAATTCATTTAGAAAAGCAAGGAAGATGGCATTTATTGAGCTTTTTTTGGCGTCTCGTTCAGCATCTTCAGCGCATAGATCCCGATATCTTGCATGGATATGGTGGAACACCAAATTTACTGACTATCTTTTTAAAACCATTTTTTCCCTCGACTTTTATGGTTTGGGGATTACGTAATTCTAATAGTGATGCTAATTTTTATGATTGGTTAGGGCGTTTAATTTTTAAATTAGAGTGTATTTTAGCAAAATTTGTTAACTTGATAGTTGTTAATTCTTATGCTGGAAAAACATACTATCTCAGTCATGGCTTCCCCGCAAATAAGATGATGGTAATTTCTAATGGTATTGATATCGAACTTTTTCGACCTGATTTAGAAGCTAGAAAAAAAGTGCGATCGCAGTGGGGAATTTCTCAAGATACAATTTTGATTGGTTTAGTCGGACGACTAGATTTAAGAAAAGATCATCAAACATTTCTGAAAGCAGCAACATTATTATCTGAAGATATCCATAATGTGCATTTTGTTTGCGTAGGTGGTGGTTCAGAAAATTATGCACGGGAGTTACATGAACTAGCCAATCAACTAGGCATTTCTGAAAAAATTATCTGGGAAAAAGCGCGTGCAGATATGCCTGCAATTTACAACGCCTTGGATATTATTGTTTCTTCATCTTATACAGAAGGATTTCCCAATGTAATTGGAGAAGCTATGTCCTGCGGTGTTGCTTGTGTGGTGACAGATGTAGGGGATTCAGCTTTGATTGTTGATAATCCCGATGTTGTAGTACCTCCTAAAAATTCAGAAGCTTTGAAAATTGCGCTCAAGAAACTAATAGAAAATTCTAGTATTAATGGTTGCGATCGCACTGAAATTAGACAGCGAATAATTGACCATTTTTCAGTAACTAATTTAGTCCGAAAAACCGAAGCCGCTTTACTTAATTTATCCCATGAATCAATCTCTAAATATAAAATTTGATTTACTATTTTATTATCAATGTGCCCTAGCGCTAGGTGCTGTGTTCGCTTTTTTCACAGATATTAATGCATATTTATATACATCAGGTATTGTTTCTCAACCTCCTTTATTTTGGATTTTAGGTTTTGCTGTAGCTTCTATTCCATTAATTTTCTCACGAGACAAGTACATACCACTATCTGTAATTATTTGGTGCTTTGGCTTTATTTTTGTTTCACTATTGTGGTTTGTACTATTTGGATCGTCTGGAGAACAGGCTTTTGAAGAATTAAGAAAACGAATTTTAGCAGTGATTTTTCTCATTGCAATGACATTAATCTTTTCTCGAAATCAGACAATCCATTACTTGACTCGATGGGCAATATTTTTAGCGGTGTTAATCGCCGTATTTAACAACATTTACGAATTTTTTAACCCTGTTGCATTTAACTCATTAGGTAATGGTGGCCGGGTTACTGGATTTTACTTAAATCCAAATAGTAACGCTTGTGCATTAATACTGGGAATGATTTTTAGTGTAAGTATTTTACAGCCAATATATCGTTTACCTTTCGTCTATCTTATTGGTATTGGGGTGCTGTTGACATTTTCCAGAGGCGCTATTCTTGGCTGGTTAGCTACAGTTATTATTTTTACCATCGCCCGTGTGCTTCATTTCAATAAATTGCTTTATTGGATTTTTGGCATAGGAATTTTTATGATTACCTTAGGCTCACAATGGTGGGAAGAGTTATTGCAAAATTTGAATTTGAATGCCAACTCATTAGAAAGAATTGCATGGTTTCAAAATATCTCAACTTCTGATTCGGAAAATTCTGCTGATTCGCGTTTAGAAGTAGCTGAATTGGCTTGGCAGATGTTTACAAAAAATCCCTTTTTTGGTAATGGAATTGGCTCAACTTTAACGTGGAGTATGGAAATATCTACGCACAATATTTATTTATATTATATGGCAGATCATGGAATTATTGGTGCTTTGATTCTACCTCTTTTAGTATATGCAGTGACACAGCACGCCCGTGGAGAAACTAAATATATTGGCTTGGCTTTTGCTGCTTTTATTCTTCTCTGGGGACTATTTAGCCATAACGTTTTAGAAGAACGTTATATTCTCATCATGTTTTCATTTATGGCTGCCATGACTGGAGCGAGTCGATTAGAGGAAAAGTTAAAATTAGGACATTAAGTATGAATATGAAAATTATTTATATCATTACCGGACTCTCCACTGGTGGTGCTGAAGTTATGCTTTATAAACTTCTTTCCAGGATAGATCGAGAACGTTTTCATCCCATTGTTGTTTCTTTAATGGATCGTGGTACGTGGGGCGATCGCATTGCGAATTTAGGCATTCCTGTTTACACTATTGGTATGGAACAAGGAAAGCTGAAATTAGTTAACATTTGGCGAATGATTCAAATAGTAAATCAACTCAAACCTGATTTGATTCAAGGCTGGATGTATCATGGAAACTTAGCTGCACAATTCATCAAATTGTTTATACTTAGACAAGTGCCTGTTATCTGGAATGTGCGTCATTCACTTCATTCTTTAGAACTAGAAAAGCCGGGAACAACTATTATTATTAAACTCAGTGCCAAATTTTCTCACTTGCCAACAAAAATTATTTATAACTCTCAAAATAGTTCTAAGCAGCATGAAAAAATTGGGTATTGTCTTGATAAAACCTGTGTAATTCCCAACGGCTTTGAAACCGAAAAATTTACACCATCAACAGAAGCTATTCTCAGTGTCCGTTCAGAACTAAATATTCCTGAAAATGCTTTATTGATTGGCTTAATTGGTCGCTATCATCCGATAAAAGACCATTTTAATTTTCTTCAGGCTGCTGTATTACTACTTAAAAAGTATGCCAATATTCAATTTGTTCTTGTCGGCAATAAAGTTGATTGGGAAAATCATCTTTTATCCGAACTAATTCATGAATTAGGCCTTGTTAAACACATACATCTATTAGGTGAACGTCATGATGTGCCTCGTTTAACTGCTGCTTTAGATATCGCCTCTTCTTCTTCATCTGGAGAAGGTTTTCCCAATGTAATTGGTGAAGCAATGTCTTGTGGTGTTCCCTGTGTAGTCACAGATGTGGGCGACTCAGGTTGGATAGTCGGTGATACCGGAACAGTGGTTCCCCCCAGGAATCCAGAAGCATTAGCAAATGCTTGGCAAGCATTAATTGATATCGGAAAACAAGGCAGGGAAAGCTTAGGAAAAGCAGCACGCGCAAGAGTCATAAAATGCTTTTCTTTAGACTCTATTGTAAATCAATACGAGGCACTATATGACAATCTATTACCTCAAAAAAAGGCCATAATTCACGAGTTAAAATTCCAGAATCACAACCCTATTCCCAATCCAAAATCCCAAATCTAAAATTCCAAATTGTCTCACTTAGTAGGCATAGTAATTTCCCAAATTCCTTGATTTCCACCGTATTCCAAAATATAAATCTTATTGCCAATAATTTCAGCATCAATAGGATTGCTGAAACCTTGGACAATATTTCAGACATTTACTAATCTCCAAGTCTAGAACTCATCCCTCACTTCAAGAATATTTCAATCAGGAGAATTTGAAATGTCTTTTTTCAACAGAAAAATTGTATCTGTTAAAAAGCTCAAACTTATCTTAGGAATATTAGGGGCAATATTTACTTTATTTGCTTGTACAAACATCGGGTTATTAGCTAACAACTCATCCTTCGGCGATCGCCCTTTTGTATGGGTGGCTTCAAATCTAGAAAGAATCAAGCAAAAAGACCCACCAGGAACGAAAACCGAGATTGATTTATACGCGGCGCGTGGAGAATATGAACCTTTTCAAATAGGAATTCGCGCACCCAATAATGGTCTGACAAATGTAAATGTTGTGGTTTCGGATTTGTCTACTGCCAATAATCAAGTAATTCCCAATACAAACATTACACTCTACCGCGAACATTACGTTCGCGTTCATCACTCCAGCCCTAACAAAAAAGGCAGTACCAATCCATCTTTAGGTACTGGATGGTATGCCGATGGGCTAATTCCATTTATTAATCCAGAAAACAAAAAAGATATTACAGGTGCCGAGTTAGATGCTGTTCCATTCAACTTGAAATCGGGGAATAACCAACCTATTTGGGTAGACATTTTTGTACCCCGAAACACTCAAGCTGGTGACTATCAAGGAACTTTTACTGTTAGTAGTGACCAAGGTGCGATCGCGGGTAAAATTCACCTAAAAGTTTGGAATTTTGAGTTACCAATTAAACCATCGCTGAATTCTGAGTTCACATTTTACGAACATCAAGATAAAAGCGATATGATCGAACTTCTCAAACATAAATTAATGCCTGATGCTCATTTTAATCCAGCAGATGAACCAGAGTTAATCGAGCAGTGGGGACTCCGTTCTCGGGGTCTTCCTTTTTGGAGTGGGGCTAACGTTAGTACTTGTAAAATGGCTCCAGCACCTCCTCTCAAAAAAATTAAAACTACTGCTGCTAAACACAAATCTGGATTATTTCTCTACGCTAGATATGCCGATGAAATTGACAATTGCTCAAATTTAATTGAACCTGTGAAGCAATGGGCGCGAAATTTTCATCAAGCTGGAATCGCAACCGCCTTAGCTATGACTCCCACACCTGCGCTTTATGATGATGGTTCCGGAACTGGACGTTCCGCTGTAGATATATGGGTAGTGTTACCAAAATCCTATGATGAAGCACCTGAAAGAATTACTGAAGTTCTGCAAAAAGGAGATGAAGTTTGGTCTTACAACGCTTTGGTACAAGACGTGTACTCTCCCAAATGGCAGATAGATTTTGAACCAATAAACTACAGAATTCATCCAGGCTTCATTAGCCAAAGCCTCGGACTAACAGGAATTTTATACTGGCGAGTTGACCTCTGGACAAAAAACCCCTGGAAAGACGTTCAAACTTATTTTCAGAAGAAATACAAACACCATTTTCCTGGTGAAGGGATGTTGTTTTATCCAGGAAAACAGGTAGGTATCAAAGGAGTTGTTCCTTCCATGAGGCTAAAGTGGCTCAGAGAAGGGGTAGAAGATTACGAGTATCTAGAAATACTTAAAAATCGCAAGCGCCAACAGTGGGCGCTGACATTAGCTAGGCGTGTCGGCCTTGACTGGAAGCACTGGACGCGGGATACAAATCTGCTCCAATCAGTCCGGCGACAGTTGGGTGAAGAAATACATAGACTCTCTTCTCAATAAGAGATAGAAAATTTCATCATTACTTTGACTAAAATTTAGATATTTTTTAATATATCCAAGTGGATATATTTTTTTCGTGTATAAATATACTTTATACTTAGTTAGTGTCTACACTATGAATATAGTATCACAGCTAACAACCAAAGCCAGATTTAGTTTCCCAAGGAATTAAAAATATGAACCTACCAGAAGAATACATTAATCATAATTCATTCAAAATAGAACAAGAAGGCTCGAATCCAGCGATAGATAATTTGCAATCTAACAATAGCATTAGCGAAACTAGGAATTTAGAAAAAGTTAGAGAAATTCTTGTTGGCAATCAAATTCGAGATATTGAAAAAAGATTTACCCGTCTAGAAGAACGACTAATTCAAGAATTTAGTAATGTGCGAGATGAAAACAAAAAACGTCTAGATGCCTTAGAAAACTATCTTAAACAAGAAATTGATTCCTTAACGCAGCGTTTAAAAAATGAACAAAAAGAACGTGATGTTCAGGTAAAATCAATTGCAGAAGAAAATAAAAATATAACTGTAGCTTTAGAAAATAGGCTGATTCAAATTGATGAACAAACCACTAATAGTCAACGAGAGTTACACGAAAAAATTCTTAATCAATCTAAAAGCTTACAAGATGATATCCAAAACAAATCTCAGGAAATTTTAGCTTTACTAGAACGAGAAGTTCAAGAACTGCGCCGAGAGAAAACAGACCGTTCAAATCTGGCGGCTATGTTTACAGAATTAGCTGTGCGCCTGAACGCAGAAAACAAGTCTTAAACTCAAAATTAGGAAGTAAAAACTAGACTGTTTGAACGTCAGCGTACTTCTCCTATTAAAAACAAAATGTTACTTCATAACAATTGGAGATTGGGGGATTTTGGTAATGAATGAATCTTCGATAAATCAAATACCAAAAATATCTCCTGAGGGTTTAAAAAATCATAGCCAAACCTCAGAAATTAAAGATGAATTAATTATCCTCCGGAGTTTGTTGCTGGATATTGAGCCGACTAAACTAGAAAGACTTTATGAGCGACTAGAAAACTCCGAAATTCACCCAAAAGATATTAGCAAGATGCTTCCAGAAGCTGTGATCCTGCGCTCAAAGCAAGATAAACAACTTGGAGAAGTAATGACATCAACTGTTGAAGAAGCCATTAAAGTTTCTGTTAAACAAGACCATAATGTGCTTGCAGATGCATTATTTCCAGTTATTGGGCCAGCTACTCGTAAAGCCATTGCTACAGCCCTTGAGCAAATGACTCAATCTCTGAATCAAACCCTAGAACATAGTTTGTCTCCACAAAGTTTTCAGTGGAGATTAGAAGCGCAACGCACAGGAAAATCATTTGCGGAAATTGTACTGTTACGGACGCTAGTTTACCGAGTCGAACAAGTATTTTTGATTCATAAAGAATCTGGATTATTACTTCAACATTTAGTTACAAAGCAGGTGATAATTCAAGATCCAGATTTAGTAGCTGCCATGTTGACAGCTATCCAAGATTTTATCAAAGATTCTTTCAGTGTCCAAACAGGAGATGGAATAAAAAGTTTACGTTTTGGAGAAGTCATAATTTGGATTGAAGAAGGGCCGCAAGCATTAATAGCAGCAATTATTCGGGGAAATCCTCCCCAAGAATTCCGGTTAGTTTTACAAAAAGCAATTGAAAAAATTCACCTCAAATTTAGTCAAGAAATTAAAAATTTTTCCGGAGATACACAACCATTTGAGCTAAGTAAATCCGATCTAGAAGATTGCCTGGTAATTCAGTATAAATCCGCTGCTAAAAAAAATTATACTTCTACTTGGATTCTTTTAAGTGTAATAGCGATCGCTTTTGGAACTTGGGGCTTTTTTAGTATTAGAGAACAACTCCGTTGGCAAGCCTATCTCCAAAAACTTAATTCACAGGCAGGAATTGTTGTGATTAACTCCAAACAAAGTTTTGGCAAATACTTTATCTGGGGAATGCGCGATCCTTTAGCAGTAGACCCTAATACACTTATGCAACAAACAAATCTCAACCCCAAAACAGTAACCAGCCACTGGCAACCTTACTTATCTTTGGAAACAAAATTTACTAGCCAAAGAGTTACACAATTGTTAGACCCACCCCCAACTGTATCGCTAAAAGTGGATAACAATGGTGTTCTCAACGCCACAGGTTATGCATCTCGTCAATGGATTTTAGAAGCACGTAAATCATGGCATTTTATTCCTGGTATTACTCAACTTCAGGATAAAAATCTTGTAGAAATAGAACTTAGTCAATTGGAGGAATATAAAAAACAAATAGAACAAAAAATATTGTTTTTTGTCGAAGGGACAGTTGAACTTAACTCTGGTGAAATTAACAAACTAGCTGATTTAACCCTATCAATACGCAATTTTTTGAATATTGCTAAATATTTGGATAAAGACGTGCAAATTCAAATAATTGGACATACCAATAGCACAGGAACAGAGCAAGCAAATATGCTCCTCAGTCAAGCCCGTGCTGACAAAGTTTTATCTTATTTAAAATCCCAAGGTATCAATACAAAGCAACTTCAAGCAAGAGGTGTAAGTTATAACCAACCTTTCCAGCCACAAGTAAAACTAGAATCTCAAAATTTTAGCAGTCGTCGAGCGTCTTTTCAAGTATTTATAGCCAATAAATCTGACTAAAGTTATATCAATTTATTTATGGTCGTTCAGAAAAAAATTTGTATGATAGGTGCATTTGCCACAGGTAAAACTAGTCTAGTATCGAGATTTGTTCACAGCATTTTCTCTGAAAAATATCATACTACTGTAGGTGTCAAAATTGATAAAAAAATTATAGATATTCAAGAAAATAAGTTAAACCTTATCCTTTGGGATCTTTACGGAGAAGACGAATTTCAAAAAGTGCGAATGTCTTATTTACGAGGTTGTGCTGGTTATTTATTAGTTGCAGATGGTACGAGGCGTAATACTTTAGAAAAAGCTGTCAATCTCCAAACAAGAGTAGAAGATGCCATTGGTAAAGTTCCATTTATTTTGGTAATCAACAAATGCGATATTACAGATGAATGGGAAATTGAACCTACTGAAATAGATAATGTGATAGAAAAAGGTTGGACTGTGATTAAAACAAGTGCTAAAAATGGAGTCGGTGTAGAAGAAATTTTTCAAACTCTTGCTAAAAAAATCTTGGATTGCTAAATGCTAGATATCCCTACTTCTGTGATTACCTATCTTGTTAATTTTCTAACAGCAGAGCGTTCTCTTGCTTATCTGCTGGTGAACAAAGATGGTAGCCTATTGGAGTGGGGAGGCAAGTTGGCAGAATATGGAATTACTAACCTCAATAAAGGAGAAAATATCAAAGAGCAAGTTTGTTTTTTGGAAGGTTTACTACCACTGGATGATACTTCTCTATTCCTACCATTCATCAAAACAGAGCATGGCAGCTGTGCAGATGTTCATATATTCCCCACAGAGGAAGGAGATTGGGTGTTATTGTTAGATAGTAGCTGTGATGAAAATCACCTCTTCGCTACTCAACAGAAAGCTAATGAGTTGAGTCTTTTAGAAGAAAAATTATAGCGGTTCCCAATCAAATCAGGTACAGAAATTTGTGGGGGCGCAAAGCTTTGCACCCCTACCAAGTACCTCACTACAACGAGAAATGCTATAAATAAGTAGACGGACATAATTAAATATAATATGTTCTGTCATTGCGAGCGAAGCAAAGCAATCCCAGAGACTTTGCGATTGCTTCGCTTCACTCGCAATGACATCTTATATTTAATCATGGCTATCTACTTAATTAAGCTCGTCCCCAGAAGCAATGGGTTTTTCCAACGCTTTTTTATAATTAAATTAGGACTTACGCAAAAATAGCCAACTTCGCCTAATTTATCGAACCGCCAAGACGCCTTCTCTGCGAGAGGCTTCGCCAACGCGGAGCGTCTCGTTAGAGAAGAACGCCAAGAGTTCGTAGAGTTTGCGTAAGTCCTATAAATTAATCAACTAAAATTTAAAATTATGAATACATCTATTGCAAATGATGTGCTTGCTGCTTTAAATTTTTTAACTCTAGAGTATACGAATAGAGGGTTATTTAAAATTATTGGAAATACACCTCAATGGTTAAATCAGTTTTGCGATCGTAAACTAACATCGGGAATGAATGTATCAATACCGCAGGAAAAATTTTGTTTTTTAAAAAACTTTTTAATTGATGCTGAAGAATTTTGGATGAATAATAGTAGTAAAAAACTCAGTTCAGGTTTATGGACTGAAATAGATACAACTGGACAAGAATATCAATTTGAAGCTTATGCAATTTTTTTGAACCAGAGAAAGATTTTATTAATTGAGCTTTTAGAAGATGCTTATCAAGATAAGCAATATCTTATACAGAAAGGTAGAGAAAATCAATTACTTTATCATCAACTCCTCAAAGACAATCAAAAAAAAGATGTTTTACTTCATTGTATTATGCATGATATAGCAGGACAATTAAGTGCTATAAATGGCTGTTTATCACTACTAGAATATGAGGATTTAACACCTAAAGGTAAAGAATATTTAGAAGTTGGAATGCAGCAGTGTTTCAAACAAGAGGTTCTAATTAAAGATATTTTAGATATTTTTTCTAGTGAAGTAATGTCATTAGATAATTCTAATGTCGATACTCAAGAACTCCCTAATCTTTTAACATCAATACAAGAAGTAATTGAATTTTTAAAACCTACTTTTTCCCAGAAAAATATCCAATTAGAGCTTGGTAACCAAATTGACACGACAATAGACTGGACAGTTATCGGAGAAAAATCTCGTTTAGATAGAGTGATTTCTAATTTACTAGAAAATGCTTATCGTTACAGTCTGGCAAATTCCACTGTAACTATTAGTCTACAACTGGATGGAGAATATGTTTTAGTCAATGTAGACGATCGCGGTTCAGGCGTACCACCAGAAATGGTCAAAAATTTATTTCAAAAGTTCTCCCAAGGTAAAGATAAATCCGGGAGAGCCGGTCTAGGTCTTTATTTTTGTAAAATCACGCTAGAACGTTGGGGAGGTAGTATTGGTTATTTACCCCGCCCTGAAGGTGGTTCTAGATTTTGGTTCCACTTGCGAAGGGGGGGATAGGGGGATAGGGGGATGAGGGGGATGAGGGGGATGAGGGAGATAAACAGGCAGGGGGTAGGGAGCAGAGGCGAGAATTCCTAACTCCTAACTCCTAACTCGCATTACTATAAATGTGAAACAAGTCCGATCGCTCCTCCGGCTAGCACTAACCAAGCAGAGTTGATCTTGAATCGGAACACAGCGATCGCACTCACAATTGCTACAGTTATTGTTAACCAATCGACTAGTGCGGCTTGTCCTAATGTGTAGGTAACTCCTGCCATTAATCCTAAAGAAGCCGCATTCACACCATCTAAAAATCCGCTTGCCCAAGGAGATTGACGCAACTTAGAAACCCAAGGATTAACTACCCATACCAGTACAAAAGATGGTAGAAAAATACCGATTGTACCGGCGATCGCCCCGGCATTTCCAGCTAACAAATAGCCAATAAATGTTGCAGTGGTGAAAACGGGACCCGGTGTAAATTGCCCGATGGCCACGGCATCTAAAAGCTGCTGTGACGTAAGCCATTGGTTGCGTTCAACTAATTCCCGTTGCAAAAATGCCAGCAGTACGTAACCACTACCATAAAGAACGCACCCAATTTTCAGAAAGAAGAAAAAGACATTAATCCAACTAACTGATGTGACTGCTGTTGTACTAGCAACCTGTCCTAAAATACCTGAAAATGGCAATAGAAATGCTCCCGTTATGTTTCCTCTACTTTGCCAATTCTTCAGTAGCATCACAGCCACACCCAGCAAAATCAGCACCAAAATTTCATTTAGTCCAGCAAAATAGGCGGCGATCGCTCCTACGCCGGCAATAATTGTCGGCATGTCTTTGGCTGCCTTTTTACCCAGATTCCACACAGCCTGAAGCACGATCGCAATAATTACCGGTTTAATTCCATAAAGCAACCAACTCACCTGGGGAACAGTTTGATAGCGAGTATAAATAGCTGCTAATACCCAAACAATGACCATCGCAGGTAAAATAAAGCAACTTCCCGCAACCAATAAACCACGCCATCCGGCTCGTTCGTAGCCAATGTGAATTGCTAATTCCGTTGAGTTGGGGCCTGGAATCAAATTCGTAATCCCCAGTAAATCTAGCAGTTTCTCCCGGCTCATCCACTGACGGCGATTCACCACCTCATTGTCCATCATGGCAATATGGGCAGCAGGACCACCAAAGGCGATCGTCCCCAGTCGCAAAAACACCATCGCCAGTTCTGTTAATCGCTGCTTCTGCTGTTTGGGAGTCAGATTATTATCGGATTTCTGGATATCCTCAGCTTCCTGAGTCACTATGATTTTCCTGATTTGATGATTTTTGATAGCATCAACATAATATCGAATTTCGATATCGAAAATCTATATATTAGAAGTTAATTCATGCTACCATGCCCTTGACAACTAAATACGGTAATACAATCGACTTTAAGGAGTATGTATGAGTGATATTAAAAAAGTCAGCGATGAGTATTCCGCTGGTGGACAGCCGACCCCAGAAACGCTCAAACAGCTTGTAGATGAGGGGTATAAGTCTGTGGTTAATTTGCGATCGCTTGATGAAACCGGAGCATTAGCAGACGAACAGCAACAGGCTCAAGCCGTAGGACTTGAATATGTCAACGTTCCACTTAAGTCAACCGAAGCCAAGGACAACTCCACAGCCAAAGTTCTCTCAGAACTACAGCAATTATCGACTCCTGTATATTTTCATTGTGGTGCAGGTGGACGAGCCAGCGCTTTGGCGCTCATTGCCTTTGCAACTCAACATCAACTCAACCGCGAACAAGTTTTAGCAAAAGCCAAGGAACTTGACATCAATCCAGACCAAGCTCATCTCAAACAGTTTTTGGAAAACCTTTCTTGAACTGGGGACAGAACGCGCCTACGCTCATCTTTTCCAGGACTTACGCAAAAAAACGTAACTCCGTCATTACGAGCGATAGCGAAGTAATCTCGCCTAACGCTGGGATTGCTTCCCTACACTTCGTTCCGGTCGCAATGACATTATCGGCGTTGCGTAAGTCCTATTTTCCTGTCTACGAGAAGAAAACTTTGGGCTAACAGTTTACGAAAATGCCCTGACTTGGCGTTAGTAAATTATCCGGATCGTAACGTCGCTTTGCACTGACCAAATTTCCCCAAACTGGACGAAAATGCTGCTGCCAATCCTTTTTGGAGAAGGACAGGGCGTTTACAGGATATTGATAACCACCCAAATCACGATTTTGCTCAAAGAGTCTACGATTATCATTGAGCATTTTTGTAATTACAGAATTGTCTGGTGGTACTGCTGTTCGCAATATGGCAAACAAAAACACGACCTTCTCGTTCGGAACTCGGAAATTGGGTAGCCCGAAGCGTTTAGTTTTAACTGGATACAGCAGAATTGGGCCTTGACCAGTGTCCGCTAGGGTTAAGTTGGCAGCAACTTCACCAATAAAACTGTTAACTGCACTACCAGGGACAAACAAGTTTAACCAAGGATGAGGATAAGACCAAACACCAATAGATTTGAGAAACTCAACTGTAGGAGCTAAACGGTTGAGAAAATCAAAGTAAGTTTTATCCTCTATTTGTTGTGTACCACGAGTGTAGTTTAAGCCTGCAAGTAACAAACTATTATTAGGTACAGAGGGAGGACTGTAAAAGCTAGCCGCTTCTAGTAGATAACGCCATCCACCAGCATTATTAGAAACTAACTGACCTTCTACATAGTTGAAGCGCTCATCATTAATGATTTTGCGTTGGTCACTAGTAAAAGTAGCTAAATCGTCATAATACAACTGGAAAACACGGGCATTGGTAGTGGCGGGAATTAGCTTAATAGTTGCCTGTACGATAATTCCACATTGACCTAACCCTGCTAATACTGCTGACCATAAATTGCGATTGTACGATAGCGAACAAGTTTCGACATGACCAATACCAGTAACTACCTTCAGTTCTAAAACATTGTCAACTTGCACACCATAGCGATGAGTTGCACCGCCAATACCCCCGACTGACAAAGTACCACCGATAGAAAGTTCGATGTAATCAGTGAGAACGGGCGGCGTTAATCCCTGCACGAGGGTTTGTTGCAATAACTGACTCCATAACACTCCAGCATCAACAATTGCTCGGTCTGTACCAATGAAATGAATCTTGTTGAGCGTACTTAAATCAATGACAATGCCTGCTTCTACTTGTGACTGACCGTAGACAGAGTGACCCTGACCGCGTGGGGCAACTTTGAGCTTGTAAGTCCGAGCGAATTGAATAATTTGAACAATATCCTCAATTGAGCCTGGTTTAAGTACTGCGATCGGTTGACGATGCACAATATTACCAAAATCGATACTGGCATCAGCAAGTGTGGCATTATCGGTGTAAAGCACTCCATCTAGGGGAGGTAAGCTTTCAAAAACAGATGTGGCACTGGCAGATGTTACCCACGAACGAGTATTTAAATCAAACCCGATAACAAATGTACTGGTAATCAAACCTTGTAAAACCGAGCGACGTGAAGTGTTTTGTCCCATAATTTTTACTTGGTAGTGTAATAGTTGCTTTTTCAAGTCAACACACTGATAGTTTTTAGCGTTTGTTTTATATTCAGTGAAAAGTGTAATTTTATAGCTGTGCCATAGATTAAAAAATATACAATTATTTCATGAAAAATACGGTTAAATACTGTTAAGGCTATTACTGAAGAAAAATCGCCTTTAGAAAATACTAGCGATGAAAAGTTGCACCCCTGCGATCGCCTAGCTTGGGAGCTTTTGAAGGAGTAAGTTTTTGTGTATCGTTTGATGCATTATCATTCAGTGTAATTTCAGGTAAATAGACCACGCGGTAAGGGCACAGTATTGCTCATTGGTGTCAACTTAAGGCGAATAGAATTCGCGGCTACACAAACGAAGTCCGCCTGCGCGGACTAAGGTCAAATCAAGGTTTTGAAACCCACGCAGGTGGGTTTTGTTTGTGTAGATGCGGTTTCTAACCGCCCGTTTCGCGTTAAGTTGACTACTCCTCAAACAATTCGCCAAATAATTCGCGTACCTTTTCTTTGGCATCCTCTAAAGTGATTTTTCCTAAATCGGTAGCTCGGTATAAGCGGCGGCTTTGTCGCCCGGATCTTTCCTCAACTGAATATAGATAACCCTTACGCTCCATATCGTGCAGCATTGGGTAGAGTGTTCCGGCGCTGAGTTTATAGCCGTGACGTGCCAATTCTTCAATAATGCCCAACCCAAAAATTGGCTCCTGAACTGCATGATGCAGAATATGAAGTCGAATTAAGCTTGAGTAAAACTCTCGTCCATCCATTGGGCAAGGCATTTGCAACACTTATATTATTTTGAATTTTAGATTTTGGATTGGGAATAGCATCAGAGTTTCATTTTCACCTATATCGGGCTGAGTGTTGTCGGATTTTCCTACAGATACCTTGCATAGATGTCAGCATCGACACTAGGGGTGGGGTAAAACGTCTGTGGACAAGCATTTGAGCTGAAGTTGACACCCATGAACATTGTTGTGCCCTTACGAAAATTCAGTGTTAGAGCTTGTTTGAAAAGTTTTGGGCGAATATAATTCGCTACTACACAAACTCTCGTCCGCCTGCCCGGACTAACCAAAAATTAGGCCTTTCAAACCCACGCAGGTGGGTTTCGTCTGTGTAGCCAAGCCACTGCGTTGGGCGGCTCTGCCGACTTGTTCGCGTAGCGTCTCCCCTTGGGAGAAGCAAGTGGCGCGCGATTTCTAATC
>JAVRBV020000115.1:0-62831 GCA_034531095.2 Nostoc sp. CreGUA01 | reverse complement strand
GGACTAACCAAAAATTAGGCCTTTCAAACCCACGCAGGTGGGTTTCGTCTGTGTAGCCAAGCCACTGCGTTGGGCGGCTCTGCCGACTTGTTCGCGTAGCGTCTCCCCTTGGGAGAAGCAAGTGGCGCGCGATTTCTAATCACCGGGGCTAGTATTAATTTAGACTTTTCAAACAACCTCTAAAGTACATAACTTAAATTTTGGTTTTTATTGGTGTTTTTTGTCAAATTAAATACGGTGTAATGGATAAACTTAAAAATCATAAATTATAATCTGTTATCCCCTCATATTTTGTACCTTCAATTAAGGACGTGTTTGGAAATTATTTTATTTATTGATTGTTTATACATTTTTTCTCAGATTTTGGATAATTTTGTAATTTTTTCAAATTTTATACTCAAAAATATATCAGGTACATGATAATTTATAATTAAAAGAAGTTGTAAAATATGCAAAATAATATACTCAGTGTATAGTAATACATGAATGAACATTTAGTATATTTTTGGAGTTAAAAATAATGCAAATAAACAGCAATAATTAATACAAGTTAAAAATTGCAAAAACTAATATTCATTACAACTTAAAAAAAAATATATAGAGATAATGGGAAGAGAAAAAATCTGATAATTTGCGCTCGGAGACAGATAATGGTAGCGATCGCAGAGAACGTTCAACATCGGTTAACTATACAAACTGTAGAAATTGCCCCTAATACAACAGCGATTCGCTCTCTCGATTGGGATCGCGATCGCTTCGATATCGAATTCGGACTGCAAAATGGTACAACCTACAATTCATATCTAATTAGGGGCGAACAAACAGTTTTGATTGATACTTCTCACCAGAAGTTTCGCCAGCTGTATTTAGATACCTTGAAAGGTCTTGTTAACCCCAAGACAATAGATTACATAATTGTTAGTCACACAGAGCCAGACCATAGCGGCTTAGTGGAAGATGTGCTTCAGTTAGCGCCGCGAGCCACTGTTTTAGCTTCCAAAGTTGCATTGCAATTTTTGGAAGGCTTAGTCCACGATCCGTTTTCCAAACGAATTGTTAAAAGTGGCGATCGCATAGATATTGGCAAAGGACACGAAATCGAATTCGTGAGTGCGCCTAACCTGCACTGGCCAGATACAATCTTTAGCTTTGACCGCAAAACCCAAATCCTCTACACCTGTGATGCTTTTGGGATGCACTTCTGTGACGATCGCACCTTCGACGAAGATTTAGAAGCGATCGAAGCTGACTTTAGATTTTACTACGACTGCTTGATGGGTCCTAACGCTCGTTCTTTGGTGAATGCCATGAAGCGGATGAGCGAACTAGGAAAGATTAATATAATCGCCAACGGTCATGGGCCATTACTATACCACCATTTAGATGTTCTAACTGGATGTTACGAAACTTGGAGCCACAGACAAGTCAAAGCAGAAACAACAGTTGGCTTGTTCTTTGTCTCAGACTACGGGTATGGTGAACGCCTTGGTCACGCAATTGCCGAAGGAATCCTGAAAACAGGAGTTGGGGTAGAAGTCCTGGATCTGAGTACAGCCCAGAGCCAAGAAATCCAAGAACTAGCTGGTAGAGCAGCTGGCATCATTATTGGTATGCCTCCAAGTACCAGCGCCGCCGCCCAAGCTAGTATCAGTTCATTGCTAGCTGTGGCCAAAAACAAGCAAGTAGTTGGGCTATTTGAATGTTATGGCGGAGATGATGAACCCATTGATACACTCCGGAGAAAATTTATTGACTCTGGGATCAAAGAAGCCTTCCCAGCCATTCGGATTAAAGAAGTTCCCACAGCATCCACATTTCAATTGTGCCAAGAAGCAGGTACAGACTTGGGACAATTGCTGGTGCGCGATCGCAACATCAAGCAAATCAAATCCCTTGATGTCAACATGGAAAAGGCGCTGGGTCGGATTAGCAACGGACTGTACATAGTTACCACCAAAAAAGGTGATGTCAGCAGTGCCATGCTAGCCTCCTGGGTCACACAAGCGAGTTTGCAACCACTAGGATTCACCATCGCCGTTGCCAAAGACCGCGCCATTGATTCCTTAATGCAAATAGGCGATCGCTTCGTCCTCAACGTCTTGGAAGAAGGCAATTATCAAGAATTGAAAAAGCACTTTCTCAAGCGCTTGCATCCTGGTGCTGACAGATTTGCCGGCGTGAAAACTCAAACCGCCAAAAACGGCTCCCCAATTCTGACCGATGCTCTAGCATACATGGAATGTGAAGTACAGAGCAGTATGGAGTGCAGCGACCACTGGATTTTATACTGCACCGTCCAAGAAGGCCGCGTTTCCAAAGCCGATGGACTGACAGCCGTTCGTCATCGCAAAGTTGGAAATTACTACTAAAAATTGGGCATGGGGCATGGGGCATGGGGCATGGGGCATGGGTTATTTTCCCTCATCTCCCTCATCCCCCTCATCCCCCTCATCCCCCTCATCCCCCTCATCTTCCCCAATGCCCAATGCCCAATGCCCAATTCCCAATTCCCAATTCCCAATTCCCCAAATTTAATACCTATGATCAATTCCAAGCCACGCGACGTACAAGTTTTACCAATTGCCACAAATAGTAAGGCTCTTAGGGCACGTAGTTGGTCACGTCTGCGGTTTGAAATTGAATATGCACTTGAAAGAGGTACTACCTCTAATTGCTATTTAATTGAAGCTGATAAAACCGCACTGATCGATCCACCGCCAGAAAGCTTTACCGAAATTTATTTACAGGCATTGCAGCAAACTTTAGATTTGACACGTTTGGATTATGTGATCTTGGGTCATTTTAATCCCAACCGCGTTGCAACTCTAAAAGCAATTTTAGAACTGGCACCACAGGTAACTTTTGTTTGTTCTCTTCCCGGTGCTAACAATTTGCGGGCTGCTTTCCTAGACCGTGATTTGCAAGTTTTAGTGATGCGGGGGAAAGAAACTCTGGATTTGGGCAAAGGTCATGTTTTGAAATTCTTCCCAATTCCCAGTCCGCGTTGGCCGGAAGGACTTTGTACCTACGACCAGCAGACCCAAATTCTCTACACAGATAAGTTATTTGCAACTCATATCTGTGGTGATGAAGCTTTTGATGATAATCCGGAGGCGCTCAAAGAAGACCAGCGTTACTATTTTAACTGCCTGATGGCTCCCCAAGCTCGTCACGTACAAGCAGCTTTGGAGAAAATATCAGATTTGCAGGTGAGAATGTATGCTGTAGGTCACGGGCCTATGGTACGCACTGGTTTAATCCAACTGACCAAAGCTTATGGAGAATGGAGTAGTTCTCAGAACGATCGCGAAATTTCCGTTGCTTTACTTTATGCTTCAGCTTACGGCAATACAGCGACTTTAGCACAAGCGATCGCTCTGGGACTCACCAAAGGTGGAGTCGCGGTCAAATCGATTAACTGTGAATTTGCCACCCCTGATGAAATTCGCATCAATTTACAAGAATCAGATGGTTTTATCATCGGTTCTCCCACCATCGGTGGTCATGCACCGACTCCCATTCATACTGCTTTAGGTATTGTGTTATCGAGTGGTGATAACAGCAAACTGGCTGGGGTGTTTGGTTCCTATGGCTGGAGTGGCGAAGCATTTGATTTAATTGAAGGTAAACTCCGGGATGCTGGATATCGTTTGGGTTTTGAGACTCTGAAGGTGAAATTTAAACCTGATGATGTGACTCTCAAATTTTGTGAAGAAGTAGGTACAGACTTTGCCCAAGCATTGAAAAAAGCTAAAAAGGTGCGCGTACCCCAACAAGCTGCAACTCCAGTGGAACAAGCTGTGGGTCGAATTGTTGGTTCCGTTTGCGTCTTAACAGCAAAGCAAGGAGAAGTTTCTACTGGGATGTTAGGCGCTTGGGTTTCTCAAGCTACCTTTAATCCACCTGGACTTACCGTGGCGATCGCCAAAGATCGAGCGATGGAATCTTTAATGTATCCTGGTGGTAAATTTGCCTTAAATATTTTACCTGAAGGCAATCATCAAGATTACATGAAGCATTTCCGTAAATCTTTTGCGCCTGGAGAAGATCGATTTGCCAGCTTTAGTACAGCAGTTGCAGATAACGGCTGTACTGTTCTTACGGACGCTCTAGCATATCTGGAATGCTCTGTCAACCAACGTCTGGAATGTGGAGACCACTGGGTTGTGTATGCAACTGTAGATGAAGGTAAGTTGCTCAAACCTGATGCTGTGACTGCCATCAACCATCGTAAAACTGGCACTCATTACTAATGTGAGTCTGTAACACAGGCACACGTCATTATTATTTAGATAGTCTGAAATTTTGCATTTACCTCTTAACCCGCCAGAGAATCAAATCTCTGGCGGGTTATGCTCCTATAATCGTTGCCAAGATAGTTGTTTTGTCTGTTCATCCCAATGCCAGCGTAATAAATTAGGAGTTTGGGTTGGGACAATTCCTGGTAAACCAATTGCTTGTCTGGGTGCATTGGTAGCTAATAAAATCGCAGTTTCCACGTCGCAAATTCCCCACTTTACCAAATTCTCTACTCCCACCAACAAAGGTAAAGTCGTTCCTGATAATGTGCCATCTGGTAATCTTGCTGTGCCGTTTTTGACTTCAATTTGGCGACTGTCCCAAGGATACACTCCATCGGGTAATCCCAGAGGTGCAAGGGCATCGCTAACCAGAAACAGCCCTTTTTCTCCATCGCTGGCACGCAATAAAATTTGCAGCATGATAGGTGAAACATGCTCTCCATCGGCAATAAAACCACACATGACATCAGGATGAGTAATTGCCGCCCCTAATAACCCTGGTTGGCGATGATGTAGTGGTGGCATAGCATTGAAAGCATGAGTTACCATCGTTGCGCCTACTTCAAAGGCGCGTTGGGCTTCCGTTGCCGTCGCCTGGGAATGTCCTAAACTAACGGTAATTCCCAAAGAACGCAAATATGGAATGACTTCACCAGTAGAATCTAATTCTGGCGCTAAGGTAATAACTTTTATAATCGGGGCATAATCTCCCAAAACCCGCTTTAAATCGTCGATTGTTAGGGGTAACAGATACTCTGCCGGGTGTGCGCCGCGCTTGTGGAAATTCAAAAATGGCCCTTCTAGATGTACTCCAAGAATTTTGGCGCATGGTTTCCCCACCAAGCTCTGTTTTTGTGTAAAATTAGCGATGATTGCCAGCGATCGCTGAATATTTTCTACCGAAGTTGTGACAAGTGTCGGTAAAAATCCATCTACTCCGACATCCCACAAATATTGCGTGATTTTTTCCAGAATATCGGCATTTTCAGCCTTCAAATCAGGAAATGCCAATCCCAATGCACCGTTAATTTGCAAATCAACGCCGCCCAGAGAAATCCAGTCACCTGCTACATTTAGTAGGGGCGAACGGCTGTTGGCCTCTACTGTATCCATTGGTAAGATTTGCTCAATTATCCCCTGTTGATTAATCAAGAGCATTTGCAAATCTTGATAACCAGGCACTCTAGCATTAATAATTTCTAGGGCAGTTTGTGTTGCTTGAATCATCACATTTGCGAGAATATAGCTAAATGTTATTGTAAAAGGGACTGGGGACTGGGGACTGGGGAGATGAGGGAGATGAGGGAGATAAATCAATTCAAAATTCAAAATTCAAAATTCAAAATTAAAGAACTTTTTAATGCCCAATGCCCCATGCCCTATGCCCAATGACTAATCCAAAATCCAAAATTCTATGGCTCCTTTAGTTGGTATTATCATGGGCAGCGATTCTGATTTGCCCACTATGAAAGACGCGATCGCAGTTTGTGACGAATTTGGCGTTGAAAGTGAAGTGGCGATCGTTTCGGCTCATCGTACCCCAGAACGCATGGTGGAATATGCGAAGCTAGCCCACCAACGCGGTATTAAAGTAATTATTGCTGGCGCCGGTGGTGCGGCTCATCTACCAGGGATGGTAGCTTCTTTAACTCCCCTTCCTGTTATCGGTGTTCCTGTACCTACCCGTAATTTGCAAGGATTAGATTCTTTGTATTCAATAGTACAAATGCCTAGTGGTATTCCCGTAGCAACAGTGGCGATCGGCAATGCCAAAAATGCTGGGCTTTTAGCAGTCCAAATACTCGCAACAGCACAACCAGAATTGCTAGAAAAAGTCCAACAATATCGCCAAACCCTATGTGAATCAGTACTCGCCAAGCAAGCCAAACTAGAAGAACTAGGTTATGAGCAATATTTACAGCAGTAATGATTGGTGATATAGTCTCCGGCTGAACACCCTAATTACTAATTCGTAATGACGCTCATTCGCCCTTGGCGTGCCCTGGGCAATACTTGGCTCAGCTGCGCTATAGTTTATAATTTCCTTGAAGTAGAACGATTTGAAAAAACCAAACTATATGAAGTAATGTAAAAAGCTTGGCATTTAGTTCGTAGTAAGGACTTCAGTCCTTATTAGAGGACTAAAGTCCTTACTACAAACCTTTAATTATTTACACCGTTCTACTTAACGCAACTTTAAAGTAACAAATAATTAACTTTTCGTAAAAAAAATTAAAAATTTCAAAAATTGTCTGATTCTGATATCGGAAAATACTTAGCCACAAAGGATATAGTTGCTTTATTTGTTGTATCAGAACTTGTATAAGTGTCATAACATCATCAAAAAATGTATTAAAGAATACAGTTTTTTGGTTCAAGTAAATAGAAAATCAATCAAATTTATACGTTTAGGTATAAATTTACCAAAGTGCAGCGAGATGTTGTTTGATCCTATTACCAACATTCAGCGATCGCTTTTCCAGCAGCAAAAAGTAAGCAATGAATAAGCGTATTCGGCTCTGTTATCGCCTATTGGCGCTAACTATGGGTTCAATGGTATTTGCAGTTTTGGCGCCGACAATTGTCCAGGCGGCAGATCCTCCCACTGTGCAATCTTTATCGGAAACGACAATCAAACTGCAAATTTCAATTGATACTACCTGGGTACTATTATCTGGTTTTTTAGTCTTCTTTATGCAAACTGGGTTTGCCATGTTAGAAGCAGGTCTAATCCGGCAAAGAAGTGTAGTTAATGCTTTACTGGAAAACTTTATTGATGCCGCTGTGACCATTTTGGCATGGTGGGCGATCGGCTTTGGTATCGCCTTTGGTACGAGTGTTGGCGGTTTGTTTGGTATTGATACCTTCTTCCTCAGCCAGCTACCGGCTGCTGATGGTAGTTATCCATTAGGGGCACCCGGTTCCACAGCCGCCATCAACACCTATACCTTGTTCTTCTTTCAATTTGCTTTCGCTGCTACCGCCAGCACCATCACCACTGGTTCAATGGCCGGAAGAATGGACTTTATTGGTGATTTAATTTACAGTGCCATCATGGGTGCAATCAGCTACCCAATCGTAGTTCATTGGGCTTGGAACGCCAACGGCTGGTTAACCAAGCTGTACTATCATGATTTTGCTGGTAGTTCCGTTGTCCACTGTGTGGGTGGCTGGACAGCGTTGATTGGTGCTTATCTACTTGGTTCCCGTCCTGGTCGTCCCCCTTGGGGCACACTACCACCAGCACATAATTTGGGGTTGGCAACTCTGGGAACAATGATTTTATGGTTTGGCTGGTACGGGTTCAACCCTGGTTCAACCCTGAGTACAGCGAATCCAGGATTAATTGGCTTAGTAACAATTAATACTACTTTATCCGCAGGAGCAGCGGCACTGGCAACAATAATTTTCCAATACATCCGCACAGGTAAATGGGATTTGGTTTATTGTCTCAATGGTTCTCTGGCTGGATTAGTAGCAATTACAGCACCTTGCGCTTTCGTTGCTCCTTGGGCAGCGGTTTTGATTGGCTTAACGGGTGGTATTTTGGTTGTGCTGGGAGTGGATTTGATCGAATCACTCCACATCGACGATCCGGTAGGGGCGTTTTCCGTACACGGTATCAATGGCATGATGGGTACTCTCTCAGTAGGCTTCTTTGGTCAAGCAGAACTGACGCTGAACAAAAAAGCAGGGTTATTTTTAGGCGGTGGCTTTGATTTGCTGGCCATACAACTTTTGGGCGTAGTGGCGATCGCAATTTTCACCGTCGCCTTTAGCTTTTTAATGTTTGGTGGTCTCAAAGCAATAGGACGTTTACGTGTCAATCCCGAAGGCGATCGCATAGGGATCGATGCTTACGAACACGGTGCCTCGGTATGGCCAGATGTTTACGCCATCGCAGAACCAGAAAAAAATCACACTCAGACTCCGGAAACCAAGGGCTTTTGAGAGCGAATAGAGCCAGCAAGCTGATGCCTGAAAAATAATTATTGCCAATCAATTAGGTCTGTAACCCACTATTACTAGATGTGTTATTGGCAGTAAACAAACAATTTTGAGGTATTTACCTGCATAAACATCTTTTTGAGATAAAGATTAAGTAAAGTAGACTTGATTGTTTGAGAAACTATATCTGAATTTCTGAAAAAGATATACAAAAAATATTTACAGATGTGTCAATATTTTCTTAAACTCCTACTAAGGTGATTTGATTTTCTGGTTTGGAAACAAGTGGTCTCAAGGAAAAATATCAAAAACTACTGGATTTAACTTCCTGGTTGAGTTTTTTCCTATTTTGAACGATGCTTTGAAGGATGATGTTCAAATTCATGTACAAACAAAAATCGCAAACAAAAAGAAGGCATCTGTCTGTAAGAAATTACAGGGAATTTGCACAATCAAACTCAAAAGTCAAGAGATTTTATTTAGCACTGAAGCGACTCACTCCCAGTTGGCAAGCCTGCTTACCTTTAGCCTGTCTGATTGTATTGGGTTGGGGTTATGCCGCAGTTGCCCAAACTCCAGCCGCCGGCCCGACCACAGCAGAATTAAAAGTTGCTATTGATACCCTTTGGGTTGCGATCGCTGCCTTTTTGGTATTCTTCATGAATGCTGGTTTTTGTATGTTAGAAACTGGCTTCTGCCGCCAAAAAAATGCAGTCAATGTTCTTGCTAAAAACTTGATTGTATTTGCTTTGGCCACCGTTGCTTTTTGGGCAATTGGTTTCGGATTAATGTTCGGCGATGGCAACGACTTCATTGGCTTGAGTGGGTTTTTCTTATCAGGCACAGATAACAGTCCTGCCACAGGAGAAGCTTATAAAGGCGTCTTCAGTGCCATTAGTTGGGCTGGCGTACCCCTAGCAGCCAAATTTTTATTCCAGCTAGTATTTGCTGGAACAGCAGCAACAATTGTTTCCGGTGCAGTTGCTGAAAGAATTAAATTTGTTGACTTCCTGATTTTCAGTCTCTTACTTGTAGGTGTCGCCTACCCCATCACTGGACACTGGATTTGGGGAGCTGGTTGGCTAGCAGACAGAGGCTTTTGGGATTTTGCTGGTTCTACAGTGGTTCACTCCGTGGGTGGCTGGGCAGCTTTAATGGGAGCAGCATTTCTTGGCCCCCGCATTGGGAAATATCAAGACAAGCAAGTTGTTGCCCTACCCGGCCACAACATGAGTATTGCTACCTTAGGCTGTTTAATTCTTTGGTTGGGCTGGTTTGGTTTTAACCCCGGCTCAACAATGGCTGCCGATCCTAGTGCAATTACTCACATTGCTCTAACAACCAATATGGCTGCTGCTACTGGTGGTATTGCTGCTACTGCAACAGCTTGGCTTTACTTAGGTAAGCCAGACCTGTCAATGATTATCAACGGCATTTTAGCTGGTTTAGTTGGAATTACAGCGGCTTGTGCCTACGTCAGCATCGGTAGTGCTTTCATCATTGGTTTAATTGCTGGAGTAATCGTAGTTTTTTCTGTCACATTCTTTGACAAACTTGGCATCGACGACCCAGTGGGAGCTACCTCAGTTCACCTAGTTTGTGGTATCTGGGGAACTTTAGCAGTTGGTTTGTGGTCTGTTGGTCCCGGTGTTTACTCCTGGTACGGTGAAGCGCTAGGCCCAGCAAAAGGTTTATTTGCAGGTGGTGGCATCGGACAGTTAGGCGTTCAATTGCTGGGTGTCGTCTCAGTAGGTGGCATCACTGTTTTAGTCAGTAGTATTTTCTGGCTAGTACTAAAAGCTACTTTAGGTATCAGAGTATCCAAACAAGAGGAATTAGAAGGCTTGGATATTGGCGAACACGGTATGGAAGCCTACAGCGGATTCGTCAAAGAAGCCGAGGCAACATCCTTCTTTGAAGGAGAAAGTTCAGTTGGAAAATTTTGATCTCTTGCCTGACTAAAGTCAAAGAGATTCTAAACTGTTGCTACGAGGTGCCCTAAAGCCGCAACTCGTAGTTTTTTACTTTTAGCTTATAGCGATTCTCCTTTGGATGCAATACGCTGTAGGGGCGCACAGCTGTGCGCCCCTACGATGGGACGTTTTTTTTATTGGAAGTCCCTAAACAGAATCCCAGTTCGGATTCAAGGCAGGACTTACGCAAAAATCCTCTCAAACTCTGATTCTTCATTGACCTCTGGGTAATGCTGAATCAATGTTTTTCCACCTGACAAAGAGATTGACGATCGCTCAAATCTAGATGCTTTTGCAAATAATCTTTTATCCACATACAACCAGAGTGCAATATCTGGTTATTATCTAAAACGCGATCGAGTTGCCAGAGAATCACCACATCATCTAACCCGGCAGATGCTAGGATTGCTCCTTGGTTCTGGGTAGCGGGGTAAAAGGCAACATTCAATGCTCGTTGTTCGTGTCCTTCCAGAGTAGCGCGGAGGATGCCATCTAGCGACCAAAGTTTTACTTTATTATCCCAACCAGCAGAGGCTAAGACAGTACCCCAGTTGTCGGGGAGTCCAGAATGGGGGGGAATAAAGGTGATACCATTTACCCGATCTGTGTGGGCGGGAATGGTGCGAATTAATTTACCGTCTAACGACCACAGCTTAATTGTCGTGTCCTCGCTGGCTGTAGCAACAAACTTTCCATCAGGACTAAAGGCGACATCCCAAATAGTATCGTTATGACTTTTGAGGGTGAATTGCGGCTGAGATGGAAACTTTCCCTTCCCATCCCTGTGCCAGAGGCGAAGAAACGTATCTCGACCGCCGATCGCTAACCATTGGTTATCATGACTAAATGCTCCAGCATTGAGGCGATCGCGGTTTTTAGGTAGGGACTCACTCAGGGTTTGGATGAAAGTACCATCCCGCTTCCAGAGTTTAGCAGTGCCGTCCCAACTGATGGAAGCTATTTCTAGCCCGTCGGGACTAAACACCACATCCCGCACTGTTGCGTTATGGGCTGAAATCGTTTTTAAGGGTTTTCCCTGCATCGTCCATAAAGTCAAGGAACCATCATCGCTACCTGCGGCGATGTCCTTCCCGTCTGGGCTGATATCCACTGACCAAACCTGTCCTGGTGGCGGGGTTAAGGTGTTGAGTAGTTGTCCGGCTCGATTCCACAGCTTAATGGTGCCGTCAGCACTAGAGGAAACGATTGTTTGCCCATCGGGGCTAATCGGCGTGTGCCAAACAGAGGCACGATGACCCCGCAATACCGTGAGAATATCGCTTTGGCGCTGCCACAGCCGCACCAAGTTGTCTTCACCAGCGGAAATCAAACGAAGACCATCGGCACTGAAAGCTACTTCCCATGTACCGTTAATATGACCATACAGGGTTTGATTGACAGTTCGATCGCTGTTCCAAAACTTAATTGTGTTATCCCAACCAGCTGAAGCGAGGGTTTGTCCATCGGGGCTAAAGGCGAGAGTCACCACGCTGCTGTCGTGTTCTGTGGCAGTTTCCAATAAAGTGCCAGTGACAGTCCACCAGATAACATTACCAATCCAGTCTCCAGCTACCAGAGTTTGTCCGTCAGGGCTGAAGGTGACGCTCATCAGACGGTTTTTGCCTTTTTTGGATGCGATGGGATTATTCAGTGTCCGAATTTTCTTACCCTCCAGATTCCAGAGGATGAGAGTATTATCATCACTGACCGAGGCTAGGATGTTAGCATCAACAGGACTAAACGCCACCTTTGAAACTGCACCGCTGTGTCCATTAAAAGTGCGAATCAAGCTGCCGTCGATGCGCCAAAGTTTTACTGTCTTGTCGTTACTAGCCGAGGCAATCCATTGTCCGTTAGGGCTGACGGCGAGCGATCGCACCCAATCTTGATGTCCGTTGAGTGTTTTTACCAGTGTGCCGTCCAGTTTCCACAGTCGTACCGTGCCATCTTGCCCAGTCGAAATTAGTTTATCGCCTTTGGGAGTAAAGGTGACATCAAAGACTTCTCCTTTGTGACCGCTAAGTACTTTTACCAATGTGCCATCGCTTTTCCACAGAGTAATCTTACCCTGTTGGTGAGCAGCAGCGATTGTCTGTCCGTCGGCAGTGATGGCAATACCCCGCACTTTTCCCTGTTTACCGTTTAGGCGGTTGCGTTCAATGACTTGAAAGGTGGCACGGCGCAATTCTCGATCTACCTTGGTAAGTAACTCAGCAGGTACATCCGACAATTTGCTCAATCGAGTCTGGGCTTTGATGGCACTGACTAAAGCATCTAATCGATTCCCAGAGGCAAACTGAGCTTCGGAAACGTTAGCGATCGCTTCAATTTCTCGGAGAGTGGCTTGATGTCTTTGAGCAAAGGCATACATTCCTAGAGAACTGGCGATAACAAAGGCAATACTAACAGTCCCCAGTAACCACTTTTGCAAGCGACTGGCACGTTTTTCTTGTTGCAGTCGCTTTTCAACTTCTTGCAGTCGCCGGAATTCTTCTTGTCGTTTCAAATCATCTAAGTCTGTGCTGGTGCCAAACCATTTCACCACCTGTCCGCTTCCATCCTTGATGGGAATCGCCCGATTGAGAAACCAGCGATAGTTTCCCGCGACATCTTGTATTCTCAGTTGCACTTCATAGGGTGAGTTGGTTTCTAGGGAATGTTTCCAAGCGACAAGGCTGTTGGGGCGATCTTCAGGATGAACCAAATCCAGGCTTTTCCAGTCCGTCACCTTTGAATGCGATCGCCCCAAAAAGGTACTTAAGTGCTGGTTGGTATAAGATAGTCTACCATCTGGCTCTACAATCCATACCATCTGGGGCATTGCTTCTGCTAGTTGCCGAAAGAACCTTTCGCTTTCTTGCTGCGCCGCAAATTGCCGCCGGATTTCTTGCTGTTCTGCATCCTGACTGGCGGCCAGAAATTGGTAATCTAAATCGCTGAGGCTTTTGTTTTGCGCCCACTTTTGGGCATCAATTAGAGCTTGTCCCCGTAAAAGCCGGGATGTATCCTGTTTTTGAGAAGCAATCCAAGCTGATACTGTTTCATAGTAGGGACATAGTTGATTTAATTGTGCTTCTACCCATTCCCGATTAAAAACGTCTTGATATATGCGATTGCGGATTTGCAGATATCCTTGATGTTTAATTACCAAACCAGAAAGCAGCAGTTCTACCTGTTCTCGACTGTCGTCGGCTGCTACGGGAATAGCTTGTAAAAGTTGCTGATAGATTCCGAGTAATCTACTAATGCGCTGACTATTGTAAAGTAAGCGATTGCGAATCGTGCGTAAATGCTCTGGTTCGTCTTGAGATTCCCAATTGTTAATGATTTGCGATCGCACTAAACACTCTATCCAATCTGCTTCTTTACCTGGTGCAATTTCCAAAGGGCTAGCTTTCACCACCAACTGACATAATTTTTGCGTTAGAAATGGCTGTCCATTAGTCCAAGCAATAATTTCTTTAAATACCGCTTGGGGATTGTTCGCAACTTGCTCTAATCCCACTACCAGAGGTTGAGCTTCTGCTAATGTAAATCCTTCTAAATTAATAGCAACACCGATATTAAAAGGTGTTTTGAGTTTATTTTGAATTAAATCAGAGGGAGTTGCAACGCCAAATAAAGCAAAACCCAGTCGTTCGTATTCAGGATTGTGGACTCTTTGTTGATAACAAGCCCGAATCCACGCATAGAAATCATCTATGCCAAAGCTTAGTTGCAGCAAACTATCAATTTCATCAATTAAAATAAAAATGCGATTGTTACTCAGGTTTACTAGCAAAATATCTTCGATAAAATTGCCCAAGCGTTGGATGAGTGAAAATTCAGTTTGTTCTTGCCACCAAGCTGCAAAATCGATTTTCTTAGCTAATCCAAAACTATGCAGCAAGCGGACAATTATGCCTTTATAAAATTGTGTTTCGGTGAGTTCTTGGCTGCGTATCTGCGTAATATCAATGTAAGCACAACTAAAGCCTTCATTTTGTAATCGTTGCTTGGTATGTACCAGTAGTGAAGATTTACCTATTTGACGACAGTTGAATACATAGCAAAATTCCCCTGCTTTCAAGGCTGTATAAAGTTCAATGTCTGCTTGCCTAGTAACATAGTTGGCAGCATTAGCGTTTAGACAACCACCAACTTTGTAAATACTTTTGTTCATAATAGCAAATCATAATTTGCTGAACTTTGTCTAATTACGAAATCAGATATTTTTTTAAAAAGTCTCGATATAATTGACAACTAATCACCCATTTTTGTTGCTGCAATTTAATTAATCCCATATCTTCTAATTTGTAGGCACTTAATATATCTAGATCGATATTCTCATTTTTTGTGAAAAATATTTTCATACTATCTAATAATTGGGTATTTTTTTGTAATTTATTTAATAAGTTTTGTAAGTATTGACGATAAATTCCTAATTCTGTGTTTGCTGTTAGCAAAATATCTTCTAAGGTTAATTTATGATAGCGCAGATGATAAAGAGTAATATTGATCAATGCTGGATGTCCCCCGATTAATTCCATTAGCTGCTGCACTTGCTCATTTTGTTTCCAATCTATTCCATATCGATTTGCTAACTCAATTACATGCTCACAAGTAAATTCCAATAATTTCAATGGTAGTCCAATATTAAAGGGAGATTGATTAATATCAAGAGAAAAATCAACTTCTGTTGAATAAACAATTACCAACCGTAACTTTGGCCATACTTCATCCTGTTGCGCTTCTTCTTGCCACGAACGTAACAGAGGTAGAAATTCATTGGCTAGTTCGGGATATTCAAAAATATGCTGAACTTCGTCTAATACTAATAATAAAGGTTTTTCTAAAGGTGCAAGCAAACATTCTTTTAGATAAAGAGTGCAGCTGAGTTTACTACCTATTTCTTCGTCCCAATGTTTATCGACATTAAATTCTATGCCTAGTTGACGAGCTATACTTGCAGCTAACCATTGCATGAATAATTGAGGTTTTTGTAAAACATCAATATCAACTTGAGCGATATTGAGTTTTGCTGTTTTATAGTCTAATGTTTTGGCATGAGCTAAAATCCGCAACATCAAAGATGTTTTACCCATACCTCGACAACCTTGAATGCGAATGACGCATCCCGGTTGCGTGATTTCTTGATATGCTAGTTCTTCTAATGGAGGACGAGGAATATAGAATTTAGAATCTAAAGATAAAGGAGCGCAGGGATATTTTATATATTCACTAATATTTGCTTGAATGTTGCGATCGCTCTGTTTTTTAAGTGTAATTTCACTCTTAATTTTCTCTTCACTGAGAAATACGGAAACAATTTGAGATGGTGCAGTATTTGGTATGATTGTTTGTTGTTGCACAGAATTAGCTGAATTTTCAGATAATTCTCTTATCACCTGTCGCTGTTCTTGGGAATATTCCTGGTAAAAATCAATGTCATTTACATCATAAATAGTGTAGTCATCTTCATGCAACGCTAAATCAAAAGCACTAAAGCAGATTCGCATGGTGCGCGGATCTATCCTCGAATTCAAAGACCATAAACGGCTTAAACTAGAGGTGGAAATTCCAATGCGATCGCTTAATTCTACTTGTGTAAAACGTTTACCTCCTCTTTTTTGTCTCTCTTCTTCCAAAATTGCAGTTTGCAATCTCTTCATCCCAACAGCAGTTAGAACTACTCCTCTTTTTCGCAGTGATTTATTTTTGTCTTCTTTCATTTCTAAATGAAAATTTTAACTTGTTTTGATATTAATTTTTCTTAAAAGCAGTTTCCAGCCTTAAGTGACGTATATGATGTTTTAATCGATGTAATCTAGATATTACCAGATATATGCAACAGCTTAACTGATGTAAGTAAAGTTTTTGAACTGGGAAAAAATCTATTTATTTTTTAGCAGTGACAAAATAAAACATGATTAAAAAATAATAAAAAAAGTTTTAAATATCTATGTAAGCAAATAGAAAGTTTGTATATAAGAATACAAAATTTTCTAAGCAAATGAAGTATTTTATTGCCCAATCCTGAGATTACCAAAGCTACAGCCTATATAAGAATGTTTTGAGGTAATTTCCCTGCAAGTAAGTTAACTGATTTATCTGCACTTGAGGTAAATAAGAAAACATGGGAAATTTGAAGCTGTCTAAAATATTGGCGTTGCTCAATCAGAACTATGAAATTCTAAAATTACTTTTTTTCCTTCGTAACTTTGTGCCTTAGAAAGCGGGAACGCCTAAAGGCGAATGCTTGAGACAATCGCAACCTACAGTTATGTCAAACTTCAACTATAACGCTGACATCTGTGTTCTTGTCCTATCATTATTATTTCCATTTTTTAAATAACAGGATTGAGCGCCATGAAAAGCGTGGAGAAAAAAATCGTTGCTCTTTGTTTTATCGCTGCTGGGAGTCTTTTCTGGAGTATGGTAGGGCTGGCTAGTTCTGTCCAAGCTCAAACCTTTGAACCTGTTTCAATAATTATTTCCCAATCTTCTAAACCCGTCACCTACATGACAGTACTGGACAAAAATACAATCGTCATCCAAATTACGGAGGGCGAATTTAACTTCCACGGCTATCTGGAGAGGACATCTGGCAATACATTCATTGGCGAAGACGAGCAGGTGCGCGTCATCTATGACCGAGGTACTAAGCAGGTTGTGGTGATTAACAAAAAGACGGGGACTGAGTTTTACAACTACTACTTCTCTGATACTAATGAAGGGGCGCTTTAGGTTAAAGCAATCCAATTTGTAATGATTCCTAAGATTATTTGCACTCTTGAGAAAACAACATGAAAATAAACCGTTTAATTCCGATCGTTGCGAGTTCCCTAATCATCACAATTGCCCTCAATGCCCAGGCTCAAAATGCTGGAGATCCCGTTCGCGGAATTCAAGATTTAGTGAATGTTCGCGGACGAGATGGAGAAGCCACACTCCAAAAGCGGGGCTATAGGTTTCGCTGGGCTGAAAAATCTGATGATTCTACTTATAGCTTTTGGACTCAAACTAAAACCGGTCGGTGCATTAGTGTGAGGACAGAACAAGGTCGCTACGTTTCTCTGGTTGATACCGGAACTACAGCAGATTGCGATCGCGGCGATAAGAAACGTCCTCAAAATACAGGCAATTCGTCTTCCCGACCCTTGTCAGACCTAGTAGGAGCGAGGGCTGGTCAAGCAGAGGGCGAAGTGCGGCAGCGGGGATATACCTATCGCCGTAACGAAAAAGTGTCAAATACTTCTGTTGCTTCGTTCTGGGTTGAAGGCAACTCAGGTAAGTGCGTAGAAATCGTTACCTCAAACGGCCGCTATCAAAACATCTTTTACGTTGATTGGCATCACTGCCATAGATAATCTAATCGCGTTGTTGTGTCTAAACCGATTGACACTGGCGAAATTCTCGATGGTAGAGTTTCCAAACAAATTCATCTAGAGTCAATGCAACTAATGAAAACCTTACGAACATTAGCCCCTACTATTGTGGGTTTATTAACTCTGACAGTTACTCATCCTGTTAACGCTCAACCAGTGATTGACACTTTAGACAACGGTAATCTGAGTGTGACTGGTATGAGATCGGGAAGTGGCTGCACTGTCCTTTTTAATCCTCAAGGGGAGATCCTTCAACAAGGTCGATCCTGTAATTCAACAGAAATCCGTAAAGCCGAGACAGCGATCGATAGCTACTTGCGGGAACAGCGCACATCTGACAATCACAATGGCAGCTCGTCGCGCGAAAATCTGACGTTGATCTGCTATGGTGAGGGTCGCAAACCGAGTGTCACAAATAGCTATGGATATGAATGGAACAACCGCCGCAATCGCTACGAAGCAAGTAATCGCATAGAGTCAACGACTACCAACTTCGATTCCGAAGTTCAGGTCGAAATCCGCGATACACAGGGAAAAATCCATCTCGGTGGAAGGCTCATACCGCCGATCCATTCGGGCGGTGACAATGGATGGTGGACGCTCGAAAACCTTCAGGTTTCGCGCGATAAAATTACGGGAAGATACAGGCTAAACGGGCTAAATAAACCGCGTGTCAATATCGACCGGCGCAGTGGCAGAATCGCCATAGATGGGATTGAAAAGTTTCGGGGCGATTGCAACTCAGGCGATTGGAGCAATAGCAGAACCCGATTCTAGTTTGCTGTATTGTTGGGTTTCGTCAAGACAAAAACAAAACCCATGTCTTCGCAGTTGAAAACTGGTTTGCTGATTAATTAGAACCATAAACAATGAATTGTTTGCGACGGAGAAACTATCACATGGAAAACTCTGCCTTGACTCTTATTCGTAGTGTTTTAGCCGCCTCGGTTATCACCACATCGCTCACATTTAGCTTCACTGCACCGTCGTTAGCTCAGGCTCATACAACAGTACGGTTTTCCGCTGGCAACGATAACACTTTTATGCGGTCTTCGATCGCGGGCAACCACTACCACGACTATGTTCTGAATGCGCGGGCAGGGCAGAGGATGTCGGTTTCGTTGATTACCAAAGGATCGGTATACTTCAACATTCTCCCACCAGGCAGCACAGATCGGGCAATTTATAACAGCTCAATATCGGGTAACGACGGAAACGTTCGTTTGTCACAGAGTGGTAACTATACAGTTCGTGTGTATCTAAAGGGTGGCAGTAAGGACAGAAATCGAACGGTTCCTTTTGAACTTTCAGTCGGTATCTTGTGATGCTTGCTTTTCAATACTAGAGAAAAGCTTGAAAACTGTTAGAAACGATACGTTTATCGCATCGCTTTTAACAGTTTTCTCGATCGCTGGAAGTGCAACAGTCTAAACACCTCCAACAGCGTATTATGTGCGGGATCTTAGGCAGAAATTTTCTGCCCAATATAAGGGAACTCCAAAAATTGAAGAAGGAGTCAGAATCACAATCGGAAGAGGATTCAGACCCCAACCAATTGTAGACACCGTGCAGACGATAGCGCCGGCGGCAAGCGACGCTGGAGCGTCTGGGATTTTAAACCCGTTTATTCATCCGCCCTTTGGGTTCAGCAGTCGCTCATGGGGGAAACCCCCAAGACCGCGCTGCTTCACCACTCGCACAGAATTCAATTCTGAATTCTGAATTCTGGCTCCTGAATTCTGTTTGATAAATTATCCAATTTTCGGAATCACAATGACTTTTCCTCCCCCTGCTCCCCTGCCCTAAAAGCGTACCCCTTTGGGGATCTTGCTACGCGTAGCGTCCCGCAGGGATGGGATATTTTTTTATTTGGAAGTCCCTAATATAGTCCGGCGGCTACCAACGACCATCTTTTGAGACACGGCAAAACACAAATCACCCTCATCAGCTTCACGCCTGTTTAGCACCGCAAAAAGGAAAATTGTATGTCCCCCCTAAGACACGAAGCCCCTCTACCAGTTGAATATCGACTGCTTGGACTCGATCGGCGGCTCATTTGGCCGACGGTGAGCGTTTATCTTGTGGTGTTTTTATGGTCGGGAGTCATGCCAGCCATCAACGAGGCTGTTCATAACAAAGAGGTTTTAGCAGGGACAGCTTATAATGTCGGCCCTGTAAGTTTTACGCCAACCCAAGGCTGGGTGATAACTCAGACCCCATCCCCTGTCGGGAGTTCATCAAACGCAGTGGTCTTCAAAGATGGTGTGACGTTTAGCGTCAAAAGCGGTGTCTGGAAGGGAACTGCCGAGGAACTCCTCAACCAGATCGTGAAAGACCAGAATGAATTTATTGTCGAGGGTAAATTAGTTCCTGTTACAACACTGCAAAAGGTTGCCGGAGTAGCTAAGAGAATTAATGGCCCCGACTATATTGGTCTACTGCTTGCATACGTCGATCGCAAGGGTCGGGCAGTCGAAGTGATTGTGAAGGGCCCGGCCGCTACCTCCACACAATTGGAACAACCGATCGCTGACATGATTCAGAGCATCACATTTAAACCATAGGAGGGCAATTCGTGACTAGCACTTCAAAGAGTGAGGACACAATCCGCAAGGCTGCCATCGATCGTTCAGGCTGGAGCAATTCCGTCCGATTTTTTCAGCCGCACAACCCGGCGTGCTACTTGTATTGGTTGCTCGTACTCAAAGGCATCTACGGCTTCTGCCAACTTTTGTTCGCCAGCGCCATCTATCCCACTGCTCTGTTTATTGCCCTCTCCGCTGAGGCACTATATTGCCTGCCTTGGATCTGGTTTCTCACCCACAAAGATCGCTATGAACGTGAGCCAGCCAAGCTCGCGCTGCTCGGCTTTCTCTGGGGCGGACTAGTAGCGCCCTGGGTTATGGCGCTCCCTGGCAATAATGCAATCCTATCGCTATTTGCGAAGCTGACCAGCCTCGACTTTTATAGCCATTGGAGTCCGGCTTTCACGGCACCCATCGTGGAAGAAAGCTCCAAATTCGTCGGGCTGGTCATGCTCGCTTTACTAGCACGCAACCATGTCCGCAACGCCTACGACGGATTTCTGCTTGGTGCGTTTGTGGGTCTTGGCTTTCAGGTCTTTGAAGACGTGTCTTACATTGTGCTTGCCCCCAACGAAAGCTTCGGATCGCAGCAGGTCGCTAATGCGTTGCAGGTATTGGTAGTGCGTACAGTGAGCGGTTTCTGGAGTCACTCGCTCTACACGGCAGTTGCGGGTACGGGGTTTGGCTACTTCCTCGAAGCAAAAAATCGCTCGTTCGGACATCGCCTCGCGGTTTTGGTAGGTTTCTTTCTTTTGGCTTGTCTGGCTCATAGCTGTTGGGATGCCGTTGGTGGGTTTATCGGCTTCGCGCCCATCGGCATCGTCATTGGAACGGTTGCGATTTTGCTTGCGTGGCGCTTCTCCGAGCAGCGTCAACGCAAGTTTGTCCGCGTCCTCCTGGCTGACGATGTTGCAAACGGAATCGTGACAGAAGCCGAACTGGCTGCGATTTCCAACCGACCGAAAGATCGGCGAGCTTACCTAAGACAGATCAAGTCCTCATCCGGGCCTGACGCGGCAAAACGCGCTGGGTTCATACTCGATGCGGCAATCGATCTTGCAGCAGCAATTGCATCTACGGACAGTCTCGATAGTCCGGCAGCCAAAGCCGCGCGTGCGGAGATTGCGAGGGTGCGCGGTGCAGCACAGTTAGGTTGATTACAGTAGATTCCAGCGGAAATGCCGAGGCGATCGAGAGTGCCTGATACAGTAGAGCATGACTCTAAGATCGAGTTGCTCAATCACTTTACCAGAGATTATGTTCCTGTTTAATCGCTTCTTTCGTTCAATAATTTGGTTTGTGCTAGTCAGCGTGATGACGATCGCAATAGTACTTGGTTGGAGTGCGATCGCTCACAGTCAACTACCTTCCTTACCTACCGCAGCCACCAACGATCCGCACAAACCACCTAGTGGTGTTACCCGCCTCGGTATGTATGAAATTGCGTCTGTCCATTCACCCTTAGACAGAACCATATTGTTTGAGATTGTCTCTCCCACTGTTTTTAATCGTAGCCAACCGCCAGATGGATCTCTTCCAGTAGAGGTACGTGCCGAAGAAATAACGCAACGGCTGATGCGAGCGCTCGCTCGAACTAACAAAGCTAAACAAACTCCTCTGGTTTCTATTGCCATTCTGAATAAGGATTTAATTCTCCAGCTCAGTGACGATCGAACGACCCGTCCTTTAAGGCTGGTAACAGTAACAGAGCCAGATGCCGACTACCAGGGTAAAAATCGGGAGGAATTGGCGCAGGAGTGGCAAAAAATATTACAAGCAGAAGTAGAACGCATTAATAGACTCTTCTCACATCAAGTATTGTGGCAACGAATTGGACAGGCACTGCAAATCAGCATCGGCTTAGTGTTGGGGAGTGTTGTGTTGTGGTTACTGCGGCGAACTTTAATTCGCAAACAGACGGCATTAGAAGTCCGCCATCAAGAGCAGATAGCTGCGGTAAAACAGGGTGTGGTCAAGCGAGCTGAGGGAGAAACATCCACAACTATTCACACAATAGACACCAGCGAAAAGAAAACAGATGCAGGCACTAACGCCCATCAGCGATTGCAGTTTCTAGACACGATCCGGCGACAGTTTAGCCTCAAGCACCAACTGGGGATCTATTCTCTGCTGACATGGCTACTGTTTTGGGTATTTATTCTGATGTGGTACATCGGGATTGCGGTCATCATGTATCGCGTCCCCTACCTGATGAGATGGTGGACGGACGCTGTAGCCAGACCCTTGGCGCTACTGATTATTTGGTTTTTCATCACTCTTGTTATTCGGATCGGCAAAATTTTAATTGATCGCCTCACTGATGTCTGGACAACCCATTCCTCTCTCCCTTTGAGAGAAACTCAACGGATTGCACTACGAGCTGCAACAATTTCCGGGGCACTCAAAGGATTAATCACTTTTGTTTTCATTACTTTGGGTATCTTGGATTTTCTAAAAATATTTAATGTGCCTACCAGTTCAATTTTGGCAGGGGGCGCTGTCATCGGTATCGCAATTTCTCTTGGTTCCCAAAGTCTGATTAAAGATTTGGTCAATGGCTGCTTGATTTTGATGGAAGATCAATTTGCTGTGGGAGATGTAATTGAGATTGGAGATAAAAGCGGACTAGTGGAAAACCTCAACCTGCGGGTGACTCAACTACGTAATAGCGAAGGTAAATTAATTACCATTCCCAATAGCAATATCATGAATGTCAGCAATCTAACCCGTCTCTGGTCGCGGGTAGACTTTTCTATTGTAGTGGCGTATGAAAACGACCCAAAGCAGGTTTTAGAGATTCTCAAGCAAGTATGCAAACAATTGTATAGCGAAGTAGAATGGCGCGATCGCCTGCCAGAATCGCCCGAAGTCCTGGGCATTGATGACCTCTCCCACACGGGTATGCTAGTGCGCGTTTGGATTAAAACGGCACCGATGGAACAATGGAATGTTGGGCGAGAGTTCCGTCTACGAGTGCGCCTAGCCTTTGAAGCAAATAATATCCAGATTGGCAGACCGCAATGGATTACTTACAACACAGATTTGGCAAAGTCTCCTTTTCAAAATTAGCCTTTGGTAAGAAACTTGCAGTGAAAAAAACATCCCAAACTGATGTATATGATGTTTTGAATAAAGTAATTTATCTCTTAACTGATTTAAGTGATATTTCTGTAACTGTAACTAAATTCATGGATATTTTTTGATAGAAAAAAGTAAAATATACAACATATATTAAAGCTATATAGGACTTACGCACACTCTATCAATTCTTGGCGTTCTTCTCTAACGAGACGCTCCGCGTTGGCGAAGCCTCTCGCAGAGAAGGCGTCTTGGCGGTTCGATAAATTAAGCTTTTTCGTGATTTTTGCATAAGTCCTGCTATATTAAGAAAAGTTTTAGGCCGATCTCCAAATTAAATATCAAAAAATTAATAGATGGTGCTTTTGGCTAATTTGCCTGTAAATAGATTAACTGATTTATCTGCACTTGAAGTCAAGAAGAAAACATGGGAAATTTAAATCTGTCTAAAAAGTTGGATTCGTAGCGACAACATTATTTTCAGCGATGGTGGCGAATAAAATTGCAGTCGTACACCATAGACACTGGACGATGGCTTTGAGTGAGTCTATTGCCGTTCAAGAATCGCTTAATTTGTGGTGTGAAAAGTTTGTGAGTTTTTAGTTTTTAAAAGATTAAGGTGTTAATCAATGGAATATATTGCTTATTCATCTATGTTCGTGGCCTACGAAGAGGCAAACAGTCAGGCTAAATCTATCGACTATGAATTTCCCAAGTTTGACTTAGATTGGAAGAAATCTCTGAAATCTTCTGTTTGGTTATCGTTAGCTGGTTTTATAGTATTTTTGACAGCTATTACCCAAGTGTCAGCAGCATTAGGCGCTTATGTCAGAACTAACGGCAGTTGTCTGAACGTGCGTGTAAGCCCCTACACTAGTTCTTCAGTTGTAGACTGTATTCCCAACGGTACTAGAATTACCAGCACTGGTAGAGCCAATGGTTTTGTTCGCCTATCCAGAAATAGATATGTAGCTGCAAGATGGGTAGGTGATACGTATAACCCTCGTTCAAACAACCCAACGTCTGCTGGAGTAGGTGGACGCATCACACTCAGTTATGGTTCTAGAGGTTCTGCTGTATCACAAGTACAAAGGCGTTTAGGGATTAATCCTACAGGTTATTACGGAAATACGACTATTGGGCTAGTCCGGCAGTTTCAAGCCAACAATGGTTTGCGTGTCGATGGTATAGTCGGCCCCCAAACTCGCAGTGCTTTATTTGGATCGTATAGCACTGTAGATGAAGGATACTTATAAACCGAGACGGGTGACACCCTTAGGTGGCTGGTACGGATCTTCAGAGGCTGCGGTGGATAAAGAAGGTATTTGACTGTGGGCGATCGCATTCCAGCCAAGCACTATTGCGATCGCCATCAAATTGTGTTAATACTCCCCAGTGTTTCATCGATCGCTATCATTAACAACTCTGTTAGAGGGATTCCTGCTACTTTGGCCATAGAGGAAATCACGCTTTTGGGGGCAAAAGAACAATACAACCCAGCTTCTAAAAACCAAGGTTGCCCCTGTGGATCGATGCGGAAGTCAAATAAACTGTAGTGGCGACAGCCTAAAGCTTGATGACACTTCTTAGCCACTTGCTGAACCTTTTCGGTGATCGGATCATTAGGATCTACAATCCAAGACTTGATATTATCTTTAGCGGCGAAACCCAAGTTGCCATCGTCTGTTTGTCGGAGTTTATCAGCATAGGTGCGGATGGGTTTTTCGTGAGGGTCTACCAGATACTCTTCAAGAGGTAAACCGATTAACTCCCCGTCTTTAACAATGATGCCGCATCTGACTTCTCGACCGAGTTCGATAAATGCTTCTACAATCACCTCCGAAGCATATTCAAATGCTTTTTTCAGCGCCGCGTCATACTCAGCAGCATCTTTAACTAAGGTCACCCCCAAAGAGTTGTCCGAACTTGCGGGTTTAATAACTACTGGAGGTGTGATTGTCGGAACATCTCCCTGACGCAGCAGTTCTCCACGAGGCACTTTCACCCCTGCGGCTTCCACAATTGCTTTGGTTCTGGCTTTGTGAGCCGTTATGGCCATGAGATCCGGAGTATTGCCTATGTAAGGGATCTTCAGCAGGTCGAATAGGGCGCGGTAGTGAGTCATTCCAGGGATACAAAACATCTGTGGTAACATAACGTCAATGTTTTGTGCTGAAAGAAACTCTATGGCATCAGACAGAGAAATGGGTTTAGCCTGAGCGATATCTTCTCGATTAAGGGATTGAGGAAATCGCCACTGGCGATCGGGCGTGATGTATGCAATCTGAAAATCATAGCGCGATCGCTCTGCCGTTGCAGCCAAACAATCTTCGGCGTAAAGGCGTGACAAATCACAGTAAAAATCATTCTGTGCAGAGCCAACTAAATGAAGGATACGAAGTACTGACATGATTGATGTTCCTATTTAAAACATTGCACAGAAAACAGGATAGGCGTTGCTGAATCAAGAATTTGGATGTAGAGACGTTGCATTGCAACGTCTCTACAAGGATTTTGAAATCACACAAAATTATTTTTCATACCGCAATCAGCAACGCCACAGGATAATTTATCTCACGCAGAGGCCTAGAGGCGCGGAGAGAATCAAGAGTATTTCACCCCTTGTACAACGTCAAAAAATCATTCTCTTCTCCTCTGCGCCTCTGCGTGACACTAAATCATACTTTCACTCAGCCTCAGTCCTAATCTCCCCCCAATTCGACTAATTTACCGATATTGAAATCTATGCGCGTCCAGCCTTTGAGCCGGCGTAAATTATCGATCAAGAGTAAAGGAATTTGCCAATGATGCACCATTAAAAACGGTAAGGGATCATCTGATTTATAAATTGCATCAGTTCCCCGCCAAATATTTGCAATCCATTTTTTCAATTGTGTGAAAGAACGGATGCCAGTCAAACGCCAAACTTCATGATAAGTCCAATAAGTTGGTTTACTGGTTGGTAATGGCTGTAATGTTTCAGCCATCGGTTCTTTATCAAGATACGCTTGGGCAACTTGGGGATGGTCGTAAAAAGTAGTAATTGCAGAGTGTGTGCGGGGATTACACTCAATGGCGTAAACTCTGCCATCCTCAGCTTGAATGAAGTCAAAGGAAATTTGTCCTGTAAGTTTCAGTTCTTTGACAAAATGCCTTACCCATTCCCTGATTTGGGAATTTTCAACGTTTTCATAGTTGACTTGAAAGGCTGAAGATTCACAGCAGCAGTGCAATCGTAATTCACCATCCCGGACGGTGCTATGGGTACAAAATTCCTTGCCAGGAATAAATTCTTGCATAATCCAGGGCTTTTCCGGGCTGATTGGCAAGCTTCTGACAAATGCAGCTGTTTCTTCAGGGGTGGCGCAGGGAAGCTTGGTTAAGTCTAAACGTCGTACTGAATCGTAAGGAATACTCTTGAGGATATATTTGCGAGATTCCTGGGAGAAGTCGAAATTTAGAACTTGTTCGGCAGAGGTAATTTTGAAAGATTTAGGTGCTGATAAACCAAGCGATCGCCCTGTTTCGGCAAAGGCAAATTTATCATCCAATTTCTGGGTAATATCCGCATCAAAGTGAAATACTTCACAGTATTCTGACAGCAATGGTTTAGCCAGAGAGTCGTAGTAGCTACCCAATGGACTGGTGACGGGAATATAGACATCAATATTTTCTTGTTTGATGATGTCTATCAAAGCCTGAGTATAGCGTTCTGGATTTTCTTGGGGCGCAGGAACAGTATAAAATTTGTCCACGGCTTGGGAAAATCGATGTCCAGATAACCAATATTTGTGGGTTTCTACCAGCACAACTCTGTGTCCAGCCGCATTAAATGACCGTGCTAGCTGTAAAGCTTTGGTCATTTTGCCCCCACTAATCAATATATTTTTGGGGTTTGCGGCTTTGGTTGCTGAATCTTGGAAAAGACGGGATATATTATACCACAACAAAGTTACTAAAACAATGGTGGCATTGATTGGCAGTGCTAATAAGAGCAACGCCAAAGTCAAAATGTTTTGGATAATTACGGCTATTTTTGTCTCTACAGCAAGAGACGGTATAGCAGGTGAAGAAGAAACAGAAATAGATTGTGCCATAGTCAATCAGGCAGTTCTGCGGATAATCGTCAAGCCATCTCGTAGGGGTAATATTACCTGTTCTACGCGGGGGTCGAGTGCTACGGTACGATTAAATTGAGCGATCGCTTCACCGTTGGCAGTGCGTTGTTGTCCTGGTAAATAAACCTCTCCTTGCAGGAGTGTGTTATCTACACAAATAAATCCTGATGGTGCTAGCAAATTCGTATCTAGCAATTTTTGGAAGTAGGTTATGTACTCCTTTTTATCTGCGTCAATAAAGACTAGATCGAATGATTCTCCCGCGGCTACTAACTTATCTAAGGTTTGCAAAGCCGATCCTAATTCCACCCGGATTTTTTGACCATCAGCAGATTGATTAAAAGCTGCTTGTCCAACTTCTGCGGCAAAGGGATCTACTTCGCAAGCAACTAGCACTCCGTCTTTTGGTAATGCCTCTGCCATAGCTAGTGCAGAATAACCTGTGAACATTCCTATTTCCAGTACTCTTTTGGCCTTGGTCATATGAACAAACATTTTCAGGGTTTGTCCTTCTACATGACCAGATAGCATTTCTTGTTCTAGAGGTCGTACTGTTGTGCCTTCGCTAAAGTGTTCTTGCCATGCTTCTTTTGATGTTTTTTCGGCAAGTGCAGTTAAAGCGGCTGATTCAGGGGTCGTATATTCTTCCAAGTAAGGATCTAAACCAGCTGCCAAACGCCATGCTTCATTGACGTTAGCGACTAACTCCGCAGGTAAATCTGTGCGTTGGTTAATCTCTTGGACAATAGCTTCTAACTTCTTGGCTAAGATTCCTACCGGTGTAACTGGTCTAGCTGTGGGTTTGGCAATTGTAGTAGACATTATTTTCCACTCCCAACTAGTTCTGCCTGATAAACGGGGTACATATCTACACCCTCACCACCACGAGGATAGGTAGCGCAAAGTTGTTTATGATCTGCTAAAGCTTGTGCCAATTCTTCCCGTGTCAAATCATTCATATAGAAGCAGGTTCCAATTGGTCTGGGCATGGCAGCTCTCAACAAACCATCTCGTGTGAGGGTGATAGACTCGGTAGCGTCCCATAACAGTTCTTCATCCATTAAAGGATGGTCGAGAGCCAACCCTAAACCGCTGATTAATCGTAAAATGCGATCGCGTTCTTCAATGGTGATGTAGCCTCTATTGCCTGCGATGGTTGCAGATAAAGCCATATCGATGCTCACTGCATGTCCATGAAACATCGGTACCCGTGGTGCCAGTTCTAAAGTCGGACTCCAAGTATGTCCATAAGCAATTGCTCTGTCCAAATCTAGTTCGCGGAGGTTAGGTACCTCTAACTCCAACATTTTTTTGATCGCTTCGTAAGTCAGACGGTGAGCTATTTCTTTAATCTCTGGAGTTGCATCAATATTCCCAAAGTGAGTGTCAAGCAGTTCTTCGCCATATTTTTCTAACCACTCAAACACACCCCCATGAGCAACTACAGCAATTTTGACTAATTCTGCCATTCCATTACGCACTTGATTTGTTGGTAATGTCCCCAGCAGAGAAAAGTCTAAAAAGACTTTTTGAGAAGCATGATAAGCACCCAAACGATTTTTCAGCTTCCGATGGTTAACTGCTACCTTGATAGCGACGCTAGCATCAATCAAACCAATCAAAGAAGTAGGAATCCGGATGTAATTACTACTACGGCGATAGGTAGAGCAAGCAAACCCTACAACGTCTGTAATTAAACCACCACCTATTACTAAGACTGGCTCTTTTCGTACTAATTTGAAGTCTGCGAACACATCTATGATTTTCTCAAAGGTTTGCATAGACTTGTTTGGTTCGCTAATCGTTAAAGCGAAAATCCTCAAATCGATACCGTAATAACGGAAATATTTCTCAATTTGAGTGCCGTAAAAATGATTGACATTAGTATCTACAACGGCCAAGCACCTCCCAAAACTTTTATATGTTTCTGCAAGTTCTGGATTGGCAATATCAAAAACACCATCTACATAAACTAAGTCATACTCAATCTTTTCATAAGCTTCTACGTGAAATGTAGTTTCAGTAGCTTGAAGTTTTGTTTGAACGATGCTCACAGATTTTACCCTCTAGTTGAAAGAAATTGTAAGTTTGATTTCGATGCCATTAGAAGTGTAAGCACTTCTCAAAGATGGTAATTTAACTTGCTAAACTGATGTCGCAAGTCAATTGCCCGTGATTCGTGAGGAAAAAAGAGGCAGGCCTCAATGAAGTTTAGTTGGATTGCAGATTTAGAAACTACAAAAGACAGCACTATAGATGGAGTGCATCTACTGTCATTTCATCGGCACAGCAAAATACCTTGGGTCTTTGCTGAACCTTAAGAGTTTCGCAAATTTACGCAACAAAACTTCATAGACTTTTTCAGATTATCAGACTGTTAATGCTATGTCTAGCCTCAAGGATTACGGACTGAAAGTAGCTGAATAACGGTTTACAAGCAAGATAGAAGAATGGTTTTACTTGCTTAAAAAGCTTAAACGCTCGTTTACATTAGTTAACATATCACTATTTTTCAAATATTGCACCTACACCAAAGGTAGATTTGGAATAAAAAAGTAAATTTAGAGGATTTGGCGATTTGAGGGAGATTTAGTAGATCAATCTTTGGGTAGCGAGAGGAGACGACATCATCCATGTCATAAGGCTGCCAAAACTCTGATTTTCAGGTAGGGGCAATTCATGAATTGCCCCTACAGCGTCTAGTTTGGCGTAAGTCCTAAAAGAAAAAAATTTTCTTGTTAGTGCCTGTGCGCCTAATTTCAGGTGTTCTGATGAGAAATCCCTATTTTTAAGCCATCAATTCTCCTTGCTTATCTCTTTCCCCCCTTCCCCTTTTATGGATTTTATAGATAGGCTCTAATTGGGATGCTTCGCTATTATTTTTTTTCAGTATTAGATTTATGGATTTTGTTCCGGTTGAAACAGGCGCACCTGTTTCTGTAGAAATCGCCGAGGTTGCTTCACCATCAACACTTTCTCCTAGTTCAATACCCAGTTCTGGTATTTCTAAGGATGCGATTCGCACCAGTTTGAGGGCTTCCACTGCCGATGGTGTTTTCGCAGTAGTTTTCACTGTTGCCACTGGCGGAGTTTTGCTGGGTAATTTTTTGGTCGAATTGGATGCCAGTCCGGTGGTCTTTGGCTTGGTGTCCTCTATCCCTATGTTGGCACATCTGTTTCAGCCGATAGGTGCTTATTTATCTGAACGTAGCACCAGCCGCTTTCAGTATTCATTACGGACACACGGCATTGCTCGATTACTCTGGCTAATTTTAGTCATTGGCATTGTTAGCTTTAGCTGGGGAGCGCTGAATTCTAACCAATTGGTGATATTGTCGCTCTCGATTCTTCTATGTAGTCATCTTTTAGGAGGACTAGCAATTGCATCATGCTTGAGTTGGATAGCAATGTTAGTCCCACGACAGTTGCGAGGTAGATATTTCGGGCTACGCAATAGCCTTGCCAACCTGACCGAGTTAATTAGCTTGCCCTTAGCTGGTTTAGCTATATCACATTGGTATGGGGGGACTATCCAAGGTTATGGAATGATTTTGTTAGTAGGTATTTTCTTTGGGATTGTGAGCTTGGGATGTCAGTATTTCCTGGTAGATATGAATCCCCAATTACAAAATACTTATCATGGTAGCTCATCTGAAACTACTGAGATTGAGCTAGACTCGTCAACAAATGAACTTGGGGAGACATCTGGTGCAATCTTTTTACCGCAAATACTGACACCAAAAAACGATTTAGTTAGCAGCATTTGGAAAAACTCTAATTATTTGGTGTTTCTGGTTTATTTTGGCGCATGGACTTTTGCTGTTAACCTCAGTGCCCCATTTTTTAACCTCTACTTGCTAGATACGCTCAATCTAGATGTGAGTTGGGTAACTTTCTACAACAGCTTGCGGGCGGGGGCACATATGCTGATGCTAATTTTCTGGGGTAAATTGGCAGATAAAATTGGCAATCGTCCGATTTTAATTTCTACAGGAATTCTGATTGCAGTCATACCGTGGCTATGGCTATTGATTGGTTCTAGTCCCGTGGATCTCTGGCTGTGGTTACCTTTGTTACACATTTTCATTGGTGCTAATTGGGGAGGAGTTGATTTGTGTAACAACAATCTCCAGATAGAAATTGCACCAGTAAAAAATCAGTCTATCTATTTTGCGATCGCAGCTGCTATTGCTGGAGTAAGTGGTGCTTTAGGAGCAACTATAGGCGGCTTTATCGCTCAATTTGCTGGGTCTTTTGGCATAGCCGAAGTCTTTATTATGTCTGGTATATTACGCTTAGCGTCACTAATACCACTGATTCTTAAAAAAGATCTCGGTAGTTAGGGTGAAATTATTTAACTAAGGTTGTCAAAGAATAGTCCACCTACAGAAAGAATTGCTAACTGAATATTTACTCTATATTGAAAAAACTTTGTTAGATAGTGACAAAGTTGATCTCAGTAAAAAATTCTAGAAATCCTGAATGAGATCGGCGGATATGCATTTAGTATTTCCCATCCAAAACAGTTTAATTTCAAAATCTGAAAAAAGATAAAATGCTCAAGGTAGACACACCAAAAATTAGCCCTCAACAAGTTGAAGCTTTCCAGCGAGATGGCGTTATCTGCGTCAAAAACGCTGTGGATGACATCTGGGTAGAACGGATGCAAACAGCAGTTGACAAGAATATACTAATTCCTAGTCCTCTGGGGGAAAAGAATGCTTCAAAACGAGAAGGTAGTGCGGAGCATACCAGTAACTTATGGCTTGTTGATGCTGATTTCCGTGCTTTGGCTTTTGAATCTCCATTAGCAAGACTCGCGGTTCAAGTTTTAAAGTCGAAAAAATTAAACTTTTTGGCTGACGGTTTTTTTGTGAAGAAGCCGAAAGCTAATAGTCGTATTGGGTGGCATAACGACCTACCTTACTGGCCTATACAAGGCTGGCAGTGTTGTAAAATTTGGCTGGCTCTAGATAGTGTCAACCAAGAAAATGGTCGATTAGAGTATATCAAAGGTTCTCATCGATGGGGCAAAGAATTACGCGAGCGATCGAACCCGTTGTGGTTTATAGAACCAGAACCTCAGGAAATTCTCTGCTGGGATATGGAGCCTGGAGATTGCTTGATTCATCATTTTCTGACAATTCATCATTCAGTAACTAACATATCTTCTACACAACGACGTGCAGTGGTGACTAATTGGACTGGTGATGATGTTACTTATTATCAGCGTCCGAAAGCGTGGCCTTTCAAACCTCTCGAAGAAATTGATTTACCACAATTTAATTCATTCAAAACCAAAAAATCTGGCGAGCCGCTAGATTGTGATATATTTCCTAGAGTTGAAGTGCATCGCTGATTGGGAAAGAGCCTAATTTATTGTAGACGCTTTGCGGCTTGCCGTAGGCTACCGCCTTCGCGCTTCGCGTCTCGTAGAGAAGACGCCTTCTCTACGAGAGGCTTCTCTACGAGAGGCTTCTCTGCGAGAGGCTTCTCTGCGAGAGGCTTCTCTACGAGAGGCTTCGCCAACGCCAACGCCAACGCCAACGCCAACGCGCAGCGTCTCGTAGAGAAGAACGCCAAGAGTTCGTAGAGTTTGCGTAAGTCCTAAAAATAAAAGCTCAGGACTTACGCAAAAATAGCTAACTTCGCTTAATTTATCGTAGACGCTTTGCGGCTTGCCGTAGGCTACCGCCAAGACGCCAAGAACGCCAAGAGTTCGTAGAGTTTGCGTAAGTCCTAAAAATAAAAGCTATAGATTAACTGCTATAATTTTGAATTTTTTGAAGTTTTAATGCATAATTTTTATACTATTTATTCGGACTTAGTTAATATTTTACTCATCTTGGTAACTGGAACAACTACCCTATTTCTTAAATAATGAGGCGCTCTTTGGATGGCAGTAAATCCCAGTTTTAAATAAAATCCTTCAGCATAAAGGCTAGCAGTTGTAATTACCTTATCTATACCGCGATCGCTTGCTTCATTGCAAAAATGTTCAACTAAAGCACGCCCAACACCTTGACCTTGATATTTAGGATGGACGTATAGCCCAATCAATTCATCAACAACGAAACTGGCAAAACCCATAACAACATCTCCCTCCACTGCAACCCACAAAGATTCCACTTTCATATTTTTTAATATATTGGAAGCATCAGGCTCGTTGCGGTTATTGCGCCAAGCTAAAAGTTCTTTTTCAGTATAAAAAGTTGCAGGTAGAGTTTTGATGGCAGCAATATGAATTGCACTCAGTACCCACCCATCTTTTTCATCTCCTGGTCGAAGAGATATTTTATTAGCACTCATGGTTTTAAGACTGGCATTTAGGCGACATGTCTTTCAGAATATCAAGTTCGTTATAATACTCACAACACTCGAACAAATTCCGAAACCAGCAGTTGTGCATTGTGCAGCAGGGATGCAAACCACGGGAATTCCACTCAGGACTTACGCAAAAATAGCTAACTTCGCTTAATTTATCGTACCGCCAAGACGCCAAGGGACTTCCAAAAAATAAATTGTTCCAAATTATTTGTACATTTGTAGGGGCGCACAGCTGTGCGCCCCTACGTTCGCGGAGCGTCCCGCAGGGATGGGACGTTTTTTTATTGGAAGTCCCCAAGAGTTCGTAGAGCTTGCGTAAGTCCTACCATTATTAAGTATCGCAATTAAAGAAGGATTAACACCAGAGCAAATGTTATCAAAAGCTCGCAATGTAGGCTTTGGATTCTTTGAACATGGTTTAAATAAAGCTTTTGGTTGATGGTCTTTAACTTTTATTAATATTAGTTATACAAATAAATCACAGTATTTTTACTGTTGTGAAACTCATTAATACTTATTTAATATGTGGCACAATATTTTTTACGATCTTAAGCATTGTGAAATCTCTTCTACAGACTTACTTAGAACAAGAAATCTGGATATTAATACGAGAAAAGTGGTATTTTGCTACAATTATCGGAGTTTGGGATGATTTGTTATGGTTTAAACATAGAACTTACAACAAAGACACAGAGGAAGATACTCTCTGGGAAATGGTTGTAAAAATCAGTGAAGTAATTGCAGTTGATAAAGTTAAGTCTGTAGTTAGTAGAAAACCAGACGTGTTGATTTCACGTCTTGTGGAAACAGACCAAGGCACAACCGATAATCATTAGTATAGAACTCCTATTCGATTGATGAATTTACTGATTCTTGGCGAGTAAGGAGTAGGAAATAGGGCATTGCTTTCTACAGCGGTTTTCATCTTTTTGAACCACATCTGTGGTAGGGGCGCACAGCTGTGCGCCCCTACTGGGTGGTCTATTTACCTGAAAATTGCTGTCAGCTGTAGAGTTGTCATTCATCTGTAAAGGCGATCGCTAACAGACAGCAGATTCCAAAGCAGTAAGGTACAGATAATAATCTGCTAAACTATCTAAAATTTAAAATTATCCCAGCTGCTAGCCCAGGGCTGATAACTAAGTATGAGTCAAGCCTTATTCAGTATCGAAAATCTCCGAGTTGCTTATCCTCAACGAAGTGAAGAAGCACCAAGCTGGGCGGTTGATGATGTATCTTTCACCTTGCAACGTGGTGAAAAAATGGGATTGGTGGGAGAATCGGGTTGTGGTAAGTCAACTATTGGACGCGCAGTAATGCGGTTGCTACCAGTTGCTAGTCGCGTTGAAGGACGAGTGACATTTCAGGGACAGTCAGTGTTTGATTTAACACCCAACCAGCTGCGGAAGTTTCGCGGAGAAGCGATCGCTTTAATTTTTCAAGATCCCATGACACGCCTCGATCCGCTGATGACTATTGGTAAGCATTGCATTGAAACTTTGCAAGCGCACTCACCGGAATTATCAGCACCACAAGCCAAAGAAAAAGCACTTGCGACATTGGCCAAAGTAAACATTCCCGCGAGTCGCTGGAATCAGTATCCTCATGAATTTAGCGGTGGAATGCGACAACGGGTAGCTATTGCCTTAGCTTTACTTCTCAATCCCAAGTTGATTGTTGCAGATGAACCCACCACAAGTTTAGATGTTACTGTTTCCGCGCAGATATTACAAGAATTAACTCGGCTGTGTAGTGAAGAAAACATGGGATTGCTGCTGATTTCTCACGATTTAGCAATGGTAGCTGAGTATTGCGATCGCATTGGCGTCATGTACCAAGGTAAAATGGTGGAAATGGGCACCACAGAAAGTGTATTTAAACAACCGCAACATGAATACACGCGATCGCTCCTGAAAGCAGCTTTACATATTCAATCAGTGGATGAAATAGGGAGTGGGGAATGGGGACTGGGGACTGGGGAAGAAAAGGAGTTAGTGAAGATTAAGGAAAAATCGCCGATTTTAAGTGTCACGGATCTCAAACAATATTACACTATAGAACCTAACTTGATTGAAAGACTGTTTAACAGAAACTCAGAAACAATTAAAGCAGTAGATGGTATTAACCTAGATCTTTATCCCGGAGAAATTCTTGGCTTAGTTGGGGAATCGGGTTGTGGTAAAAGTACATTATCGCGGACAATTTTGCAACTAATTCGTCCTACCGCTGGAAAAGTTGAGTTTTTAGGACAAGATTTAACTAAACTGTCGCCTCAACAAATTCGGTCTTCACGGCGACAAATCCAAATGGTGTTTCAAGACCCCCATGCTTGTCTCAATCCGGCGATGACAGTGGGACAAAGTATAGCCGATCCTTTATTTATTCACAATCTTGCCGATTCTACCAACGCCAAAGAACAAGTTTTGTGGATGTTAGAAAAAGTTGGCTTAACACCGCCGCAAGTGTATTATGAACGTTATCCCTCAGATTTATCTGGAGGACAACAACAAAGAGTAGCGATCGCTCGTGCTTTGATTACTCACCCAAAACTTTTGATTTGCGATGAACCAGTGAGTATGTTAGACGCTAGCGTACAGTCACAAGTGCTAGATTTGATGTTGCAATTAAAAGAAGAATTTGAGTTAACTTACCTATTCATTACCCATGACCTTTGGTTAGCCAGATTTTTGTGCGATCGTATTGCCGTAATGAACGGCGGTAAAATTGTTGAACTCGGTGATACGAAAAAGATTTTTGCCAATCCTCAGCACCCCTATACCAAAACCTTACTAGATGCTGCTCCCTTATTAGCACGCGCTTAAAAAGTAAAGTTATGAGTTATGAGTTATGAGTTATGAGTTATGAGTTATGAGTTATTAGTTATAAGTTATGAGTTATGAGTTACTAACTCCCCACTCCCCACTCCCCACTCCCCACTCCCCACTCCTAACTTTTAACTCCTAACTCCTCACTCCTAACTCTTAACTTTCAACTATTTTCCTTCCCTTCAATTAATTTCATTGTTTCTCTACTCGAACCATATAGCTCAACAAATCTTTTAAACAACAACCCATTTTCGTGATTTGAAATTCGATTTGAATTCAATAAACGCTCTATATTTATGTCAGCTAGAGCTTTTAAATAAGGCAAGTCTTCAAATAGTGTCAAACAAGAAGCAAAATGTAAGATTATTTGCAGTAATGGCTTTGGCCAATCTAGGTCACTATAAATATCTATAAACAACTGATGTTCTGAGTCATTTAATGGAAAGGCATGAAAAATTACAATTATTCTTTTGTCATTATAGACTGGAATACTCAGTTCAACAGTATATGGAGTGTGCAATATTAAATCTACCTCGACGATTGGTTGTCGCCAGATTCTCAGAGGGTTAGCCGGCGAATCTAATATTGTTTGGAATTTAATTATTCCACCGATATCTGTGGTTTGGAAGTGGCTAATATTTAAAATTTTTAGGTTATTAAGGCTAAATTTGTGAACTGTTTCTAAATGTTTTAAGCTCAATAAATGATAAATTTGGCAAACATAAGGAAAAGGTAAAATATACTCCTGGCTAATCATATGTAGCCTTTTGATTTTCAACTTTTCAGCTTGAATACGATACAAATATTCTTCATATTGACTGGGGCTGAAATCATTACTATTAAAACTTTCTTCTGGTTTTAGATATAACCAACTCAAAAAGAAGAAAGATGCTGTAAATAGTTGAAATACTTCTACAGGTGATACATAACCATCAGCAAATGTAGCTATACTTCTATCAGTGATGCCAAAAAGCCAAGACGGAATTCCAAATAGCCAAATTCCATCTTTAATTTTGTCTATTAAAATAGCAATATCAACTTTTGCCGATGCGTTTTTAGATTGATTATTACTTAATTTCTCTAGATTAATATTGTGAGACATAGTAATTGGATTTCAAAATATTTATTTGCTTGCTATGTGAAGGCTATAAATCTTCTATTTACACCTATACTAAGCAAAACTAGTATCACTAACCTCTGTCTTTAGCTGGAGATACAAGTCATATTTATAGCGGTTCTCAATCAAATGAGGTACAGAAATTTGTAGGGGCGCAAAGCTTTGCGCCCCTACCAAGTAGCTCACTAAAACGGGAAATGCTATATCTGTATTTTTATATAAACAATCAAATTTAAATTTCCTAAATATGACTGAAAATACAAATTTTTATTTCTTTATATGTATGTTGCTCGCTTCGCAAAAGTCTTTGTAAATTCTGCTGTTCAATCATTCAATATTGTATCGGTTGATGCATATATGCAATAGGCGATCGCTTTATACTAAACTATAACAGTCCTAAATCATTCGTGAACTACAAGATCCCCGACTTCTTTGAGAAGTCGGGGATCTATTACATTAGAAGCCGTATAATTGCTACTGTTAAGGCTGTATGATTTTTGAATATTTTAACTTAGATTTTCTCCAAGACTTTAGCAATGATGATTCGCCATGCGATTGAAACCGACTTAGCCACAATTGTGGCAATTTACAACTCTGCAATTCCCAGCCGCATGGCAACTGCTGATTTAGAACCGGTATCTGTGGAAAGTCGGCTTCCTTGGTTTAGGGGGCGATCGCCTTCAATGCGGCCACTTTGGGTAATCGAAGTAGAAGGAGTAATTGCTGGATGGCTGAGTTTCCAATCCTTTTATGGACGCCCTGCTTATAATACGACTGCTGAAATTAGTATTTACATAGCACCTGCGTTTCATCGGCGTGGTTTAGGAAAACAGCTTTTAGCACAAGCAATTGAAGAAAGTTGTAATTTGGGCTTAAAAACTTTAGTGTGCTTCATTTTTGCCCACAATCAACCGAGTTTAAAGTTATTTGCAACATTTGGATTTCAACAGTGGGGATATTTACCTAAAGTTGCAGAACTTGACGGTGTTGAACGAGACTTAGTTATTATGGGACTGCGAATTAATCAACCTGTTATTTAATTACAAAATTCCTGAATAATATCATGTCCGGCTAATCACTTATGATTAAAATTTCTCCGCGTCCCCGCGTCTGGTGTGTCCCCACGTCAGTCTAAACAATAAGTCTTCAACCGGACATTATATAAATAGTAGAGACGTTGCAATGCAAGTCTCTACAAGGATTTTCGCAAAATCTAAAATCCCAAATATTATATTATTAGATATACACCTAACGCGGTTTAGGATCGGGAATTGGACGCCCTAAATCTTTAGCTGTTTCTATCCACTCCTGCATCACGATTTCTACATTATGCACAGCTTCTTCATAAGTATCGCCATCAGCAGCACAGCCCGGTAATTCTGGTACTTCGGCAATAAAAGCTTCATTTTCCCTACTCCAGTAGAGAATAATTTCATAGCGAAATCTCATTTTTACTTCCTAACTGATACTTAAGAATTACTGAACGAACTTGTTTAACTTGATAGCTTTTAGCTTTTCCTTTTTTGTGTTGTAGGTTTAATATTTCCTCAACACCATTTTTAACAAAAATACGATGATCGCCACGAATTCGTTCATCAAAGCCTAGTTTGTATAATAATTGCCACAATTGAGCAAAAGGGATGTCTGTATCAGAAGTCCCAGAGAGGATTTTTTCTAAGATTTTGTCTTGCTGACTCACGTTTTTCTGACTGTCTGAATATTTCTATAGTCTCATATTTTTAAAAAATTTGTTGATCCTAAGAAAAAACGAGTCCTATTTGGCTAAGATAAGGCGATGTCTAGGATAAGTTCACCTATACACTTGGTATTTTATAAAATTAAGCAAATATCAAGCGCTGTATATGTTAATAAACTTGACACTATAATTCCTTAGAGGGTGTTTATAAAGTAAAAATAAAATTCTTGTAGGGTGTGTGAGGCGCATATTTAGAGGCGCATATTTAGAAGTCCAACCTAACCATCGCTTTTTAGAAAAAAATAGAATTATTCTGCGTATTGTGTATATTTAACTTAGAATCAAAAAAGTATAAGGTAAACATAAATGTCTAAGTATCAAGAAATACTACAACAAGCTCAAAGCCTTAGCCCTGAAGAGCAACTGCGCTTGATAGACGATTTAATATCAGCTGTTCGTCACCGCGTAACAGCTAAACCAAAGCGTAGCATCTTGGAATTAGAAGGATTGGGTAAAGAAATTTGGAAAGGTATTGATGCTCAAGAATATGTCAATCAGGAACGCGGCAAATGCAATGGATAGAACAATTACAAGGACAAATTGTAGGTTTGGATACTGCACCACTGATTTACTTTATTGAGCAAAATCCGACTTATTTACAAATGATGCGGCTTTTTTTCAGAGCGTTAAATCGCAATGAGTTTCAAGTTGTCACCTCTGTCGTGACTTTGCTAGAAGTACTAGTCTATCCTTTGCGATGCGGAGATATAGCCCTAGCTCAACAATATCGTGAGATTTTATTCGACGATGAAGAAGGTTTGAGAACTCTACAACTTTCTCCAGATATTGCTGAAGTAGCTGCACAATTAAGGGCTGTATATAACTTGCATTCTTTAGATGCTATTCAAATGGCTACCGCTGTTTATGGAGGTGCATCATTTTTTTTGACAAATGATTCGCGGTTGCCATCTTTGCCGGGATTAATATCATGTTCGGTTGAAGACTTATCATTAAGACTGACGCGGGGACACGGGGACACGGGGACGCGGAGAGATTTTAATAATAAGTAATTATCCGAACTTGATATAACAGTATTAGTGTTGGATCGGCTGATAGTTTGAATATTTTTAATAGGTGTCCAAATGTACACCTATTTGTTCTTAGACATTACTCAAGCTACCTTTGCCATTAGTTGCAGCTTGGATGGGTTCATTACTGGGAACCGCTACAACTGAAGGAGCTTGTGTAATAGATTTTTTAGTCTTACTCCGCTTTCGACTAGAACCACCAGCTTTTGAATACTCCATGCTGTCTCTTCCGTAGATAGTTGCGATCGCACTAAGCATCCTCTCAGATAGTTCCGAAAGCCCTTTGTCTTTTTGATCCATCGTCTTACGAGATTCATCAAGATTAGACAAAAGCGTGTTATGGGCTTCTAGCATAGCACGGGTATCATCAATGTAGCGACTGTAAGCTTCAATTGATAATCCATGCCCTAAATCTAGATTTTCATTAATGGATTTAAGCAGCGCGAGACGACGTTGGGCTTTGTCCAAAGCGGCAGAACCGCGAGTTTGTAGAGACATAAGAGATATTTTTTAAATAGTTCTGTCTTAAGATAGTGGAATGCCTTTCTGCGTGATAAGAGTAGTTTTGGGGATTTAATTAAGAGTTAAAATTGATAGCTTTTCTGTATTTTTACTCATTTATATTTTTATTTCTGTCCGTTGTTTTGGTATAAACACAATCAGTAATGCAAACGCGATCGCCGAAATAGCAAATGTAGTGTCCAAACTAGCAAATGCGATCGCCGAAATAGCAAATGTAGTGTCCAAACTAGCAAATGTAGTGTCCAAACTAGCAAATGTAGTCGTTATTCTGGAACAGTCAGGACTTACGCAAAAATACCAAAAAGCTTAATTTATCTCTGTGATATCCATGCTGATTAACTTGGAGTGAGGAAGCAATTGGTACATATCTCGAAATCCAATTGCTAGAAACAGTTGATAATGCTGCATCTGACCCATTAATTGGTTTATTTGCAGCAACACCTGATTTGGCTGCAAACTCAGAAGATATTCTCCAACAGGAGATTACTGAAAAATCTGGTTGGACGTGGAAATAACCTTAGCGGTAGCTGATACAGGTTTTGTTGTAGCATTGTTGAACCGTTCGGATGCAATGCACAGTATTGTTGCACCACTATATACACAACAAAAACAAATTCTGTTACCCCAAACAGTATTAGCAGAATTAGCTTATTTGGTAGGACGTAATGCAGGTATAGCGACAGTAGTAGCTTTTTTACAAGGACTATCTGCGAGTCGTTTTAGTTTAGTCGCTTTAACAGAGCAAGATGTAATATCAGGTTCGATTAAACACTTATGATATCTGTAGGTTGGGTTGAACGGCAGTGAAACCCAACATGAATCTAGATAAGCGTGTTGGGTTTCGCAAAGCCTCAACCCAACTACATTGAGAAATTTTATTATAAGTAATCACCCGAACTTGATGTAATTCGTGTAGCAGAAATCTTGGATGAGTATGCAGATAGTCGGATTGATTTTGTAGATGCAAGTGTTATGGCTATAGCTGAACGCTATGGTATTAAAAAAATATTTACTTTAGACCAGCGAGATTTTAGATTATATCGACCTCAGCACTGCGATAGCTTTGAGATTTTGCCCTAAATAAAATAATAGTTAATAAAAGAGCGATGTCTACGACGGGCTACGCCTACGCTTTACAGAAAAATCAAAAGCAAAGCGATCGCCTGTTGTGTATTTTGCGATCGCACTTTGTATTTTAATCAATTCACCAGATATCTTCAAAATTAAGCATAAATCCAGGCAGTATACCTTCTCCTGATAAACTAGCAGGAGATTGCAGCACTTCAATATCTCTACCAAAGCGATAAATTTCTACTTGGCGAGTTTCTAAATCAATTAACCAACCTAATCTAGCACCGTTGTCTCGGTACTCTTGCATTTTATTTTGTAGCCTTGTTAAACAATCAGTATCAGAACGCAATTCCACTACAAAATCAGGACATACAGGGGGAAATTTAACTTTTTGCTCCTGTGTGAGACAATCCCATCTGTCACGTCTTAACCAAGATGCGTCAGGCGAACGAACTGCCCCATTTGGTAAAATAAACCCAACCGAAGAACCAAAAGCTATACCTAGTGATTCATCACGATTCCACACTCCAAGTTGAGCAGTTAAATTAGCATTGCGGTTGCTGGTTAAGCCTCCAACTAGAGGCATTAGTAGCAATGTGCCATCAGCATTACGCTCAAATCTGATTAATTCATTTATCTGACATAACTCGAAAAATTGCTCATCTGTTATTTGAAGAACAGGAGCAAAGTTGATAGTTAACGCATCCATAGAAAAATTTAAACTTGAATATTCCCATGAAAATGCCAAAGGCAATGCACTTTAGCGAAAAAAATATTTAGAATGATTGACTTTAAGTATTGATTACTTTATCCGCAGCACCAGTTAAGATTTCATCCATCCAAGCATTTATGCTTTTCCCAGCCTTTTTAGCAGCAATAAATATTTTGCGGTGGTGTTCTGGAGTTGTGCGGAATGGAAGTTTGCCAGAGAATGGTTTATCAGGCTCCTCTCCTAGTTCTTCACAGAAAGCAAGATAATCATCAACAGAAATTTTAAATTCTTGCCGCGCTTCCTCTACAGTTTTTGCCTTAAAAGTAATTACGTCATTAATATCTATGACTTGGCCAAAAAGTATTCCCGCTTCTACATCTACTTCTATACTAGCTGTGTATCCTTTATAAGTCATCATATTTCAATTCCTGCCTTAATTAAAAATTCCCTAACAGATTTGACTGCTCCTTTATCTGTCTCATTTTGAGGATGCGGTTCGTGAAAAACAGCTTTCACATCATTTAATTTCACACGAACCCGTGAACCTCTACCTTGAGTAATATCAGCACCTAAAGCTATGAATAAACTTTCAATATCTTTCCAAAGAAGATTAGATGGTACAGGATTTGTAAAAATTAACTCTAAAATCTGACGTTGTTTGTTATTGAGATCCATTTAATCAATACAATTACAGCCATATTACAGTTAAGTTGAGTATAACCATCAATTCCACGATATCATATTATGATATCGTGGAATGGGTAGAAGCGATCGCTTATCCTTACATTTTCAATAAGCGATGTCTACGACGGGCTACGCCTACGCTTTGCAGAAAACCTCAAAAACTAAGCGATCGCCTGTTATGAAAGAGCGAGTGCGTTAGCGTAGCTTACCGTAGGTATCGCCTTACAGAAAACCTCAAAAATAATGCGATCGCCTTGCAGAAAACCTCAAAAATAATGCGATCGCCTGTTGTGGAAAGGTGAGTGCGATCGCCTTGTTTAGGCATTCAATTATCAATTTTGTGAAGTTGCCAATACTATTGCTGACTCCTATCACAACCCCAACCAATACCGCAAAGATTGCTCTAAAAGTTCAGCATCAGCATCGGCTAACTTGCCGATCGCTTTTACAACCAAGCTTTCATGTACTGTGTATAAACCTCTCTTAACTGCTGTAGCCACGTTTAGTCCTGCTGCTGCCCACTCAGACAAGACAAACTCACCTTCTAGTAATGCCCCGGTTTTGCTCGTCAAAGGCGTGATTAGGATGTCTTGAGAAACATGTGGCGCACTGACTACAACGGCAGGTCTAACTTTTGAAATGGACAAATCTGAAAAGGGATACTTAACTAAAATGATGTCATTTTTAGAGTAATTGGGCATAGACATCATCCTCAGGGTTATCCCAAACTGATGAGAGTGATGTTTGACTGGCTTGAAGCCAAAATTCAGTTTCATCATCAGGAAGCAGCGTCACTAACACTCTTGTCCCTTCCGGTAATTCCTCTGATTCCAGCAATTCGATTTTTCCATGCCGAACAGTAGCCCAAAGCGTTTTTAGCATATCTGTTTTATCAATGGTCATGCTTCCATTTTATGCTTTGATAGTTTATGAGGAGCGATGTCTGACGACGGAGTACGCCTACGCCTTGCAGAAAACCTCAAAAATAAAGCGATCGCCTATTGTGAAAGAGAGAGCGATCGCCTTGCAGAAAACCTCAAAAATTAAGCGATCGCTGTTGTGGAAGAGTGAGCCGCCTTATAGAAAACCTCAAAAGAAAGCGTAGACGCGTAGCGCAAAGCCGGAGACGTTTCCGTTACTCCGGGTTTGTCGTTAGACATCGCCTGTTGTGGAAGAGTGGAGGGTTAGCACAGCTTACTGCCCGTTTTCAACCGAATTGTTAGACAGCCTATTCTGTGTTTTAGAAATCAAAACCATTTATATTATTATTTTTAATTATATTGCTGTCTCCAAATTGCTTATCAATATCGTCTACAAGCTTTCGAGCCTCTGCCACTAATTCTTCTATATTCTTCTTAGTAAGTGTTATTTCTTCTCCGTCCTTTGACTTTCCGTTACGATGCACAAAATGGTGTCTCTTCTCAATTGCTTTAAAAAGCTCCTTCAAATCTTTTGGAAATTCTATATTAAAAGTATCTTTGTACATTGGTTTAACTTTTTTCAAGTTATGCCACAATTGTGATGACAGATATTTCTTGACTTCCTCATCAATCTTATCAACCTTAACAAATAACTCATTTAAAGAGAATTTATGTTTTACAAACTCTGGATTCGACTCAACAAATTTTCTAATCAATACACGATCCTTTAGAACCGTATTAATAAATGCATCTGATAAAAAAGTCTCTAAAGCGGTAATCACATTGATATAGAGCAATCTAAACAAATATTGCTGTACCTCATCCTTATCAAGTGTTTTCATCTGATGCAAAGGTTCTAATTTCTTAGCAGTTACTTCAGCGTGAAGTAAAGCTTCAATTTTTTCTAAATTTTTTTGGAAAGTTTTATGAAAATCAGTATTTGATAGAATTATTGAAGAATAGTATTCATCGTAATCATTAGATGGGTAGAAGTCATATTCTACTATTTCATACTCAGATATCTCCCAATTTTCGTCTTGTTTAACAGCTTTACCCTGGATATCTACGAAAATTGATGTTCCTAGAATTGATGTTTCATCATCTGGTGTTGCATCTAAATAAATATCAGCAGAAAAACTGATTTTTTTAGGTTCTATAAACCAGGACTCAGCAATTTCGTAGGTATCAAGTCCCCAACCTGTTGAACCACTAATAGATATTAAACCTGTTATTTTCTCATCATCCATTAAGTCGGAAGCTACATCAGAACCAGTATTGGCAAGCAATTCATCAATAATTTCTAGTGCTAGTGGGTCTAAATTTGTCATGGTTATTGTTTTTTATTTAGTTACCAAATCGCTTCAATATTTAAAATAAACCGCTATAAAACATCTTCTATCGACAAAGTAACAGGCGATTCCAACACCTCAACCTCTTGGACTTGGCGATAAATTTCCAGTTGCAAAACAATAATTCTTCACAATTTCTTCTAAACCAATGTCATAACTTGCTCATATTCTTCTTTATGGCTTTGCAAAGCATCCCAAAGATCAACTTTTTGCTGAAGATTAAGCCAAAGTCTTGGGCTATTCCCTAAAGCTTTACCAAGACGTATTGCTATATCTGCTGTAATTGCTCTTTGAGCATTAATAATTTCCTGAATTGTTTGATTAGATACTCCTAAAATTTCTGCAAATTTTGCGTTGTTCATATCTAATTCATCTAAAATATCTGCAATCACTTCACCAGGATGTATTGGTCTTACTAATCTATCATCACTAATATCTTGCCAATTATCCATAATTAATAACTAACTTCAGCTATAAAATTTTACCAAATTGCTTCTAAATTCAAAATAAACCCCTGTAAAACATCTTCTCCTGACAAAGTAACAGGCGATTCCAACACCTCAACCTCTTGTCCTTGTCGATAAATCTCCACTTGTCGAGATTTACGATTAATTAACCAACCCAAACGCACACCATTATCTATGTATTCCCTCATCTTTTCCTGAGCAACTTTCAAACTATCACTTGGCGAAAGTAACTCAACAACAAAATCAGGAGAAATTGGAGGAAACTTTTGTTTTTCTTCTTCAGTTAAAGCATCCCATCGTTCTAACTTTATCCAAGAAGCATCAGGTGAACGATCTGCACCATTAGGTAATTTAAAACAAGTAGAAGAATCAAAAGCGATGCCAGTAAAATCGGTATCTGACCAATTAAATAATTGTTGATTTAGTCTACCATTACGATTTCCGGTTTCTCCTCCGGTTGGTGGCATGATAATTAATTCTCCAGTTGCAGTGCGTTCAAACCTCAAGTCACGGTTTGCCTGACATAGATTAAAAAACTGCTCATCTGTCAGTTCCAATACTGATTGAAGGTTGACGGTTAAAGCATTCATAGTCATATCTCGGATTGAAAAGTTAAGGCAGGCATTATGCCTGCCCATGTAATCCTATTCTATTCCTTCAATCCGGTCTTCAACTTCTTGGTACAACTCGCGTAGGCGATCTAAATTCTCCTCGCTAGTCTCCCAATAACCGCGTCCATTCACTTCCAACAAAGTTGATACAACTTTGCGGAAAGAATGAGGATTAAGGTTCATCAAACGTTTCTGCATTTCTTCATCTTTGATGAAGGTTTCGTTAGTATCCTCATAAATCCAGTTATCCACAGCGCCGGCTGTCGCACTCCAACCCATTGTATTTACCAATCGCTTGGAGAGTTCGCGCACACCTTCATAACCGTGATTCAGCATCCCCTCATACCATTTGGGATTTAACAATTTGGTACGGGCATCTAAGCGCACGGTTTCTGATAATGTGCGAACTTGGGCGTTAGCTGTGGTTGTGTCTGCAATGTAAGATGCTGGTTTTTTACCATCGCCACGCAGACTTGCAACTAACTTGGTGGGATCGGAATCGAAGTAGTGAGAAACGTCCGTCAAGCTAATCTCAGAAGAATCCAAATTTTGGAAAGTTGCATCAGCAGTTTTCAATGTACTTTCAAAAATCTGCCGCGATTCATCCATGATTCCGGGGTTATCGGAATTGAAAGCGAAGGATTTGCGGTTGAGGTACATTTCCTGCAACTCGGCTTCGCTGTCCCAAGTGCTGTTTTCTACCGCCAAGTTGATGTTTGACGAATAGGAACCAGAAGCATTGGAGAAAACGCGAGTTGCTGCTTGACGCAAGTTAACCCCCATTTCCTGGGCTTGTTGCAAAGCATGTTTGCGAACAAAGTTCATTTCTAAGGGTTCATCTGCCTCAGCTGCCATCTTCACGCCTTGGTCTAGGAGGTTCATTTGGTTGATGAACAAGTCGCGGAATACACCAGAACAGTTGATTACCACATCAATTCTGGGGCGTCCCAACTCTTCTAAGGATATCAATTCCAACTTGTTCACCCGTCCCAAGGCATCGGGCACTGGACGCACGCCCACCATCCACATAATTTGGGCTAGAGATTCGCCGTAAGTTTTGATGTTATCGGTTCCCCAGAGGACGCAGGCAATGGTTTCTGGCCATTTTCCATCGTTTTCGGCTTTGTTACGTGCCAATAGCCTGTCTACGACAATTTTGGCTGATTGGACTGCTGCTGTTGTTGGGATGGATTGCGGATCTAGGGCATGAATATTCTTACCCGTGGGCAAGACATCGGGGTTGCGGATGGGATCGCCACCAGGTCCGGGTATGACGTACTCGCCTTCTAAGCCTTTGAGTAATGCTCCCAGTTCGTTGTCTGCACAAACTTGCTGGAGGCAGAATTCCAAATACTCAAATAGGGGTTTTAGAAGTGCGGTATCAACTTTGGGATAGCCGAGTTTATGTAAGGCTTCTACCCAAGGTTCTTTTTTGCCCATGTTGAAGAAATTCAACCGCGAAACCAGAGAAACTCGGCCTTCGGCGTCGATTTGCTCTTGAACAAGGGCGCTAACTGCTGCACGGGTGGCTAAGGTGATGTCTTGCAATAGCTGGACATCTTCTAAAATGCCTTTGTCGTTATTGTGGTAAATATCGTCAATGTTACGCCCGATGCTGTTAGCGATAATTCGCGGCAAGCTGACAATTTCTTCTTCTGGACGATCTAAGCTGGCGATGTTGACGAGAGTGGCGATCGCTTCTTCTGCACTTGGCGGTTTACCAATGACGTGCAACCCACAAGGCAGCAAGCGTGACTCGATTTCCATCAACTTGCGGTAGACGTTGCCAACAATATTATCGCGCTCATCAGCACTCATGTCTCTGGCATCGGTTTCTGGCAGGTTAATATCCTTATCCAGGTTGACGATGCGGCATTTATCCATGATGGAGTTGACAATGGAAACACCGCGTCCAGTATCTTTTAAGGTTTGGTAAGAAGCAATTAATTCGCTGAGTTCCTTCAAACCTTTATACAAACCTGCATTTTCCGCCGGCGGTGTCAAGTAGGAAATTGTTTCGGCATAACCCCGACGTTTGGCAATTGTGGCTTCGCTAGGATTATTGGCTGCGTAATAATACAGATTGGGTATGGAACCAATTAAGTTATCTGGATAACACTCCCCAGACATACCCATTTGCTTACCCGGCATGAATTCTAAGGAACCGTGAGTGCCAAAGTGCAGCACTGCATCGGCTTGCCAAACTTGCTCTAGGTAGGTGTAGTAAGCAGCAAAACCGTGATGGGGACTAGCGGAACGAGAGAACAACAACCGCATGGGGTCGCCTTCGTAACCAAAGGTGGGTTGCACACCGATGAAGACGTTACCGAATTGCTTACCATAAATCAGCAGGTTTTGTCCATCGCTGTTGAGATGTCCGGGAGGTGGTCCCCAGTTTTCTTCTAGGCGTTGGGAATAGGGGGTGAGTGCCTCATATTCTGGCACTGACATTTTGTAGGCGATGTTCAGTTCCGGGCTGGCGTACTGTGCTTGGGCGTCGTGAATGACTTCTTGCATCAGTGCTTCGGCTGATTCGGGCAACTCTGGAAGGTCGTAGCCGTTATTTTTTAGGGCTTTCATGACTTCGTAGATGGAACCGAACACGTCTAAGTAGGCGGCGGTTCCCACGTTGCCTTTATCTGGCGGGAAGCTGAAAACGGTGATGGCGACTTTTTTATCTAGCTTGGGCTTGCGGCGGAGGTTAGCCCATTTTAATGCTCTTTGGGCTACGGCTTCCATGCGGTCTTGGAGAGCGATCGCCTTTCCTGTTGCCCCGTCTCTACCCGATAAGATAATCGGCTCGATTGCCCCATCCAATTCGGGAATGGCAATTTGCAAAGCTACTTGAATGGGATGCAAACCCAAATCGCTATCCATCCACTCTTCTGTGGTTTGGAACACTAAAGGCAAAGCCACCATGTAAGGGCGGTTTAAGCGTTTGAGTGATTCAATTGCTTTGGGATGGTCTTGTCTAGCTGGGCCACCCACTAAAGCAAAACCAGTTAGGGATATGACTGCATCTACTAACTGTGCGTTGGTGGTCGGTTCATAGAAGTAGGCATCCACAGGCTTGGAGAAATCCAAACCACCGGCAAACACAGGTAATACCCGTGCGCCGAGTGCTTCCAATTCCTGCACCATTGCTACATAGTGGGCATCATCCCCGGTAACTAGGTGAGTACGTTGTAATACTAAACCAATACAGGGAGCTAGGGGATCTTTGAGATCCTTAGAGATATCCTTACGGGCTGTGTACCAATTGAGGTACTCTCTCACATCCTCAAACATACTGGGAGCCAAAGGGTGCCAAATCCCTAAATCGGGATAAACCACTGGTTCTTGATATGTCGCAGGTGCTACATTTTGTTTCTCTAAACCTTTAAATACATATTTATCAGCTAGCATTAGCAAGAAGTTTTCCAGGTTTTCTGGAGAACCACCTAGCCAATACTGAAAACTGAGCATGAAATTTCGTGCGTCCTGTGCCTTGTCCATTGGCAGGAACTTCAGCACTTGCGGTAGCGTTCGCAAAAGCTTCAGCATCCCATCTTGGAATCCCGCACCGGATTTTTCTTTGCGTTTCCGCATGAATTGAGCGATCGCACTTTTTGACTGACCCAACTGTGCCAGGGAAAAGCTGCCCATTTTACTCAGGCGCATTACCTCTGGCATTGAGGGAAAGACAACGGCAACATCTAAGCGATCGCGGTGTGGTTCTACTGCTGCTACTACTTTTTGTGCTAAGTCTTCGATAAAAATCAGGGAGGCGATAAATATATTGGCACTCTCCATATCCCTTTGGAACTCCTTGTAGTTCTCTGGATCTCGGAGTTCCTCAATCAAGTAACCGCTGATTTCAATCGCCAGTTCTTCGTTGCTAGCGTTAATCGCCCGCACCGCTTGTGACAATGCACTCTGGTACTGGGACTCCAGCACGACATAGACCACCTTGATTAAATTACGTCCGCGTAAGTTATCAGGCGCAATATGTCTAATGGTGGACTTGACGTGGGTGAACATGCTTCCTTGGCTCCTTTGATGCGTGTTCTCTACTAGAAGTTCATAGCGGCATCAACCGCTAGACTTGACTTGTTTTTATTGGGCAATATGAGTTTTTTATCAGAAAATGCTTGCCCAGTGGGCATTTTATCGTCTATCTGACACAATTCGATATAAAAAACGAAATATTTATTAACCTATATTGACAACTTATTAAAGTAATTACTCGTATTTATGTAAAATTTTATTTACATTATTATTTAACTATTGAGCTATATATCTTAAAGATGTCGTATTTAATTTGTGAAAATCAGTAAGCTTGAGATCCCCGACTTCTCTAAGAAGTCGGGGATCTTGTTGTTCACAAATGATTGAAGATTACTACAGGAAAATTAAGGTTGAGAACCAGGAGCGTTACCATTAACAACAGCACTTGCTATCCAATTATGTATTGAAGTTTGCATTCCCACTTCAAAAAATGCAGATTCTTTGGAAGATGAATTCAATAACTTAGATAATTATAAAAGCAATTAGTATTTATCTTCTGCTTAAATCAGACCATACTGGAGAAGCAAACAGGATAAAAATGAAGTATAAAATTTCTCGTCATGCACAGACAGAGATGGAGCGAAGAAATATATCTAAAGCTGTAGTTGAATCTGTTCTAAATGCTCCTGAGCAAATAGTGTCAGAAAAAGAAGGTAGAAAAGTTTACCAGTCAAAAATTGACTTTGGTAGTGGAAAAACATTCTTGCTACGCGTTATCGTAGTAGATAATGTTGATCCCGCAGTTGTAATAACCGTATATAAAACTAGTAAAATCGAAAAATACTGGAGAGAACTATGAAAATTACCTATGACCCAGAAGTAGATATATTAAGAATTATATTGAGTGATGTTCCAATAGAAGATAGTGACGAAGAAAAGCCAGGGGTAATTTTAGATTACGACCAAAATGGAAATATTATCGCCCTAGAAATATTAGACGCTTCTAAAAAAATCGATAATCCACGTTCCCTAGAGTATTCGATTTCTACATAATAGCGATTCTATTTGAACCACAGACGCTAAGACACAGCATTATGAGTATTAAGACTATGGCGTTGATGGTGTTTTGTTAGCAATAAGAGCAACAAAAGCGATCGCCAACTTCACAATGTATATTTTAGGATAAATCACTGATTATCCCTTGATTTCACTGCGCTTGTTCATCCTCTGTTTTCGCCTGTAATTGTTGAAGTTGCTCGACAGTTAGACCTGTGACATCTACTATTGTTTCAATATCGATACCTTTATTAATCATTTTAATTGCAACCTCGTGAGCTTTTTGTTCAAGACCCTGTTCAAGACCCTGTTCAAGACCCTGTTCAAGACCCTGTTCAAGACCCTGTTCAAGACCCTGTTCAAGACCCTGTTCAAGACCCTGCTGAATACCCTGCTGAATACCCTGCTGAATACCCTGCTGAATACCTTGTGCAAGCCCTTCTTGCAAAATATCTTGATAAATCACAGATTCGCGCATAAGATCGCTCCGCAAAATTCTTTTAATCACGTCTTTCTTTAATACTAACCCAGCTAATACTGCTGTTGATGCAGCAACATTACTGCGGATTTGGGTGTCGCTGAGTGCTTCAATAATTTGGGCAACTTCTTCTAAGGTTCGCGTTTGGTTGTCAGTTTGACTTAAAATTGCAAACGGTAGCAAACCTGGGGAATTCAAAAATAATTCGGTTGGCTGCTCCCAAAGTCGAATTACTTCAAATCTATGGAAGGTATTTTCTAAGACAAATTCTGCCTGATAAACTAGCTCAGAATCGCTTGGTTGTAAATAAATTACAACCTGACGCATTTTCTTATGGGGAAATTTTCGATACACCCGCAAACGATAATCAATCATCCGAAAGGGAATATTGGCTTTGGGTAGAGTTTGAAATTCGAGATGGAGAACCATTTCATCCGACTGCAACAAAATTAGTGCGTCGGCGCGGATCGGTTCGAGGGATAATTCAGATGGACTCAGTTCGGTAAATGTAACTGGTTTACCTAGTAGCCAAGTCGCAAAATCACTGGAAAATGATTCGGCAAGAAATTTACATACGTTATCAAACATAGTCTGTAATTATATCAGTGTTATTGTGCTTCTGTAGCTTAGGAACGAATTAGCTAATTTTTGCCTCTTGACTAATGACCTCTAACTGTCACCATTAACTTATGACTCCAGTAGATATTCTCATTCTCTCCAACGGACCAGGGGAAGTAACAACGTGGGTACGTCCAGTAGTGAAGGCATTGCGGCAAGAATTAGGGGATGATCGTTCTATTGTGAGGATTTCTGTAGTTTTATCACCCTGTCCTAATGCTACTGGTAAAGAAGGTGCGATCGCTCTTTCTTATCCAGAAGTAGACAGAGTTCAGACACCAGAGCATTTTTGGTCATTTTTGCTCTGGGGCAAAACATTTGATAATTGGGACTGGAGAAGTCGCGGTGTAGTCGTTTTCCTTGGTGGGGATCAAATTTTCCCTGTAGTCATTGGCAAAAAACTAGGATATCGCACAGTTGTTTACGCAGAATGGGAAGCTAGGTGGCATAACTTGATTGACCGCTTTGGAGTGATGAAACCTCAAGTTGCTGCCGATATTTCCCAAAAATATGCCCACAAATTCACGGTTGTGGGAGATTTGATGTTAGAAGCTAGTAGTCATTCGTTATTAACAAATGACCAAGGACAAATAACTGAATTAATTGGTTTGTTACCGGGTTCAAAAGCGGCAAAATTAACTCAAGGCATACCTTTAATGTTAGCGATCGCCGAACACATTTACACCAACAGACCCCAAACGAAATTTGTAATTCCTGTTGCACCAACACTGGATTTACAAACTTTAGCTAGTTTTGGCAATTCCCAAAAAAACCCTTTTGTAGAAACTTTTGGTATTAGCAGTGTTTCCTTAATAATTCCAGAGGACGGAAAAAGCAAGGCATCACTCAAAACACAAACAGGTTTAACTGTAGAATTATGCCAAGAAAACCCTGCATATAATTTATTATCCCAGTGCCAGATTTGCCTGACTACAGTGGGGGCAAATACAGCTGAACTCGGTGCTTTAGGGGTGCCAATGATTGTTTTGCTACCTACTCAACAATTAGATGCAATGCGTTCTTGGGATGGTTTACCGGGTTTATTGGCAAATTTACCAGGGGTGGGTTCTACCTTTGCTAAAGTAATTAACTGGGTATTTCTCAGACGCAAAGGTTTATTGGCATGGCCGAATATCTGGGCACAACAAGAAATTGTGCCAGAACTTGTAGGCAAACTCCAGCCCCAAGAAGTTGCAGAAATAGTATTAGATTTTTTGGCTCATCCCGAAAAATTGGACGACATCCGAACCAAGCTACGTCAGGTTCGTGGCGAAAGCGGAGCAGCCCAAAAATTAGCAACTTTAGTCAAAGAGGAGATGAGCAAATAACAGTTTACTAGCTACATTTTAGGCTTGTTGACTCTATTTCTCAGGTTAGAGATAATATCATTTTTTAAATGTAACTAAAAGTGAAGAAAGTATAGTTTTTTTTAAAAATAAAAAACAACTTTAAAACACAGAAAATAATTTATTTTTCTTTAGTAACAAAAAAACAACCATGTTACGATGTAGTTGTGATGTTTTTAACCATTTTTAGTAAACCGCTTAGCAAATAATGTTTTTCAAGCATAATGAAGCAATAGTTTTAAGCGAGTAATCCTGACTTTTGCTTGATATTACTAATGTTATTCAAGTATTAAAAATATATTATTTTAAGAATTTGATTAAATAAAGTATGAATTTATTACCATCAGTTATATCTATAGTTATTACCATGTTCTCAGCCGCAAAAGTTTTTTCTGGCGAGAGAAACCATGAAATTCCTGTAGGATGGTGGGTTGCTCATATTGCATTGTGTTTATTAATTGGCTTTCCTATACCAATACAAAATAATGTATTAATTCTGATGTTTTTTGCGATATTTTGTATTATTTTACTAGATTCCTACTCTAAAAATAACATACCAATATTACAAATTTTAATGTTAATTGGATGTGGAATTTTCCTTTTATTTTATAAGTGGCAGAATATAGTTTCTACTCCAAATGGGTTTTTAGTGTTTGTATTGACCTATTTATTATCTTTTTTTCCTCAAATTTACACAGGGGTCATGTTTTTTTGTGATTTAAAATATAAAAAAAATTTTCCTCCTTTAGATATAGCGTTAGTATTAACTGCCGATTATTTATTATGTCTGACAACTGGTGGAGTAATCAGTAAAATATTTTAGGTAAGTTCAATGTTAATTAAAATAATATTGATTTTTTAATGCTTATGAAATTAACTACAAAATTCTTTTTGTTTTCTTTGTTACTTCTGGGATTATTTGGTTGCTCTGAAGAAGTTTTAACTACTAAAGAAGGTACTGCTAGAAGAGTTGTTGTTGCTAACAAAAACGGCACAGATTTATATGATAGCGAGAAACTGACTAACTCCAAATCAACCGCTAAACAGTGGGATATCTTATTTATAATCAACGACAAAAATCCAAGTTACTACAAAGTATCAAGTAGTATTGATGAACCAGGGAATTCAAATAATATTAGTTATATCAAAAAAACAGATGTTTTTGAGTGGAATACTTTTTTTTGCTTAGATTTTAAAAATTCACCAAAGGAAGTTAATCGCTTACCAGTTAAAATATACGGAACAATTACAGGCTTGAAAAGCCAAAATTCTAGTGATGTTATTATGTCTGAAAAATCAACACACCGTAATAACTTCAGACGAACAGATGCTCAACCTATTTTGCAGGAAGTTGACGAATCAATATATAAAATAGCTTCTCTCTATGACAATAAAAATCCAGACGGTAGTTATGGATTTCGAGGAAATTATGACGTTGGTTATGTGGAATTTACCCAAAAAGCACATACATTTTACAGATATGTGAGTAAACGACAACTTGAAGAACAACTAAAGAGCGTACTTGCAGCAATAGTGAGTTCAAAACCAAATCCTAATCCCAATGATTTAGACAAAAAATTTGATGAGTTAAGCAAAATAATCAACCAACCAGGAAATAGTAAGTTAGTTCGAGGAGCAAAGCGTATTAAAGATATTTTTCAGTCTGGACAAGCTCCTAGAGAAGCACAAGTCAATATATTTGAAGAACCATATTTAATAGGTAAAAATGTAGAACAACATAACGAAAACCTAGAAACCTTGCATAATAAAATGCTGGAATACTTTAATGAACCATCGAATTGGAATGAAGATGGTAATTCTTATATTCCAGCAGAATGGATACCAAAATAGCTAGTAATCATATCTTGTATTGACTCTGATTTTTTGATGATGAATGACTTTGATAAAAACCTTAGTTAACAATGGAGTATATGTGATGTCTGAAAAAATCAATACTTATTCTTTGGAAAACGTCAGTAAAGTAATTGATGATGGAGGTCAGCGTAGTATTTTAAATAATATTTCTCTAAATATCTCAGAAGGTGAATTTTTAGGACTCAGAGGTAAATCAGGAGCAGGTAAATCTACTTTATTAAATATTCTTGGATGTATTGATAATATTTCATCAGGAAAAATTTATTTTGAGGGTAAAGACATTTCTAATTATACAAAGAAAGAAAAAATATTATTTATTAGAAAAATAGGGTTAATATTTCAGCATTTTTATTTGATAGAACATTTCAATGTGTTTGAAAATATTGCACTTCCTTTAAGATTATGTGGAGAAAGAAAAACAGAGATTGAAAAAAAAGTAAATCTAAGTTTAGAAAATGTTGGTTTAGAGCCAAATAAACTTACTCAATTACCGAAAACACTGTCAGGTGGAGAAAAACAAAGAGTTGCGATCGCTAGAGCAATTGTGAAGTCTCCAAAAGTGATTTTAGCAGATGAACCAACAGGAAGTCTAGATTCAGAAAATGAGTCTATTATCCTTGACCTTTTACAAAAAATTCACTCAGATAGACAAGGCGTTACTGTTGTTTTAGTTTCACACAATCCAAACGTAATTGAAAGATGCTCAAAAGTCATAGAGCTTGCAGATGGGGGAATAGTTGAACCATTTCCAAACTTTGCAGATGGGGGAATAGTTGAATCAATTCAAAAATAAAGCTTTTTGCTGCTGCTTCTATGTATAAACCACAAATACTTTTCATTTTTAGTAGTTTTTTATGAAATAAAGCCCCAATAAAAGACTGATTTCCTGCATTACTTTATCCTAAATGATGAGTTTTTGCTAACGGAAACATCTCCAGCTTAGCTTTTGAATTGTTACAGAAAAAGCATTGTTAAAGAATTACCATTTTAATACTTGTTGTTAATTGGAGTATAGATATGCATTTAAAAGATTCTTCAAGATGGATTTGGAATGAAGTAAAACAATCTAAGGTCTTCACTTTATTGAACATTATTGGAGTGTGGATTAATGTTTGTATTTTAGTAATATTTTTAGCTTTAGCATTTGGGATTGAAAATACTGCAATCAATCAAATCACTAAAGATATTGACTTATTTACTTTACAAATCGAAACATCGAACTTTAAACAAAGATTATCTTTTAGTGATTTCTACGCATTTCAGGGCGATGGGCGAATTGAACAAATTATTCCTGTATTTAGTGAATTTGCCGATTTAAGAATATATAACAATATCATTAATAATGACAAATCTGACCAATCAAAGCAAAAGACTAAATTAAGCAAACCCATAGCATCTCAGTCTATATATACAGAAAGCTATTTCGTTGAGGGAGAGACAGGAGAAGATTTAAGAACAAAAAATTTAAAATTTATTAGTGGCCAAAAAATTTCTCAAAATACCCCTGATGGCATCATTATTTCTGAAAATGTTTTGAATGAGCTAGCAGGAAATCAAAATATACTGACTCAAAAAAATTATGCTAACCAAACCATGCGGTTAGTCCTGACGCGTAGTGATAAAAAGGTTGGGTTATTTCCATGCAGAATAGTAGGGATTGCAGAAAAAACGTCTTTTAATGGCGCATTAGTGTACGTAGCTTCACCTCTAGCTGCAAAGATAGATGATTGGCTAAATTTCAGAAATAATGATTCTATAAATTATAAAACTCGTAATTACAAACGTTTTGACTTAGTGACAAATAATTTGGTTAATCTACAAGATTTGCGTAAAGAACTTATCAATCAAGGATACAGCACTAGCTCTGTTTTAGATGATATTGATGATGTGCGTTCATTACTCGTAGTAATTAAAATTATATTTTTCTTCATTATAGGAATCTCTGCATTAATCTCAGCTTTCAATATAATTATTACTCTAACTTCTTATGTCTTGAAGAACCAGAAAGAAATTGGTATTCTCAAGTCTTTAGGAGCTACGGAGTTCCAAATTCAATCCATATTTATTTTACACGCAACTTATCTATGCATTACTGGAAGTATACTAGGAACAGTAACTGCTTATATCATAATTGCAATCAGTCAAATAGTTTTATCTCAGTTTGAAAATCTTAAGGATGTAAATTTACTTCAAATTAGTTTTTTGGAGATTTTAATTGTTGTATTTATATGTTTATTACTGGGTATATTAGCATCTCTGATTCCTGCCAAAAAAGCAGCTGCTATTACTCCTATTGAAACTATACGAAGTAGTTAATATCTATTCTCTCCTAACCCTCTTCTATAGGAGTCCGATTTGATTTTTTTCTTGTGGGATGGGTGTCCTCACCCGTCCGGACACCCCACAAGAGCTAAATTTTATACACTATTTCAGCCTTGTCACGCCAATAGCCTAACGCACCTCAATTGTTAACTGGTGCCGTTAGCCTTTGGCATAATGCAACTGGGCGTCTAAAGTAAGTCGGGAAACCCGCCTATTTTTCTGCATCATTCTGACGAACCATTGCGTCGCCCCAGTTCAAAAATGCCGCAACTAATAGAAGCGAGTATACCTAAGCTGATTCCCCAACTACGTCCTAAACTGATTTCTACACCCCAGTTAAATAAAGCACCAACTATTAAGAAAGGTACAATACTAAACAGTGAGGCGTAAAAAGCGTTTTGGGATTCTCTAGCTTTACGAGTCTTTTCAAATTCTGACTGGCTGGTATAAAGCGATCGCTCTGCAAAGTTAAACCAGCGGTTAAGTTGCTCAATTACCCATTCACTGGCTTTGGAAAAACCTAGATATAACGCCAATGACCACAAACTCGCTCCAGCGATGGCGATTGTGTCTAATTCAAACTCGAAAGGCAAAATTTCAGTCAGCATGTCTTGGGGAGTCCTGCAAGGGTCAACTTTAGCTTTGAGTAGATGCTAAACAAACCTTTTGTGCAATTTTAAGCGTAAACGTTAACAAGATTTCAACTATTTGCTAACTCTCTCATTTCTAACTCTACTCCAGCCCCGTCAACTAGCTGATTTTTCACAACAACTTATGTATTGATTTTATACTAGTAACAAAAAGTATAATTTTTTAATCTCATTAATCAGTAATAACCATTAGTAAGTAATAGCATATAATTTATACATTGATTTTTAAAGTATTAGAAATTTATATTATTATTTGATTTTTAATTTTTTTATTTAAACATAAAATCATCTAAATTTAAAGAACCAAAAATCTGGTATTATTATTGAGATTATCTAAATTTACTAAATCTTAAACTAAAATCATACATTCAATAATAAAATATAATTAATTTTGCTATCTTAATGAGTGAAGAATCTTACTGTTTAATCAGGATTTAAAATCATTGAATCAGAAAATTAGTAAACAATAAATAATTTTATTCAAACGGGGAATCAAAAAAATGACTAATGGGCAACAAAGAGTAGTACTTTCTGGAGCCACACTGTTGATATTAGGATTTTGTTTTGGAAGTTTAATTACTCTATTGCCTAAGCCAGAAATAGTTACAGCCAGAGAAGTCCAGCCAAAGAAAGTAGCAAGAGCTAATGGTTGGTTAGCGGCTTCTTTTCCTGTAGAAAACTTTCAAGCTTACACATCTGGTTTTGGTTACCGTCCCTCGGCTACTGGCGGTTCTAATTGGGAATTTCATGGCGGTTTAGACATGGCTGCTCCGCAAGGTAGTTACATTCGTAATTGGTGGGTAGGTACAGTAATTAAAGTTGGGGATGGTGGCGCTTGTGGTTCTCATTTAGTAATTAAATCAGGTGAATGGGAACACACTTATTGTCACATGGAAGGAAACATAGAAAGTGCATCTGGTCGCCGTTATTTGATTGACCGCGCAGGTGGAATTCAAATTTGGGAAGGTCAGCAAATACCAACTGGAGCGAGAATTGGTAGAGTAGGGATGACTGGACGCACCACTGGCCCACATCTCCACTGGGGACTAAAATATAGCAATAATTATGTAGACCCAGCACTTGTTTTGCGAGAAATGTTTTCTCAACAAAAAGTTTCCAGAAGAAAGGATTGAAGTAATCAGTTATAAAAAGGCGCTGGGAAAACCCATTGATATTAGGTTAATGGTTTATCAGCATCTTCCTGTTTTTCTATTGCAGACTGTTGTTGTGCAGACATCATTTGTCTTTGCTGTTCTTGTAGCCAAGTTTCAAACAGTTCATTCAGTAGGCGGGCTTTCATGAAGTCATCCAATTGTGCGGGGATAAATTTTTCCAACCGCAATATCACAAACCATTCAGCGATGCGAGTAGGAGGTAATATTTGACCCGGTTGACTGCTAGAGAGCATTTGCACCATCACCGGATGTAGTGCATTTAATTCAACTGGACCGACTAAACCGCCAGTTTGGGCTTCTGGTCCGAGTGAGTATTCCCGTGCTAAGTCAGCAAAAGAGTTTTCTTTTGCTTGAATACGAAAGTAAAGTTCTTGAGCAATTCCCACATCCTGGGTTCGCAGCAGGGAATAAATTACTTTGTCGAGTTTTGACTTGGACTGAAAAAAGTAGGATTCTAGTTTATTAGCCCAAGTGGCTTGCTTAAATTTTTCAATTTTCAGCTTTCGAGTGGTAACTGCTTCTAGTTGTTCATAAGTCAGACCTTGACGTACCATCCAAGCTTGGATGTCTTCTTGATTTTTCAACTGTTTTTCAGCGTAAAACTGTTGTTTAGCTTGGGCTATTTCTTCAGCTGTACACTCTATTGCGGTATTGGCAGAGCGTGAACTTTGCTCAATCGCCTCATCAACGATCAATTCCCGCTGCAATTGTGGCAGCATTTGATAACTTGCCAGTAAAGAAATCAGTTCACTAGCTGTGATTGTACGATTACCGATTTGGAGCGCTTCAGTCATTAGCTTTGGGGCATCTCAAGAATATCTGGTGTGTCAGAGAAGCTATACCGTAGCCTATTCACTGGAAACTTTTACTTTAGTCCCACCGAGTTAGGTACGCTAACCACTCTTTTGCAAGAATTACATACTGTGAGATATCCACTATCAACCGCAAGCGGTGTAGTGGGGGCTTCGCGTCTCATTTGCTGTTGCTACTTAAAATATACAGTTTATATGTGTTTTTATAAAAGATTTTACGTAAAAATGATTAGATATTAAGACAGAGTTAAAAAACAATACACTTGGGTTAAGGTCAAAACTCTTTGTAAAAGTCAATTTTTTTAACGTAGACGCGCAGCGGCTTGCCGCAGGCTACCGCCTTCGCGTAGCGTCTCGTAGAGAAGGATGCCTTCTCTGCGAGAGGCTTCTCTACGAGAGGCTTCTCTACGAGAGGCTTCTCTACGAGAGGCTTCGCCAACGCCAACGCCAACGCCAACGCGGAGCGTCTCGTTAGAGAAGGACGCAAAGAGAAGAAAGAAATGCTTAACTGAACTGTATTGAGTTAAAAAAGGCTATAAAGATATATTAAGGATTTTAGAGATAGAAAAGGCAGCACATTGAATACTGCCCTTTTCTATGAGGGACTTACGTAACTCGTAGGCAAAGAATCAAACGTCTACAATGATTCTAAGTAGCTCAAAAGGTCTGCCATTTCTTGAGCGCTGGGCTGGAACTTTGGCATTGGGGGCGTATCGCCACTAATGACTTGATGAATCAGTCCATACCGTGATTTGTGCTTTGAGACGGCTTGCAAACTAGGTCCCACTCGCCCGTCTGCTTCCAAGCCATGACAACCAGCACAATTAATTTGAAAAATAGCGTGTCCTTGAATTGGGTTTCCTGTTAGGGATAAAACACTCTTAACATAAGGATCGGAGGCTCTAACCAAGTGAACACCAAAAAAGCCCAAAGGGACTGCTAGCAGGATGGCCAGCACCAATAAAACGATGCGCTGAATTAAAATTTCGGGTTTGGTAATCTGATTATCCAAAAGGTTTGCGGTAAAAGTCTAGGTGTGCTAAAAAGTTTTCATTTCCTACACATAGCTTAAAAGTTCTTGATTGTGTCTGCAAGCACAGAAGACTATTTTAATATGGATAGTCGTCCTTGAAAAAGCCTCTAGGGCGCAGGATTCATACCGAATTTGGTAAAATCAGAACCGGGAAACAAATATTGAATAATTGCAAAAAGGAGACTTAACAGTGGTTGAACCCCTGCTCTCAGGTATTGTGCTTGGTCTAGTTTTCGTCACCCTCGGCGGACTATTTTACGCTGCCTATAAGCAATACAAGCGCCCCAACCAGCTGGGAGGCTGATAAAGTGCTGAGTTAGGAGTGAGGAGTGAGGAGTTAGGAGTTAGGAGTGAGGAGTGAGGAGTTAGGAGTTAGGAGTTCGGAATTCTCGCCTCTGCTCCCTGCTCCCTGCCCCCTGCCTTTTTATCACTCTCATCCCCCTCATCCCCCTCATCTCCCTCATCTCCCTCATCCCCCTGACCCTGGATCGTGTATAAAGCCCGTGCTGTGTTGCCGTAAACTTCCTGGTGGCAGGTTTCCCAAGTGGGCAACCCCGGCGATGTCCAATCTTGTGGAGCGTGTCCAACTGCAATTTCGCCGCTAGGATCTAAAAGTTGATATTGAGCGATCGCTGCTAAAACTGGCTGATATAATCCACTGGCATAAGGTGGATCGAAGTAGATCCGATCAAATTGCTTGCCTGATAAAGTTTTTAACTG
>JAVRBV020000114.1:0-8821 GCA_034531095.2 Nostoc sp. CreGUA01 | reverse complement strand
ATCAAATTAAGCATGGATTGCTATCTAATTATTTAGTTCAGCAACTAAAACGTCCGGCTGTTCCTATGTTTATCGCGTAGTTGTTTAGGCGCACGGCGCGGTTACACCGCGCCATTGCTTGTGACAGTTGCGTAAGTCCTGTCATTAAATCTCTCCGTGTCCCTACGTCTCCGCGTTCGGGGGTGAGGCCTAATGATAAGCGATCGTAGGGCTATATGTATTACTCAACTACTCTTGACTCTGGTTCTCTAACTACTAAATCGGACATTAAATCCGGCAAAAATGTTTCTTGCTCATGCTTTGATGTCTGAATTTTCTCTTCAGCAACGGGTAACCAGCTGACAAACGGTAGAGGTAACAGTCTACTCAGGTTAGTAATTAGCACCAATAGCCAAAGCAAATCGAAGTTTGTTGATGTGATTCCCAGCCAATGGGTGATTAATGCTCCAAAAGCATAGGAAACGCTTCCTCCTAAATTGAACACTGACATTATCAAGGCAAATAATGTTGCTTCCACTCCAAAAGGGCAAAGCCTTGCTGCTAGAACCATTACTTGCATAAAGGCAATTTTCCCCATCACAGAGAGAATAAGACTATCACCCAAACTAAACCAGTGGTCATCTATACCCAACAGCCGATTAGTGTGAGTCACCAATAACAGCATCGTCATTCCTAAAACTGAAGAAAAGACGGCACTCCAAGTAAAAACAACACGAAAAGGAATGCTTTTGAGGAAACGTTGAAAAATCCAAACACCTACTAAAGAAGCAAAACTTGTCACCAAATGCACCCGTCCCAAAAATTCTGGTTCAAAGTGGAGTTCGTTGGTGGTGAAGTAGAAAAAGGCTGAGTCAGCACTTGGAGTAGCTTGCCAGATGAAAATAAATGCTGTTGGTAGCCAAATTGTTTTTTGGCTGAGGGCTTGGCGTAGTTGCCCTAGTTGGTGTTTGATTGTTGGGGAACTGGTGTGATTAGTATCTTTAGCATCTTTGCTAATGCGGGACTCAGCAATTAACCAAGCTGCCCCTGAGACAATCAAAGGAAATGAGGCGGTAATCCAAAAGACAGTGTAAGTGGTAAAGTATTCCAGGAGCAGACCGCTAAAGTATGCTGTGATCAAACCTCCGATGGCAGAACTACCCCAACATAATGATTGTAGTGAACCTGCTTTTGCTTGGGACTCCCCTCTGGCTCGTTCGACAACCAATGAGTCAACTATGACATCGCTCATCGCAACGGAGAGAGAACTCAGAGCGATCGCTACCGCAGCTGCCCAGGTAGTATGAACTATGGTTGCCATACTCACCCAGGAAACAGTTCCAAGTATCCCCGATAAAATCAAATAAGGACGCCTGCGATAGCCAAATATCGGCAAACCATCAGAGATAAAACCAAACACTGGCTTAATCATCCAAGGTAGGAAGGCAGCTCCCAACAACGCCGACACCTGGACTGGACTTAATAGCAATTCATCTTTGAGGAAAAAGCTGACAGCTAAACGCGATAGCCCTAAAATTCCCTGGACAAAATAAACTGCGAGAATTGCTATTAACTCGGCATTTGGTCGATTGCCCAAAAAGATTTTTTCTGTGACTGAATCTTTTACCTTGGACAAGCCAGATGATTGAATCAGCATTTGATAAATATTTTTAAGTTTTATCTACTTTTCTATCATATCGACTTCTTCCCATGAAACTGGCGCTTTTCCTTAACTAGCAGATGAATAGCAAATAAAATGTTGAAATCAGCATAAAGGACAGATAATATCTGAATATAATGAACATTTTCAGGTTTGTACTCTGTTGGAGATGTTATCAGTGACGTGAATACTAGTAACTCTTAACTGTTAAACTACCGTTCGTAATCTAAAATAGAATATTTGTCAATGCATCCGAATGAAAAAGCTGCTATCCCTACTCGTGTTATTGGTTTAATTAGTGGCACATCTGTAGATGGCATAGATGCAAGCTTGGTAGAGATTTCCGGTCAAGAGTTGGATCTCAAAGTTGAATTGCTAGCCGGAGAAACATACCCCTATCCAGCTGAACTTAGAGAAAGAATATTAGCCCTTTGTGCAGGCGCAGCCATATCAATGCCAGAATTGGCACAAATAGATGATGCGATCGCCTTTGCTTTTGCCCAAGCTGCTCAAAATATTCAAAATGGTCACCAGATAGCTAATTTAATCGGCTCCCACGGTCAGACAGTTTATCATCGACCAGTTGGAAAATGGGAAATGGGGAATAGGGAATGGGGAATAGACAAGAAAAATACTCCCGACTCCCCACTCCCTACTCCCCACTGCCCACTTGGTTACAGTCTCCAACTAGGGCGCGGTGCCCTAATTGCCCATCTCACAGGCATTACAACTGTGAGTAATTTCCGTGTTGCTGACATCGCTATCGGTGGTCATGGTGCGCCTCTGGTTCCTAGAGTCGATGCCTATTTACTCAGCCATCCCCGAGAAGCACGTTGTATTCAAAACATTGGTGGTATCAGTAATGTTGCTTATATTCCCCCTCGGAATGGGGACTGGCTCTCAAAAATTCGCGCTTGGGATACTGGGCCAGGAAATAGTCTGTTGGATTTAGCAGTGCAGCATTTAAGCGCTGGTGCTAAAACTTACGATGAAAATGGGAATTGGGCATCGAGTGGTAATCCTTGCTATTCATTGGTAGACCAATGGCTTAGTCAAGAATACTTTCATCTGCCACCACCTAAATCCACTGGCCGAGAGTTATTCGGTGTCACATATTTGGAACAGTGTTTCAAAGATGCCCAAGCATACCAACTCAATTCTGCTGATATATTGGCAACTCTTACAGAACTGACAGCTACTTCAATTGCTCATAGTTACCAGACTTTTTTACCAGAAATGCCACAACGGGTGCTGTTATGCGGCGGCGGTAGTCGTAATCTTTATTTGAAACAAAGATTACAGTTATTATTAGCATCAACACCAGTCTTGACTACAGATGAAGTCGGCTTGAGTGCAGATTTTAAAGAAGCGATCGCCTTTGCAGTTTTAGCCTACTGGCGACATTTGGGTATCCCTGGCAACCTACCTACTGCCACTGGGGCACCTGGTGAAGTTCTTTTAGGAGAAATTCATCAATCGGGAGTGGGGAGTGGGGAGTAGGGAGTGTGGGGGATGAGGGAGATGAGGGAGATGAGGGAGATGGGGAGGTGGGGAGGTGGGGAAAAAGTAATTCTTCTTTCCCCCCATCTCCCCATCCCCTTATCCCCCCATCCTCTTCTCATGCCCAATGCCCAATGCCCAATGCCCAATGCCCCATGCCCAATGCCCCATGCCCCATTCAACACTGCTATAACTGTAGTCTTGGCGGCAGTCGATGGAGACAGGAAACATAGAAGGTGGCTCATACTTTTTTATTGGAATCAGGACGCTGGACAATACAAGGAAATTGGCTAGAACGTAATGGTATGCCAATCAGTGTCAAGGGTATGACCTTGGTAGCTTGGAATCGAGATAACTGGTTTACTATGGCCACAAAACTGATTTTCCCAGGCAGCGATCGCTCGGAAATTTCTCTACAATATAAGGGACGCTTACATGAGGGAGAGCGTCAGTATACTTTTTTACTACAACATAATATTTTAGGGCAGGTTGAAGGCGAGGGTTGGATTGGTTTAGATACTATTATCCAGCGTTATTGGGTACTGGGCGATCGTCAGCGTCGTAGTGGCTTTGAAACCCTGCACAAAATCTCGGAAGATACATACTACTTAAGTAGCGGTATCTTGGCTGGTCATTTTTTAACTAACACAATGGAAGCCAGCCTAGAACGTCAGGTAATCTAAAGTATTAAGTAACTAGTTACAAACAAAACAAATTATATTAAAGAATGTAAACTGCTGATTTTCTACATTCAATCATTAACAAGCTCTTAAGCTGACACTAGCTGCTGCAAGCGAGGGAACCTACTTATGAGTTAGCTATTCTTCTCTACAAGAGGAAATGGCATAAATGCTCAGTATAAAAACGGATTGCTTCACGAGTCCTTTAGGTTTTCAACCCGCTGACAGCGATGGACTCATAATCTAGTAGCTACAAATGTCCAAAATTCTAGGCTTGACCTGAAAAATTCATGGCCAATTTCATTAGTATATTGTAACGTACATAGTCAAAAAGAAATAATTTAGTTATCGTCAGGACTTTAGTATTTTTACGCAATGGTGTCGTTAGGAGATCAATATTCGTGAATCCCAAAGTATCTGTGATTATTCCTGCTTACAATACTGAGGCTTATATTGAGAAAGCAATCAAGTCAGCCCTAGAGCAAACACTCAATGATATTGAAGTGATTGTAGTCGATGATGCTTCAACTGATAAAACTGTAGAAATTGCTAAAAGTTTTATTGACGAACGTCTTAAAGTGATAGTTAATCAACAAAACCTTGGAGCTGCCGCTGCGCGTAATCGTGCCCTGAAAGCAGCCACAGGCGAATGGATTGCTGTGTTGGATTCAGATGATTGGTATGCTCTTGAAAGATTAGAAAAGCTTGTGTTGCTGGCAAATGAAAAAAATGCAGATATGATTGCTGACGATATTTATTTTATTAACGATGGTGAAACATCTCCTTGGAGTACATTGATTCAAGAAAGTGGAGAAGGCATAGATAAAATTTTCCAAGTTGATATCGTTTATTTTGTGGAAACTGATATTTTTGGAGAACCAGGCTTACATCTTGGTTTAAGTAAGCCTTTATTCAAGCGAGAATTTCTCCTTCAGCACGGTATTGAATATGACGAAGAGATTAGGATGGGTCAAGATTATTGGCTTGATCTGAAATGCCTCATCAAAGGAGCTCGCTTTTTCCTTGAGCCAAAACCCTATTATTTTTATCGCTCACGCCCCGGTTCGCTTGTACATCAAAGCCGATTGCCACGTTTAAATCAAAGCTGCAAAGCTACTAATTCTTTCATGAAACAAGAAGCTGTGAAAAAAAATCCAGCTTTAATGCGTGCTTTATCTCAAAGTCTTGTAGTCTATAAAAAAAATCTAGCTTACTTTCAAGTTGTAGAGCCTCTCAAGGAAGGCAAATGGTTAACAGCATTAACACAAATGGTCAAAAATCCTGATTTTTTTTATTATTTTAGTTCCCGAATTAATAAGATAATTGAGCGTCGAATTCAGTACTTTATGACCAGAGATAAATCGGTTTTTCACATGTCTTATAACTTAGATAAAAAACGCAAAACTACTAATTAGTCATCGATTAATACTGGATTATTCACGATGAAAAACATCCCTGAATTCCCGAATAATTCAGGGATATACAGCCTATTTCAGGTAAATAAAGTACCCTCTTAGGGGCACAATATATTGTGCCCCTACGATTATCTGTACCTCACCAACTTGCAATCTGCTGTATAGTTTTAAATTTTGCTAAAAATAGCATTAAGTCTGTAGCAAGATGCCGCAGAGTACATCGGTTGCCTGCAATCATAACTTTCTAAAACTCATGAATTCTCTTATATCAATAATTTTTTGTCTTATGCATTAGCCTTTAGGCTTTCTCGTAGGTTAGGGGCAAAGACACAAAGAAGATGCCCAAAAGAAGGACTTTTACAACAAATCTAATGAATAAAGGCGTTAGTAATACTGAGTACTGAGTGCTGTTAGCGATAGCAAGGCTTTTAGCCCGTGCTGAGTATTATCCTCTGTTCCCATACCCTCGTTCTTCAAGCTTGCTATATACATTCTGTAAGGAAAGAGAAGTTATGTTTCGGTAACCCATAAGCTTTTATTTTTGCGATGAGATTTTTTGGCATATCTGAGAGTTATTTATTTAGTCAAAATTGGGCAAACTAAAACTACATCATAATCAAAATCTGGAATAGTACAAAACGTCAATTCTGCTGTATGAGTTGGAACGCACTTTTCCTCCCAAATACCTACTTGCCTTTAGAGTCAAATTTTCTATGTCAGACCCCAACATTGGTCGCTTACTCAGCAAACGCTACCAACTCCAGGAGTTAATTGGTACTGGAGCAATGGGTCGAGTTTATCGTGCTAAGGATATTTTGTTGGGTGGTGTACCTGTTGCTGTGAAGTTCCTCGCTTTATCAATCCAAAATGAAAAGATGCGACTGCAAGACCGCTTTGAGCGAGAAGCGAAAACTTGTGCTTTACTAGGCCAAAAGAGCATTCATATAGTCCGAGTCATGGACTATGGCGTAGATGACAATAATACTCCGTTCTACGTTATGGAATACTTACAAGGACAAAGCCTCAACAATATTATTCGCAAGCAACGGCTACCTTTACCAAGATTTCTCAGTATGGCGCGTCAACTCAGCCTGGGTTTACAGTGCGCTCATGATGGTATCCCAGTTGAGGGTACAATTTGCCCAATTATCCATCGTGATGTCAAGCCAAGCAATATGCTGGTGATTCAAGATCCAAGTTTTGGAGAATTGGTCAAGGTTTTAGATTTTGGGATTGCTAAGTTATTACAGTCAGATGGCGACCATACAAAATTTTATTTAGGAACACTGGCTTATTCTTCTCCTGAACAGATGGAGGGGAAGGAATTAGACAACCGTTCTGATATTTATAGTTTGGGCGTCATGATGTTTGAGATGCTCACAGGCAAAATGCCACTGGTGGCACCAACTCACTCTTTTGGGGCATGGTACAAAACACATCACTATCAAAAACCACGTTCTTTTACTGAGGCTTCACCGGGATTAGAACTACCAAAAGAAATAGAAGATTTGGTGATGAGTTGTCTAGCAAAACTAGCACGCGATCGCCCCCAAAGCATCAGTGAAATTCTCAAAGTTTTAGCATCCGTAGAACAACCTGACTATACACGCAAAATTAAACAGAATAATTATGCGCTAGTTCCTGCGACATTGACTGTCAGCGCTGAGGTTGAACAAAAGACCAAAGCCGATTTGCGGATATCCTCGTCAAATGATCAAATTGCCAACACCATTTCCTGGCCTCAAAATAAACCAATTGCTGATATTGTTTTTCCCCAACCCGTACATACAAATGGGGAGGTTTTACCAGCCTTGTGGGTAATGCTACCCCAACAAGAAATTCAAAAGCGCTTAGTTTGTACCCGCTATAATCAATTTCTTTTTATCTCAGTTCCCCATCCCATGCTGTTGTGGATTACCGTCATTTACAACCGTAGACACGGTGCTAAATGGCTACATTACTATCTTGACCTCAAAACCAGTCTTGGTCAGGAAATCCCCCGCTTGCTACACCAAACAGGTTACTACCGTCTGTTATTTTTTGCACGAGAAACACCAAGTCGCTGTACTCACATCCTGCTCTCTAGTGTCGCTCCTGGCCAACGCCAACGCCTGCAAGAGTGGGTCAAAATCAGCAACACCTTGATTTCTTCTGCCGACCCGCAAATTAGTAAAAACTTACTCAAAAGCGAATACGAAAAGATTAAGCCCCAAATCTTGGCAAAACTGGAAAGTATTGATACAGACTCTCCATACGACCTTTCCAACTAAGAAAATTTTTGAATGTTACATTGTTTCTGTGTAAATAAAGAGCATTCAATCAAAAAATGTAAATTTTTATAAACAAAATATATACAATGTTCTAACTTCTAGTTATATGTATAAATAGTGAAAGTACTAGCTGCAAAGGTTAGACGATCCAATTGCTTTGTAAATGTTTTTGTGTACAAAGTGGAATTTGTATAAATTTACGCAGGTGTGAAAATCACACTATCCTAAGACACAACAATAAGTTTGGCTAAAGCAGGGAGTAGATTTGAATAAAAACCTCAAAGTGGCTTTATAGTCTAAAATTTTGCCGCAGAGGACTTTACTCATTGATTGTTGATTAATTTCCTGAGTTTCACTTTTTCCAGAGTCTTGTAGAGTTTTTTATCGGAGTTGACGCCCCGGCATCCCCAGCTCTTTTCCTCCGTTGGAACCAAGCAAGAGAAGGAGGTCGCCCACTGCGACATCAGAACGATTCTATGCCATAGTGGAACCAGAATCTAAGCCCCACTGATGCTTCAGAAGTTCTTGATAGGTAGCTTCGCGCACTATCATTTGCTCGTACAGCTTAACCAAAAAGTCTTTAGCTTGTTCGTTGCTCATGTGCTGCACCTGAGTGGCAAATGAGCAAATGCTGAACTGCTGTTCTAAGGATAATTTCATTGGTTGGTTCATAACTAAAACTCCGAAAAAACAACGCGTAAAGGTAATGTCGTTCACAGAAGTCCAAATGGGATAATACTTGGACTTGTATCTGTCCCGCATTTGTTCCTCCGTATTAAGAAAGATAACAAGTGTTTGACAGATTGCCCACATCCTAAGTGTGGAATTTTTCCGATCTGATATCCTGCACCTAATCCTACTGATATACCACCCAAGTCGGCCGAGTCATATTCCAGAAAATATGCTCTGCTTTGCCCTAGAAAGGTATATTTACCTTCTTTACTCCTTTTTTCCTGGAGAATGTAGGCGTTATGCCTAAACATCGATAGTTATCCTGGTTAAGAAAAACTAAGAGCGCGTCTTCCCCTGTATGGAAAAAACTTTTCCAGGTGGGGAGTTGGAGGAGGTCGGGGAATAAATGGTAATAAGCGTGAATTATAGTCGCTCTACCTCATTACGTGCAAGATGTCAATTTACTAAATTACAGAAATTTAGCCTCCTTAGGTAACTTTGGAGGCTAAGAGTATTAGTATCAAATTGTCAAAAGCAAAAATGCTCAGGCTGAACAAATTGATGGGTATATTTACCGCATTGGGCATGGGGCATTGGAGGTGTGGGAGGATGGGGAAGCATTAATTCTCTTTCCCCCATCTCCCC
>JAVRBV020000113.1:0-8583 GCA_034531095.2 Nostoc sp. CreGUA01 | reverse complement strand
GGAGTATCCATAGAAAAACGCAAAGTTAAACTAGAGCTTCTTTGCGTTTTTTTGTGAAATATTTTTTTAGGGATTTCCAAAAAATAAATTATCCAGTCTTGTAGGGTGGGCAGGCAAGATGCATTGGTGTCAACTTAACGTAAAACCCCCCGTCCGCCAGGAATTGAAATTCCTGGCTAATAGCGAAAGTCCTCTTTATAGGACTGAAAATTACAGTCCATTTCAATGGACTTCAGCTATGAGACCGCCGTTTTATATCAAGTTCGGATAATCACTTATTATTACAATTTCTCCGCGTCCCCGCGTCTTTGCTTCCCCGCGTCAGTCCTAATGATAAGTCTTCACCCGAACATGATATTAACGGTGGGCGGACGCGCAACACCCAACGAGTACGCTATTTTTAGCTTAAGTTGACACCTATGTACAACTGTACGCCCCTACGATAGATGTGGTTCAAATACATGAAAACTCTGTAAATGACAAGCAACAATTTACTCCCTCATCTCCCTCATCCCCCTCATCCCCCTCATCCTCCTCATCCCCCTCATCTCCCTCATGACGACAACAAACTAGCAGAATTAACATCCAAAAATAAAGTTGCTTGGGGTTGTTGACGGAGAATAGAAGCCGGACATTCTGTGCTGATAGCTCCTTGCAACATTTGTTTTACCACGTTTGCCTTGCGTGTCTCTGGAGCCAGACAAATAATTTTTTTGGCTGAACAAATCGTGGGAATAGTAATAGTAAAAGCGTATTGTGGGACAGTTTCAAGATTCGGGAAATGACCCGTGTTGACTTGTTGCTGACGATTGACTTTATCTAATTTTACTAGTTTTACACTGTAAGGATCTTGAAAATTTGCTACCGCTGGATCGTTAAAAGCCAAATGTCCATTTTCGCCAACACCAAGACAGCACAAGTCAATTGGTTGTGCTTGCAATAATTTGGTGTAGCGATCGCATTCTAACACTGGTTGCAATGTATCACCTTCTATGTAGTGAAATTCCTTAGGAACAACTCTTTTCTCTACACGTTCTCGCAGATAACGCCGGAAACTCGCAGAATGATTGGCACTAATTCCCAAATATTCATCTAAATGGAACAGAGTAATCCGTGACCAATCTACACCACCCAATTTAATTAAAGCATCAAGAAATTTCAACTGGGAATTCCCTGTGGCTAACAATACAGTTGCTGTGTTCTGTTCCTTGAGAACCTGCTGTAAATGTTGTTGGCTGATTTCTGCAACTGAGAAGGCCATTTCGACTTCAGAGTTGTAAATCTGCACTAATAAATCATCAACGCGAAAGAAGTTTGTAGCGGCTAGCATTTGGTTATACAAAAATGTTGATTGTTGAATATTGACGTGAAATTACCATTCCTTTTGATATCCAATTGAGATCGTTACTTATGATTAAAATCTCTTGGCGTCAGTCCTAATGATAAGTATTCAACCAAACATCATATTAGGGATGGGATGAGCTTAAATGCCTTATTCAGTTATAAAAGATAGATTTTAGGATTTAGCAGATTAATTTGTCATTCTTAAGATTTGGTTAAAACCTCGCTTCTAATAGGCAAATTTATTCTCCAGTCCCCAATCTCTAGTCCCCACTCCTTTTTATTCACAAAAGAATAATCACTAAGGCACAAAACAATGTAAACTATGTAAATAAAGTTAACAATTATTTACATAGTACCCAAAAATCATGCTGGCTGCAATTCTATTTGACTTAGACGGCACTATTGTCAACAGCGATCCCATACACTACCAAGCTTGGAAAGAAATGCTGTTAAGTTTTGGCATAGAAATTGACGAAACATTTTATAAATCGAAAATTAGTGGGCGGCTAAATCCAGAAATTGTTCAAGACATTCTGCCACAATTATCACTAACAGAAAGGGAAAAATTTGCAGATGAAAAAGAGGCACTTTTTCGCAAACGTGCTTCCGATCTACAAGCTTTGAGTGGATTTTGGGAACTACTAGCATGGACAGATACACATCAATTAAAACGTGCATTAGTAACTAATGCCCCAAGATTAAATGCAGAGTACATGCTAGAAGTTTTGGGGATAAAAGAAGCTTTCGATACAATTGTTTTAGCGGATGATTGTATCGCTGGTAAACCCGACCCCGCGCCTTACCAAGTCGCCTTAACCAAGTTGGGAATTCAAGCACACGAAGCGATCGCTCTAGAAGATTCTCCTTCGGGAATTCGGGCTGCGGTGGGCGCAAATATTCGCACCATCGGTATAGCATCTACCCACAATCCCCAAATCTTGCGGGAAGTCGGCGCATTTATGGCGATTCCAGATTTTACTGATTTGCAGTTGTGGACATTGCTCAACTCGCTCATCGAACCAGATTTAAGCGCGATCGCTTCTAATTTTTAAGCCCAAAATCCAGAATTTTTACACTAGAGACGCTTAATACCATTCTTAATTTTGAATTTTGAATTTTGAATTGGTATTATTTGGTGTCTCTATTTATTTTTCAGCCAAAATCGCATAAATTTCCCGTTTAACTTGCTCTAATAGCTCACGCACTCGATTTATTCGCTCTACATTGCCACTACGAGCAACCTGCACTACCACACCAGCTAATTCTGTTGCAGCATTCCGCAACTCAATCAACTCTTGGGGCTTACCTGTGATGAAACTTTTGAAGGTATCCCAAGGAGAGTCTGAAGTTTCTTGTTGGGTACGTTCGGCCAAAAGTTGTCTACCCTCATCTGTGATGGTGTAAATCCGCTTCCCACCTTCTTGGGAACTGGTTAAATAACCACCTTCCTCCAACAATTGCAGTGTTGGATAAACTGAGCCAGGACTGAGGCGACGGAAACCACCATAACGAGTTTCCATCTCTTTGATTAGGTCGTAACCATGACTGGGATGCTCGGATAGCAACTCCAACAAGATGAACTTGATGTCACCCCGACGAGTGCGATATTCATCTGGCCAACCACGACCAAACATTTCATCACCAAAGTGTTTGCCATGATGTCTACCATGCTCCTTGCGATGCTCAAACCAAGACTTGACAAACAAAAAATCATCTTCGCTAACTCCTGCCCATGCAGGTACCCCAAAGTGCGATCGAAAGTGTCTAAACATAACTCAATTTCTAATCAACTTTCTCTAATATACGATATATCGGAATATATCACGATATATCGGAATAGAATTTTGATGAAGATTTATTTGGCGTTTATTAGCGATCGCCTCTCATGCATACCGGATAGGAAAGGTCATTACGTGCGTAGGGGCACAGCATTGCTGTGCCCCTACGAAAAGTGTGTATGTATATAGTTTTCGTGAATTTGTATTAAGCTTTCACCTTAGCTTTTGACCAGACACCATTATCATCTTCATCATATTGCTGATGAACAGCTTCCCAAGCAGCCTGTTCAGCATTAAACTCGTCGCTTTTTTCATTGAGTACAGTATTGTAGCGATCGATGAATGTACGCTGAGCTTCATCAGAAAGATGAGCGCGAACTTCAGGTGATAAGTCCTCTGGGCTGTTGCATAGCCCAGGACAGGGGTGATCCAGGGTTTTTTCGATTACCTGAATTTCTTCGCCACCAGCGCTTTCGAGGAGTAATTGAAATTCGCCGGTGCGATCGCCAGGAACTTCTGCCATCAATAAAAACTCACCAGCTTGCAAGCGGGTTTGGTAAATAGTGGCCTTATCTTCAGGCATTCCCAAAGTAGTCAGAACCGAGACTAGACCCGCACCTGCGCTACCTGCGATCGCTCCACTAGCAGCTCCTAACAACACTGCACCAATCGGGCCTCCAGCCACAACTGAACCAACAAAAGGAATAAATAGTACACCTACACCCGTGAGCAAGCTGAGAAAGGAACCAAACAAGGAACCAAAAACTGCCCCTGTTCTCAAACCTCCCAGAATCACATCCTTTTTACTAATAAAGCCAGAAATTCGAGTTTCTGACTGGAAATTTCTGCCCATAACGGAAATGTGATCTCTGGGCACACCTCTGTCTAATAAACGTCTAATAACATCGTCAATTTGATTTTGTTCTTTGAATACAGCAGAAATAGTGCGTTCTGCCTTATATACTTCTGGCATTTAAATACTCCTGATGATTATATTATTGTTACCGTAGATTTAGATGGACTATTACACCAGACACTACGTAGAAAAACTTGTCTAGACTTTAGATTTTGAACGAACAATCCAAAATCTAAAATCTAAAATTCACCACCCCTTAGACACCTACAGGAGTTTTAGTTTCTGTTGCTGGTTGTGTACCGTCTCCTTCAAGTGCTTGCCCTTCGATAAATGAGCGTAGCATCCAAGCCATTTCCTCATGTTCTTCCATCAGTCCAGTTAGGAAATCAGCAGTTCCTTGATCGTGGAACTCTTCACCAGAGCGATCGACGTGATCTCTGAGGTTACGAATCACCTGTTCGTGATCTTCCACTAAATTAGCAACCATTCCTGTGGCAGTGGGAACACTACCAGCATGTTCCTTGAGGGTAGCAATTTTGAGAAACCCGTCCATTGTACCAACGGGATAACCACCCAAAGCACGAACCCTCTCTGCTAGAGCATCGATATTTACAGTCAGCTTTTCGTAATGTTCTTCCCATAGCTGGTGCAAAGAACGAAATTGAGGGCCAACAACATCCCAATGGTACTTTTTGGTTTTTACTAACAGTAAATAGGCATCTGCCAAATCTTGATTCAACAGATTAATCACACCTTGACGCTGTTCTTGTGTCAAACCAATGTTGATCGCACGCATTGTTTTTCATCCTTCGACAAACTTATTATTTATTAACATCCCAAATTTTTGATATCATCTACATCAACCAAAGGACGCATTGTCGGTTGAAATTAATTACCATATTTAGAATTATGCCTATGTCTTAGTAGGTAGTATTCTTAATCTGATGGTATGGTAATGTTAGTTATATTTATCAAAATAGAATTCAGAAGTCAGGAGTCAGAATACAGGAAAGGTATTGGAGTCCGACTGGCGGATAGTGAAGCGTTAGCGAGTCGTCAGGTAGATTCTTTGCGCCTACTCTTCTCCTTCGGAGACGCTACGCGAACGAGATCGCTAAGAGCGATTGCGCCTTTGCGTGAGGTAAAAACCATCCCTATATTCAGCAATACCGAAATTACTTTCCTGATAATAATAATTAGTCATAAGTGATTGGATAACAACAATCACTTATGACTACCGAAAAATTACCAAAGTCAAGTATTTATGATTTTACTTACCAGTAACTTTGTCTAACAAATTCTTGACATTTTCTTCCACTGTGGTAGCACTTTGTGAATTTTCAGGACGCTTTTGTTTATCAATGTCAGCGGCTCCTTGAACTTCATTGAGTCCTTCGTTGGACTTTCTTTGAGTTTCTTCGAGTCCTATTGGTGGCTTTCTAGCGGCTTTGTCAGTTTCGCGCTGGATATCAAGCAGTTGTGTTTCCCCTTCGGTAGGCTTACTTTGGTAGCTATCGATCGCAAAAGCAGGAAAAGCACTAGATAACAATAGCAAAGCGCAAGTAAAAGCCACAACTAAAAAACGTACTGGGCGCAAAATAGATAAAACAGAAGCAATAACTTTCATTTCAAATCCTCGATAACAGCATTAACTACGCAAGACATTTACTCAACGGGCAAAGCTTATGCTCTGATTCGGTAAACTTTACCAATAGAACTAGTAAGCGATGTTCCAATCTTGAAGTTCTTGAAAAATCAACCTGAAGGAATTACCTTTGTATTTGTGCATTAACTCAGGAATGGTTAATGAGCAATTACTCTTGGCGAGTTCTTCATTCAATGTCCAACTGATTTATTTTTACTTGGAAGACTATAAGGCATACATCAATCTGTAGAATGAAGTTATTCTTATCTACAGTTATAAAAAAAATCACTCTCTAGGTATATCGACTTAATGTAGTTTTGGTAGGTTAATGGCTCTGAGCTAATTGTCATACATACGGCAGAATTCAGAATTCAGGAGCAGAGCAAGGAAAGCTCCGCCAGGGCGCCAGAATGGGCTAGGGCGTGTCTTCAAAGTAACAAATATTACCAACAAAGGCGGACACGGGGACTAGGAGACGCGGTGACACGGCGAAAATTCATTCAAAAACATCTCCGCGTCTTTGCGTCCCCGGGTCTTTGCGTCTCCCCCTCTCCAATTTCGAGTTTGAAAACACGCCCTACACCTGGTTGCACTAACATAATTAGAATAGCTTCTCGGACTAGCTACCAGACCTAGATGAGATACTTTATTAAGTTTAAATCAACTTTAAATCAACTTTAAATCTGCTGCAATTGCTATCACTATCCACGGCGATCAAAAGTTATGCGCCCTTCACCAGTGTTGCGCCTGCTTGATAATCAGCATCATAGCCGATATCGCAAAATAATTCATATTCCATGACTTTTTCCAATTACCCAATTACGCCGGAAAAATCGAGCTAACGCAGACTCTTCTAGTGATAAATAAATTGGGCGTCCGTGGGGACAGGTGCGGGGGTTGCGAGTGCGTTGCCAATCATCTAAAAGAGTTTGCATTTCTTGTAGATTCATTGGTGTACCATTACGAATCGCACTGCGACAAGCGACAGCAACTTGGGCTGTTTGTAAATCGCCTCCCAAACTCAATTCTAAAATTGCTTCCGCACAATCTTGGCGTTGCTGCAACATTGCCGGTAGGTTACGAACTGCCCAAAGTTGTTCGCCAAAGGGTTCTATATCTAAACCAATGCGTTGCAATTGTGATACTTGTGCTGGCGACAATTGATAAAGAATAATTGGCGGTTCGACGGAAATCAGTTGCCAATTATCGGATAATTGTTCATACAAAACTCGTTCATGGGCAATGTGCTGTTCTACTAACCACATCCCACCAGAATGTTCGGCAACAATATAAGTATTACTCACTTGCGCCACAGCTTTTAGGGAGTTAGGAGTTGGGAGTGAGGAATTAGGAGTTTTGTCATCCCCATTGGGATTTTGAGGATTGAAATTGTAGCCGCCTTTAGCTTCTGCGGCTTTGAGTAATTTACTAACTCGTGTTGTGTGGACAGTTTCTTTGAGATTGGCAGCAGAAATTCGCAGTGCTTGGTTAATTCCTTGGGTAATTTGCTCTTGCCAATAAGCGATTTCATTGAGATAAATTTCTGTTTTTGCTGGGTTACGATTCCAGTTAATTTGCTCCGGAGAAATGGCAAGATGGAGCAAACAAATTGGATAGCGATCGCGTGGTAATGTTTTGTGAAATGCTGATAATATTGTTTGCTCTAGTTCCGCTGACTTCACCATCCGGCCGTTAATCGCCACACGCACCCAATCTGGACGATGACGATGACAGCGATCGGGTAATCCTACCACTAAAGTGAGTGCTGAGTGGGGAGTGGGGAGTGGGGAGTGGGGAGTGGGGAGTGAGGAGTTAGGAGTTAGGAGTGAGGAGTTAGGAGTGCTGAATTCTGAATTCTGAATTCTGTTTTCCGAATTTACCGGGTTGGGTACTTCGAGTTTGACTTCTTGCAAATCGCCTTGTCTGACTTGGGGTAAAATCTGCGGTAGTAGTTGTGCAGTTGTGGCAGCTCTTGAGATGGTGAACCATTGACGGTCATTTTGCCAAATCTGCCAGGTGACGTGGGGATGACAGAGGGCGATTTGGTGAATTGCTGCTTGCACGGCTTTCATTTGCTGTGCTATTGTTGGCAACCCCTGACGACGAGATGAACAGTTACCGAAAAGATTGGCAACTGTGACTACTGTACCAGGTGCGATCGCAGTTACTTCAACTTCCACAACTTTCCCGCCATCGCCATAGACAACTCGCCATCCTAATTTCCCACCCACAGGACGACTCAAAATTTCCAAATCTGCCAGAGTCGTTAAACTGTGTAACGCCTCACCACGAAAACCCAAGCTATTAATTTTCCACAAATCGGCACTAGAACGAATTTTACTGGTGCTGTGGGCGGTGGCTGCTTGTTGCAAATCATCTAAGTTCATTCCACAACCATTGTCTGCGACGCGAATTCGCCATTGCTGCGGCCACAGGGAAACCACAATTCGCGTTGCACCAGCGTCTAGGGAATTTTCCACCAATTCCCGCACTACAGAGGCTAAAGAGTCGATGACCTCTCCCGCTGTAATCAGATATACAACTTCTGTTGGTAGAGCTTGGATAGTAGATGCCATAAATCATAGTTTATAGCTTCTGGGGACAAGTGAGTGGGGGATGAGGGGGATGAGGGGGATGGGGAGATGGGGAGATGGGGAGATGGGGAGGTGGGGAGGGGGGGAGGGGGGGAGGTGGCCAAATGAGGGAGAAAGTCATTCTTCTTTCCCCCATCTCCCCATTCCCTTATCCCCCCATCCTCTTCTCATTCCCTGTTCCCAATCCCCCATCCCTTATACCCCATGCCCCCCGACATCCCTCATTTTTATTTAGGAGGGAATTACCCCAAAAAACAAAAAAATTAAAGGGGGGGGGGGGCAGGGGGAAGGGGGAATGGGGCTGGGGGCTTGGGGCATGGGGAAGGAGAAGAGCAGGGGGGGATAAGGGGATGGGGAGATGGGGGA
>JAVRBV020000112.1:0-34444 GCA_034531095.2 Nostoc sp. CreGUA01 | reverse complement strand
GGTGGGGAGGTGGCCAAATGAGGGAGAAAGTAATTCTTCTTTCCCCCCATCTCCCCATCTCCTTATCCCCCCATCCTCTTTCCATGCCCAATGCCCCATGCCCAATGCCCCATCCCCCATGCCCCATGCCCTTTTAAGATGTAAATTGCGAACCGAGAATCATTGTCCCAATCCCAACATCAGTAAAGATTTCTAATAGTAGGGCGTGGGGAATGCGACCATCAATGATGTGTGCTGCACGTACTCCTTGAGCAAGCGATCGCACGCAGCAATTGACTTTAGGAATCATTCCACCGCTGACTATACCAGCAGTAATCAACTCACGAGCTTCACGAATATCTACTTTAGGAATTAAGGTAGACGAATCTTTGTAATCTTTTAAAATACCTCTGGTGTCGGTTAATAAAATTAGCTTTTCTGCTCCTAGTGCTGCGGCGATTTCTCCCGCGACAGTATCGGCGTTAATGTTGTAGGCTTGTCCTGTCTCATCTGCGGCGACACTGGATACCACAGGAATATAGCCATTACTGGCGAGGGTGTCTAAAATTTTGATATCTACATTGCTGACTTCCCCTACAAAACCGATGCCTTCTTGACCTTGGGGACGAGCTGTGATCAAATTACCATCTTTGCCGCAAAGTCCTACAGCCAAACCTCCAGCCTGATTAATCAGCGCCACAATTTCTTTATTAACTCGACCGACTAAAACCATTTCCACCACATCCATCGTGGGGGCATCGGTAACTCGTAGACCATTCTTAAATTGCGGTTCGATTCCCAATTTATCTAACCAACTATTAATTTCTGGGCCACCGCCGTGGACTAGAATTGGGCGCAAGCCAACACAAGATAAGAATACAATGTCACGAATGACTTGATCTTTGAGTGTGCTATCTTTCATTGCCGCGCCACCATATTTAACAACAACAGTACGACCGGTGAACTGTTGAATATAAGGTAGTGCTTCGCTTAGCACTTGCACGCGAGTGGCTTCAGTTTGCCTGATGTACTCATTATCATTAACCGTCATGAGGAGCCGCCGTTGAAATTAAAACCTATTTCAGTCAGTGTAGAAGACTTTGGAACCTGTAACAATAAGGTATGGGGCATTGGGAGTGTTGACTCTTAACTGCTGACTCTCCGCGAACGGGGCGATGAACCAATGCTGAGTCAGGAGTTACCGAACTATTGAATTTCTACCATCAGGCGATCGCAACGGCACAGCAATATTAGTGAAGGTGTAACCGAGTAGCATTTAGCTAACTCTGCCTTCAGTTGTCGGAGTGTTAAAGCCTTCTATAAAATCAATTACTTGGTGTAAACATCCTGGCTTAGTCACAATTAGCACGGTGGAACCAGGTTCTAGTACTGTGCTGCCGTTGGGAATCATCAAATTCTCATGGGGATGAGGTTGATAGCCAATAATTAGCGAGCCAGTTGGAAACCGGGAATCCTGAGCAATTTCAGCAACACTACGACCAACAACATAGCAATTGTTGGGGATAGAAAGTTTTAGTACCTCAATCTGTCCCTGGTCAAAATGCATCATCGATTCCACTTGCGGATACTCAATGGCATTTACCATTGTAGAAACCGCTAGTTCAACAGTACTGATAATATGATTAGCTCCAGCTAGACGGAGGGGTTCTGCAAAATCAGGGTGGCGCATCCGACTTAAAATATGAGGAACACCATAATGTTTAGCAAGAGTTACCATTGCCAAGTTTAAGGCATCACTGCGTAAGACAGCAGCCAAAGAACTGGCTTTGCGAATCCCAGCTTCTAACAATACTTCTGTACTCACAGCACTTCCTTCAAAAGCCATCACTCCCACTTGTTCACGAGCATAGCGACAAGCGGTAGGGTCGATATCAATGATGGCAACAGTATGCCCCAGTTCTACTAGTTTCTGCGCTAAACTTAGCCCCACTAAACCTGCTCCACCAATTAATACGTACATAAATCTTCCTAATGGTCTTTTAGTTAGTACTTTAGTTTCTATACTACGTAAATTTTTATTTATTTCAACTTTTGATTGTGCTGGTTTCTCAAACTCAAGCCATAAAATTTTTTATATTGTGAGGTAGGTAAAAATTTTCAATGCGTCAAGATTACATCAGTTTTATATTAACTAGTTTGTTAACAATAAATTTCACGTTTTTTCAAGTCGCATTAGCAGATATAAAAAACGAACCACAACCTATAAAACAGATGCTAACCCAAACTGAATCTATTTCTCCCAAAGCAGCTTTAGAAAGACTCTTTACTAGTGAAAAAATAGAGAGTGAATGGTTTACACCGGATTTTTTGGCTCAAGTTCCTCTTGAAAAACTGCAAGAAATCATTGATGGACTCAAAAAACAATTAGGAACCTATGAAAATGTAGAAAATAATTTACAAGATTATTTAATTATTTTTAGTCAAGCTTCAGTGCCAACTAAAATAGTTCTAAATAACAAAGGACAAATTTCAGGATTGTTGTTTGAGCCGCCCCAAGCCAAATTTATTAGTTTAGAAGAAGTCACTAGTAAATTTCAGCAATTACCTGGTAAAGTCAGTTTTTTAGTCCGAGAAGGCAAAACAATACAAGCTGCATTAAATACTAAAACACCCCTGGCAGTTGGTTCAGCCTTCAAACTAGCTGTACTCAAAGCACTCAAATCAGAAATTGCTTCTGATAAACGCACATGGAAAGATGTTGTACAACTGGAATCTAGTTGGAAAAGTTTACCATCTGGAATATTACAAACATGGCCAGATGGAACATATCTAACATTGCAAACACTTGCAGCTTTAATGATTTCTGTGAGCGATAATACAGCCACAGATATATTAATTAACCTCATTGGACGACAGCAAATTGAGTTATTATCACCCCGTAATCGTCCTTTCTTAACTACCCGTGAATTATTCATTTTGAAAAATTCTCGAAATAAAAATTTTCTCAAGCGTTATCGTACAAGTAACGCAGAACAACGTATTGCAATATTAAAAGAACTCTCTAAAAAGCCGCTTCCTGATGTGAATGAATTTGAAGGTTCAAATCCAGTTGCTTTGGATGTGGAATGGTTTTTTACAGCTGAGGAACTTTGTGAATTAATAGAACAAGTTGCTGATTTGCCTTTAATGACTATTAATCCTGGTGTTGCTAACGCTCAAAATTGGCAGCGAGTAGCATTTAAAGGTGGATCTGAACCTGGTGTTCTGAATATGACAACTTGGTTGCAAGGAAAGAATGGCAAAAATTACTGTGTGGTTGCTACTTGGAATAACAGCGATGCTTCTTTAGAAGAGTCAAAATTTATGGCATTGTACAGTGGGGTAGTTGCTCAACTCGCAACTAGTAAATGAATTTTTGGCGTTGCTGAATCAAGTATGAATTTGGATGTAGAGACGTTGCAATGCAACGTCTCTACAAGGATTTTGAAATCACACAAAATTATTTTTCATACCGCAATCAGCAACGCAGAATTTTTTGCAATAATAATTAATTATATGCAATCCAACAGAGAATTGTTTCAATCCCTAATAGGGATTTTGATTAATTGCAATTTGTTTATTATCACTGGCTTCAGTCTTAGTTTCGGTTTCAATCCCTAATAGGGATTTTGATTAATTGCAATTTCTTCTCTGTTCATGGTTAGGCGGGTTGTTGGTTCAATATGTTTCAATCCCTAATAGGGATTTTGATTAATTGCAATTTTATTCCCTTGTAATGCCATTGGGCAATAGGTTGCTCGATGTTTCAATCCCTAATAGGGATTTTGATTAATTGCAATCCTAGAAAATCAAACTTTAAAAAGCCCAAGTATTCGTTTCAATCCCTAATAGGGATTTTGATTAATTGCAATCCGTGCTTGAAAGCAGAAGACTTGCCAAGCGTGCCCTTGTATGTTTCAATCCCTAATAGGGATTTTGATTAATTGCAATCGGTAAAAAAATTAACAACGACACCATTGCGGAGTTGTTTCAATCCCTAATAGGGATTTTGATTAATTGCAATTTTGGTGATAAGGTCGGGGAATTCTTTACTGGCATACCTGGGTTTCAATCCCTAATAGGGATTTTGATTAATTGCAATTTTAGCTGCTGACGGCATCCACAGACTAAAACCAGTTTCAATCCCTAATAGGGATTTTGATTAATTGCAATAATTTTTTGGTGCGGGTGGAGGAGATAAGGGAGATGTTTCAATCCCTAATAGGGATTTTGATTAATTGCAATTTGACTACTCTCTTAGCTTGCCTCAAGCCTTTTTTGTTTCAATCCCTAATAGGGATTTTGATTAATTGCAATGTTGAAGTAAAGGACTTAGGATGTGCTAAAGAGGGGTTTCAATCCCTAATAGGGATTTTGATTAATTGCAATCTTATCAGAAAATTCTTCGTTTTGCCATTGATAAGCTAACTCGTTTCAATCCCTAATAGGGATTTTGATTAATTGCAATGTTATTGGAGACTGCTCTTGCCGCATCTAAAGGAATATTTGCTAGTGTTTCAATCCCTAATAGGGATTTTGATTAATTGCAATGCGCGGGAATTGCAGCAAGAACTACAAGCGATTCCTGATGTTTCAATCCCTAATAGGGATTTTGATTAATTGCAATGGCAGTCAGCTGAAAGTACTGCGATATTTAGTTTTCAAGGTTCTATTGCGCGGATGGGGTGATTATAACACAATAATTTGTCATTTTACTAGATCCAAATCGCTGAAAGCTAGGCCAAATAAGGTGCGCGGATGATTGAGAGATGCTATTGGCATCAAATTCTTACATAGAGGGCAATTGAGCTATTTTTCTAGTCACCTGCTCATAAACACCTACCCATCCGCGCACTCAGCAAAGAGATTAGTTTGAATTGGACGTGACTTTTCAAAAAAAAACTGCTAAAAACAGAAGTCTAGTAATTACATTTTCCCATTGTCGAGTCGTTGGGAGTTGTAATTTTTGAATTGGTATTTTTCAAGCAACTCCTTAACTTGGGCGGCTACCAGAGGGTGTGGGTCGTTTTGTAGCTGGGGTAATATTTGGAAGAGAATGCGCTGTGAAACCATATTCAGGTATGCGATCGCTGCTTCTCGAACAAAGCCAGTTGGATGGCGTAAACTGGCTAATATCTCAGAACTTGTCAGTCGGATACGAGCAACTTGAGCAAAATGAAAACAGCAAGCTAGGCACCAGTCGGAAAGCAAGTTACCCAGCAGCAGCAATCTGTGGAGGCGATCGCTAACTAACATGTTTTCATATTCTACAATTTTTGCTTCTACTAAATGTTGTAATTTTTCTGCCTCTGTTCGCCGATCTAAAATATTCAACAATAGAGACTTGCAAGACAAAGTTACTGTGTGTTCCAAGATTTCTAACCCCCGCGCTAAGTTTACTACTGAGAGCGATCGCAAATTAAACGCTGCTGCTTGCATCTTTTCTGGGGAGTAAAGCAGCCTCAGTAGCAGTAACAACCGTTCTTTGACATCTAATTCTAATTCTTGGAGCGATCGTTGCAGTAGTTCCGAGACAATCAAAATCCTCTCGTTTGATTGATAATCTTCTTGTTTGTCTAAAGTTTGAAAATCTATATATGCAGCGTAAATTTCACCTAAGAACCGTAATTCTTGCTCGATTAATTTTTCTACCCGACTTTCATAAAACCGATCCCCCACACCTGTAATTCCCGGTTGTTTGTGTATTTTCAGTAAGCTGTGCAGAATATGATCCCTGGTAGTACCCCAACAGGTTTCTAAGTTTTCCCATAAGGCTTCCATTGCTTCTTGGGTACCAATGGAAGCAATGGTACGCCAAGCGTACATCCGCACTACTTCTGGTTTATAAATATTCGTAGCCAATTGCAACAGCATTTCTAGGGCTTCGTTTTCCAGTCGCATTAGGGCTAACATTGCTGTGCTACGGGTTGACTTGTAGTAGAGTGCAGCAATCAAGGCTGAATAGTACTCTTCTAAATGGGTTGCTGAAATCATTTCCAATACTGCACAGCGTACCCTTAAGGATTCATCTTGTAATAAATTCGGAATGTGAATTCGTAACGCCTGCAAATAAACTGCTTCTCTGAGGGCTTTGACTCCATTTATCCGTTCCCGTTCTTGCTTATGAGTCAGCATCCGGCGCATGGTTTTCGTAGCTGCTACCTTTTGCATGGGGGTTCCCTGGCGCAAGACTAAAGCAGCTGCGGTGGCGCGGATGAGTGAGTTATGTCGGGAGTTGAGGTATTCTTCAAGGAGACTTAAATTCGGATTTGGTTCAGCTAGCCAAATATAGCGTAGGGCTAGGGCAAAAACTTCGGGATTAGTCTCTTGGGGTTGTTCTAACAAAGGACGAATAGCAGGTACATAAGCAGAATTTGTACCTCCCATCAGCATCACTTCCAAACTCTGACACTGCAAATCTGGGGTTAACTTGACTAATAAAGGTGCTAAAACTTCCGCAGCGCCTTGGGAATCAATTTGGGCTAAAAGTTCAATGCAAGAGCGTTTATCTGCCTCGTTGCCTTTTTCTGCCAATGCTTTGACTACACCCTGTTTGAAGAATTTTAGACCGACATTTGTAGCACTTAGTTGACCTCGTGCCACACTTAAAACTAACAAATCAACATAGCGCGATCGCAATTGGCAAACTACTTTTAAACAAGTGCCAGCTATCAGCATTGTTTCTGCCACTAACACCCACTTTTGTAGCGGCTCAGGTACATATTGTCCAGAGAATAATAAAGTCGCAAAAATTACCACCCCTGTCAACCCTGTGGCGATCGCTTCGGCAGTTCCACCGGATAGGGTTTGCATCTGGCTGCGAATTGCCTCTGGAATCGGTTGATACAGTATCGGTCCGCTACTCATCACAAAGGTGTAGCGCAGAAGTTCATCGCAGAATTTGACAATTACTAAACCCCAGAAAAAGCTTTGGGATTGCATCGCTGGAATTAAATGCAAAAATACCAGTACTCCTGGTAGTAAAAAGCCGATAGCAATTGGTAAAAGCGTGGCAGTGAAAAATACTCCCATCCGTTCAATGAGTCGGCTAGAAATAAACCACTGGATTAACAATTCACACAATCCCAACATGCCACCAAATAAACCCAAGAAACTAGCGAGTTCTTTGTCGCTTAAAGTCGATTGGAGTTCGCGTAAATATTGAAAATCTACTAACAACCCAATGACTTGCAACAAACCGACAAAGGCAAATAAATGCCAAACATAGCGCTTCAAAGGACTTTTGAGAAAACGCTGTCGTGAAGCTTGTTCTCCAGCAATTCTGATTTGTGGAGTTTCCGGAAAAGCTGCTCGATATTGATGAGTTAAATAAAATAAAATCGCCGATCCCAATAAAATCACCACACAAGCGATGAGGATCACCTTATTCAGTTTCGCGTGTTCCACCAACCAAGGCAAACTAAAACCGCTGATTACATCTGCTACTAATAGACCACTACTGACCAATGGATAAGTGCGCTTAATCTCTCGAATATTAAATAGTTGGTTGGCAACAATGGAGGTGTTGAGGTCATTGACCACATAAAGTGCATCTACCCACAGCCGCAGCAGAAACACCGAAATCACGGCTAGGTAGGAAACATTGCTTCCCCAACGTAATAAAACTAATAAAACTAATGGCGTCACCATGCAAGGTGCGATCGCCACAATCACTTGGCGTAAAGGAAAAATCTTTTGCAGCCAAGAATATAAAAAAACCAGTCCTGTACTCATTACGGCACTGGCAATATACATCCAAGGTAGGAGATTAGTCTGATATTCGCCCAAAAACAGTGCTACTGTACTGTCCTCTGCCCACCGTAATCCTACAGATACAATTGTATAAAATACGAACATCATCTGAGTCCGTTCGCTCTCCTCCGGTCGGAGATTCACCCACTGTAGCAATCGTGGTAAAGCAACTTTATTTACAGCCAACCAGTGATTTTTCAGTTCCATGCAGTTTTAGTTTCTGGTAGTATCACCGCGTAATGGAGAAGAGAACACCGGAGCGTAAGAGGACGCGGGGATGGGGAGACGCGGTGACGCGGTGAGTAATTTCTCCGTGTCTCCGTGTCCCCGTGTCTCTCTGTCCTCTTTCCTTCATCCCTCCATCCCCTACACATCACAAAAGTCCTGAGCAACTGAGTATTATCTTTCCCACTCAGCCTTCAGGACTATCGATTTGAGATAAATTTATACGAGCCGATACTATTGACAAAAATATTTGCAATATACGAATGAATCGTCTGTAGGGGCGTACAGCTGTACGCCCCTACCTATGTATCTCTATAAGGTGTGTAATATTGTTACAGCTAAAATGAAAAAATCCCCTAGCTTCTAGCCAAGGGATTTTTAAATTTGTCTATTGAAAAGTTAGAAGATTATTTTTTGGGTGAGATGAGCATCATCATATTTCGCCCTTCTTTTTTAGGCGCTTGCTGAACCTCACCAAACGGCTCTAAATCCGTTGCCATGCGTTTGAGCAAATCTTCTGCGAGGTCACTGTGTTGAATTTCTCGACCCCGAAACATCACGGTAGCTTTGACTTTATCACCATCTTTCAAAAAGCGCTCTGCTTGCTTGACACGCACGTTGTAGTCGTGTTCTTCTATCTTGTAGCGCATCTTAACTTCTTTGACATCAGCCGTGTGCTGCTTTTTACGGGCTTCCCGCGCCTTTTTCTCCTGCTCAAACTTGTATTTCCCGTAGTCCATAATCCGACAAACTGGCGGGTCAGCTTTGTCACTGAGTAGCACTAAATCTAGTTCTTTCTCCTCTGCTAGTTGTAGTGCTTCTTGGGGCGGCATAATTCCCAATTGGCCGCCATCAGTGTCAATGACCCGAATTTTAGCGAAGCGAATTCGTTCGTTAATTTGGGGCAGATCGCGAGTTCTTTTTTTCTCAATCACAGGCATTATGATTTGTGGGAGCTCTTAATGAAGGATTTGGTATGGTTTTGACTGGTATGCCTTTGAGGCAAAATACGTGAAATGAGTCAGGACTGAAAACATAAGTTTACAGTTCTAGGGTAACTAATTCATGAAATAGTTGCGTCATTGTATTTGTCATTCTACTCATTCTGAGAGAATTTCTGTGCAATAGTTAATCTAAACTACACATCCTTGCCAAATATTAAGTATTGTGAAAATTATTGTCAATACTTTAAAGCGTCAGATGGAGCAGATAATCCCCAGAATAGCAAGATTACAGATAGAAAGCATCCAACAAATGATAATGTAACATATTATCTTACTGCCTGTAAGATAAATAACATTTATCATCACAAAACATTGTTAAATTTACTGAGATAAATGAAATAGCTATATTTGAGAAGGTACAACGACCATAGATGGAGCAGTAGGGTGCAGTGTTGTCCCTTCAGGCTGATTTGAGCCTTGGTGATGTTTTTGTAGGGCAGTTAAGATTGCCCGCGCTGTAACTGGCAGGAAAATTTTGCTTTTACGGGGACGTTATCGTTTAGTTAAACGAATTGGTAAAGGGGGATTCTGCAAAACCTTCCTCGCTGTAGATGAAGGTCAGTTTCCTGAAACTCCTTGTGTAGTTCAAGAATTATCGCCAGAATGGGAAACATCTAAAAGTTTTGAGCAAAAAGCCAAACAGATAGAGGGATTAGGGAAAAATCCCCAAATTCCAGCTTTATTGAGTTATTTTGAGCATGAACACCACTTTTATTTAGTGCAGGAGTTGATTGCAGGTAGAAATTTAGCTCAGGTGGTGGAAGAGGAAGGGGCTTTTAATGGAACTCAGATTTGGCAAATTTTAGAGGATTTGTTACCAGTTTTGCAGTTAATTAGCGATCGCCACATCATCCACCGAGATATTAAACCCGAAAATATTATCTGTAGAACCCGACCTAATCGCAAAGGTGAAGCAAATCTAGTCATAGTTGATTTTAGCGCTGCAAAAGTCGTCACAGAAATTGATTGCCTAACAGATGAAAACAATATAGGTAGTCCAGAATATGCTGCACCAGAGCAAATAAAAGGAAAAGCTGTTTTTGCTAGTGACCTTTATAGTATTGGTGTCACTTGCATTTATCTACTTACGCAAATTTCTCCATTTGATTTATTTGATATTGCTAATAATTGCTGGGTTTGGCGAGATTATTTAACTACTAAAGGTGATGTTTGGCAACAAGACGCAAAATCTTTACATGTGGCGAAAATTCTTGACAAGTTAGTACAAAAAGTTGTTAAACAACGATTTAAATCAGCCGATGAAGTCATGCAAGCAATGGGCATCGAATGTAAACCTCAACATTTGAAATTAGCAAATTCTCTGTGGCACTGCTCATCTACTTTAAGTGAATATTCTGCTGTGTTGAGTAGCGTGAATGCTCTTGCTTTTTCTCCTAAAGGTAATATTTTAGCTAGTACTAATGACGAGAAAAACATCAAATTGTGGGATTTAAATACTAAAAAAGTTATAGCTAGTTTATTCGGACATTCACAAGCGATAAAATCAGTTGCTTTCAGTCCTGATGGCAAAATTCTGGCAAGTGCTAGCGACGATAAAACTGTCAAATTGTGGCAGTTCGACACGTTAACAGAAATCTCTACCCTATTGGGACACTCTCACGCCGTGAAATCAGTTGTTTTCAGTCCAGACGGGCAGATTCTGGCTAGTGGTAGCTGGGATAAGACAATCAAACTCTGGAATCTAAATACTGGCCTCCAAATTTGCACCTTAACCGGACATCAGTTGCAGGTCAACTCAGTAGCGTTTAGTCCCCAAGGACAAATTCTAGCCAGCGCTAGTTATGATAGAACAATTCGCCTGTGGCAGATAAGTTGCCAAACAGAATTTAAAAACTGCCCATGCTATACCTTGTTAGGCATCCTTTCGGGTCATGCATGGGCAGTTTTGACAGTCGCTTTCAGTCCCGATGGAAAAATTTTAGCGACGGGTGGCGATGATAAAACTATTAAATTATGGGATGTAAACACCGGTCAGCTAATTAGCACACTTTCAGGCCATTCCTGGTCTGTGGTAAGTGTGGCTTTCACTGCCGATGGCAAAACCCTGATTAGCGCAAGTTGGGACAAGACAGTTAAACTCTGGAGAGTGAGTACAGCCCAAGAGATTGTAACTCTTTCTGGTCATACAGACTCAGTATCTGCCATTGCTGTGAGTCAAGTTGCACAACTAATTGCAAGTGGCAGCAAGGACAAGACTATTAAACTCTGGCAGTTTGTAGAATAGCACAAGAGTTAATTTTTGAATATCAAGCGCTACCCGTGAAGGCAACTTCCGGAAATTTCAACTGAGCTTCTGCCATTGGGCGATTTCTGCCCTCTTCTTGCCAGTAGTTAATCACTTCAGTTGCTTTGTTAAGCAACTCAACGCGATCGAGGTCACTAATCCAGTGTTTGGATTCGAGTTCCTTCTTTAACTCTTCCCAAGCATCATTTCTCGGCCAGAAAAAGTACTTGGTCAAAGGACTTGTGCCTTTGCCGACAACTTGATCGACTGCTAGAGCAACGTTTTCGTCTAACCACAGAATTTTCAAAATAAACTTGGTCAATCACACCTCCCTTGATTTCCGGGCATTAGTTAACTAGGATAGCGATCGCTTATTTTAACGCAATACCCCATCAATGACCAAATGGTGATGGGGAATGGGGAGATGGGGAGATGGGGAGATGAGGGGGATGAGGGGGATGAGGGAGATGAGGGGGGCGCGGGGACGCAAAGAAAAACTAATGACAAATTAATGATTGAAAATGGACTAACATCAAGTGTAGTCGGCGCTAACTACAGATGCTTATGACTGCTCAAATGCCCCAATCTTCAATGACATCTGGTGCAGATTTGTATGAACGAGATTTTTACTTGTGGATTCAAACCACAACAGAATTGCTCAAGCAAAAAAATTTCACACAACTAGATTTAGAGAATTTAATTGAAGAAATTGAAACAATGGGCAGGAGTGAAAAGAAAGCACTCAGAAGCAATTTGGAAGTGGTGCTAATGCATCTATTAAAGTATCAGTATCAAGCCGAAAAGCGCTCTGGTAGTTGGCGGGCAACAATTCGAGAACATCGCAAACGCCTTAAAGAAGCTCTACTAGAAAGCCCCAGCCTCAAACCCTATTTTGATGAGGTTTTTGGGGAATGTTATGACCACGCTAGATTGTTAGCTGCTGATGAAACTGAATTGCCCATCGCTACGTTCCCCGAACAATGTCCCTTGACGCCAGAGCAAGTCCTCGACCCTGATTTTTTACCTGGGTCGTAACCGTGAGCTATATGATGATGTAAAACTGTTTTGCTTCCTACCCCATGATTCAAGAAACTTCCACAAAAGCAGCTGTTGTTTTCGATATTGATGGTGTTGTGCGTGATGTCAGCGGTTCCTATCGGCGAGCGATCGCAGATACTGTAGAATACTTTACAAATGCTGCATATCGTCCCACACCCTTAGATATTGACCAACTAAAATCGGAAGGTGTGTGGAATAACGATTGGGAAGCATCCCAGGAATTAATTTACCGCTACTTTACAGTTCAAGGAAAGATGCGCGAACAATTGCAACTAGATTACAATGCGATCGTTGCTTTTTTCCAATCGCGTTATCGAGGTTCAGACCCCAACAATTTGACGGGGTATATCTGTGATGAACCCTTATTATTACAGCCTAGCTACTTAGAGCAACTTACCCAAGCTGGGATTGCTTGGGGATTTTTCAGCGGTGCTACTCGTGTTTCGGCTAACTATGTCTTAGAAAAACGTTTGGGCTTGCAATTTCCGGTATTGGTGGCAATGGAAGATGCACCAGGCAAACCCGACCCCACTGGACTTTTTGCTACAGTTGCTCAATTAGAAAATGGAATTGAGCAAAAATCAGCGATCGTGTATGTGGGGGATACAGTAGCAGACATGTATACTGTTGAGAAAGCACGGAGTTTAGATTCTGCTCGCACTTGGATTGGCGTCGGAGTTCTACCGCCCCATGTGCAGGAAACAGCAGCGCGGGGTGAGGCATATGCTGAAACACTGCTAAAAGCTGGAGCTGCGATGGTTTTGCCTAATGTGCAAGAATTGACCCCAAACCAGATTCACAAATTAATTAGCAGAGTGTGTGCTTAAAAATAAGCTAATTTAGATATAGATATTATTTCTCAATTAATCTAGAAAACCATTGATATCATATTCGGGTGAAGACTTATCATTAGGACTGACGCGGGGACGTGGGGACGCGGGGACGCGGAGAAATTTTAATAATAAGTGATTATCCGAACTTGATATGACACTTAAGTTGCAAAGCGCCAGTAATTATTAATTTCCCATGAACATTTTCAGTAGTTTACTTTCTCAACCAACTCAGCCTGCACCTGCAAAAAAACAACGTCGAGGAATCGAAATAAAATCCCCGCGTGAAATTGAAATCATGCGCCAATCAGCGACAATTGTGGCAACTGTGCTAAAAGAAATTTCTGAGTTAACAAAGCCAGGAATGACCACAGCTGATTTGGATGCTTATGCGGAAAAACGCATCCGCGAAATGGGTGCAACACCAAGTTTTAAAGGATATCATGGGTTTCCTGGTTCTATTTGCTCCAGCATTAATAATGAAGTAGTACATGGTATTCCTAGTCCCAAGAAAGTAATCCGCCCTGGGGATGTATTAAAAGTTGATACAGGCGCTTATTACCAAGGCTTTCATGGTGATTCTTGCATTACAATCGCTGTTGGAGAGGTGACCCCACTAGCGGCTAAACTAATTCGCGTCGCGGAAGAGGCTTTATTTAAGGGCATTGAACAAGTTAAAGCTGGTGTATACTTGCTTGATTTGGCTGGCCCGATTGAAGACCATGTGAAAGCTAACGGCTTTAGTATCGTTGAAGAATTTACTGGACACGGTGTAGGACGTAACTTGCATGAAGAACCTTCAGTATTCAACTTCCGTACCCGCGAACTGCCAAATGTTAAACTTCGTGCGGGGATGACCCTGGCAATTGAGCCAATTGTAAATGCCGGCTCTCGGCATACGCGGACATTATCTGACCGTTGGACAGCTGTGACTGTGGATAATGCTTTGTCGGCTCAGTTTGAGCATACGGTTTTGGTGACGGAAACTGGTTATGAGATTTTAACTGACCGTTCTAAGGTTTAATTGCTAGTTAAAATTAGATGTTATTGAGAGAGGTGAAGCGTCAAAAGAAGATGATTTGCCTCTTTATTTTTTATGCATGAGTGTCTTATATCAATAGGACTTACGCAAAAATAACCAAAAAGCTTAATTTATCGAACCGCCAAGACGCCAAGAACGCCAAGAGTTCATAAAGTTTGCGTAAGTCCTAATCAAGTTCGCTTAATTACTTATAATTCAAAATTCTCCGCGTGCGCTTTAAGAGGATGTTTGAAAAGTTTTGGGCGAATATAATTCGCTACTACACAAACTCTCGTCCGCCTGGGCGGACTAACCAAAAATTAGGCCTTTCAAACCCACGCAGGTGGGTTTCGTCTGTGCAGCCGCGATTTCTAATCGCCGGGGTTAGTATTAATTTAGACTTTTCAAAATAGTTCCCAAGGTCTATTGCCGAAAATTACATTGATCGAGGCTCAATACCATTTCCATAACTGGGAAATGGTATTGAGCCTGTCAAATAACCCATTAGTTGAGCGCAAAAAAATTCATAAAATGCGATCGCAACTTTTGATGCCCTGTAATTGCATTAATTTATGGCAACTTATTCAACTTAGTGTTCTTTACACTCACGGACTCAATTACTTAGAGGCTAGTGATTCTAACTCTGTTTAATCACTCTCGCAAAAGAAAAATAAGAGCCAAATTTCCAACTGTAGAGAGAGCAGGAATATAACCAAACGACCGTACTCACTTAATATTAAGAGGATTTTGATTTATATGTAACTGGCTTTGAGAAGTTTATCTTTGCAGATAGCCCTTTCTCCTACAACGCTTTGGCAAATGGGGCATGAATTTCTTAATTCACCGAAACAGTGCTGAGTGCCCCATTAACGAGAGTTAAACAGTGATAAATTCGCCAGTGGCGGCTGGTTCCATGCTAAGGTTTGTGTGAATTGGGATTAGCGATCGCCTTGCTAGAAAATGGATAAAGTCAACCTCAGACTTTCCGCAAAATCTAAAATCCCAAATTCGCTTATGAATGAACCTTTCCTTTAATTAAACGGTGAAGCAGGCGACAAGGCCAGAAAAAAGCTCCACAAATACTTACCGAGGCAATGACAGCCACAATTCGCCAATTCAAATTAGGCGAGTTGCCAGACTCCAGGTGCTGATTTTGTGTGCTTTTAACTAGTTCTGGCGCAGAATGAGAGAGCTGACTGACTGTACTCACCCCTTCAATCGCTGCTCCAATTAGATAAGCTACTAGGGCAATTATTAGCCAGTGGTTCATTCTGTTGCACTATTTGAAGTGTGAGCGTATTCTTGGCAGTGAACAATCATTGGGTTTTTCTTCCTAATGATTGCTGCCTTGTCCTAAGGATAATCGACCTTCAGCCGTATCACGAATTAGAGGCAGTTTAGATTTTATATAAGTGTTGAGGGTGCTATCTACCTGAGCATCAAGTCCCTGCTTAGCTTTTAACTGCTGAAGGAGCAATTGTACTAAAGCCGCATCGTCGAACTGGAGCAAAGTGTTGACCTGGGTAGATTCGATTACAGCCCAGAGCTGTTGCATCATCTTGGCAGTGATCATGAGCCTGTAACTTTTTAAGATTTTCTTTATATTTGCACGAATTTATAATTTGTAGTTGGTTTTTTATCTGAATATTTGTAAAGATGACTGGGGACTGGGGACTGGGGACTAATGACTGAGCAGTTATTATTCTCCCTCATCTCCCTCATCTCCCTCATCTCCCTCATCTCCCCATGCCCCATGCCCCATGCCCCATGCCCAATTTCTATTGTGAAACTCTGGCACAAGAGGGTTGTTGAGCAGAAGGAGGATCGGGATAAATTGCTAGAGTGTGATAATTTGGAGCATTTTCACCATATAACACTCGAAAGGTATACAGTTTGTTTCTACCCTGCCCTTCGGTAACAACTGTTAAAAGTGTATTGCTAGTTTTAGGAAGTCCAGGAATTTTTAGTTTGGGAATTCGCCTCAGTTGAATTACGTTCGCGGCTGAGTTTTTACAATCTCCGGTAGTAGTGTTTGGTTTTTGACCAAACTGCATACATACTGGGCCATCAAAATCTATAGTTACTTGCGATGGATCGTTTAACCAAACTTTTTTAATTACTTCTCCAGATGGAATAAAATTTAAGTTTGTTCCCTGCTGATAGGAAATATCAATGGTAGGTATTACTCCGCCTAAACCTTGTGCTTGACAGGAAAATATGGAACGCAAAACGGCATTATTAGCTACAGCACGACCTACCAATAACAACATACTAACCGAGAAAATTAAGGAAACTACAGGTAGGAAATAAGAATTTGTTAGAATATTTCCTGGTAACTTAGTATTATTTTTCATGGTCAAAAATGGGGTTACTGGTAGATAATACAAGGGCAAAAAAGCTGTTCGCAAGGATATTGAAAGATAGATTAAAAGCTATTTGTTAATTACTATTACTTAATCAAAGCCTGCGAATTGCTGTGTCTCAACTGAAAGTCTCAAATTGGGACAGGACTTACGCAAAAATAGCTAATTTCGCTTAATTTATCGTAGACGCTTTGCGGCTTGCCGTAGGCTACCGCCTTCGCGCTTCGCGTCTCGTAGAGAAGACGCCTTCTCTACGAGAGGCTTCCGCCAACGCGCAGCGTCTCGTAGAGAAGAACGCCAAGAGTTAGTAGAGTTTGCGTAAGTCCTATGGGATAAACCTTAATCTTCTAAAATTGCGTTACTTGGTTGACGTATATTTCTATATTTGTGCCTGCTGGCAAAAACCAAACGTTTGTTTGTTGTGACATTTGGGCGATCGCCTGTTGATTGCGTTGGGCAATTTGGGGTACTACTGAGTTCAAACCACCTTCGACAATGCCAGCGGGGAGATTTTCTCCGGTGTTAGTGTTGCTCACAACTGTACTGCCGCCGTTAATGGTGACGACTTGGCCATCGGTGCGATTTAATAACTCTGCTGCTTTACCAATACCTCCTAAAACAAATAGTCCCAAATCCATTGATGCTACAGAGGAACTTTGACCAGGAAATCTATTACCTATTAAAGGTCTGCCTTTGTTGCCGCGAATAACAATCGAATTGTTGGGTAAGCTTCGTTCTGTGAGGTTGCCATCATTTTGTGAGATGACTTTGACTACGTTCATCTGCACAAGACCTTGTTCGGAAATAGAACGAATTTCAGTGAGAAATTCGGTGTTTGCAGGTAAAGCGACCTCACCATTGGCGGCTTTTAGCGGTTCTTTCAATCGAACTACAAATACGTTTTTATCTGTTTGTTCTTCGTTATTGCCGCCTCTGGTAGTTTCGCCAAATATCGCTGTTGCCAATACGGCTTTGGCGCTAGTGCCGATGGCTACGGTATTCTGTCCTTGTGGTTGTGCTTGGCTAACTACGGCAGACCCCTGTTCTGGGGGCTGTTCGCTAGGATTGGGGTTTGGTGTTTCTTGAGGTGGCTGCTGAGGCGGCTGGGTTTCGTTTGTGGGTTGGGGAGCAGCTGCAATGTTATTGGGTTGTTCGGTGACATTTACTTGGCCGTAGCTACCTAATTTTGCTAACTTTGTCCACTCGTCGAATGGGTTTGGTGGGGGTGGTGGGGTGATGTTGACTACGGGTTGAGTGTTTGGCTGGAGAACTGGTGGCTGGGGTATGGGTTGGGGTGCAGGTACTCTGACGATACGCTCAATTGTTACTGGCTGGGGGACGTAAGCTGTTGGTGGGGGTGCTGGTATCACTGGTTGTCTCCTTGTGGAAGAAACTGCTGGTTGTACCAAAGCTGCTGTGGCCGTTGGTTTTGGCATTCTCAGCTTTTCTTGGGCGGCTTTGACTGACTGTGCTTGTTCAGTGAGGGCTAATTTTGTTTTGAGAGTCTCGATTTCGCTTTCTAGCTGTTGAGAACTTGATTGGTTTGTTGGTTGCGATCGCACTTGTGGGGTAACTAAATTATTTCTCGGCTTTTGATTGCTACCACTCATCAATTGCGACAAAAACAGCCCCGCCACCAACACTACTGCTAAGGTAGCAGCACCTACTAGGCCTAATTTGGCGAAGGGATTAGATGAGAGGGGTTGCTCTGTCTTAACTTCTTCTGGTTCAGAGGATGGTTGCAAAATTTCAGAATCTTCTGATGCTTGGCGATTGGTAGAAGATTGTTCTTCAAAGCCAACCAACCTTGCCATCCGTGATTCCCAATCGTCATATTCTATTTCTATTTGGCGATCGTCGGTGTCTAAAGTTAATAGATTTGGTGAAGGAGTTTCTGTCGGAATTGAATATTGAGTCATGGTAAAGCTGATTTTAAATTTTCAGAACAATTTTTATCTTCGATTTCACAGACATTATAAATTTCTAGTTTGGCTTCACCAAGGCGGTAAACTGCAAAGTGCGACGGAAGCGGCGCATTTGGTAGTGAAGTTGCTGGTTCATTTATTGCTCTAACTAAAATTTGTTTATTAAAGGAAATTGATTTTCCCAATTTATCATAACTACTAAAAGTTAATTGATTGGCAAGCATTTCCACTTTCCACCTGCCATTGCCTATTTTTGTTGGTTGAGATATTTTTTGGATTACTAATACATTTTCAGTGCCTCTATTGACATTTTCAAATTGGCGATCGGGATTTAAGTTAGTTAGTTGTGACTTGAGTTTTTGCTGAAAATCACCAGCTACGAGTTGGGAACTAATTTCCCAGACTGTTGTTGGCGGTTGTTGTTGCGACCAAGTAAGCATTAAGCTCATTGTTTGAGCTACAAAACGCCGAATAGTTTCTGGTTGTCGCTCTAAATTTTCTTGGGGGTCTACTGTAATTACCCGACCATCAACTAGTTGTACTAAACTTTGAGGTGTGAGTTGCCGACCTAACTGTTGTAACATAGACCCGTGAAATATTAGTAACAGTAAGGTAAATACATGTAAACCGAATGTTCCTACTGCCAACAGTGGTAAGGCGTTACTTTTTTTATTTTCTGATTTAAATATTTGCATTAATGAATTTCTTTTATAGTGATTTAAGTATGTTGTCAACAGTCAGAATTACAAACTTTTATCTGATAAAATTATCACTTGTTTGTTGATTTTTGCATTCTTTTAATTGTTCTGCATTGAGGTTGCTGTAGTTATCTAATAAACATAAATCCCGAATTTCATAAATTTCTAGTCTATCGGTGCGGACACTATAAATTGCTTTTTGCAGGTCGGAGCCATTCTCGATTTGGGGATTAGGGAAATAATCTGCTGCACGCACAAGAAAGTCTTTGTTAAAAGGAGTTATGACTCTTCTATCATCACCTCTATTTTTTTGAATTAAGTCGGCTACCATCCCGACTCGCCACTTGCCTGGTGCAATTTCTTGTGGCGGGTAAATTCGCTTAATTACTAACTCTGATGTCATTCCTTGCTTGGGATTTTCAGAAAACACTTCTGGTGGTGTAATTTCGGCAATTGTGCTTAAGAAACCTTTGCGAAAGTCTTCTGATAAAGCAAAACTAGCTATCCAGCTAGTAGTACTAATTTTTTGGCTACCTCCTTGGGGTGTTCTAATTAGTATTCCCAAATCTAATTTGGGATTTGCAACTTCTTCAATCCTTTGTGGGGGTAGGGTTCCCGACCAGTTAAACATTGCAATCATCGTTTTACTGATGAATTGGCGAATCGTTTCTGGTTCTCTTTTTAAATCATCAATTTCACCTACTGTTTTCCCATCTATTAATTGCACGAAATTGGGAGGCCTTCTCAGACTAAGTTGGCGAATAGTGATGCCTTGAAATAAGAATAAAAGTAAGATTAATAAGTGCAAACTAAAGGTGGCGATCGCAAAAATTGTTAAAACACTTACTGTTCTTTTTCCTTTCTCTAGTAAACGTACCACTTAATCACCTCCTGCTGCAAAAAAACTTCGGTTGTTATATATGATGATAGCCAATAGATTTTTTTGTACGAATGATTTAATATTGCTATATATTTTAGTGTTTATTATCATGATTCTTAAATTATTCTAACTCCTGACTTTTGACTCCTGAATTCTGAATTCTTAATTCTGAATTCTCAATTTTTAACTATATTCTCTCCTTCACCAAAGAAGCTGTATTGCTAATAGCATTGAACACTGCAAAACCGCCAGCAGCAGCCACAACTAACGATAAAATTGGTGCTAGAACTCCGAGAAAAATCATGAACCACATTAAGTCTGGGTCAACATTAGCATCTTGACCAGGCCCATTGACTATTACTGCCGCAGTCAACACAGCAATAATATTAAATGAAATTTTGGCAATCCCAATAGATAAAAAACCGGTGAGCCACGCAAAAATTGGCTTACCAGCTACAGGTAGTAAAGATCCACCAACAGCAATTGGTCCTAAAGCGGCTATCAGCAACATCGTGGCTTCTATTAAATTCTGGAAGGCATATTGTAACGAAATGAAAAAGCTTTTTAGGCTTGTTTGTACTGTCGAACCTAATAAAGAATTAAATGAAGTTTCCGATACAATACCAGTGCCATATCTAATATTATCTACTTTAGTTTGTAGTCTAGATATCCAATTTTTATTACCGTATGAATCTCGATATTTCTGCCAGAGAATATTCACTTTTTCCGCAGCTTTGGCAAAACATTGATTTTGCTGTTCGCCAGTGAGAGACTGACAAGGGCGCAGCAAAGAACCTGCTACTTCTTCGGCAACACTCATATTCAGTGCTTGTTGGTACATTTTTTCGGCATCTGCTGTGACCAATACTTGCTGATTTGCAGTGTCTATAAAATTCCGCACTCCCAGTGTCAAATTAGAAAGTATACTTCCATTCCCGGAATTATTTAAGAGTATAACTACTACAAAAGGCCAAATTAATGCTGATATGGGACGGGTATATTCGTAGGTTAATAAGTCTCGGAGAAATTGTACCATAAAAAACAATAGGGTTCCGACTGCGAAAAAAATACCCACATTTGTCAGGGTGCCATACAAGTTTTCATTGGTGTTATTTTGTAATAAATCTAGCCATTGTTTGTCCCAACCTCCGGCAATACTTTGGGAAGTTGCAACACCATTATCAAGAATTTCATCAATCCCTACTTGGGCAAAAATTAGTGGAATAGCAAGTTGCATTATTTTGAGCTTAATGAGCTATTTTTGATATATTTTGGTAAGGCGTGTTACTGACGATGTATGGCACGCCTAAAAGGTATTTTAAATAGTGATAGATGTATCCAAAACTAACAGTGAAACATCACACTAAATCTTCAGGATTCTGATTTCTGATTTCTGATTTCTGATTTCTGACTAATTATCAATTTTTCTGCCAAACAAATCTATCTGAGAAGTAGCTCGCAAAAGTCGCGCTGCTTCGGTGGATGTTTCGACTCTGCGAGCGCGATTTGCTTCTTCTGCTTGTTGAGAAATGTTTGCTAAATTTAAATTGGAGTATTGCAAAGATTGATTAGTTTGTATTGTCTGAGCGAATGTTTCACCGACAATTTTTGATTGTTCCTGTTGAATTTTAATGCTTTGTGATTGATTGGCATTGAGCAATTGCGCTAATATTGCGGTAGCTGGATCGAGTTTACTGGCATCAAAAACAGGAATAGGAATTTTACTCAACAAATTTTGTGTTTGTTCTTCAGCTGCTTGAGCAAATCCGGTAATATTTTGTAGACTTCTTTCTGTATCTATTAACTTGATTTTCGACCGAATTTGTCCATTCTCACCGAGAACACCACTTACTGCTCCACGAGTAATTACACGGTTGAGTTCATTACTAACCAAATTTCCGCGCACGGCTGCGTTATTTTCAAAGCGATCCGATCTAGAGTAGAGAATTAAATCATCACGAACTTTTTGTCCCGCTGTAACGGGGTTGGGTATGTTCAATTCTCCTTTGGCATTATTCAGAGCATTTCGACTCTGTAGTTCTACAGGCTTTAAGTTGTCGCTGAGATTATATTGGAAGTAGTTTTGCAAATCTGTGGAATATGATTGAAAATCAGTCCAAACTTGACCTAGTTGTGATGAATTAGTACTATATTGGGCTGCTACAGGTAGAACTCCCAGAGATACTAAACTCAATGTCAAAATGATAGTTTTTCGCATATATCTGTACCTGAAAAAGGTAGATGAAATTATCTAGTGAGTCAGAAATTGAGTTGGCTGAAGTCTTATTTAGGGATTTACCAGAATTAAATGTCGGGTGGACTGGTCTACCTTTGCTGACGGGCGGGCGAGAGGCTTAACCCACAGTAAATTTTGGGAGATTTTTTGATTTGGTAGTCCCTGATGAATTGGTCAATTACTATTAGCTGCTCACAGATATCCTCCCTGATTAATTACTACGTAATGTAGCTACTAACTGACGTGCAAATGCGGAAATTGCTTCATATTTATCGCTGTGAATTTGCATCATTTGGCTACGTGCAGTTTGTTCATAGGGGTTGTTAGCCACTGCTGCTAATTGTTCGTAACCAGGATAGTAACGACAGAATGTATAAACGCCGTTATCATCTAGCAGCCATTGGCTATAAATGCCTTCTTTGCGGGGAAAAAAGCTTTCTGAGGCATTACGAGCAATAATTTTTCGGGGATATTTTAAGATGTCTGCAAAACTATCTACTGCAACTGGTTGAATACGTCCAATTAATCGGGTTGTTAAGTTTTGCAAGATTTTCGATGCGGCTTTAGATCTGGCGATGGTGTCAGGGTCTTGTGCTGATAATATGACTCTGATACCTGCTTTGGCGCCGTTGGCGCAAATTCGACCAACTAAGTCGGAAATTTGCTCGAATTCAAATAAAATCGGGGCTTCGTCAATGAAGAATATGGAAGCAGGACTGCTCAAGGCGCGTCTGAGGGCTGCTGAATAAGCACTCAAAGATAGTACGGCTGCATCTTCACTATCTGAGAGGTTCCTGAGAGCAAAAACCAAAAGCTGGGCGTCAGTGGGAAAGCTGGATGGTGCCGAAATGGCTTGTCCAACGCGGCTGGAAAGCCAAAATCGCAAGCGCAGCTGAATTTGACTGAGGGCGTCTTCTACTCTGCCACTTAATGAGCTGAGCTGTAAATGTTCGGGAGAACAGAAAAACAGAAAATCTTTTAAGGTAGGGGTTTTTTGCCAAGCTGGAGAACCAAAGCCTCCCGCCATTGCTTTGCGATATCGCTCTTTGATACCTTCATCAGCAAAGAAGACTTCTAAGGCTAAGTTAAGGATCGATCGCACCGTTTGGGATAAAATTTGACTTTCGGTGGACGATCCTAAAACCATTGTCATTAAAGCTGATTCTAGGAACGAGGTATAATCAACTAAGCGATCGCGTTGTTGTTCTATATCTAGCGCTCTTAAATCTGGCTGTTCAAATAAGTTATTCGATTGTTTGGAAATATCGAAATAAGCTCCATTTCCCTCCATGAACTGTGTGTAGTCAGTAAAAGTTGATGTCCCATCGGGTTTGGGGAAATCTAGAGCCACTACGGGAATGCCGTATGCTAAAGCTTGAGTTAAAATTCCCGATACTAATACCGATTTACCAGCACGAGTTGTGGCAAATAAAGCTAAATTTTTGTGTTGGTTAAACAAATCCAAATGTACCGGTGTTCCGCCTTCTTCAGCAATCAATTCAAAGCCTTGTCTATCACCTCTTTTGGTTAAAACTACAGGCATTAATCCCGGAACTTCACTTGTTAAATATAGCTGACGACGATTGAAAGGTGTTGCTAATAAACCTTCCCAAACTATGGGGAGAGTTTGCAGCCAAATTTTCCAGGCGTATTCTGTTTCTCTAATTACCCTGGCTGGACGTTGAAAACAGTTTTCAATATATCTTGTGGCCTCCTCTAATTTCTCCACGGTTGGACGATGTACCAAAATGGCAATACTCGTGTAAATTGGGACTGCACCTTCATATAATTGTTCTTGCGCTGCTACCGATTTCTTTAACTTTAATTGCGCGTTGACATCAATGGTTTTGCTTTTTTCTTGAGCTAAAATCGTCGTCATATTTGACTGCTTCAGGACTCGTTGGAGAGTAGTTTTCACCAATGCTGGATTTGCAGCAGTCAATTCACAAAAAATTTCTGTATCTACTACTGTTTCTCTGGCTAAGAGTTCCCACAAATACCGCAGTTGAGCCGATTTATTTGGCCAACCACCGGGTTTTTCCAGAAAAGACATTGTGCCAATATAACGATTGTTGACATTTACCCAACGGCGATCGGCACGAGGTACATTAGACTCCATTAGCAAAGTTGTACCGTGGATATTGTCTATCAATAATTTACTACTAGCTAAATCGGAATTAACTTGTTCGTGGAGTCCATCTTCATCTAAAGTAATTAACTGGGGAATCTGTATGGGCTGGGTATCATTAAATCTTCTCCAGATGTCTTCCCAGAGTTCTTCTGCACTCAAAGCTTTGACATCCAATCCCATTTTGTTAGATAAAATTTGCTCCCAGCGCGAAAAACCTTGTTTGTAAGCATTGCTAATTACAGTTTCAATGCGCTGGTTTTCCGCTTCTGAGAGTTCCCCTTTAAATTTCAACCACCACGACTCAGCTTTGACTAAAAGTTTCTCTATCCAATCATCGGCATGTGTCGAGGTTGTTTCCACTGTATAGGTGACATAAATCCGTAAAAATTTGGGTTTACGCACACCGGCTTTCGTTAATTCTTTGATTCTCGCTCTTTCTGCCATCAACAAATATTTAATATCTCGTGATGGCGCATTTCTGATTAATGATGCTAATTCTTTTTGCCGTTCTGTATCTGAACTAAAAGAACCCAAATGCAGTGTCATTCTTTCACCGCTGGGAATGTCTTTTAATCCGGCTTCAATATTATTAAAAATCGTATCAATTTGTTCTGGTCTTAAAGTGGTATGAATTCCCTTACAGTCAAAACCAAAAACAAAGCAGAACCGATCCTTTTGAATACCTTTTGTCAACAGATAAGCACCAATATCACGTCCATTCAGGGAGACGCGCAACATTGTTGCCAGATGTAAGGCATCTTCAAATGGTGTTAATCTAGTTTCATTTCCGGCGCCGCCGACGCTTTGTTTTCCGATTTTTTGCTTCATGGTTAACTTCCAGTAAGCTTTGATAACGAGCAAAGCCTCTTGTCCAAGCGGGAACGCCAATAAATTTACTTAAAAAACTCCAACTTCTCCCACCAGTTAATATCCACCAAGTTCCGATCCCCCAACCAGTCATTAGTAGTGTCCACAGCCATTTTTGAAATTCTTCTTGGAAAAGACCGCCAAAAATCCCATTGATAATTAAGTAGGATGATAAGGCGATGACTGTCCAAGGAATAATTTGATCGGCCGGAATTGGCCCTAATGAAGGTTGGCTTCCTAGAACTTGGTTAACTGGACGAAATTCTTGTTCCCGCTGTTCAGACATTTCTCAGATCTTAAATTAGTTACTGCTACTGCCAATTACAAATCGTGTGAGTACATCAGCAATGGTAACAGCTACAACCACTAATAGGGGAGTTCTGGCAATGCTTTGCCAATCTTCATCTTTACGAACTGCGTTGATGACACCAACTAAAGAAATTGCAATATATAGCAAGAAAAGTGCCCGCAATATATTAAATATCAAACTTACTGCGGTGTCGCTACCACCATTGTTGGTTGTTGAAGCATCAGTTGATGATAAAGTTTTTTTGAAAAACTTTTCCGCTTCGCCAAAAAACTGCGCTTGTGCGGGAGACGCAAAGGAATCTAACCAAAATAAACTCAGAACTATCGCGGCTGCTAAGATTTGTAATATTATCAGCGATCGCCTTGGCAAATTCACCTGCTCCCCGATTTTATGCGTGATAACTGCAATTAAACTACCAACTAATAAACAAAATAGCAGGATAGGACTTTTTAGGCTGATAACGCTTACAAATACAGCACAAGCAATCAAAAAAGGTACAGATTCAACTAAAACAACCAGACTGGATTTCAATGCCAGTCTTAACTTATGAGATCCTGTGGCTGCACTACCAGTTAAAGCTTTGAAAAAGTTTCTCTGGTGAGAACTTTGTCTAAACATTTGCTAATTTTCCTATGATGTACTATGGGCGTTGGTGGTTTCAAATTTTACAGATATTACATTTTACATGATTTAACATTTATTTTTTGATCATTGCAGTCAAGTCCTACATTATATACACAGATCAACTATTATTAATTTTAGTTAAGAAAGTATTAAATTTTATTTAAACCTAAGTGTGGATGTTTGGAGAAACTTGGTTTGGAGTCTGAAACCGAACTGGTATAGTTTTGACAAACTTGTTCTATGACAAGGATTTTGGCTCAATTAGAACTTGGAAAATCCCAAGGACATGCAAGACAATATTTGGCAGCATACTAAGCGTGTTAGTTTGGTATTTCACCATCAGAAGACTGTGTAAGCAAGACCTAGCAAAATTAGCAGTATAATTCATGCACACATTTTCATCTAAATAAGTTATATCTAATACTGCCACATTTTACCTTAACCAACACTAGAAGATGATGCGATCGCAATCAGTATTTATCCTTTAGTTATCACGATGCTTAGTAAAAATTAAAACTAACTTAATAAGCATATTTATTTAACTAAAAGTTACAATTGAATACAATCCTACTGTTTTTAGTGCCTAAATATCTATGGGTCACAATAGTTGAAAAAAGTTCAATCGTCAACTATGTTATCATTAGATATGTTGAGAAATATTTTCGGTCATCATTAGTAATTATATGGAGGCCTCTGCGAATCTAAATCTCTACACCGTTTGATTCTAGAGGTTTTTTATGTCAGTAATTGGCCTAAAAAATTTACTTTTGAGCATTCGGAAAATTCAAACTTTTAGCGAGGGAAACTCTACTGGAATACCTCTAATAAACTGACATAATATTACTGTCAACAAATTTCCATAACGGACAGTAAAGTGTGTCAAAAAACCAGATAGCATACCGATAATACTTGAACTTATATCGACAGTGAGTTTTTTTTATGCCTTCAAGTCCTCTGCGTGAAGAACCTCGTAATCAACGAGCGCCTGTGATTCGTACAAGTAATGAATTTATTCTTTTGGAATGGCTAAAATCAACTGGTCGTCTCATAGAACGCGAACATCAAGAATCCGACTATCTAGGTGAAATAGAAGAAATATCAGAAATGATAGATCTTGATGATATTCCTTACGATCATGATGATGACGATGTTGAACTGGATTTAGAAGCTTAATACAGCTTTGGGCAATTTGTAATTCTTGATTTTGAGTTCTGTTAGCGCAGCGGGGCGTAGCCCATTCTGACTCGTGAATTCTACTTCAGTAATAGATAAAATAATTGCCCATTACTAACTGTAACGCCAGCGCGATCGCCTGCTATTTTACCAGTACCTAAAAAGTAATCTACCCTCCCTGCACCTTTAATTGCGCCTCCGGCATCTTGGTCGAGAACATAGCGGCTAATAATGCGTTGTTCCATATTTCCCCTAGAATTAACAAAGGGAATAGAAGCACGAATTAATGCTAAAGCACCAGGAGGCATGAGAGATTTATCTGTAGCAATAGAACGCTCTGGTGTGAGTGGTACATTAATAGAACCTTGGGCTGGTTTCCCGTGGTTTTCTTGAAAGAAAACAAAACTGCGATCGCGTGGAATATAAATATTTAATTCTTGGGGATATTTTTGGAAATAATCGAGAATAATTGGCATAGTCATACCTTCTAATGGTAATTTGCCATCATTCGCTAATTCTCGACCAATGCTTTTGTAATTATAAGCAATATTACCTGCATAACCTATAGTTGTTTGAGTTCCATCAGTGAGTTTAAGTTTAGCGGAACCTTGAATTTGAACCATATATGGTTCCAGACGATGGCGGAACCAAAACAATCCTAAGCCTCGTAATTTACCTTTTGCGCCTTGTAAACCATCAGCTCCTTCTAATTGTAGGCGTGTAGGATGAGGTTTAGGCCAAGAGTTTAAATCAGGAGGTAATCGATAAACAGGATAACGATATTCGGCTGTGGGGACGCGACTAGCGGTGTAAAGCGGTTCATAATAGGCGGTGAATAAAACAGCACCTTTGTTATCTTTCCCGACTGATTGGTAATAAACAAATTCTTTTTCTATGGCTTGATGTAACTCCGTTGGAGAATTAGTTGTTAAGAGAATTTCCCGGAATCTTTGTAAACTTTTGTATACGCGATCGCGGCTAATTCCATTTACCGGATATTTTTGGTAAACAGCCGCAGCATTAGTAGTTTGGAGGTATTGTAAACTGCGAGCGATCGCAGTCAATAATGCCTTTTTATCCGGGATTTCTCCATAAATAACTTCATCCAAACAAGAAGCATCACCTCCACAACAAGTAACTGGTTTTCTCTGGATTAATACTGCTTTTTGCTGTTCATTCGTCAACGAAACTGGTATATCCCACTTATTCACCCGACATTCTATCGGACTAAGTTGAGGATTAGCCAAAGATTGCATCCTCAACAAAGAAATTGACACAACTCCAAGTATGCTGATAGCAAGCAAATTGTGGAATTTTAATAACTCAATAAATATCTTTTTCATGAAACCATAAATGTTATTAATTCTAGATAGTTATTGTTGTTCAAAACCCCAATTTTTCAATAAATCGGATTTATTATAAACCAATGCCCAATGCCCAATGCCCCATTCCCTATTCCCTATTCCCTATTCATTCATATTCCGATAAGTAGCCACCGCTGAAGGCGAAATCCGGTTCAAATATCGGAATATCCAGTATTTGAAAATGGTATCTAAAATCACGGGAAATGTGGCAATAAATAAGAAAATAAAATCTCGATTTGCTGGTAATCCCCAATGGCGTGATACACCTTCTAAAAGTACTTCCCAACCGTGAGGAGAGTGGAATCCCACAAATATATCGGTAAACAAAATAATAATAAATGCCTTAGCACTGTCACTCAGTCCATAGACAATATGATCGAAAAAATCTTTCAGCACAGCAATAGAAGACTTACTAGTGACCATCAGCCAGATAAAAGCAATCACAGAGAAAACATCTGCGAAAACATTTTTAATCGAATTAGAACTTTCTCGGCGAAATTCTTCAGCAATCTCTGTTGCCTTATCCTTTAACTCCACTTCCATAGCCTCAACCGATAATGGAGGTGCATTACTAATCAGATTTTCAAACTTGATTCTTTCTTCAAATCTTTGTAATTCTCCCAACGCTTCCTCTTCCATCTCAGAATTTAAAAATACCTGCACCTGCTCAGGACTTCTAAATCTGTCAACAGCTGGCCCAACGACAAAAGCTTTTGCTATTTGATGCGTTAAAAGTGGTACTATAATTAAGAGTAAAATAAATCTGATAGATATTATTGTTCTTCTTTGAGCTTGACGAAAACTCTGAATTACTTCTTCTTCAGAATTAGGGTCTAATTCAACTTGCAAACGACTGATAGTACTTAAAATAGAACGTGGTAAAACACCAGTAGTATCGGTTTTACCTTTTGGTTTTTTTTCAACTTTTTTCTCCACATCTTTAGTTGGTATTTTCGGCGGTATCGCTGGAGTAATGGCTGAGTCAACTGGTGGAGTTGGAGGTTTCACCACTACAACCCCAGAAGTTATTTTTTCCGGAAGTGTTGTGTATTTAGATATAATTCCATCGATAAAATTGAGCCTTTCTAAAACGAAAGCAGCATTGAGATATTCTATGCCTGCTTTATCAGCAGCTTTTTGATCTTCTTCATTGAGAAACCAACGGCTTGCTCTAAACTCTGTCAGCCGCATTTTGGCAGTTTTTAATAGCTTATTTAAGTCTGACTCAAAATAATCCATGACGCTGTTACTGTACATGGCTGAGGCAATGTCTATTTTATTACCATTAAAATGCTTATCCTCTATTTCCTTTATCTTCAATGCTGCATCGTAAGCCTCATGTAAAGAACGTTCAGGAGTCTGTAAATACCATCGATAAGCAGCAAGTAAGAAAGAATAGATTTTTTGGCTAAAAACAGAGTTTTTCATTGCAGACAATCATCCAGCATTATTTGGTGATTCTTAACCTTAAGTTAACGCACGAGGTATACTAGCAAATCTACAAGGAGAAAATTTGTGGTTTCTCATTCGATTTGGATTGTTGGCACCAGCCGCAGTGGTAAGACAACTCGCTTAGTAGAGCAATTTTGTAGTTGGGTAAAACCTAAAAATACGTATGCTGACTCATTTTATACTAAAAAACCAGGACGTGAAAAAGGTGATAATGTCCCTAAATTTTTATATCTTAAGCCAACGGAACCAGGAGTTTTAGTCTTAGCTGCTAATGATGATAATCGTCGAGAATTGGGGGATAGAATTGTTACATCTACCTTAGGAAAATATCCGGTTCGTGCCAAGACACCGTTAGGTTTTTTTCAAGATGAGGTGATTTTGTTTTGGCCATTGCTAATTAATTCATTGAACATCAAAGCACACTTTCCAGTACGATTGCGGCCAGAAACCGAACAAGAATTAGCAACTAAACTTTGGCGTTCCCAATTAGACGAAGAAACTTTACGTCGTGCAGGTGTCAATGAGTCTCGTTTAGTGCGTCGCATCTTAGACTTATTCCAATTAGCAGCTTATAGTGGTGTACCTTGCGAAGATATTGCCCAGATTTTGGCTAGGGGTTTGGGGGAAAATAGTACAAATTTAGAGCCGGAATTTCTGGCATCTTTGCTGTTAGATTGGCGTAATTGGTGTTTAGAGAGGGGGTTACTAACTTATGGGATGATTACTGAACTTTATAGCCAGCATTTATTAAGCGATCGCAATTACCAAAAACACTTAACAAAACGCTATCAAGCAATACTCGCGGATGATGTCGATGATTATCCCGCCATAGCGCGTCTGTTGTTTGAATTGCTTTTAGACCAAGGCGCAGTTGGGGCGTTTAGCTATAATCCCGATGGTGCAGTGCGATTGGGATTGGGAGCAGACCCAAACTACCTCGAAGGCTTAGCAGACCGTTGTCGGGTAGAAACCTTAACTGAGCCGCCTCCAGAATCTCTGGGACAACAATTGGCTACACAAATGCTGGAATTAGTCACAGAATCCATCATGCCATTGAGTTTACCAGAAATTGTCCACTCAATTCAAACCACTTCCCGCGCCCAACTCTTGCGGCAAACAGCACAAGTGATTGCTAATGCCATCCAACTTGAGCAAGTAGAACCAGAAGAGATAGCAATCATAGCACCCGGTTTAGATGCGATCGCTCGTTATACCCTAGTAGAAATCCTCATCAAACAAAACATCCCAGTAGAATCCCTTAACGACCAACGCCCCTTAATTAGTTCGCCAGTAATTCGGGCATTGCTCACCATCCTGGCACTAGTTTATCCCGGCTTAGGACGCCTCGTAGATCGGGATGCCGTAGCAGAAATGCTAGTTGTATTGAGCAGAAAACAACAACCCCCAGAAAACTCCCAACTCCCCACTCCCCACTCCCCACTCCCCACTGACATTGACCCGGTACGCGCCGGTTTAATAGCAGATTACTGCTTTGTACCCCACCTCGACCGCCCCAACTTACTACCAGTGTCAACCTTCGAGCGCTGGGATAGAATTGGCTATGCAGCCACCACAGCTTATAACGAAATATTACAGTGGTTAGAACAACAGCGATCGCAACAAGAACAACGTTTAATTCCCAGTCCCATTTCCCTTCTAGATAGAGCAATCCAGCGTTTTTTGTGGAATGGTAGCAATCTTCCCTACGAACAACTAGCAGCATTGCGGGAATTACTAGAAACCGCCCAGCATTATTGGGAAATCGATACAAGATTACGACAAACGTCTTCTGGGCGAGTAGGGGAAGAGGACGCGGGGACACGGGGACGCTCTGACGCGGAGAGTTCTTTCCCCGTGTCACCGCATCTCCCCGTCTCCGTGTCTTCTTCATCTCCCTCAACCGCCACCATTATCGAATTCATTCAACTACTGCGACGTGGTACCATCACCGCCAACCCCTACCCAGTGCGTCCCATTGGTGGAGCCAGAAAAGCTGTCACCTTAGCAACTATATTTCAATATCGAGCTAGTAGGCGATCGCACCGCTGGCATTTTTGGCTCGATGCTGGTTCACCTCTCTGGGCTAAAGGTGGTGCAGCGACGTTATTCGGTGCGCCGTTTTTCCTGCGAGATAGGTTAGGCGAACCCTGGACAGCAGAAGATGAAAAATTAGCAGAACAACAACGACTACGCAGAATTTTGGTAGATTTGCTCTCTCGTGTATCCAAAAGAGTTTATTTGTGTCACAGCGATTTAGCCGTCAGTGGACAAGAGCAACTAGGACCGCTGTTACCTTTAGTAAATGCCTGTGTCACAGTTATTTCTGAAACTAGTGTTAATTAAATTTATAGCGCTTGGCAATCAAATGATGTACAGAAATTTGTAGGAGCGCAAAGTCTACGTCCCTACCAAGGATTTCAGGGACTTCCAATAAAAAAAACGTCCCATCGTAGGGGCGCACAGCTGTGCGCCCCTACAAATGTACAAATAATTTGGAACAATTTATTTTTTGGAAGTCCCTCAGGCAACGCAGAATTAATTGGAGTCCGACTGACGGATAGCGTTAGCGAGTATTCGTTCGCTTTTAGCGTCTCGCAGAGAGCGCCGCGTCAAGATTGCTGAATTCTGAATTCTGAATTCTGTATTCTTCTTCAATTAATAACTGATTTAAACAATAAAAATACATTCTTATACTGATTAGTAATTACCAAATTTTTAACTGGTAATTTTTGTGATTGTCGTTGAGTTGGAGCAGGAGAACCAGAAGGTATTTTATTACGCCATAAAAGCAAAGGAATACAGAAAAGTCCTAAAATAATTACTACTACAGTCATAATCCAAACACTCAATCTATTTGGTTGATAATTTCCCCGTTCAATTTGCCAGAAAACTTGATTGTATCGCCATGCAGCTAAAACAATTGTAAAAATTCCAGAAACTACCAAAGCCAAACCCAAATTTTCGGAATTAGTGAATGGATTTACCGGAGTTTCTTGTTGAGTAATGGCAACATTTAGCTGGCGCAAAAATATAGCAAATCGGGCAATAGCAATTCCAAAACTAATTAATGCAATAGAAGTGCGTAGCCAAGCTAAAAAAGTTCGTTCGTTCGCTTGATGCTCCCTTTGACGGTCAATTTTCGGTATTTTATCCATAATTCAATTTTGGATTTTAAATTGGGCATGGGGCATGAGAAGAGGATGGGGGGATAAGGGGATGGGGAGATGGGGGGAAAGAAGAATTACTTTTTCCCCACCTCCCCACCTCCCGACCTCCCCATCTCCCTCATCCCCCCACTTCACCACTACACCTCCAGTGAGGATTCTACGAAAACGCCAAGCGATCGCCACAATCTTTACAGCGTTAAAATGTTAAATAAGGTAAAGAAGTATATTCAGAGTCAAAATCAATGGCACTATTTGGATTTGGCAAAAAACAAAATATGCCCGCCCCTGAGGAAGCTTTGCCAGGAAGGGCGCAGTCGATGTCAGTACCCGCTAATCATTATGTCAACAAAAATCCCCTAAAACCTCCTTATCCTGATGGATTAGAGAAAGCAATTTTTGGTTTGGGTTGTTTTTGGGGTGCAGAACGCAAATTCTGGCAATTGAAAGGAGTTTACACCACCGCAGTGGGTTATGCTGCCGGTTTCACACCAAATCCAACCTACGAAGAGGTATGCAGTGGCAGAACCGGACACAACGAAGTGGTATTAGTTGTGTTTGATCCGAAAGTGATTAGTTATGCCGAACTGCTGAAAGTCTTCTGGGAAAGTCATAATCCCACCCAAGGAATGCGCCAAGGTAACGATGTTGGCACTCAATACCGTTCGGGAATTTATGTATACTCTGAAAATCAAAAGCAGCTAGCACAAGCATCGCTGGAAGCCTATCAGCAAGCCCTCAACAGCGCAGGCTATGGCAAGATTACTACAGAAATCTTGGATGCCCCTGAGTTCTACTACGCCGAAGCCTACCATCAGCAATATCTAGCGAAAAATCCCAACGGCTATTGCGGTTTGGGAGGAACAAACGTCTCTTGTCCCGTGGGTGTAGTTGAATCCCAAGTCAGGGGGTAGGGAGATGGGGAGGTGGGGAGAGGGGGAAGTGGGGAGATGGGGAGACGGGGAGATGGGGAGATGGGGTGATGGGGACATGGGGAGATGGGGAGATGGGGAGATGGAGAGAATAATTCTTAACTCCTAACTCCTAACTCCTAACTCTAATTTCCTAACTCCTAACTCCAAACTCCCCACTCAAACGCAGATTTGAGCAAAGCGGTCGCACTAAGCCATAACATCACACTA
>JAVRBV020000111.1:0-40575 GCA_034531095.2 Nostoc sp. CreGUA01 | reverse complement strand
GCACTTGCTGGGAAACACAACGACGCTCAGAACAATAAGTCATCAAGTTGACTCCGTTCATCATTCGTACAGTACTAACCCTGACACGAAAATCATCTGTCACAAACCAACAACGTTCTTGTCCTTGGTTATTGTCGTAATCAGTGTCAATGGTCAGCACTCCATCATCAGCAAATCGATACCGACTGACAACCGGAATGCTCTCTACATAACCTTGGTTACGGATTAATTTGCCAGAAAGCCTGGTTTCATTGTCGGGAATGTCAACCAAAATGGCGGCATTGTCAGTGTTTGGCGGTCTCGTGTCTAGGTTAGCTTGCCATGCAAAGCTAGCACCCCCAGTTGCTTGTTGTGGCTCTATTCCTTGTGCTTTACATACTTCCTGGACTTTGGGATCGTCTTTTTCTATGACTGTAATGATTAAATTCGACTCACCTGACTCATCTGCGGCTGAGTCAAAGTGATGAACAGAACGTTCGGTAAACCATACCCCTTCACTTTTACGGAAGAAGTCAATCATTGACAAAGGTGGTATTATATGCATTTGTGTATAAGATGAATCTTGAATTTCACTAAAGTGTAGAATAACTCCAAAAGTTCTACGTTAATCACCAGAATGACAAATAGTGAAATTCGTCTTATTACCAGGGAACGTCCCAGTCCGACTCCAGAAATCTTAACAGCTCTCAAAGCAGGACTTCCTCTAGAAAAAGTAAATTTGAACGAATTCAATCTCCGGGGAGTTGATTTACGACGGGCTAATTTGAGTCAAGCCAAGCTACTAGGAGCCGATCTCAGTGAGATGGTCTTGAGTAATGCAAATCTGAGTGGAGCAGATTTGCGGGGTGCTAACTTACGGGGAGCCGATTTGAGTGGAGCGAATTTGCAGGGAGCTTATTTAAACCGTGCTGACCTCCAACAAGCGAATCTCAGTGACGCAAATTTGCAGGGAGCCAAACTTCAAGTGGCGCGTTATGATACACAGACAAAATGGCCTCAAGAATATAACTACAAAGCTTCCGGAGCAGTGGGACCGGGTGCTAATCTCAATGGTGCTTATCTGAATACAGCTTTTTTACGCGATGCGGATTTGCAAGGGGCAAATCTGCGGGGAACATATCTCAGTGGGGCTGACTTGACTGGAGCCAATTTACAAGGTGCAGCTTTAAGTGGTGCTGACTTGAGTAAAGCTTATTTGACAGGGGCTTGCTTACGAAATGCTCGATTAACTGGAGCCGATTTGCGGGGTACAGATTTGCGAGCAAGTGACCTCACTAACGCAGAGATGGAGTATCTTCAAAGTATCGCTGGGGCAGATTTTACTCTTGCCCAAGGACTTACAGAAGCAACTAAAGCCATGCTTCACAGCCGTCCGGCATCGGAACTTGATGTTTGGAATGCCTACACCCGCAACACAACTCGTGAAAGTTTAAGTGGGTAAAACTTCACCAACTTTACTCAACTTCTAGTCAAATATTATGTCTGCTAACTCTTTTGAAAACCCTTTGCTGGCTTTTGCTGTCCCTTACCTTTAGGCTTAGATTTGTGAACTTCTCCTAATGCTTCTTGAAATAAGTTGTGCAAATGTATAGGTACACTGGCAATTTCTGGTAACTCTGGCTCAATAGGTTTGTTAAATTCTTGCAAAAGTAGGTCTAAGTCGCTTTCAAGGCGAAATTCTGGACGTTGCAGAAATATTTGCAGCACATTTTCTAACTGAGTTGGATATTGTTGTGCTAATCGATGCCAAATAAAAGCATTAATGCTTTTATCTTCGAGGTAGTAGCGAATTAGTTTTTCAGCACCTTCAACACTTTGCCAATCTTGTGCTGATAAGATTGTTTGTATTTTAGTATATGTTGGTAAAAACATTTGTCCCCAACGAGGGTGAGAAAGAGCTGTTACCTGTTCTGCTTTCTTTAATTCCCCAGGTAAATCGACTTTGGGCATCACCATTTTACTATTGCCTTTTTTGCTGTTAAACATCTGAGCAACTGCATTGGAGTCAGCACCAAATTCTGCTGCTGCTGCTTTGATTTCTTCGTCGTCAATGCCGGCTTCTTCTGCGACTTCTGCCAAAGATTTAGAAGTATCGATTCCCGCTGCTGCTAAACTTTTCTCAGTAATGATTTCTTGGAATTCCGCTATTTTTTTATTCAGTTGGTAGCCGGGTAATGTAATTTCATCAGTACCAAAAAAATCGATAAATTGTTGATGATATTGCACTACTGATTCCCAAGCTTCTTCTAGTAATTCAGGAGCATCACTGTAAAGATTATTTTTATAGTTTTCTTTGAAATTACCAATGGCCACAGCAAGTTTTGGTTTACCCAATTTACCCATGAGGGTGTAAGGGCCAGAGAAAATCCAGTGGCTATCGGTAACAGGAGAAATGCGAGTTAGTAAAATTTCTCCGACTTTCAAACGAGATATTGCTTGTGATGTTTGAGGATTATTTGGCTTGACTATGTAACGTTTATCTGTCAACCAGTTGGTTAATTCCAAGCCATCAGGTAGGATGTTGCTAATGGCAAATAAGCCAATAAAACTGCGATGCCAGCTGTTGATTAAGTTGCGATCGCTGGGATCTAGCTCTGGATGGCTGGCAAGAAACAACTCTAATGGTGAATTTTCACCGACTTTTCCTTCCGTGAGAAAGCTGTCAACGATTAAGTCTTGCTGTGTACTATCCCCGCTTCCACGGCGCAACTGTGCAGCGGCGTAAATTTCCAGCGCTTGTGCTAGTTCGCCTTCTGCGTCGAGGACAAAATCAACTAAGGCTTGTTTTAATGCGTGCGATCGTTCTAATATGGCATCCACAAGTAAATCTCTCGGTGCAACAGATGTAGATTATAGCTTTTATAAGGACTGAAGTCCTTACTACGAACTAGATGCCAAGTCACATAGTTTGGTTTTTTCAAGTCGTTCTACTTATCTTGGGGGATAATATTGTTGCTGATTCATCACTGGAGCTTGATAACTATTTGTAGGTAAAGTACTTCCCATGCCATTCGGTACAGGACTGATAATGGGAGCTTGATAACCATTCATGGGTACGGTGCTTGTGGTAGCGTTGGGTAAAACAGGATTGACGATCTGCGGTTGATAACCGCTGCTAGGTACTGTGCTTGTAGTACTGCTCGGTATAACAAGATTTTGGCTAAACTCTTTGTAAGCAGCACGAGAAATTGAGCTAATCAGTTTTTCGGCGCGGGGGTCGTTATTGGGGCGTTGTACCATGACGGCAGCTACGTAGCGCTTACCTGTGGGAACAATAATTAAACCTGCGTCTGCCAGCATTGTACCAATATCACCTGTTTTGTGATATACTCTTGCGCCTGTTCCCAAACCTGATGGTAGTAGTGTGTTGCGCTGGGTGCGGCGCAAAATATCAAGCATTAAATCCCGTGATGGCATACTGACTAAATTTCCCTGGCTGACAATTGCCATCAAATTCCCTAGTTCCTTGGGACTAGTGGTGTTTGTTCCTTGCAAATCTGGCAGTTGATTGCGAATGACTGTGGTTGTCAACCCCCAACTGCGGAAACGCTGATTTAAAGCATCTATGCCTCCCAGTCGAGTAATTAGCATATTTGTGGCTGTGTTGTCGCTGATGGTAATCATTTTTGTGGCGACTTCCAAAGCAGCGTATTGGGTTCCTGGTGGTTTGTATTGCAGATTTCCGGAACCACCTGCGATCGCATCTTGCTGCATGGTCAGCATTTCATCGAGGCGAATTTTCCCCCGATCTACATCCTCGAAGAAGGCAATGAGAATTGGTATTTTGATTGTGCTAGCCGCGGGAAAACTGGTAGAGGCATTAATATCTACATAATTACCAGTATCTAAATCTACCAACATAACTCCAGGTGTCAGATTTGGGTTGCTGGTGGCCAAATTTTGCACCGCATTTTTTAAGGGAATAATTTCTTGAGATAAGAATAGGCCTGAAGATGGGGTTGGGGGAGTTGGGGTGGGTTGCGGCTGCGATGCCACATTACTATTACTAGGCTGGGGTGCTGAATTTGTGGTGATGCGATTGGCGGGGTCTAATACTGACAAGGCTGTGCCCACAATTGCGCCCATACCAACACCTACAATCAATAACCGCAGTACATATAATATGGTTTTGGCCATTGGCTTTAACCGTGTCTTCCGCGATGAACGCCTGCCGATTTTTGGCTTTTCCATCCGCACTGTTTTAACTGTTGCGACACCGAATTGGGAGGGAGGAGTTTTTGTTTTCGCAATCGGTATTGGTTTGACTGCTGCTGGCATAACCAACTCCGATTTTACCCGACGCGTAGCCGCTGGAATTTGCCCAGAAGCGATGCGATTTTTTGGGCGTGCTAGCGCCCCTTGTTTACCGACAACAACTTGCTGTTGGCTGTTAGCTTTCACTTTCTTGGGTGCCACTTTTTGAACTTTTTGTGGACGTTGGCGGCGGTTTAAGGGTTGACGCCGCGAGAAAGCTGTTAGTTCGTCACTTGACTCTGACACTGCTACTCCTTGTGACCCAGTGGATTGTTTTCTTGCAGACTCCTGACCCAAAACTTAACCTTCAAGCAATATTAATGCTCAAATTCCACTTTGCCACTAAGTAGCATTTTTGTGTTTAGTTTAATATTAAATATTTTGGGGGGGGTGATTGCGTATATATTAAACGAATAATTACAAGTTTTCACTATCCCTGTGAGTTTTAAGTGCCCATTCCATCTGCCGCAAAATTCCTCGTAGCATAGCGACTTCGCTACTTTGCAGCCCAGCGCGATTATATAGTTGGCGAAATTTTTCCATGCGACTAGCTGCCGTGTGTGGATAAAGATAACCAATTTTTAGTAGTAATGATTCTAATTGCTGGTAGTATGTTTCCACAACATCTAAGGACGCGAGTTCGCTTTGGGGTAAGGTTTGAGTTGCTCTTTGCTCGGTAGATTGTGACAATTCATAACAGCAAATTGCCACAGCAGTAGCTAAATTCAACGATAGATAATTTTCATTTGTGGGAATAAAAATAAAGCGCTGAGCGTAATTTAATTCTTCATTGCTTAATCCCCGATCTTCTCTGCCAAAAATTAGGGCTGCGGGGTTTTCTGGTTCCTCCAGTAGCCAGGGTAGTGCAGTGCGGGGGTTTTCTAAAGGAATTTCCCAACTGCAAACGCGACCGGTAGTAGCGATCGCTCTCACACATCCATGCAATGCTTCTGGTAAGGTGGCCACTACTACCGCAGATTCTAAAATTTCTTTGGCATGAACAGCCATCATCAGAGCTTCTGCTGATAGGGGATCGCATTGGGGATTTACTAATACTAAATTATGTAGTCCGAAATTTTTCATTACCCTGGCGATCGCTCCCACGTTTATCGGCCCAGCTGGCTCTACCAACACAATTCTTAATCGGGCCAAGCTCATTTTTTGCCTCCAGCGATCGTATTTATATTACAGCAGTTTTCATCTAGGCGATCGCATTTTTTTAGTTCTTAGTTAACTATTAAACACCAGCTTCAGTCAATGCTTGGGAAAAATCATCAATTAAATTCAAACTCTCTGCCCATTGTGCCAAATACGCATAGTCCAAGCTTTCTGCTTGCAACTTGAGTATCCCCAGCACATCGCGCCACTGTTTTTCAGATTGACTCCCCTTTCCCCACCGCAATTTCTGTAAGATTGTATCTTCTGGCGAGGCAACCCAAAACTTCGGTATCCCTTCTAAGTCAACTAATTTCCTACGTGCCATCTGCGACAGTGCAAACGGCGAAACATCACTAATATATAAATCTGCATTAGCGATAGTTTCGGTGTGCGTGATATTAAGCATCTGTTCGCGTCCCAGCAATAAATCCTCAACTGCACCTGCTGGGCAATAATAGAGTGCTGCTTCAAGCATCGTCACAAGCATTTCTATTTGCTCAGGTTGGACTTCAATTACTAAATCTAGATCGCGAGTTGAACGGGGTTCACCGTGCAGCGAAGCAGCAACACCACCACTCACGTAGTAGGGAACACTAATTGATTCAAAAAGTTGGTGTAGCTCTCCTGCAAGCGAAATTGAATCTTGAATCCACATATTTTCATCAATACCAAGAAAGTGAAAATCAACCCTACATTTCTCTGCTAGTACAGCGCGAGCAAACACATGGCGAATCTCCTCTTTTGGCGCTCCACTATGCCGCGATTTAATTCCTGCAAGGCAAAGTTTCTTGACTCCACGCTCGTGAGCAGCGAATATTTCTAAGCGCTGCTTGAGCGAAAGTTGCCGTAGGCGAGCGAACAGATAAATATCTGCCTCAATATTCGTATCAGCCCCTTGCGAGCGGTAGCCCGATGATTTTTGGCGATCGGAGGTTTGAGCCATACATAAAAAGCCAGCATCTTGCTCACATTATGGTATCAAATACAAAGTATTATTATACTTTTTTAACACAAAATAAATATAGCGTTATCTTCAGTCATAGCCTACTGGGAGTAGTAGCGATCGCCACTGGATTGTTGTGATTTGATAATTGTTGAAGAAGGCAGAAGGCAGGAGGCAGAGGGCAGAAGGTTCAATTTAGAAGGGGATTCAAACCCCTCCTAAATTGCGGCCACCAAATTGAAAATTTGGTGGGGGTCTTAAACCCTTGTTCCCTTTGGTCACGGGCAGAGAGCAGAAAACAGTATTCCTTCTGCCTCCTGCCTTCTGCCCTCTGCCTTTCTTGATAATGGGATAATTTATTTCTTGGAATTCCCTAATGCTTAACTTTGCTGAATCTTCGTAAAGAGTGTTTATTGCACAGTTCCAAATTGTCAATTGATATAGCATTGTAATACCATTTCACTTTAATAATGATACAAATACGTGGGTAAGGGTTTAGCAGTGCTAAACCCCTACGAAAAATCTATATGTATCAAGATTTTCGTGAAATGGTATTACGAGTAAATCTTAAGTAGGGTGTATTACGGTCATAAAATAGCCATTAAACTATTATTTGTTTGCTGGAGAATTCCAACTAAAATTTGCATTAACACCTCCAAATCAGTCGGAACTCTATACAGCATTAAGTCTTGAGTTACCATCCGCTTTTCTCGTTGGAAGCTACCAAACTGCCAAATATCCCCCGTCGTCACCGCGCCGTATAATACAATTGCATCCGATTCTACCCATCGGTCGAGAGCAATCAATTCTACAGCTAGCTGTGTAAACCCTCGTGTCAAATCGGCTTGTTTTGCCTCTACTACTAATATGTCTTGTTTTGATTGCAGATAATAGTCCAAATCACCTCTAAGGTATTGATTAACCTCAATAGGATATTCAATATTAATTGTTGATTCAGTAATATGTGCCACTTCCAAGAGAATGGGAGCAATTAGAACTTCCCGCCGTGCAGCTTCACTCGTGAGACTAACGCGAGTTATTGCTTCTTCCAAGCGTTCCTTGAGGTCAGCTAGTCTGTTGATTTTATTGGTGCTAAGTGGTAAATTAATTGCTGCTTTAGTGAAAGTTGCTCCCAATTCTCGCAGGATATCAGTTGGAGCAAACCTTAAATCAAAATATTTGCGGAAGGTGTAAGTTTCATCTGGTTTGAGGATGGGCGGACGGTGTGGCGCGTTCATAAAATAGCAAGGTTAAAGCAGAGGAGTAATCATTCTCGGCGTTTGAACACAAAGCTTCATATCAAATCAATATTACCTCCTCTACTGTAATATCAACGTGGTAACATCGCGTGATTTAACTCAACAATGGCACGGCAAGCCCAAATCAAAAGCTCTCGGAAACTTTGGTTACTGGAAAAATTCAAAACTACTCTGATTTTCCTGTTAGTCCTGGGGCTATTGTTAATGGGACTTGGCACTCACATTGTGCGCCAATCATTTCCCCAAGAGAGTGGCACAATTCAACTACCAGGGCTAAAAGCCGAAGTCAGCGTTCAGCGCGATAAATGGGGAGTACCCCATATTTATGCTGCCAACTCCCACGATTTATTCATGGCGCAAGGTTACATTCACGCCCAAGACCGCTTTTGGCAAATGGATTTTTGGCGACACATCGGTTCTGGGCGGCTTTCAGAAATGTTTGGTTCCTCTCAGGTTGAGACTGACAAATATCTGCGGACGATGGGTTGGGCGAGGGTAGCGCAGCAAGAAATTCCGCTAATTAATGCTCAAATGAAGGCATATTTAGAAGCTTACGCCGATGGTGTCAACGCTTATTTAGCAAAACATCAAGGCAGCACCCTGAGTTTAGAATATGCTGTGCTGAAATTTCTCAATCCTGGGTATCAGCCAGAACCTTGGCAAATAGTCCATTCTCTGACTTGGGGTAAGGTGATGGCTTATGATTTGGGCAGAAATTTTCAAAGCGAAATTGAACGCGCAATACTACTGAAAACTCTTACCCCTGCTGAAGTTGAGGAACTTTTTCCGCCCTATCCTCAAGAGTTGCCAGTGATTTTGCCGGAGTTCCGGAAGAAAGAGGACGCGGGGACATGGGGACGCGGGGACGCGGAGAGTTTTTTTCCCACGTCGCCGCGTCTCCCCGTCCCCGCGTCTTCTTCCCTCTTCTCTGCTTTAGAGTCAATTACTCAGCCGATGATGGCTTTGGAAGAACTAATTGGTTCTACGGGAATTGGTATTGGTTCAAATAACTGGGTGATATCTGGGAAACGCACCATTACGGGTAAGCCGATTTTGGCGAACGATCCCCACTTGGGTGTGCAAATTCCCTCGATTTGGTATGAGGTTGGGTTGCACTGCACGCCTAAAAATGCAGAATGTCCTTATAACGTTGGTGGCTTTTCTTTTGCGGGAATGATTGGAGTAATTATAGGTCATAGCGATCGCATTGCCTGGGGTGTCACTAATGTCGGAGCTGATGTGATGGATTTATACATCGAAAAAATCAACCCGCAAAATCCCAACCAATATGAGGTCAATGGCAAATGGGTTGATATGCAACTCGTCAAAGAGACGATTCAAGTTGCAGGAAGTCAGCCAATTGTCCAAACAATTCGCTACACCCGACACGGACCGATTCTCTCTGATGTTTCCCCTCATCTCCAGGAGTTACAACCCAGTCAGCCGCTAAAGTTACCGCAAGATTATGCTCTGGCTTTGCGTTGGACAGCTCTAGAACCTTCCAAATTAGGCTACGCTATTCCCCAAATCAACCGCGCTCAAAATTGGCAGGAATTTCGTGCCGCTGCCAGTAACTATGATGTTCCGGCTCAAAATTTGGTTTACGCTGACATTGATGGCAATATTGGCTACCAAATGCCCGGTAAATTCCCCATCCGAGCTAAGGGAGATGGGCGTTACCCGGTTCCTGGTTGGACGGATGAATATGAGTGGCAAGGTTATATTGATTTTGAGGAGTTGCCCAAAAGTTTCAATCCGTCTGGAGGTTTTATTGCTACTGCTAATAATTTAGTTTCCCGTGAATATCCTTATTTAATTACCGCAGACTGGGTTTATGGGTATCGGGCAAAGCAAATTGTTGAGATGATTTTACAACCAACTCAGCCGATTTCCTTAAAGGATGTGCAGCAGATACAAGGGAGCGATCGCAATCTCAATGCCCAAACACTAATACCATTATTGCAAGGAATGGCAGTTGATACGCCCCGCCTACAAGCAGCCCAAAAACTGCTACAAAATTGGGATTTGCAGTTGGGAATGACATCACCGGCAGCGGCTTTGTTTGAAGTATTCTGGAAAAACTTACTGGCAGATACATTTCACGATCGCTTACCTGAAAAATACTTTCCTAGTGGCGGCGATCGCTGGTATGCTGTGGTGGCAAATCTGGTCAAACAACCCAATAGTTCTTGGTGGGATCATCCCAACACCGCAAAAGTTGAGAACCGCGACCAAATCTTTCGAGAATCTTTGACAAAAGCCGTAGATGAACTCGAACGCATTCAAGGTAAAGATCCAAAAAACTGGAATTGGGGCAAACTACACACTGTGACTTTTCGTAATGCCACCTTGGGTAAATCTGGGGTTACACCAATTGAAGCTTTGTTTAATCGTGGGGCTTTTGCCACGGCTGGGAACGGCGAAACAGTCAATGCTAACCGCTGGAAGGCGAACAAATCCTTTGAAGTGACCGATATTCCTTCACTGCGGATGATTGTAGATTTGGGAAATTTAGATAACTCACTCTCGATTCACACCCCTGGACAATCAGGCCACGCCTTCCATAGACACTACAAGGATATGGTCGATCGCTGGCGCAAAATTAAATATCATCCAATGCTATGGGAACAGAAGAATGTTAATACTAACACTACTGTAACACTAAAGTTAATTCCTTAATTGGGGGCTTAGAGATAGACACATCTATCACGCACGTATACAGCAGATTTCAAGTAAATGAATTACAGAATCAAATCTAGTAGTTAGACCAAAAACGATTTTAATTCTGAATTATGTTATTTTTTTTGAAAAAATATTATGTGAAATAGGTTTATTTGATTTGCTAAATATACAGAGAATAGTTATTTTAAAATATATTTTAGTGAATTGAGTAAAAAATTATTACAGTCGATCATAGTTTCTTAACTCATTTCACATATTTTAACTTTAAAAATACTATTTAATCAAGATAATAAAAAACGAAATATTACTACATAATTTGTATAAGATACTCATGATAACTTATATGTTACCCACAATACAAAGTACAAACTTACGGGTACATCCAATCTTTTATAGCAATACTAAATGATTTGTGAAAAAATCTATTGCCTATTGCCTATTGCCTATTGCCTATTGTCTGCCTAGCTAATTTCACAACTCAAATAGGATTGCTATATAAGGCAGTACAGAAATTTGTAGCAAGATAGAGTGTTTCAAATGGCTAAAGTAGCATTGCTGATTGGAGTGAGTGAATATGAACCTGGGCTAAACCCGCTACCAGCTGCTGTCAAAGATGTTGAAGCGATGCTGCAAATGCTGTCGCACCCAGAAATGGGGGGCTTTGCTCAGACCGATATTATCGTGCTAAAAAATCCCCAGCGCCAAGAGATGGAGGAAGCAATTTACAATTTATTTACAGATCGTCAGAAGGATGACCTGCTGCTTCTGTTCTTCTCTGGTCATGGCATTAAAGATGATACTGGCAAACTTTACCTAGCAACGCGTACCACACGCAAAACCCCCAAAGGGGGCTTAATTCGCCCATCCGCAGTTGCAGCCAGTTTTGTACATGAAAGCATGAGTTACAGCCGTTCTAAACGGCAAGTGGTGATTTTGGACTGTTGCTTTAGTGGTGCTTTTGCTGAGGGTTTATTAGCCAAAGATGACGGTAGTGTAAATATCCGTGAGCAACTAGGTGGTGAAGGGCGGGCAGTTCTGACTTCATCTAGTTCAACTCAATATTCCTTTGAGCAGCAGGGATCAGACCTTTCAATTTATACCCGTTATTTGATTGAAGGAATTACAACTGGGGCGGCAGACAAGGATAATGATGAGTTTATCTCAATTGATGAGTTACATGATTACGCTGGCAACAAAGTCCGAGAAATACAGCCGGCAATGAAGCCGGAGATTTACGCAATTAGAGAAGGTTTTAAGATTCAACTGGCAAAGGTTCCGCTTGGCGATCCCAAGCAGAAGTATCACAAGGAAGTAGCGCGATACATCAAGCGTGGCGAAATTTCTTTTGTAGGTCGTCAGACTTTAGATGTCTTGAAATTTCGCTTAGGGCTGTCTGAGACGGTAGCCACTGCAATTGAGGAGGAGACTTTGGCACTCGCTCGTCAGGAATTTCGAGAAAAGTTGCTGCAATATGAACGGGCTTTCACTAATATACTTCAACAAGAACTAGCCCCTAGCGAAGAGGATCTCAATGAACTCCGACAAAATCTTCAGCTAATTTTGGGGCTAAGGAATGAGGATACCAAACCAATAGAGGCACAGGTTAAGGCAAGAATTGAAGCATACAAGCAACACCTGCAACACTACGAGCAAGTATTAGCTGAAGCAATGCGACAAGAGTATCCCCTTAGTCAAGCTACTCGACATAAATTGCAGCAAATGCAACAAGAATGGCAATTTACTGATAAAGATATAGTTTCAGTTGAAAGCCGCGTTATTGCTGAAATAAAAGAATATCGGCAAAAGTTACAGCAGTATGAAGAAGTATTTAGCAGAGCAACGCAGCAGGAATACCCCCTAAGTAAAGTTAACCAAAATGAACTGCGACAACAGAAGCAAATCTTAGGTTTAAAAAATGAAGATGTTGCTTCAATTGAAGGCAGAATAACGGCTTCAGTTGAAGCTTATCTGCAAAAGTTACAACATTATGAGCAAGTCCTGATTCAAGCAATTGAGCATGAGTATCCATTAGGTGATGAGATGCGTGAGGAGTTAAGACGATATCAGCATGTTTTGGAACTGGGAAATCAAGAAGCAGCAACAATTGAAGAAAAAGTTGTTAGACAAAGGGAGATCAATCAAACTCAAGCTAATCTTAATTTGCAAAATGAAATATATCAGCAGCTAGTTAAAGCGTCAGATACTCAACTAGATGAACTACAAATAGAAGACTTGAAGGCAAAGTCTTCACCCAGTTATGCTAATCCTGATTTGTTTAAGGGAACAAATCAGCAACAAGTCAAAAAAACAGAAGGTCAACCTTTAGAACAGCAGAAACTTGTAGCAGTAACATCTATACAAACAACTCAATATAGAAAAAAATGGTTTGTAGGCATTACAATGTCTGTTGTGATTTTGAGTCTAGGATTTCCAATTACAAATTTATTCATAAATCAAATTATCAAGGGAGAAAGTAAGATTTCTCAATGTAATAAAATAATAAAACCTGTCAATCAAGCAGCTGCTCTAGGTCAGGAATTCGGTAAAAATCCCAATTCGACCAAAGGTTCTAAAGCTTTAACTGAACTTGCTGCCAAGATAGACCCACTTACCCAAGAAATGAAAGCACTAGAAATTAAAGATGAAAAACTCCAAGGTTTTCAAGGACGCTTCCTGACACTTTATCAGGACATCAATAAGGAATTGAAAAATGCAGCAACAGCTATAGATAAAAAGAATCTTCCAGCAGCAAAGAACTCTTTGACATCTTTACAAAAGAGTGGTCAGCAAGAAAGTTCAATAGTCAAGGAAATTAATAGCTATTGCTCTGGTAAGTAACCAATTCTGCACGTAATTTTGATTATTAATCAGGACTTACACAAAATTCAACAAAAAACGTAGACTGTCCGGCTGATGACTTGTGATTAGCCGGACATGATATCACCCTTTGAAAACAGCAGGTGAGTGGGGATTCTTTACAGGGCGTTAGTTTAAGACCTAAGCTGGATTCATCCAGAGGATTTACGCAGGCGATCGCCCGATGTCTATTCCCCAAATTAGTGAGTTTACTATCCGCCGCCATGCCAACGCCAAATCTTTCCAACGCGGCGAGGCATATTATCAAGCTGGTGCTGTCAATGCTATCGTTCAACGTGGTGGTCTGCTTCAGGCAGATGTTGTGGGCGGTGAAGCCAGACCTTATCATGTCAGCCTGAATTTTGACAGCAGTGGATTGACTTCTGTCAACTGCACTTGTGCATATAACTTTGATGGGTGGTGCAAACATATTGTGGCAACGATGCTTGTGTGTGCGCGTCACTCAGAACACATTCAACAGCGCCCGACTTTAGAAGAATTACTCGATCGCCTAGATCCCTTGCAAACTCAAAGGCTGGTGCAAGATTTGGTAGCAGAATACCCATCGCTGATTGAGGCTATTGACCGTCGTGTTAGCTGGATGATTGCTCCTGTCCGAGAAAGAAGTATCAAACCCGTGCGGTGCAGTACTATCGATCCGGCTCCCTTTCGGCGGGAAGTGCGGCAGATTCTGAGGGAAGCTGTGCAGTATTTTGAGGAAGGTTACGAAGAAGACCCAATTGTTGAAGAATTGCTGAGTGTGGTGCAAACGGCTGTAGATTTTAGCCAACGGGGAGAAAGTGAAAATGCGATCGCCATTTTACAAGCGATTACTTCTACCTGTGTGGAAAATTGGGACGATGTTGCAGATTACGGTGCTGACAATGATGAAATTGTCCAGGAATTAAATCAGGCTTGGTGTGAAGCAATTCTCGCTGCCGAACTTACCCCAGAGGAAAAAGTTGATATTCAAATCAATTTGGAAGCATGGCAAGATGAATGGAATGCTGATTTTGGCCTGATTATGGAGGCTTTACGCCAAGGTTGGGATTATCCCCCCCTGGTGGAAGTTCTCCAAGGTAATATTACTGAAAGAGGAGCTTGGGAAGAAGATGTGCCAGACTATGCCGATGATTTGGCGTTAATTCGCCTCAAAATTCTCGAACGTCAGGAACGTTACCAAGAATACCTGTATTTGGCCCAAGCGGAAGGGCAAACCGAGCAATATCTGACAATGCTGGGGCGTTTAGGCAGAGTGGAAGAAGCCATTGATGCTGCTCAAACCCAAATGAACTCAAAGGAAGAAGCCTTTGCCCTAGCAAAAACACTCACTCAACAAGCAGCATTACAGCAAGCACTAGATATCGCCCAGAGTGGATTAAATTTATCGGGTGATTGTCAGTACGAGTTGGGAATTTGGACAAGTGATTTAGCTGGGGAATTGGGTAATGGTGAAGTTGCTTTATTAGCACTCAAAGCGGCTTTCCAAGTCAAGCCGTCGTTTTTTGACTACCAAAAGATGCAAGAATTGGCTGGGGAAAACTGGGAAACTGTCAAAACAGATTTGCTGAGAATCATCCGTAGTTATGCTGGTTGGGGGACAGAAGCAGCCAAAGTGGATATTTTATTACACGAAGGGCTAATTGATGATGCAATTGCCATCGTTACTGAACTGAGTTCTTATTATTCTGAGTTGATTCACCGAGTTATGGATGCTGCGATCGCTTATAATCCTGCTTGGGTAATTGCCAATGCCTGTAGCCGCGCTGAAAAAATTATGGATGCAGGTAAAGCAGAATATTATTACTACGCCGTGGAATGGTTAAAAAAGGCGCGTACTGCTTATTTGGCATCTGGAAGAAAGGCTGACTGGTCAAGCTATCGAGAAAATTTGATGCAAACCCACAGTCGGAAGCGGAAATTAATGGCAATGTTTAAGCAAAGGGGTATGGAGTAACGCATTCCCCACGGATGAATCCGGGGGCTTTTAGCAGCCCTGAGAAATAGCGGTTTGGTTCCTGTGCAGGTTCCGAAACACTATACCCCGAACCTCTAGGCGCGGTTACGATTGAACAGAGGATGGACTCATCCCCACGCCCTAAAAACACATTGGTTTGCCGCTTAGCAAGCAGTGTGTTTCTACCCACTACGAGACTACGCGACAGTCTCTTATCTACTGGAAAGCCGTTTCTGCTGGGTAGACAGTGCCTTGTCCTATTTCGATATAACAATATTTTCTCACGGGTTGTTGTATTTTTGACGGCGAATAAATTCGCCTACGCCTTACCCCCATGCTTGAAAGCAGGGGCTTCCACGGCGAGAAGTATCTGGTGAAGTGGGGAGATGGGGAGATGGGGAGGTACAGATAATCGTAGGGGCACAATATATTGTGCCCCTACCGTGTGGTCTATTTACCTGAAATCGGCTGTATGTCTTTTTTCTTTTTGAGGATGATACCAAAAGCAGCGGCCATCAAACTCCCAAAAATGCCGGTGGGTTCTGGAATAGAAGTTTCATCCACTGGTATGGGTACTTTGATGCTCAAATTGGCTAAGGGAGTGTTAGTCAAAATTAAAGATGTGATGGTTGGCGCCCCAGGAATATCGGACTGGAAATCAAAAACTGTGGGAGTTGAACTACCATTGCGATCGCTATATCGTTCTCCATACCCACTAACTTCAAAAGTGCCCTGATACTGTTTTCCGGTGTCTGGGTCGGTGATAGTACCAGTATACAAGGCTTTGATGAAATTAAATTCATCTTGAACTACTCCTTGAAACAAAGTTCCTGGTAATTGTCCTTGATAAAGGAAGGGAGTCAACTGACCACCAGAAAGAACTGGCGATGTCAAAGTACCATCAAAGGAGACAAAAGGAATGCCTTTAAAGTCAACGAAGTAATGCAGACTTCCATCGGAACGTGTTCCTACTTGCAAATAGTCTGATTGATACACAGGAACATAATTAGGATTATTATTAGTACCTAAGTTTCGGTAATAAGTTCCAGTGTCATCCGTATCAATACGAGTAATACTGTTATTGAAATTGGGATTATTTCTGGGAAGTTGGATAGTTCCTGATATTGTACCAGTGGTTTTAATTGTGATGAATTGAGCCGCCAAAGCACCAGCATTACTGAAACCAATAATTGCTGCGGTTAAACAAGTACTGCTAAGAATTGCACTACCCAGTTTAGCTCCTGATGAACTTACTTTCATGAACAATTTGCTCCTCTAATCGCCGATGAAAAGACACACCTAGTGCGCTGAGATTCATTTAGAATGTTTCTCAAGCATGATTTATTATTCCCAAATTAGTTATGTAAGTTTCATCTATAACAAAAAGCTTTATTCTCAAAAAGAGGAACATTTTATTTCCCAAATTAGTCTGCGTGGTCTATTATCAAAATAACTCTCTACTTCAACGTCCAACAGAATTCGGAGTTGAAATCGTCTGTGTGCATAGCTTTCAGTCCTAGATAGCCTACTTGACTTTTCTTGAAATCTGCAATAAATATTCTTGAAAAACAGGGGCTTCCAGACAGTTATAAGTTGAGTTTAGGAACGTAGAGACCCAGAGGGCGGCTACTCGAAGGTTAACTTAACATTAAATTTTAAGTGTTAGGTCTTAAAGAAAATTATGTTTTATATCTCTTAGCGATCGCAATCTTCGTCTGATATTATTTAGTTGGATAATAGCCGTACTTGCCATCAATGAGCAAGTAGAAATAACAACGAAACCAGGGGAAAAAACTGCAAACAAGCGTATTGGCATATACAGCGGATTTGAAAGAAAGTGAAGTACATAACTTCAGTTTTTAAGCCAAGCATCAAACCTATTGAACTTGCCAATTTTAACTCAGAGAATTCAGAATTCTGCTGGGAAATTTCATCGAAAAGTTGTCACGTAAATGCCGAATGGTTAGGGTTTTTGTGTCGAAATTTATAGCTAGAAAACGGCTACTTAAACTGAACAACCACTAGCGCAATAATTTATGCAACGATACACATACATGAAAGTAGGTCAGTCTGTAGTCTTAACTGACCACATAACGGGTGATGAGTTAGTTTTGCGAGGGGATGAGTATATCAATTTCCTAAATAACGTTATGGCCATGACTAAAAAATTAGTGTTTCCCCAAGATAAATGGTCAACTCGCAGTGAATTCATCGACTACCATATTAGTCGATACTTCTGAAACCTGAGATTTGACATTTTTGCTGGAAATTTTGAGGGAGTTTCTGCAAGTACCGAGAATTTTGGTTGAAATACATGAAGAATCCTGTAAATATGTGAACATGTTCTTTATACTAGTTAAGTAACTTTACCGACCAAATTGTTCTTTTTCTGAGGAAAGAAGTTGCTGGCAAGGTAAAATTATTTATCATTGGGATCAGGTATATTGGTGAAACTTCAGACTTTCAATCAATCACTGGGTGTTTTGTTAATATTTTTAACTACCCAGATAACATTTAGTTCTAGAATTGCTATAGCACAAACCCCAAATGCACCTGCAACTACTACAAAAGCAATTTGCTCTAGCCAATTGGGAACAGCCATAGATTCTGTTATCAACCGTCCGTTATTTAGTCGGATGCGTTGGGGAATTTTGGTACAACCTCTATCAGTGGGGTTAACTCTTTACAATCGAGATGCCGAGAAATATTTTACTCCAGCGTCTAACATGAAGTTGCTGACAACAGCAGCTGCATTGCAACAGTTAGGTACTAATTTTCGGATTCGTACTTCTATTTATCAAAATGGTAATGGTGTTTTACGTATTGTTGGTAGGGGAGATCCGAGTTTAACTGATACTCAACTGCAAGCATTAGCACAACAATTGAAACAGAAAGGTATTACTCAAATTCAAGAATTAATTGCCGATGATAGTTATATTCAAGGGGATATTGTTAACCCAACTTGGCAATGGGAAGATGTCCAATCAGATTATGGCGCACCAGTCAATAGCTTTATTACCAATCAAAATATTTTTAGCTTAAAACTAGTACCCCAGGCTGTAGGTAAACCTTTAAAATTAGTGTGGACTGATGTCAACGAAGCGAGACAGTGGCGGACAATTAATCAGTCAGTAACCGTTGCTCAAAATCAACCAGTTTACATTAATGTAACCCGCGAGTTATCAGGAACAGCATTACGAATCGAAGGACAGCTAACAGCAAATTCTGAACCTTATTTACTAGATTTACCTGTAGTCGATCCTGATTATTACTTTTTACGCCGCCTGCGTACTGCTTTAGCAAAAGAAAAAATCATCTTGGGAAAAACATTAGTCGTATCTGGTGGTACAAATCAAGAAGAAATAGCATTTGTAGAATCGCCACTTTTACCTGAATTATTAGCAGAGATTAATGTCAATAGTAATAATCTTTATGCTGAGGCACTATTAAGAGCATTAGCTCTAGAAAAACCCAAATTGAAAAATCAGACTAGCGCTAATGTCGGCTTGGAAGTTATTAAAGCAAGTTTAACTAAATTAGGAGTCGATCCAGCAAATTATGTTTTAATAGATGGTTCAGGTTTATCACGTCGTAACTTAGTAACGCCAGAAGCTTTTGTACAAGTTTTGCGCGGAATCGCAAGAACGCCAGCTGCATCGATATATCGCGCATCTTTACCGGTGTCTGGTAAAAGTGGAACTCTAAAACATCGTTTTCAAAACACACCCGCTGAAGGTATTGTACAGGCCAAAACGGGTACGTTAACTGGTGTAGTTTCTCTATCTGGATATGTGAATGCGCCGAAATATCAACCGTTAGTTTTTAGTATTATTGTCAATCAATCGGAGCAACCTGCAACAGTTGTGCGCCAAGCAGTTGATGAAATTGTCGTGTTGTTAGCTCAATTGCAGCGTTGTTAATAAATATTGAGAGATTGTAAATTTTGCATCTCTCAATTTAATTTTGTAAAGCGATCGCCCTATAGACCCCAGCCTGTTTGTTATGACTAAAATTTGAGAGTTTAGGTATTTTTTCTGATTACACTACTCCTTATAGATGCATAGGATAGAGCGCATAATAGTGCTATATATCTAACATTAATTAACATGGGAATCAACTTACAAAAAGGGCAAAGTATTTCACTTTCTAAAGAAGCTCCCGGACTAACAAAACTGATGTGTGGACTAGGCTGGGATACAACAAAACCTTCAGGTGGTGGTTTTTTTGGGGCTTTCAGTAACACTCAAAATTGCGATCTAGATGCTTCTGTCATTTGTTTAGATGAAAATGACAAAATCACAAATATAGCCAACCTTATTTACTTTGGAAATCTATCTCATAAATCAGGAGCTATTACTCATTTGGGTGATAATCTCACAGGTGTAGGAGATGGTGACGACGAACAGGTTATTGTAGATTTAGCTCGACTGCCTAAAAATATTGTCAAACTAGTTTTTACGGTTAATATTTACGATTGTATTGCTCGTAAACAAGAATTTGCCCAGGTTAAAAATGCTTTTGTCCGCCTGGTAAATACATCTAACAATCAAGAATTAGCGAAGTATAATCTGTCTGGTTCTGAATATAAAGGCATGACCGGGATGATTATGGCTGAAATTTATCATCACAATCATGAGTGGAAAATGGCAGCTATTGGTAATGGCATTAATGTTAATGGTTTAGAAGGACTTGTGAAATCCTATGCTTAAATTACCAACAGCATAGGATTAGCAATTTTCTGAACATCTTTGAATATCTTGGGGATTTACAAATCTACAATCCTTTGAGCCTTGACTAATTATTGAGTGACTCAGCTCAATCACAACTCTCAATAAAATTCATTTTCAAACAATAGGTAGTAATTATGTCAATTAATCTCAGCAAAGGCGAAAGAATCAATCTCTCAAAAGAAGCACCAACCCTAAGAAATGCTGGAATTGGTTTAGGATGGGATATTAACGCTACAGATACAGGTTCAGCTTTTGACCTGGATGCGTCTATATTCATGTTAGGTGCTAACGGAAAAATTCCTCACGAAAAATACTTTGTATTTTATAACAACTCACAATCACCTGATGGTTCTGTAAAACATGAGGGAGATAGCAGAACTGGAGAAGGTCTTGGTGACGATGAAACAATTCAAGTTGATTTGAGCAAGGTTGATGCTTCTGTTCAAGAAATAGTTTTTGTTGTCACTATCCATGAAGCAGAACAAAGAAAACAAAACTTTGGACAAGTCAGAAATTCCTTTATTAGAATTTATGACAACACCACAGAAAAACAAATTGCGAAATATGAATTAGATGAAGATGCTTCCGCAGAAACCGCAATTGAATTTGGTAAACTTTATCGAAAAGATGGAGAATGGAGATTTCAAGCTGTCGGTGCTGGTTATAAATCAGGTCTGCAAAGTTTTGTAGACCGATATGCGGCTTAGTAGCTATTTTAGAAGCTAATAAAAAGAGGGTATTCATTGTTGTTGCCCTCTTTTTTGCATAAATTAATATTAGATAAATTAACTAATAAAACTTACAATTCTAGGATCTATCTGAAATGGAAATTGAATTAAGTAAAGGTGGAAGATTTAATCTTTCTCAAGAAGCTCCCAATTTAAAGAAGGTAGCTATTGGCTTGGGTTGGCAAGTAAATCAAGCGGGACAAGCCTATGATATTGATGCTTCGGTATTTATGTTAGGCGCAGATGGTAAAATTCCTGATGAAAAGTATTTTGTATTTTATAATAATTTGCGATCGCTTGATGGTTCTTTAACACATTCAGGGGATAATCGAACTGGCGAAGGTAATGGAGATGATGAGACGATTTATGTTGATTTAGCAAAAGTTAATCCAGCGATTCAGGAGATAGTTTTTGTTGTCACTATTCATGAAGGACAAGCAAAAAATCAGAATTTTAGCCAAATAAAAAATGCTTTTATTAAAATTTACAATCAAGAAACGAGAAATTCTCTCGCTCGGTACAACTTAAGGGAGGCTTTTTCTCAAGAGACGGCTTTGGAATTTGGACGCTTGTATAAAAAGGATAATCAATGGAGATTCCAAGCGGTAGGAGAAGGCTATAGTTCGGGGCTACAAAGTTTTGTAGATAAGTATGTTGTTGAAACGAAGCAACAAGAAAAGAAAGAAGATGAGCAAGAAAACTATAAAGCTCAAGCAAAAATAGCATTAGATAAGAAGCTTGAGCGCGAAGCACCACATATTTTCAATCTTGCTAAAAAAGCAGATATATCACTTCAAAAAGTTAATTTAACAAATCATCAGGCTCAGGTTGTGCTTTGTCTTGATATCTCTGGTTCAATGAGTTCGCTGTATAGTTCAGGTAAAATCCAGCGGCTTGCTGAAAAAATTCTTGCTTTAGGATGTCGTTTTGACGATAACGGATCTATTGATATATTTTTATTCGGAGATAAAGCCCATAATGTGGGCGAGATGACTATTGAAAATTTTAAAAGCTTTATTCCAAATATCCTAAAACAGTATCCACTTGAAGGTAGCACTCACTATGGTCAAGCTATAAATATGATGAGAAAATTCTATTTTTCTACATCTAAAAAAAGTAGCAAAAATAATCTTGTTTCGTTAAACAAACCAGTTTATGTGATGTTTGTTACAGATGGAGCAACGTCTGACGAATTGCAAACACAACAGTATCTAAAAGAGTCTTCCTACGAGCCGATTTTTTGGCAATTTATGGCAATTGGTAAATCCAGAAAGGATGTTAAAAGTAAAGGTATTTTAGGCTGGTTAGGTCAAACGAATACGAGTGATTTTAGTTTTTTAGAACGACTAGACCAAATGAGCGATCGCTATCTTGATAATTCTGATTTTTTCAGTTTAGAAGACCCAGAAAATATACCAGATCAAGAACTTTATGATTTACTGATGACTGAATATCCTAACTGGGTAAAATTAGCTAAAACAAAGAATCTATTACAGTAAAAAAGCAAGCTTTAAAAATTGAATAAAAGGGACTGGGGATTGGTTGAAAAATACTAAAAGTCCCCAAACAAAAAAATTAATCTCATAAGTTTGTAGTAAGCACTTTAGTGCTGAAATATTTTCGGACTAAAATCCTCACTACAAACGATTTGCTAAACTTTAGCCATTAAAAACCCGACTGCGCCACTTGTTTAAACGGGCTTCCCCAACTGCGGCTAAACGTCGCGCATCAGCAATTTGCTCTTGCAATGCAGTAATCTGTTTTGCCTGGGCGTCGGCTTGCTGTTGCAAAGATGTATATTCGTCTAGACTCTGAGAACTAGAAACCTGGGAACTGGTGGTAAATTGTGTTGTACCGATGCTAGCAAAAGGTCGTAACTCTGCTAGTTGTTGTTGTAAAGCTGCAATCTCGCTTTCTTGTTCTTGAACTTTTTGCCGCAAGCTTTGTTCGGCTGCTTTATTAGCTGCAACAAATTCTGACTTGGGTTTGAAAAGTTCAGCTAACAATGCACCAACATCGGTGGTTTTAAGTTTACCGTAAGGAGTATTGGTAATTAGCGATCGCACTAACTGAGGTTTATTATTTGATGCTAGGTTGCGATCGCTGCTAGAATTGCTCCGTACTAATTGCAGCATATTGGTAAATTCCAATATTTTTTGACCAGTGTTGGTTTTGTAACCCCGGTAGTATGGCACTATGTTCTCGCCAAAGACACTCAAATACTCGTCGCTATCAAGATAAGAATCAATATCACTTTCAAAACCTTGTTCATCTAAGATGTTGCTGTGATATATCATCTGTGAGTAATCATCAGGAGCGCGACCTAACAGATGCTTGAAGTTTAATTCAATTGCACGGTAGCGGTAAACGTTATCAAAAAATCTGGAGCGATACAACTCTGATTTGGCAACTTGACGCACAAATTCTCGAACATTAATTATACCTTGCTTGAGTTGTGATTCTGGGGCAATCAGGCGTTCGCTTTCCATCACGTAAGCATTGCCCAAAACTTGCCGATAAACTGCTCGAATCACAATGTCGGTCTCATCAACCGAAGCACCAGGCCACAGTTCAATAATTTCTGTTTGGGAAAATGCTTGATATTGGCTTTGTCTAATTTCATCATCTGAAAGGCTTCGCATGTTTTCAACAACCTTTGAAAAAACAATATTTTTAAAAGTAATGGGAAACTAGTATTTGTTAGTGTTTATTTAGTAAAATTTAGCACTAACATTTTTTTATTCCCTTTACAATTACGATATAAGTTATCAAGTTTTGGAAGATTTTTTAGTTACATTTTCTAACAAAACTAGACAGCTAACAGTTAATAACTAACAATTAATTATCAAAAATTAGCAGTGAGACATTAACAGTTAGCCGTCAACTCTCTTGAGGAGGAATTAGAATTAATTAGTGGAGGATTTAGCAGAAAGTCATAGCATTGCATGGTTTCTTCCCCACTCCCTACTTTCTCTTGTAATTAGAAAGTACTTCTCAAGCACGCACATCAAATCTAGTATAGAAACCACCGTATTTGATCCAGTATTGTTTCAATGTGTGGTGAGGTGTATGTAAACTTGCTTTTGCCTGATATAAAATAACTTGGCGATGATCGCCCATCCAAATTTTATTAACAGGGTCAACAGATATTACTGTTCCTCCTAAAGAAGCAACACATTCAGAAAACCTTTCAATCGTCGTATATTCTAATGTCTCGAAGATAAAAAAGTTACCCGAACAAATCAAGTGGCGACTGCGAATCCAGCAGCGCATTTTTTTTTCAGCTAGTGGAGGTAACATTTTGGGTTTAACAGATTCCAGCTGAATTAACATAATGCGCTCACCGCATTTAATTCATTGGCAAAATTTTCTCGTTTTTCAAACCGCAAAGGCCCGGCAGTTGAACCCCATATTTGCTCATGGGTTTGAATATCCATACCTTTATCTAGACTTATCCAAGTCTGTTCAGTTAGTTCTACTTCGCTCACAAGATATGTCTGGCGACCATTGCGAGGAATCAAACACTGATTGCCTGGTTCTACACTACCGCGAAACATTTCACCTTCTCGAACAAAAACCATTGAACAGTTATAGCGCCGTTCAATGCTTTTTGGGGTGATGGTTTTGAGGATATCTAAATCACGACCCGCACCTGCATAAAGTATAGGATCTTTCAAGCTGTAATTTTCGATATAAATGCGATCGCCCAAATCCACTAATTTATGTACTCCTTGCCGATAGGGTGTCCATAAATCATGGTCATATACTTGTTCGGAATAAAAACCAATGGCAGAAAAAAACTCAAATGGTAAAGGACGAAAAAAAATGTGAATGTGCGCGTAAAGTTGAGGATTTGCAAAAGACTGCTTTTGGTTGCTAAAATCTCCTGCCATCCAACAAGCTAAGGTGAGCAAATCGCTAGACTTGGTGCTACAGTCACTGGGGGCTATTGTCATATTCAACCTCAGGAGTGACAAGACAAAATTAGATAATTTGATGTGCGCTAAAAAACCATAAAAAATGTTTATGGTTGTTAACTGTTGACGGTTGACGCTTAACAGTTTGATTTAATCTCTTAACTTAATATTGCTAAGTTGTTGAACTGGACAAAGACCGAATTTCTGAAGAAAAGGAAGCTGTTGTCACACCTTTACCATCACTGGTTTTAATCATCGATACGCGAAATCGCAAATTTGGGTTAGCAAACCAAATTCGCTCCTCAGCCGCTGCGAGGTCATATTCTGTCAGTAGAGTAAAAACACCATCTTCACTTAGGTGGTATTTACCTACCGCCGGAATTGTTTCGGCATATCCCTTTTCCCGCAGGAGTTTGCCCCTAGAAGGATTTTCCATATCGGGAATTGGTACAAGTACGGTACTACCAGAGATTGGTTTATCGTCCCAGTCTGATTCACCTTCCCAAGTCATGCGAAAAGGGTGAGTGATACTAGCGATATCAGTGTCATATAATTTACATACTTCTAGTACCGCCGGATCGTCGGTAGACAGAGACACAATATCAATGGTAGACAACACTTCTTCAAAATGGGCGAATGCTAAATGGTGGCCGCTACGCTGCGATCGCCATCGTCCAATTGAAAGTTCAAAGAATTCGGTAATTTCCATTACAAAAACGATCTGACAAAACAGCTTACAATCGAAAAAATATCTTGGCTAAAAAGTTATTCCCTCAGTCTATATGGTAGCCTACTTGACCACAACCGCATTTAGGAGTGGTGAAATGAGGGAAAGAACTTCAGTTAACTAAGGTAAAGGTGCGGTTAAAGCTAACATTACTGGTAATTTACTTTTGCTGGTGTTCTGATGTAGTTTAACCTTAGGTGAATCAATAGCCCAAAGTGACATTCACTAATTTATTCTGAATTCTGAATTTTGTATTCTTCTTCAACAGGTTTTGTTATCTTTAAATATAATATTTATTACCCAAATTTGCTCAATATTCTTCAACTATTCTGGCTCCTAAATTAGAGAATTACGGACGGGGATATTCTTCTTCAATACTATACAAACCTACTAAGTAGGTGAGAAAATTTATAACTATGTCATTGGGAACAGAGCAAAGTAAAGTCAAGCGATCGCAAGAGTTTCAAGTCTTTTACATTTCGTTACATGCTTGGGTTTATTGATGTCTACTTAGTTAAATTAAGCGTTGTAGAGTCTTTGATGAAGCCAGGGGATTGGGTACTAGATACTGGGTACTAGATACTGGGCAAACAAGGAAAATAACCCATGCCCAATGACGCCACTTGCTCCACTTGGGGAGACCCCAAGACCGCAGTGGCTCCCCAATGCCCAATGCCCAATGCCCAATCCCTATTGTTTAAACAATCTCTGTGATGCTAACAATCTTGCCACTAGTGCGATGAATCCGCTGAATTTGCGGTGTCATGTTGCTAGCGGGAACAATGTACTCGGTTGTAGTGCGACGGAAGGGATTACCAAATTTTCCACTTCCACCCTGAACGACGATCTTAAATCTCTTTTCAGTAGTACCGATCAAAGAAGGTGACTTAATCTTAGTAGCGCTGTTAGTTGCTACTGAGTACACCAACTGAGAGGACTTGATAGCACTTGAGGATTCAGCTACACCACGAACAAGACCAAAAATCCGGTTGTAGCCTACTTGCTTCTGTCCGACTTGGCTGCTGTTTCCCCGATAGTAGGGTACAGTGTTTTCGCCGAAGGTAGTCTGATACTCAGGGCTATCGAGATAAGAGTCGATCTCGGCATCATAACCGCTTTCAACGGTACGACAGATATGCTCAGAAACCTCTGCCTGATCGAGGGGAGCGCGACCTAGCAGATGTTTAAAGTTGAGTTCAATGAACCGATAGGGAGCAGTGCTTTCAAAAAACCGAGTCCGGTAAATTTCGGACTTAGCGACAATTCGCACAAAGTCACGGACGGTGATTTTGCGATCGCGCAATTGTGATTCCCCACTCACGAGCCGCTGACTTTCTAACAAGTGAGCGTTACCCAAAACCTGCTTATACACGGCTCGAATCACTGCTTCCACTTCCTCAGTAGAGCTAGTTGGCCACAGCTCTACTTTAGAAGAATTTATAACTATGCTTCCCATTGTAAGTTTTTCCCAAGCTTAGTTTGTGGTTAGATTCTCTAGTTAACAGGAGTAATACTGGCAATTACACCGCCCTGTTTGTGAATCCGTTGATACTCTTCTGAGAGTTGATTGTATGGCACAAAATACACCTGGTTACTCCGGCGAAACTTGGAAATGCGATTTACTGCATTCGCCTTGTAGCCAGTGACTTCAATTCGGTACACTTTGCCGTCTTCCCCTGCTCCCACACCTTGACGAGTCCGAGGAGCAGAGCTGGGATTGCGGAATGTCGCACCGCTGCTGCCTGGTGAAACCACGGGTGTGGGTGTCTTTTGAATGAGCAGACTGTTTAATTTTGGCTGCTTGCCAGCTAGGTCACCTTTGAGACTGCTGCTAGCAGAACCACGTACCAATTGGAATAAGTGGGTAAACTGAACCAAACTTTGGATAGCTTCAGTTTTGTAGCCCCGAATATAAGGTACGGTGTTTTCGCCAAAGGTCTCTTGATATTCGTCGCTGTCTATATAAGAATCAATCTCGGCTTCAAAGCCGTTTGTATCCAGAATCGTGCTGTGTGCCCGAGTTTCTTCTAGATCCAATGGTGCACGACCAAGTAGATGTCTAAAATTCAACTCGATCGCTCTATAGCGAGCAGTATTATCAAAAAACCGCGATCTGTAAAGTTCTGACTTTGCGACTTGACGCACAAATTCACGAACGCTAATTTCACCCCGTTTGAGTTGGGATTCAGGAACGGTCAGCCGTTCACTTTCCATGACATAAGCGTTGCCCAGAACTTGCTTGTAGACGGATCTAATTACGGTTTCAACTTCCTCATTAGAGCGACTTGGCCACAGATTAATGGGATCGGTATTTTCAAATGCAGCGACCCCTAATCGTGATGCTGGTCCGAAAGCCATTCAAACTATCTCCCAGTTAACAACTAAATTTTATGAGAACAATGTTCAGCAAATGTTAAAAAACTTTACATCACTTGACAAAAGAAGAACCCTAGAGTCTTGGAAAATCCTCCGATCTTCGATTATTTAAGTTTTTTTGAGTTTTTTACATCCTTTGCCTTTACACATTCTGATACGATGCTGAAGCCATATTTGTTAAAATTTGTTAAGTTAAATGATACTTTAGGGAAATTTAAAGTTTTTTTTAGTATTGAATTGGCTATTGGGGGATAAGTGGCGGTATCTTCGTATGCAAAAGTAATACTTGTAACCTACCTATAGCTTCAGTAAGTCGGCGTAAATAATTATTGTTGGAATAAAGCAGGGAGCAGGGAGCTTTTAGCACGGGGAGAAAGAGTTTCAGCCTTATTTACTTTTCTTCACATAGTTTGGTTTTATCGTACCGACTTACTTAGGAGCCACCCAAAAAAGATGTAAAAAAGAAACAATTTAACTACCCTAAAACCTAACACTCCTATTTTTTGACTACATATCAGAATCGCAGCGTTCCCCAGGAGCTAATATAGGAGGGCATTCTTTTTGCGGAAGTTTTTCACGACACTCAATATTAACCACAGGCTCTTTTTGAGAAGAAATGGCTGGTTGCAGTTTTATTTTTAATTGTTTTGGATGGAGTTTTGATTGCAGCATCTCAAAATTTTCCCGAATAGGAACACCTAAACCATAATTAAATTTCGGGTCTGGTTGTAATGGTAAAGGGTTACAGCTATCATCAGAGTTTGGCCCATTTCCATTTTGTCCTGCTTGAATAGCAACAACATGTCCAGTGGAATCAAATACAGGCCCTCCACTCATACCCTCAACAATATTATTTGTATAACTAACATCCCAACCGTCTTTAGCGTCTGGGTTAATTTTACATATTTCACCTTCTGTCTTCTGAAATTGTCGTCGATTTATTCCTAAACAACTAGTCCATCCAAATGCATACACAGGCATTCCTGGAAATATAGATTGGGCTAATGGAGCGACTTGGTATTCTTGTTCAGCAGTAAATTCTATGACAGCTAAATCCTTAGACTCTCGAAATTTTCGCACTTTTTTCTGATAATTTTCTTGCTTTGCAACAATATATTCTTCCTCGTCGTTTGTTTGCAATTTGTATGGAGGTTCATTCGGGCCTGGTTCAATTCCCACAACATGTGCAGCTGTCAATACGTAATAAGTATTCTCTTCTTTATCAATAATTACGCCAGAACCAGATTTACCTCTGCCAGTAATAAACACAGTTGTTTCTTCCCCACGTTTTCTGATTTCCTCTGGTATGGAAACAGAGGTTGTTGGCGTAGGGCTAGGAATTGTTGGCGTAGGGCTAGGAATTGTTGGTGTAGGACTAGAAATTGTTGGCGTAGGGCTAGGAATTGTTGGTGTAGGACTAGAACTTTCTGTTACTTGTTCGATATTAGTAGATATTGGAGTAGGATTATCCCTTGAAGTCTTTTGCCCCCCGCAACTTGACCCAACAAATATGATTGCTAAGACCAGCATCATTAGCATTAAAAATTTTTTCACAGCAATGCAAAATAAAATTCAAAATTCAATCAATTTTTACTTAGTAAGTATAATCTGAAATTTGCCGATCAAGTAAGTTGTCAATAAAAATTAAATTTGACATTCTAGGGTCAAAGTTCAAACCTAAAAATATTCATTTAGAGACGCGATGAATCGCGTCTCTAAATTCATCAGCCACTTACTTAGGGCTTGCTGAATACTCACCTTTAGTCTAAAGTCCAGTCATTAGCTCACCTTTATTTGAACAAGTTATTCGCGGCATGGAATATCTGTGAGTGTGTCAACGTTTTGTTAGTGAAAAAAATCCTACAACTGTCCTTGCAAGGTTTCTATACTCATGTTCTCTTGTGCAATTTTGTTTTTAGATAGTGTATCAACAAGACTGTATAAGAATGTTTGTCATACTGTGTATTTAAAAACACCAAATATAATTGCTTTATTTTCCTCAAATATATATTTGGCAAGCTATTCTAGGGCGTAGATCGAAGGTTCGTGCCACCAAGTGCAGCTTATGGCTATAAACCTTATACAGCAACAGTTACAGAGATTGATACGAGATTTAAGCATGATGGCTACGCCCGCCGCAGGCATCGGAAAAAGATAAGTTGCACAAATAGGTTTTCCGCGATAAATCATTTCCAAAGAAATACGGTCAAATGGGAGGGATAATTCGTCGGCAACCGCATTCCCCAAATCAACTAAAATTGGACAAAACTTGCACAAAAAATCTCTAAAAAAATTGCCCTAACTTAAACTTTAAATTCAAAATATGGTTCAAATGCCCATGTTATGGTTCAAACCTTTGTTTTAGTAGATATCTGAGTAAAAACAGAATATTTCATTGTCCAAGCGATCGCTCAACAACAGAGCGATCGCCTACTCAAATCGTAGCTGAATAATAATGATAATCAAACAGAAAGGAGGGATACGAGCGTCGCTATTATCGCTCCTTTCATCCTTTAAACGATAATCATTATTAGTAAAAACAACTCGAATGTTAAAACCCATATTCCGCACTTCAAAATGTATTATTTAATGTTGTAAAAATAATTACTAAAAATATTTATGTTTATAAGTATTAATACTGGCGATGATTGGTGCCTGGGCAATGCTTGTCGTTAGATAGCGATCGCTATATTTGGTAATCTTTTGATGTTACAAAATGAAGCACAAAAAGTCGGATGATAAGTATTTTTGCTGCTAAAGAAATAGGGATGATCAAAAAAAGTGAGACAATTAGGAATCAAACTTTCATAAATAAAATCTCACAAAACAATGGATTATCAAAAAGAAGAGATTGAGATTAAAAACTTAGATCACTTAGGAATAGTAGCTGGGCTGATTGATGAAATAGGAATAGTTGAAACAATTAATTCTAAATTAGGAATAGACCCGCGTGAGAAGATGACATCGGGAATATTGGTAAAAGCTATTTTAATCAATGGATTGGGATTTGTATCAAGACCTTTATATTTATTTAGCCAGTTTTTTGAAGATAAAGGAATCGAAATATTATTGGGTTCAGGTGTAGAAAGTGATTATATAAATGACGATAAAATTGGAAGAGTCATGGATAAATTATATAAATTACGAATAAAAAACAATTGGCAACTAGAGTTTGAGGACTCAACTGGATTAGTCAAAATTGGTGCATCTGATGATGCTCAAGCATATAGAGTCATTAATTTTTGTGATGTAGACACGAAAACTGAGTTTCGCTTAGTGACAAATTTGCCTGCATCGGGAGATGCAGCAGTTAGTGATGATGAAATTCGGGATATTTATCGGTTACGTTGGGGAGTTGAATTATTGTGGAAGTTTTTAAAGATGCACTTAAAACTTGACAAATTAATTACCAAAAACGTCAATGGTATCACTATACAAATTTACATTAGTTTAATAGCATATTTGATTTTACAGCTTTTATCAATACCCAAACAATGGGGATATACACTATTAGATAAATTCCGTTATTTACAATCATGTATGTGTCAAAAATCAGTTATGTTCATTGGCTTGAGGAGATGATGTTATGTTGACTATTTTTGGCTTTCTAAAATTACTCTAATCAAGTATGTAAAGTTTTGTATCAACATTCAACATTTCTGTTATCTATATTATAATTCAGAAAATATACGGTTAGCTCCGTTAACAATGTTAATATAGTTAAATTTTATACTTCAATGACTTGAAAATTATATGACACGAGAAATTATTACCAAACAAGATATTAAGAAACTAGTCCAAGATATTGAAGTAAGTATTGAGCCATTTTCAGAAGACTTAATAGAATCTGATACTGCCAGAAATTTAATCCTAAAAGAGGATAATTACGAGTCAAAATTACTTAAATACATTCCTGGGGAAATTGTAGCACTATATGTAACACTTGATGGCATTGTAAAAGCAGCTTTCAATCAGCAAACATCACAGGAGTATTGGTTTTGGCTTTGGCTCATTTTCGCCATATTATTAATATCTACTCCGATTTACCTTTGGCGTGTTACCAAGGTTAGAAAAAAAAAGCAGTTAGTAATCTCAACCATAGCGCTTTTTGTTTGGGTATTCGCGCTAGGTGGAGCCTTTATTGCTTTCAGTTGGTATAAACCTTTATACGGAGCGGTAATTCTTCCTTTATATACTTTTTTTGTAGCTATTTTAGAAGCAGATTAATGATGATTATACTGTTAATTACTATTTACTAAACTAAACATAAAGGATTCTATACTATGAGATTCAGTAATTCTACGAGCCATAGTCAGTAAATATATCTTAATATATAACAGCCTAAAAGTTTGTAGCTAATTGGTGATTATATAAAGCTTTACCCACTCTCTTTCCTGATACTTAAGCTTAATTGCTGATTTTTACATAACATAAGGAGTGTCTTTACTTTTAGTTCAAATTACCTTATAATACTGATTTTTAAGCGAGTTGACAATTAGGAATATTATATATATAATTGGTAAGTTTAGAGATAAATGGAGAAAACTATAAGTTAATTTTTTTTACTAGTCTAGTATTAGTCGGAAATAAATCGCTTACTATTCCTTTTAGCAGATATTTAGTTTAGTAAATTTCTTTCTTTCGCTGTATTAATTGCTACGGTAGTTAATGTTGAATTTAGTGAGGGATAAAGAAAAAAGCAAATTCAGGAGAAAAAATGAAAAATTTATTTTTTAGACTTTTAAAAAAAATAAAAGTCGAACCTAAAGATATGACAATTGAACGCCAGGAAATATTGGACAGAGCTATTGATGCTAGTAAAAAAGTGTCTTCTATCTTAGAGGGTAGAGAAGAAATTCAGGCGATAGGAGTCTCTCGAAGTGACTATGGTTATTCGGTTAAGATTGACTTGAATTCTCCCTTACCGAAAGAAGTAGCTAGTCAGTTGCCTAAAAAAGTTGAAGGCGTACCTGTAGAGACAGAAGTTATCGGACAAGTTTTTGTACTGACTTAATGCAGCGCTAATTTGATATAGTGCTGCATAAAACCTATAACTACACTTAAAAATTATATTTAATTTTTTATTTTGTAATAAAGTTTAAGTAATTTTTATATTTAAAATTACATTTTTTTGATATTTGTATTGCCTCCAGCTTTGTTTTAATCTGAGAATTTTGGCTAATAAATTAAAATATTTTAAGAAAAAGAGTAATTAATCATATTTTATACATTATTTTTTTTAGTGTTAAATAATTTTTATACTTGTTACTATTGATTATTTATTCTATTTCATTCATACTCAGTGTTATTATGTAGTAAGATTATTACTCTTTTTAGAGTAACAATCATAATTACGACAATGTATATTAGTAACGCTTTGCTATGTTTGGGGTATTGTCTACATGGTAAGCAACTTAAAAGATTCCATAGCAATAGTAGATTTTGAAGAGGCTATAAAACTAACAAATAAGGCTAATGAAATTTTGTGGGACAGGTTACAGAAGCCTCTTCCTTTTCATGAACCACCTACTTATAAAGGCAAACAGGTAAGGTCTGTTCCAGTTTTAGGGGTTCATCGCCGAGAGCAACAGGATTATCAAGTTGCTATATATGTAGCAGAAAAACGTGATGAAGAAATCATTGAGCCTATATTTAAGGAAATACCCAGAGAAAAAATAGATTTTCAAGTTACAGGGTCTGTAATTCCATATAGTAGTTCTTCAGTATCTATTGGTGATGCAATATCTCATTTTGGATGTAGTAAGAAAGGAACGTTAGGCTGTTTTGTCCAAAAGAGAGATAATGAAGGCTTATTTATCTTAAGCAATAATCATGTATTAGCAAATTTGAATAAAGGACAACGAGGTAAGGATTCCATTATTCTTCACAATCCTACTCCTAAAGTTGATAGATTTAGACAAGTTTTACATAAGTGGTTCTTATCGCTTTTTCAATCAGTACCTCCTGCTTATAGTGATAGCGTTACCAGGGATGAACAAAGGAGTAGTAGTATAAATGAAATTGCAGTTTTAACAGATTATATTGATCTTATAGAAGACGGTACTAATTTAGTTGATGCAGCTATTGCCAAAGTTAATAACCCAAAATTAGTAAGGTTAAATGAAATTAAAGATGTAGGTAAACTAAAGGGTTACCACAACAAAGATAGTATTAAAAATTTAGATCCAAGTTTAAAATTTACTAAATTAGGACAGAAAACTGGACAAACCTGGGGAAAGCTTAGAACTTTCCCTACGCAATTTTCTATGCGATATAGTGATGAATTTGCAAATTGTAAGTTTGAAGATATTATGACATTTGAAGCTGCTGAAAATAGCCGATTCGGTGATCATGGAGATAGTGGTTCACTTGTCGTAGATGAGAATGGTTACGCTGTAGCTTTACTTTTTGCAGGGAGTGAAAAGGGAGGACGTAAAAATCTTGGAATTACCTATGGCATTCCAATTTACACGATCTTAAAAGAACTAGATGTTGAGTTAGTGCTAACAATATAAGGAAAAAACGTAAGAGTAAACCTCTCGCTTAGTACTTTATTAGTAGAATTTGCTCATTTTCAAATAGGCATAATATAAAGAAATATTGTAATTAAACCTAATTTCTGGACTTTAGACTAAAGGTGAGCGATCGGTAAGTGAGAGGGTGGGCAAAAAATAAAGGGATGCCTGTAATCACAAGCACCCCAGTAACGGAAGATGAAAAAAGCACAACCAATCTTCATCTATCGTTATGGATGTTTTTGCACAACTGAAGGAATTCCGTCAAGCAGTATACGAATGTTTATGTCGGGCAAAGGATGCAACATTTGAACTGATGGATGCAATATTGCTAACACGCAATGCGTACAGTCTGGGGGATTTATCAATGTGCCCAGTGTTCCGTCGTCAATGGTCAAGTATCTATGAGGCAATACAGGATACCAGACCGCAGCGCCAGAAGCTGATGGGGCTATATAGTAAAAAGATACCAAAACAAGAACGTATTGTCCTCGCAGGAGACCATACCACATGGTCAAGACCGGATGCGCCAACGCTTAGGGAAAGAACCTATGAGCATTATACTCAAGTCAGAATTCGCCTCTGGACAACAAAGCATTTTCGTCTTTCTCCACAGCATCCGATGTCCATTATACTGGTTGAAAGGCTGCAAGAAGACGGCTCCCCACGTGTCAACAAACCGATGTGGTTGGCTTTTGTGGGTGAAGAAATGCCGCCTTTGTCTCAACTGTGGAAACTTTATTTACGACGCTTTGCGGTTGACCACTGGTATCGGTTTATTAAACAGCGCTTGCATTGGACACTACCAAAGCTCTCTACTCCCCAACAGTGCGACCGATGGAGTGACCTCATGCCACTCATGACTTGGGAGTTATGGCTGGCTCGTGATCTTGTCAGTGATAATCCCCTGCCGTGGCAGAAACAGATGACTCAATTCACGCCTGGACGGGTTGCACAAGCAATGCCTGGAATTTTGGTCAGAGTTTCTACTCCTGCCAAACCACCAAAACCACGAGGTAAATCCCCTGGTTGGAAGACCGGACAACCCCGACAGCGTAGAATTCGCTATCCAATGGTTAAAAAGCGTACTACTATTTCACGTAAAGCCGCCCAAAAAACTGCTTGATTTCTGATTTTTTAATTTTTTGGCTTTGCTTGTTTTCAACTCAGCTTCCCTGAGTCATTTTCTGCTTTTTAGTCTAAAGTCCAGTTATTTCATAGGCTTTTCAGGTTTTTTAGTCGTACAAAAGTGCAAGAGAATAAGGGCATGAGGCTTAAAAACCTTGCATTGCTTATTTGCTGGACTTGAAAAAATGGAAAACAATTGGGATAAAACTGTTCCCTATTCCCCGTTCCCTGTTCCCTACCACCACCAGAGGACTTTTTCAGCAAGCCCTACTTATCTCAATCTTCCGTTGAAGATGTATCTTGTAGCTTTTCTCGTTGATGTTTTTTTTCTTCTATCAATACTTTGATGACTCGTTGCAATTTATCTTCTAATTTTGATAATTTTTGCTCTTGACCTATAACTTTTAGCTGCTGTGAATTCAACTCTTTTTGTTGAGATGATATAACATCATCCATAGCTTGCAATTGTTCTTTTACTTCTTCTTTGTGTGAAAAAACATCGGATTCTAATTCTTTTTGCTTATCTTCGATCGCTTGAAATCTTGACTGATTATTGTATTTATTCAAGTGCCTAAATAAATACCAAGTAATCATAATTATTAAAGCCAAAATACTAATTATAATTAAATTTTCTATTGAGCTATTATTTGATATGATTCCTTGAGCTTCTGAATTGCTGTCAGGATTGCTTTGTCTGTTCCCAGAAAAAGAATATTGAGGAGTGTTTTCTATTGCTGAGTTTGTATTGCTATAGAGGTTAATATACGTTTCAATCGGAATTCCCCAAGCAAAGTATCTCATCACTAGTTTGATATCTTTATCTGGTTGAGTATTATCAGTAAATCTATATGGATCTGGAGCATTAGCAAAGGGTGATTCTATAGATTTACTCTTACCATTCACTCCTACTACTTCGCCTAGAGTGTCTATTATTGGCCCGCCACTTGTCCCTGGTTGGACATCAATATCGTATCCTATTTTATAGCCTTGAAGTAAAGTTTTTCCCTGTAAAAGAAATTCTAAAGGAGCGATTACACCTGATTTAATTACCAGTTTAGATTGACATGGAGTAGATTCACACGGAAAGCCAGCGACAAAAACTTTTTGTTGTGCTTGCAATTTGTCAGATTTACCTAATTTTGCTGTTTCATATCCAACAGAACTGTTGAAAATTAGTATGGCTAAGTCATAGTTATTAAATTTATTTGTATTTTTAGCTAAAAAAGCTTTGTAAATCCGATTGTCATAAGTTTTAATTTGATAGTGATATCCACTTTGCAGTTTTTTGACTACATGAGCATTAGTTAATACTTGATATTCAGAATTTTTATCTTTTTGATTTTGTTTTTTAACTATAAATCCAGTTCCAATTAAGTTTTCTTCTGGTTGAGAAGCGGCTTGAAATATCTGAACTGTAATTTTTTTGGCAATATTGTTGATTTCTTTATCAGACTTGTTCTTGCTATCAGTTGTTTGAGCAATAACCAAAGAATTAATAGCCTGCGTTGACAGTTCCAACAATGGAACACAAACGCAGGCTAGACTCAAAACTAGGGTCAAAGTTCGTTTCATCAGCAATGTGCTTTTTCTAGCTGTGGAAGTCTAAAATTATCGGCGTTGCATAATTGTAGGATGATTTTACAAGTTTTGTGGGAAGATTTTACTAGTTTTGTGGGATGGACATCTTGCCCGTCCCTCCTATTTCTGGGCGGGCAGGATGCCCACCCCACAAAAATCATCCTTTGATTCAGTAATGCCAAATTATTTAGTTCTACAAATATATTTGGCACTCGGCTTCCCTTGCAAATATAAACGAACATTAACATACAATGGGCAACTAGTTGCTGACACGCCTATTGAAGGTCCGACATCAGGGTTAACAATTTCTAGTAACTCTTGGACGATCGCGTTGGGAGGTATACGTCCGTTAGGATCTAAAGTGTAAATTAGTCCGTTGCAACCACCACCGTTTTTTTCAGTCCGGCAAACAATCGGATACTTTCCATCTTCAGTTTTACCATGAGTCATGTAAAATGGACGCTGATTCATCATATAGTAATTTAATCTGTTAGTTACTTCACGACAGCGTTGTTCCCGTGTGTACTTAGCTAAACCACCAAAGTCAGAAGTCCAGCGAATAAATGGTTTTTCTCTACGCGAGTCTAGGTAGACGGTTGTCCATGTACCATTAGACTTTTTGCAAACAAAACCTTCAGTAGGATTTGCCTGAGCATTGGTAGTAGGTGCAATAGCAGATGCTAATGTCAACATCAATGCTGTCATGAAAGATAAACCACTTTTGGGGTTCATTTTTGTGCCTCTTGGGGATGATGGAAAGAATATTTTTATATATGTGAATATTTTACGATATCGAGCTATCTATACATTTTAAGTTTTAGTATTTTATATATTTTTTTGGTAAAGATTATCTGTTTTTTACGTGGAAATAATACTACTTAATGGGTTTTACATCTTCTAGTTTGTAGTTTATTTATGACCATTTATAAGTAGGAAAATTTGTTTAATTTACATCTTTATTAGGGGCTTTTTGAGGATATAAAGAGTTGCAATCTTTCCCAGGAGGTAAGATGGGAGGACATGGATTGATTCTGATTTGAGCTGCTGGTAGATGCTTCCAACAGTCTAGGCGATCGCAAGTGACATAAGCAACGTTTACTACTCCTGCAAGACTGCCACAAGCACTGATAATCCAAAATGCAGTTTGTAATTTGGGGTTCATTGTCATTGTACTTAGTGTTTTTTATTTATAATATTATTTTTTACTGTAAGTATATCGCTTATTTTTCACAAGTTTGACCTGGAGCTAGAATCGGAGGACAAGGATTGATGTTTGGTTGATTTTTCTTGTTTTTAGGTATGTTAGGAGATTTGGAATTCGGTGCTTTTGGTGTTAGTTTTTGTAGTTTTGGTTGAGAAATATTAGACTTAGTTTGTAAGGGCAGCAGCAAATTTTTAACGGTAATAAATGATGTTGAACCAAATACTCCGATGACTACGAGGGCTAATATTGGAAACTTCAGCCATTGAGGTATGATGCTTGTTGGCTGTAAGATAGTTTTGTGTATGGTTTGAAGTTGTAGATTGTTTTGAAGTTGTAGATTGTTTTTTGGTGCAAGCATTAAAGTATTATGCGGGTGTTTTAGTTCAAGCAAATCAACTAATACATCCTCTGCTGACTGGTATCGACTGCGATCGTCTTCATCAACCATTCTTTGTAGTATTTCTACTAAGCGATCGCTCACTTGAATTTGATTAGACCAAATGACCTTACCTGTGTCATCTTTTAATTTTTCTGGTGCTAATCCTGTTAACGCTTCTAACGCTGTCATCCCCAACGCATATATATCGCTGTTGAATTTTGCCTCTCCGTTGAGTTGTTCTCGCGGACTGTACCCTGGCGTGTAAATTATTGTTGGTTTCGACTGCAATTGATTACTAACTGCTTGTACTATTTCTTTAACTGCGCCAAAATCAATCAGCGTTGGTTTGCCGTCACTGGCACGTATAATAATATTGTTTGGCTTAATGTCTCGGTGAATTATACCTTTTTCATTGATGTCTTTGACAATACACAAAACATTTTTGAGCAAATCTACCACTTCATTTTCTGGTAGTCTGATTTTTTCAGCTAACTCTTGTGCCAGAGTCTGTCCTTCAATGAATTCTTGGACTAAATAAAACTCTTGATTTTCTTCAAAAAACGCAATAAAACGTGGTATTTGCTTACTTTGCAATGCATTGCTCAAATCATATAAGACTTCTCCTTCCCTCTCAAATAATTCCTTAGCCTTATTAAACGTGGATTGACTATTACAAACAAAGGAAAATTGCTTAACTACGACCTTGCGTTTTTTCGCGTGTGTATCTTCTGCTAAGTAAGTTCGCCCAAAGTTTCCCTCAGCTAAGCTAGATAGAATTTGGTAGTGCCCGCCGATCGTTTGCTTCGTTCTAGTCATTTCCACCGCCGCGAAGACACCTATACAAGCGTATACTAACTCAACAATAATGAGTTGTCAAAAAAAATCACACCTAGATATTTAAGAAATATTACTAGATGCTAAAAATCTGGGTAAAAGTCCGGAGACTCATACCATTTTGGGTTTGAGATTTGAAATTTGACAAATATTTGCAACACATGAATCGGCTGTAGGGGCGTACAGCTGTCATTAGTGTCAACTTAAGCTAGAAATGTCTTATCTGTTGGCTTTCTCACCCGCCTGGGAATGAATTTCCTCTCTTATAGCTAAAGTCTATTGAAGTAGACTAAAGATTTTTGGCAATATTTTAGTCATCTTTAGATGTCTTGAGGTATGAGCAAGGAACTTCAGTTCCTTGCGGGAGATGAATCTTACGTTAAGTTGACACCAATGTACAGCTGTACGCCCCTACGCACATATCTGTCGCATTTTGATTTCAAATTGGTATTAGCTTAGCTTTCGGGCAATAGGCAATAAGAATGTTTCGTTTTATTGTGCCAACTTAGGGAATTTGGAAAGTAGCTAGTTGAGTGATTAAATGGTCAAAATAAGGAGCGAGAGTTTCTTGGTCATGAGTTGGGCAGCGTTTAAAACTAGCAATTTTGATACTTTTTAAACCTAAAACCATTGCATCCAAAGGAACTTGTAATTCCTGATAAAGTAAATTCATGTAGTGCAATCCTGTGGGACTGGTATATTCAGCGTGGCAACCTGCGATACCATAGGTAATGCAGCGGAGGAAATGCCAAAAATCTCGCCAACAAGCTTGAGCGCGTTCAGGTGGGTAAAGACCTCCTCCAGGCTCGATAATTTCAGGATAAGTCACCAAAACCTGAACTCTTGCTTCATCAACGATTTCCGCTGCACGATCGCGTAACAACTGAGCAACAGGAATTAAGGCAGAATAATTAGGTGATAAAGTTTTGATCTGTAGTAAATCTTCATCACTCAGATAGCGAAGATGATCGTCCGCAGCTTGGAATATAGCGATCGCTCCTTGGTGATGGGACTGTTCCCACTGTGTAAAGCTGACAATTCTAGCTTTGGCTATTAATTGCTTAACAGTTTCGGTTAATTGAGTCATGGATTTTAGATATTGGGCAAACAAGGCATTGGGCATTGGGCAAGCAGGAAGTGTGAGAGGTGTGGGAGGATGGGGAGGTAGGGAGGAGGGGAGGTAGGGGAGTAAAGAAAGCAAGCAAACGATTATTATTCTTCCTCATCCCCCCATCTCCCCATCTTCCCACACTCCCTCATCCCCCTCATCCCCCTCATCTCCCTCATCTCTCCCACTCCCCACTCCCCTTCCCAAATATGACCCCTATTTCTTTTCTTTTGTAAAATAAA
>JAVRBV020000110.1:0-8971 GCA_034531095.2 Nostoc sp. CreGUA01 | reverse complement strand
GGTGAAAGTATTCAATACCCGCCTGGGAATGAATTCCCTCTCTTATAGCTAAAGTCTACTGAAGTAGACTAAAGATTTTTGGCTATATTTTAGTCATCTTTAGATGACTTGAGCTATGAGCAAGGAACTTCAGTTCCTTGCTGGAGAATAATCTTACGTTAAGTTGACACCAATGGCAAGATGCCCACCCCACAATATTGGATAATTTATATTTTGCAATTTCAGAATAATCCGTTTGCAAAATCTATGTTTAAGCGCATAATGATACATCAAAAACTGTATCTCTTCCGAGATAACTGACTTACATTGGTGAATGTATATTACTAATGTGAAGCTTCACCAAAAATCAATAAATTTTTAGCAAAAATAATATGGGTAGTAATATCAAGTTCGGATAATCACTTATTATTACAATTTCTCCGCGTCCCCGCGTCAGTCCTAATGATAAGTCTTCACCTGAACATGATATAAGGGGGAACTCTACCACAAAAGTATGGAAATAGCGGTGCGGTAGCAGTCTTGGTAGTTCTGTGCTATTAGCTAAGCTTTCCTTATAAACTGGGAATACTAAAGGTAGGGATTTCATGATTGCCTACACTTTATGACAACAAACGATTACAAAACTTTAAATCTCCAAGATGTAGAAGATTGTCACAAACAGTTACACCTAACAGTTCAGTACCAAAAAATTTTGGGGAGAATTCTAGCGAAAATTCGGGCATCTGTAAACCTAGAATCTTTGTGTTCGACTTCTTGCCAAGATATTTGTCGGCAATTGAAGATTGAGCGAGTGGCAATCTACCGTTTCAATGCTGATTGGAGTGGTAGTTTTATCAATAGTTTTGGCTTTGCAGAACCACGCTGGGATACACTCAATCCTTTTGGACAGCACTTGGTGTGGCAAGATTCGTATTTGCAAGAAACTCAAGGAGGACGGTATCGCAAAAATGAGCCGTTTGCTGTGGCTGACATTTACGATGCTGGACACGCTCGTTGTCATGTTGAAGTATTAGAACAATTTCAAATTCGCGCATATGCCATCGCGCCTATTTTCATTGGTGCAAAACTCTGGGGTTTACTGGCAGGCTATCAACATTCCACAACCAGGGAATGGCATTCTCACGAAGTCGAATTTTTAGCCCAAGCCGCCAGCCATGTGGGCGTAGCAATGCAGCAGGCAGAAATTCTAGAACAAAGCAAACAACGCACAGCAGAATTGCAAGATGCAATTGCGCGGCAACGTGCTTTGACGGAAGTAGTGGGAAACATTCGCTCCTCTGTAACCACCGAAATTATTCTCGATACTGCCTGTCAAGAACTCTGCAAACTTCTGAAGTTAGAACGGGCGGCGATTTATCGTTTCAACGAAGATTGGAGTGGTGAATTTGTCAGCCAATTCGGTATGGTTGAGGCACAGTGGGATAGAATCAATCCATTTGGCAAAAATCTCGTTTGGCAAGATACCCACCTCCAAGACACCAAAGGTGGGCGCTACCGCAATAACGAAAGTTTTGCTGTTAACGACATTTATCAAGCTGGGCATTCGCGGTGTCACATCGACATTTTGGAGCAATTTAAAATTCGGGCATATGCTTTAGCGCCAATATTCATTGGGCCAAAATTGTGGGGACTCATCGCAGCGTATCAACACTCAGGGGTGCGTGAATGGGCAAATTATGAAGTTGAATTCCTGGCACAGGTGGGGGCACAGCTGGGAGTGGCGATTCAGCAAGCCGAAAACTTAACCCAGTCGAAACAACAGGCGACGGCGTTACAAAATGCGATCGCTCGCCAACGTGCCCTCACGGAAGTCGTCGGTAAAATTCGCTCCTCGTTGGATATTGATTTAATCCTGAAAACTACTTGTCAAGAAGTGTGTAAACTGCTACGAGTTGAGCGAGTCGGCGTTTATCGTTTTAATGAAAACTGGAGTGGCGAATTCGTCAGTCATTTCGGTATGGTCGAGGCACAGTGGGACAGCATTAATTTATTTGGCAAAAATTTAGTTTGGGAAGATACCCACCTGCAAGAAACCAAAGGCGGACGCTACCGCAACAACGAAAGTTTTGCTGTGGACGACATCTACCAAGCCGGACACTCGCGCTGTCACCTAGATATTTTGGAGCAGTTCAAGATTCGCGCCTATGCCTTAACTCCAATTTTTGTGGGACGGAATCTGTGGGGATTGCTGGCTGCTTATCAACATTCTGCACCGCGTCAGTGGGGTAGTGTGGAGGTAGAATTTTTAGGACAAGTTGCCAGCCAACTCGGAGTAGCAATGCAAAGTTCCGAGATGGTGACCCAAATTCAAACTCGCGCTGACGAAATGCACAAATCGGCTGAACAGCGGCGGATTTTATTCGATTTAGTCGTGAAAATTCGAGAATCCTTGGATTTAGAAACGATCTTTAAAACTACAGTACAGGAAGTGCGGCGATCGCTCAAAGCAGATCGAGTCGGTATCTTTCGCTTTGACCTGGATGTGGGTTTTTGCAGTGGTGAATTCATCGCTGAAGATGTCCTACCCAAGTTTGATTCTGCCCTCGCCGTCAAGGTGCAAGACTATTGCTTCGGCGACCAATATGCACCGCAATATCGCCAAGGACAAATGCAAGTAATTTCTGATGTCAACAGCGTTGGCTCAAAAGTGCCTCATCTTGATGTAATTGAGCGATTCCAAGTCAAAGCACAGATTATTGTCCCACTAATGGAAGGTGATGAACTTTGGGGATTGTTATGTATTCACCAATGCACCCATGCACGTGATTGGGAAGAAGCTGAATTAGAATTTGTCACCCAAGTTGCTGCTCAAGCGAGTGTAGCACTACGTCAAGCAAAGTTATTTCAACAATCTAGTTTGCTTGGTCAAACCCGAGAAGAAGCAAATCAACTCGCCCAAGCACTCAATGAATTACGCACTGCCCAACTGCAAATTATCCACACAGAAAAAATGGCTAGCTTGGGGCAACTAGTGGCGGGAGTTGCCCACGAAATTAATAACCCAGTTAATTTCATCCACGGTAACTTAGAACACGCCCACCAATATACCCAAGACTTGCTGCGCTGTGTCGAACTTTATCAACAATATCATCCCAGCGCTGCGCCGGAGATTCAAGAGTTTTTAAAGAAAACCGAAATCGAGTTTTTATTCGACGATTTACCTAAATTATTCCAGTCCATGAAGGTGGGGACTGAACGCATTCGTGAAATTGTCAGTTCGCTACGGAACTTCTCTCGCCTGGATGAAGCTGACTTTAAAACAGCAAATGTTCACGAAGGCATCGATAGCACTTTGATGATTTTGCAAAATCGCTTGAAGTCCTCAGCCGATAGCTCCAACATTCATTTGATCAAAGATTATGATAATTTACCTCTGATTGAATGCTATCCCGGTCAATTGAATCAGGTATTTATGAATTTGCTGTCTAATGCCATTGATGCCTTAGAAGAACGAAACGCCCAAGCTACTCCCGAAGCGATGGCAGCAAACCCTGGCGAAATCAGAATTTCCACATCTGTGCTTAATAAAGACTGGATTGCCATTCGCATTGCCGACAACGGACTTGGTATGGATGAAAAAACACTCTCTCGATTATTCGATCCATTTTTTACCACCAAAGTTGTTGGTAAAGGTACAGGATTAGGGCTTTCCATCAGCTACCAAATTGTCACAGATAAACACAAGGGCAAAATCTACTGCCAATCTGAGCCTTCTAAAGGCACAGAGTTTGTGGTTGAATTGCCAATTCGGCAAACGGGAACTTGAGAATCAGTGGCTAATATCATGTCTGGTTGAATACTGATCATTTAGACTGACGCGGGGATGCAGGGACGTGGGGACACGGGGAGATTTTAATGATAAGTGATTAGCTGGACATGATATAGGCATCTTCCCCGCACCGGACGGGCAAGATGCCCATCCTACAAGAGTTTTCTGATTTTTTGTTTGTCCCCACTTTCTATTCCCTACTCGCCATTAGTAACTATTCAAAACAACTTTTTAAACATCTTCTAAGTCATCTGTCTCAATAAAAGATAAAAATGATAAAGGCTGACTCATATTAGCAGCAAAGCCCAGAATTCCCGGATCTCGATGTTCGTAAACTAACTCACCTTTGCTATCAAACAGAAAAGTTGCACCACGCTGAGTTAAGTATGCGGAATTAGGTACATAAGTACGCCAATTGCTCAAAACTTCCACCATATTCCGTAGCCGTAGAGTAGCTAATTCAAAGGGGCGTTGAAACCCATTTCCACCAGCTAATTGGAAAAACGAGCCAGCAAAAGTAGGTAGAGGAGTACCTTGAATAATTTCATCATCTTCAATGAGTTGAGGGGCTTGACGATCTCCCTTATATCCCCGAAAAACTTCTCTTAGTGTTCCAGGACTTCCAAAGCCTGCACACATCAACATTAGATTTAGCCAAGCTTTTCCTGACTGAGAAAGTCCAGGGAGAGTCACATTTAGACCTGAATAAAGTTTGAGTTGGTGATGTAGTTCTGCATTAGGTTCAACAAATAAATTTTCAGGTGGAAATCCTGTATATTCACAAAATCTGCTTCCGGAGGCGCGTGAGCCAATTCCCACTGCACGAATAGCGAGTTTTTCTGGAGGCAATTTTTGAGCTTCGCGCTGTAACCACCACGCATATTCAAGACTATCAAAATCCCCAAGTTGTGGCCAAACTAAAATAAGGATATATAACGCACTCTGGCAATTTTCTAGTAAGGGTCGCGTCATGCCATCACTAACACGCTGAAGTTCGGTCTGATTAAGGATAGTGTAGGGATTCATGACAAGAAATTAAATGAACTCGATAATTATCATGCCAGGTTTGTGCAGTTTGACAATACTATACCGCACAACTGGGGATTTGCTCGTTTCGTCGCTCTCAGAGTCGCTGTCCTACGGATTCGACTCTGGGGAGGCTCCTGATCTCGCTCGCATTCTTCAAGGGCGCTCGGCTACGCCAGAGCGCGGGGCTGCTGCTGTTAAAGCTCAATTATGCTAGTTTCTCAGCCACAGCAATAAATGTGTTGGTGTTGTAGTTCCAATTTTTAAGACTTTATAAGTCTCAATTCACAACATATATATATTGGACATCTGAAAAAAGTCTACCTATGATACTCGTACAGAGATTTAATCGAGGTTCGAGCAATGGGTGAAAAAACAATGTCCGAGAATTTCAGAAGTAAAGTTGTCACACAAGGGGTGCAGCGATCGCCAAATCGCGCTATGCTACGCGGTGTAGGTTTTCAGGATGAAGACTTTAACAAAGCAATTGTGGGTGTGGCTAATGCCTACAGCACCATCACTCCCTGTAACATGGGAATTAATCGATTAGCACTGGTAGCGGAAGCTGGAATTAAACTAGCCGGGGCAATGCCGCAAATGTTCGGCACAATTACTATCAGTGATGGGATTTCTATGGGAACTGAGGGGATGAAATATTCCCTGGTGTCACGAGAAGTGATTGCAGACTCCATTGAAACTACCTGTAATGGTCAAAGTATGGATGGCGTGATTGCCATCGGTGGCTGTGATAAAAATATGCCAGGGGCGATGATTGCAATGGCACGGATGAATATTCCAGCTATCTTTGTTTACGGTGGGACAATTAAACCCGGACACTACCAAGGCCGCGACTTGACTATTGTGAGTTCCTTTGAGGCTGTGGGTGAATACAGTACCTTGAAAATTGACGATACCCAACTGATGGAAGTAGAACGCCGCGCTTGTCCTGGTGTTGGTTCTTGTGGTGGAATGTTCACAGCCAATACCATGTCCTCGGCCTTTGAAGCAATGGGCATGAGTTTACCCTATTCTTCTACAATGGCGGCGGAAGATAAGGAAAAAGCCGATAGCACTGCCCAATCAGCCAAGGTATTAGTCGAAGCAATTCGTAATCAACTGTTACCCCGACAAATTATCACCCGCAAATCTATAGAAAATGCTATTTCGGTAATTATGGCTGTGGGTGGTTCCACTAACGCTGTGTTACATTTTTTGGCGATCGCTCATGCAGCTGATGTAAAACTTAATCTAGACGATTTTGAAACGATTCGTGGTCGTGTCCCTGTTTTATGTGATTTAAAACCCAGTGGTAGATATGTGGCCACAGACTTACATCAAGCTGGTGGTATTCCCCAAGTGATGAAAATGCTATTGGTGCATGGATTACTTCACGGTGACTGTATCACCATCACAGGTAAAACCATCGCCGAACTTTTAGCAGATGTCCCCGATGAACCACCAAGCAATCAAGATGTGATTCGTCCTTGGAATAAACCGATGTATGCCCAAGGTCACTTGGCCATCTTGAAAGGAAATCTTGCTACGGAGGGGGCAGTAGCAAAAATCACTGGAGTGGCAAATCCCAAGATTACTGGCCCAGCACGAGTATTTGATTCCGAGGAAGAATGCTTAGATGCCATCCTTGCAGGTAAAATTCAAGCCGGTGACGTAATTATCATCCGCTATGAAGGACCCAAAGGCGGCCCTGGTATGCGAGAAATGCTAGCACCCACCTCAGCAATTATTGGTGCGGGTTTAAATAATGCAGTCGGGTTAATTACTGATGGACGCTTTTCCGGCGGTAGTTATGGGATGGTAGTCGGACATGTTGCTCCCGAAGCCGCCGTTGGTGGTGCGATCGCTCTGGTGGAAGAAGGTGATAGCATCACTATTGATGCTAATTCTCGTTTGTTACAAATAAACATAAACGATGCAGAATTAACCCGTCGCCGCGCCAAATGGCAACCCCGTTCACCCCGTTATACAAAGGGCATTTTAGCAAAATACGCTAAGTTAGTTTCCTCTAGCAGTGTTGGTGCCGTCACAGACTTAGATTTATTTAGGGATTGCTGAAAAAGTCTTTTGGTGAGGGCAGGGAATAGGGAATAGGGAATAGGGAATAGGGAATAAATATATTGTGCCCCTGCGATTATATGTACCTCACCAACTTGCAATCTGCTGTATCAAAAAAAATTCTCCCGTCCCCGCGTCCCCGCGTCCCCGCGTCAGTCTAAATGATAAGTATTCAACCGGACTATCACCTAGAACTCCCCAAAAGCGCAGTCCAAAGAATATGTCCAGACAACACAATCATGACTACAAGACCTAGCTGATAAGCGCGGGTGCGAAGCGGCTGTATAGCCCGCAGGAACGCTATAGAATGGGCAAAGCGCGACAAAACAAACAGTGGAAAATAAATTAACGTGCCTTGTTCCCAACAGCCCAAGTTAACGTAAGCAGTCGCTAAAAACAGGAAAATCGGAATATTTTCGCCATCATTGTTTAGGGTTTTAGTAGCACGTTGCAGTAATTGAGACTCTTGTGCAACTCCAGTTCCCCCTTTAGCAAAGGTAGCAACATCTTCTGGGGTAGAAAAATTATTGGACTTCCGCCGAGTATTAACTTGGATTAAGACAATAGCCAACATTTTGAGAAATAAAATAACAACTGTTATTCCGTAAATTTTCCAAGTAAACATAGCTATCACTTATTCCTCAGCACGGAACGCCAAAATTAATCTTCTCATTTTTTGATACATTTATCAAATAGAATTCAGGAGTCAGGAGTCAGAATTCAGTTGGGTATTTTGTACGACTGGTAGATGAATAACCTCTTTTTGGACTCCGACCAAATTTTCAATTTGGTGGTCTTCAAGACGCTCGATGACTTGGCGGGAGCGTCAAGATTGCTGAATTCTGAATTCTGTATTCTTCTTTATTTTCAGATTTTGCGAAAAGTCTAATACCAATTCTCTATGAAGATACATTTAATTTTTTTAACGAACCGCCAAGAACGCCTTCTCTACGAGAGGCTTCCGCCAACGCGGAGCGTCTCGTTAGAGAAGAACGCCAAGAGAAGAGTTTAAGAGAGTTTTATGCAGCTTCATCAAGAAATGGTATAAGGTTTTAAATCTGAAGATGCCCGCGCAAAATTCCTTGAATTATTTCTTGTACAGCCTGTTTACTCAAGCTACCATCTACCCGCAGAATTCGTGAGGGATGTGATGCTGCTAACTCTGCGTAGCCTTGCTGAACGCGGCGATGAAAAGCAATTGTCTCTTGTTCAATGCGGTCTAGTCCGAGTTCACTTCCTCGTTTGCGGGACAGTCCTATTTCGACATCGACATCCAGCCAGATAGTTAGGTGACTTTCTAAGCCACCGGTAGCAATATAGTTGAGTTGATTAATTAAACCGATGTCCAGACCTCGACCATATCCTTGGTAAGCAATGGTAGAGTCAGTGTAGCGATCGCATAAAATATATTTCCCAGCTGCCAGATTTGGTTTAAGTTCTTGTTCAACATGTTGGGATCTATCGGCAGCATACAACAAAAGTTCTGTGACTTCGGCAACTGGTTTATCTTCCGTTTTTTCTAATAGCAAGCGCCGGAGGTCTAAGCCTAACTCTGTTCCCCCTGGTTCACGAGTTACCACCACAGAAATACCTAGACTTTCCAACCACTGACAACAAAGCTGTATTTGGCTGGTTTTACCGCAGCCTTCCACACCTTCAAATACGATTAATTTCCCACCCATGCTTTTTACTGCAACAATCGCCGACTGTAAAATCCTAACCTGCAATGGCGATCGCTCTGAGCGATGTTTCACTTCTAGAACTTACGCAATAGTTATATCAATTTGAAATCAAAATGCGACAGATGTGTGGGTAGGGGCGTACAGCTGTACGCCCCTACAGCCGATTCATGTGTTGCAAATATTTTTGAGGTATTACGGAATAACGTAGACGCAAAGCGGCTTGCCGTAGGCTACCGCAGAGCCACAGAGGACACGGAGAAATAGGAGTTTGAGGAATATTTTGGTTCTTGGCAACTTTTGGTGATCTTGGTTGGGGCAAGGCAGAAGGCAGAGGGCAGAAGGCAGAAGTCGGAAAAAGAAAGAAGGAGGAAGGTATACAATTGAATTAGTAACTTCAAACTTCACTCCATCAAACTTTTGG
>JAVRBV020000109.1:0-24317 GCA_034531095.2 Nostoc sp. CreGUA01 | reverse complement strand
CTGGCGCCAACAACTGCAAACAAAAATTCCACAATCATCTTAAAACCAGCAGCCACACTAACACAAAACCAAAAAGACAACGCTAATTCCTCTGTAAAACCCCTTCTCATACCCTCATCCCCCTCATCTCCCTCATCCCCCCGACTCTGGGAAAGACTCGGTGCAACTTTACTCTTGCTGGGTTGGCTGGTTTCGGTAATTAATTATCCCTGGCAAGCTATAGCTGTGAGTGGTTTGGGTTTGTGGTTTTTAGCAAATCGCTTGGGGCGGTACGGCTTAAAGGTTGATTTCACAGCAGTTTTTGTGATTGGTTTACAGACAATTTGGCTCTTTTGGCGGTTAGTACCCGATCGCTTACAGGATTTGGCGATCGCTACTGCCACCAGACTCACAAATTCTCAAAGTCATCCTTGGGCGTTGCTGGGTGTAGTTTTATTTCCCTACGTAATTTTGATGGTGGCGCTGACAGATAATTTGTATCGCGCCCAAAAACGAGAATTGGCTAAGTTTGGCGAACTCCTGACTTTATTATTAGGAACCTTTCTCACAACCATCGCCGTAGTCAATCCCGCATTGCGATCGCTCAATCTGCTATTTTCCACCATCACCCTTAGCATCGTCACCAAACGCCGCCCTGCTTCATCCCCCTCATCTCCCTCCTCTCCCTCATCCCCCTCATCCCCCTCATCTCCCTCCTCTCCCCTGGTATACCTAACTCATATCATCGGCGTATTGACGTTCTGTTCTTTCGTCAGTTGGTTATTGCCAACACTCAGTAAAGAAGCCTGGGCAAGCATTTTATTGGCTGTGATGGTTGGAGAATGGATATTTAGTCTGGGAAATGGAATATGGCGACGTAGTGCATGGGACATCGGTTTAGCATTAGCCGCCGTTAGTTTTTTGCTGTTGTGGATAAATGCAGAATCATCTTGGTACGGTATGGCTGATAGTACTAATTGGGGAGTTATTTGGCTAGTTACGCCCATAACTCTCACGGGTGTTGCCAATCGCACAAATATAGAGAATCGGACTATTAACCGTTACTTAAGTATTTTGGCTGTGGGAATTGCTCAGTTACTTACTTTACCCGTTCCAGGAACCAGATTAATCGGTTTGGCGGTGGGTGCGGGATTGATGTTAGTAAATACGCGTCATCTGCGGAACCAAGTAAGTGCAGTAATTACCGAAGGATTTGTTTTAAGTTTTATTGGAATGCTGCTGTGGACGGGTGTGCCTGGTTTGCCTCGTTTGGCGGTGGCTGGTTGGTTTGTTGTGGGAGCGATCGCAATTTTAAGTTTATGGTTAATCCGCACAGCACTTAGACGACGCGGTAACGAATTAGCACTTGTTTATGCAGCCGCTAGCGATAAATGGGCGATCGCTTTGTGTGGTTCTCACTTATTTGCTTTGACCCTGCACTCAATCCTGATTTTCCGAGGAGTAACTAGTTCCGGATTTTTGTACTTACTTACCACTGGTATAATTTTGGCAGGCATTGTCTATCGCAGTTGGCGACAACCAACAAATTGGGCATTTTATGGCATTGGCTGGTGTTTGGAATTGTTGACAGTCCAGGCGTTAGGATTTGGGGAGCCATCGATTATTAAAATAGCGATCGCCAATATCGCCTTGGGTTTACTTGCTCAGCTTGTAGGAGAGTGGTGGAAACGACGACATCAATTACAAAGTCTGCCTAGTAGCTTCCACATTTTGCCCATAATTTATGGAGTATTCAGCGTATTCCTCCGTGTAAACACCTTCACCGAGTGGACGGGTTTGTTTTCCTTGGGTGTAGCTTTAATAATTATTGGCGTAGGGCGACGCCGGGAAGACTTTAAACCCCTGCTGTACTTAGGAATCATTGGCGTATCAATTTCTGCCTACGAACTTTTGTTTTATCAAATGTTACAAGCTTCAGGAGGAGCGTTAGGCGATGGATTGATTGCCATGTCTGCCCTTGGTGTCAGTATCATGTATGCCTATCGCATCCTGTCGCCTTGGTTGATGGGCTACTTACGCTTAACTCCCCAAGAACTCAAAGGCATAGCCGATATTCACTGGGTTTGGAGTAGCTGTTTATTAATGGCTGCCCTTGCCCTTCCCATTGGGGTTAACCGTTTGGTGGGATTGGGAACAGGGGTATTTTTAGTTAGGTATGCGATTTTTCAGGGAAAGCGGCCGCCACAATCCTCCGTGTCTTCAACATGGCGGATAACAATAGACGAAATTTGGGTTTACCTGGGTTTGTTAGAGGCGGGCTTTATCAGTATTTTATTGTACGAAATGCCAATAGGAAGATTATTTGCTACACAATTACTTCCTTGGAATGGGGCGATCGCCTCTGTAGTCGCCTATTTTCTGTATATTCTACCTTGGGAAAATTGGGGTTGGTCTAAAAGACCTTGGCAACAAGCTGCATACGTTTTACCACTGATAATTTTATGGCAAACTGCACTGCAAGTTTACCCAATTACTCTAGTACTCACCGCTGGATATTACATCTTTTTAGCAAAAGTCGGTGAAAACATCCGTTTTACGTATATTAGTGTAGCCTTGGTTGATTGGGCGCTGTACCGTTGGCTTTATGGCTTCTATCTGCGCGAAGCTTTGTGGTACGTAACACCAATTGGTTTATCGCTACTTTATATAGCTCAAGTAGATACGCAACTGAAGCTACCAGAATCTAAAATAGTTCGTCACAGCCTGCGGTTGCTAGGTAGCGGTTTAATTTGTGGCTGGGCAATTTTATTTCATCAAGACACGCCTTGGATTCCGGGAATTTTTAGCCTCATTGCCATTTTCGCCGGATTAGCTTTGCGAGTGCGGGCTTTTCTTTACATTGGTACAGCTACTTTTGTAATTACTACTATCTATCAATCAGTAATTTTCAGTTTGCAGTACTCATTTTTAAAATGGGTAGTTGGCTTGGTAATTGGTATTCTGCTGATTTACATCGCCGCCAACTTTGAAAACCGTCGCGCTCAAATAACTGCCCTAATTCGTAACACCATTGATGAATTGCGATCGTGGGAATAAGGTTAAACTAATTAGACAGGCATCGCCCTTATTTTAGCAACAGCGATGGTTGTGCCGAAGCCTTCTCTACGAGACACTTTGCTTAGCTTGCTTCTTTGGAGGAGTACGGCTAACCCATAGAAGCACAAAACAATGACACGGATTCCATTAACAGAAGCTCAACTTCGTTTACCCGAACTGATTGCAAATCTGCAACCCGGTGAAGAAGTGCAGATTATTAGAGGCGATCGCACTGTTGCCAGACTGATTGGCGAACTCGAACCACCCCGACAGCCTCGCCAGCCTGGTACTGCAATCGGAACCCTAACCATTCTGTCCGAAGACGAAACCCACTTGGAAGACTTTCACGACTACATGCCATGAAGTTTCTGCTCGATACTCAGGCATTCCTCTGGTTCATACTCAACGATCGCGCCCTTAGTCAAGTCGCCTGTGATTTGATTGTCGATCCCCTCAATGACATCTTGCTCAGTCCTGCTTCCTATTGGGAAATTGCCATCAAAGTTAGTATCGGTAAGTATCAAATTCCTGGAAATTTTGAAACAGTTAAAAAAACATCCCATCGTAGGGTAAGACAGCTGTCCTACCCTGCTAATGTAGATAGGACTTACGCAAAAACTCTCTGAAACTCTTGTTCATCCCCTTATTTTGTGTTCATTCAGCAACACCTTTTTTGGAAGTTCCTAAAACGAGAATTATGAGGATGGGAATACTTTTCAATACAAAGACTTAATCCACTCCCATTCCTTTGTTAAACCTTCTGTGAGGGAGACTTGCGGCTGATATCCCAGAAGTTTCTGGGCTTTAGATATATCAGCAGCAGTGTGACGCGCATCTCCCATCGCTTTTTCTATGTGATTTCTTTTGATTGGCTTACCAACGATTTGTTCGATTGTATCCAGAACTTGGGCTAAAACTACCCGACTCCCGCCGCCGATATTAAAGATTTCTCCCACTGCTGCGGGGGCGATCGCTGCGGCTAAATTAGCAGCGATAATATCACTAACATAAGTAAATTCCCGCGTTTGCTGTCCATCCCCAAAAATTGGAATCGCCTCATCCTGCAAAATCGATTTAAAAAACTTATGAAATGCCATATCTGGGCGCTGTCTGGGGCCATAAACTGTGAAATAGCGCAATGACACAGATGGTACGCCAAAGTTTTTGTGATACAGCTTACACAAAAACTCACCCGCTAACTTCGTAATGCCATAGGGAGAAACCGGTTGAGGACAAATTCCCTCGTGGGTAGGTAAAGTTTCCGCATCACCATATACACTCGACGAAGAGGCAAACACCAACCTTTTGAGATTTTTAGCATCTTTGGCAGCTTCCAGCAAGATTTGGGTAGCGTTAATATTTCGTTGTGTGTAACTTGCAAAACCTTTACCCCAACTCGCCCTTACACCTGCTTGTGCCGCTTGGTGATAAACTACATCAACATCTTGGAGGAGTTGATGCCAATCTAAAAACTGCATATCTGCTTCAATTAATGTAAAGCGCGGCGATTCATTCAAGTGTGCAATATTTTTATACTTTAACATCGGATCGTAATAATCATTGAATTCATCAATTCCAATGACTTCTTCTCCTTGTTGCAGCAATGTTTCTGTTAGATGAGAACCAATAAAACCAGCGACTCCAGTGACGATAATTTTACCCATGTTGCCCATTTTTGATATTTTAATTAATCTCTACATTCACAGGTTAATACTTATAACCAATAATCGTCATTACCTAAGAAGAATTTTTTTTACTAATGATTTCAATGTTCAAAAGTCATTAAAAATACTGACAAAATAGTTCTATTTAGAATGTTTCAGTATATTTATTTAGTTTTTACTATTAATAACATTGGGCATGGGGCAAGCAGGAAGTGTGGGAGGTGTGGGAGGATGGGGAAGCATTAATTCTCTTTCCCCCATCTCCCCACACTTCCTCATCTCCCTCATCTCCCTCATCCCCCTCATCCCCCACAAGGGGACTTGCACAAGTGTGAGAATTAATGGAAAAATTGATCCGCGAGAAGATTCTCGTTTTGCAAGGAACGCACGAGGAAATCAGTGAAAGTTTTAGTTGTAGGGAATGGGGGGCGCGAACACGCTCTAGCATGGAAATTGCTGCAATCTGAGCAAGTTGAGCAAGTTGTTTGTGTACCAGGGAACGGGGGTACAGCAAGTATGGAGCGTTGCCAGAATTTGCTCCTGGCAGTAGATGATTTTCAGGGTATCAGCCAATATGCTCTAGAACATGGCATAACTCTGGTGATAGTCGGGCCAGAAGTGCCCTTGGCCAAGGGAATTACAGACTATCTCCAAAACAAAGGACTGATGGTATTTGGCCCAGGCAGAGCAGGAGCGCAGATTGAAGCTAGCAAAGCTTGGGCAAAAGCCCTGATGCAGGAAGCGGGGATTCCCACAGCGCAGGCTGCGGTATTTACGGAAGCAGCGGCAGCAAAATCATACGTTAAATCTCAGGGAGCGCCAATTGTTGTCAAAGCTGATGGCTTGGCGGCTGGTAAGGGTGTAACGGTGGCCCAAACAGTTGCACAAGCGCAGAGTGCCATTGATGCGATTTTTCAAGGGCAGTTTGGTAGTGCTGGTGAATTTGTGGTGATTGAAGAATGTTTGATTGGGCAAGAGGTATCAGTTTTAGCATTAACGGATGGCTTAACAATTAGACCTTTACTACCAGCTCAAGATCATAAGCGAATTGGTGAAGGCGATACCGGGGAAAATACTGGCGGGATGGGAGCCTATGCGCCTACACCCATTGCCACACCAGACTTAATGGCACGCGTTCAAACCGAAGTTTTAGAAAAAGCGATCGCCTCTTTAAAATCCAAAGGCATCGACTACCGTGGCGTACTGTACGCTGGGTTAATGGTTGCACCCGATGGCAACTTCAAAGTTTTGGAATTTAACTGCCGCTTTGGCGATCCCGAAACCCAAGTAATTTTGCCATTGTTAGACACACCTTTAGAAGAGTTACTTTTAGCTTGCGTACAGCAGCGTTTGGGCGAATTGCCGCCCATTGTTTGGAAAGCAGGAGCATCGGCCACAGTGGTTGCAGCTTCCGGCGGTTATCCGGGAGAATACGAGAAAAATAAGGCGATTTCTGGCATTGGAGAAGCAGAAAAAGCCGGAGCAACGGTATTTCACGCAGGCACGAAATTAAACCAGCAACAACAAGTAGTGACAGATGGGGGGCGAGTATTAAATGTAACTGGGATTGGAGAAGATTTTGAGCAAGCGATCGCCCAAGCCTACGCAGGGATCAAATATATTCAATTTGAGGGGATATATTACCGGAGAGATATCGGGCATAGAGTGATGAGTTAGTAGAGCAATATTAATGCCTGATTTTGTGATTTTGCGTCAATGCTATCAGATTCAGATAATATTCTGAAGTTGTAAATGGAGCAGCTGACAATGGGTAGTAAAAATAGTTATTTATCAGAACTTGAAATTGTGAAATCAATTTTAAGAGAAACTGATAGTAGCAAGCTATGTTCAACTCTTATTCTTGGATTTCTTGGAAGTTCTACTGAGTTATGGGCATTATGCCCACCATACTTGTTGTCCAAGATAATATAGAGTCAGTCTTCCTCTAGCTCAAGATATGACTCCAGCATCCGATAGAGAAACAGCCATTATTCGTACAGAACGTGGATTGACGATCGCAGGTACACGCCTGACACTCTATGATGTGATGGATTTTCTCAAAGCTCAGTATCCACCAAAATTAATCCGTGACAAATTTAATCTTACAGATGAACAACTTAGTGCTGCTTTGTCTTACATCAAAGCAAATTCCACTGAGGTAGAAACTGAATATCAACAAGTTTTGCAAACTAGAGAAGAAATTCGCCAGTATTGGGAAGACCATAACCGCGAACATTTCGCCCGCATTGCAACAATGCCACATAAACCGGAACAAAAAACTCTCTGGGCAAAACTTGAGGAACAAAAAGCCAAACATGCTTCCAAGTCGCCATGACTTTTTTGGTTGATTACAATCTTGACGGATATGCGCTTGTTTTCCTTGGTATTTTGGCAAAGGGTGGATGGCTGGAGTTGATATCTGTTCGTTTTGTCACCTTTCGAGAGGCTGGTTTATTGATGGACAGTAGCGACCGTATTCTTTGGCGTTTCGCTCAAGCAAACCAAATGATCATCCTCACGGCAAATCGGAATATGAAAGGTGAAGATTCTTTGGAGAAAGTCATGCGCGAGGAAAACACAACGGATTCATTTCCTGTAGTTACAATTGCGGATCTTGAGCGCCTGGATGAGTTCGACTATCGAGAGCAATGTGTAGATCGTCTCATCGAGATTGTACTTGACATTGAAAACTATATGGGAGTTGGTCGGCTGTTTATTCCATGAAGTTATTTCTGCCAATTTCGTCATTCCCCCCTCATCGCTAACATATTTGTCAAATTAACTGTTAATTTTTTAGTTGTTGGGCTTTTATAACAAGGACTACTAACAACTTTATTTAAAATGCTAGCTCTGTTAAAAACAATTCGAGATGCGATCGCTAGTTGGTGGTCTGAGTTCACCCTCCAAACCAAACTGCTGGCTGTGGCGACAATGGTAGTTTCCTTGGTGATGAGTGGTTTGACTTTTTGGGCTGTGAACACCATTCAGCAGGATGCACGGATGAATGACACCCGCTTCGGGCGTGATTTGGGACTGTTGCTTGCTGCCAACGTTGCCCCCCTAGTGGCTGATAATAATCTGACTGAAGTTGCCCAATTTTCCCAACGCTTCTACAGCAGCACCTCTAGTGTGCGTTATATGCTGTATGCCGATGAAACCGGGAAAATCTTTTTTGGCATTCCTTTTTGGGAACAGGAGGTAGAAAACTCCCTCACCATTGAGCGACGGATACAACTGCCAGAGGATTATCCTGGTGATGGAGAAAAGCCGATGGTGCGGCAACATACAACTCCATCTGGGACAGTTACCGATGTATTTATTCCCTTGATCGTTAATGAAAAATACTTGGGTGTATTAGCGATCGGTATTAATCCTAATCAAACTGCTGTTATCTCTACCAATTTTACCCGCGATGTCACCATTGCCGTATTTATCACCATTTGGGTAATGGTAATTTTGGCAGGAGTGATTAACGCTTTGACCATCACCAAGCCAATTAAAGAACTGCTGGTGGGCGTGAAGCAAATTGCCACGGGGAATTTCAAGCAGCGGATTGATTTACCTTTAGGGGGCGAACTAGGGGAATTAATTTTAAGCTTTAATGAAATGGCAGAGCGATTAGAGCGCTATGAAGAACAAAATATCGAAGAACTCACCGCCGAAAAAGCCAAACTAGAAACTCTAGTTTCCACCATCGCTGATGGTGCTGTGTTGATAGATAACAATATGCAGGTGATTTTAGTCAACCCCACAGCCCAGCGAATTTTTGGTTGGGAAGCCGCCCAAGTGGTAGGTCACAATGTGCTGCATCACTTCCCCCCGGCGGTACAGATGGAAATCACTCGGACTTTGTACGAAATGGCCGCAGGCGAATGTGAAAGCGCCGAATTCCGGATTTTTCTCAACCAACCCATCCACCGGACAGTCCGAATTCTTTTGACTACAGTACTCAACTCGCAACGAGAAAGTATCAAAGGCATTGCCATTACCGTCCAAGATATCACCCGCGAGGTGGAATTAAACGAAGCCAAAAGCCAATTCATCAGCAACGTTTCTCACGAACTGCGAACGCCTTTATTCAACATCAAAACCTATATCGAAACCCTGCATGACTACGGTGAAGACTTGGGTGTAAAAGAACGCCAAGAGTTTCTGCAAACAGTGAACCATGAAACCGATCGCTTGACTCGCTTAGTTAACGATGTTTTAGACTTGTCAAAACTCGAATCTGGTCGGAATTATAGCTTTGATGGAGTGGATTTAGCCCAAGCGATCGAACAAACACTGCGTACTTACCAACTCAATGCTAAAGATAAATGTGTTGAACTCATTCAAGAAGTTGCTCCTAATTTGCCCTTCGTAGTAGGTAATTATGATTTGTTGGTACAAGTATTTGGTAATTTAATTGGTAATGCCCTAAAATTCACAAAAGCTGGCGGTAAAGTCGCAATCCGCGCCTACCAACTAGATCCTAAGCCCAATCAGACCCAATCTCCACCAGTGCGAATTGAAATTTCCGATACTGGAATTGGTATTGCCACAGAAGACCAACACTCAATTTTTGAACGCTTTTTTCGCGTAGAAAACCGAGTTCACACTCTAGAAGGCACGGGTTTAGGTTTATCGATTGTCAGAAACATCATCGACAGACACCGTAGTAAAGTCCATTTGGTGAGTGAAGTTGGCATTGGTACCACTTTTTGGTTCGACTTAGCCATATTTGAAGAAGAACCACTACCTGTATTAGTTGAACCTAATACTGAAACCCCCAAAATCACTAAATAAGGCAAAAGTAATAAGTAAGTGATATTCAATTGTAGGGTGTTACTGCTGAGGGTACAGCACCTTGAATTTTTGATGCTGCATTGCGCTGCTATGATGTGACCAAGGTTGATTGAGTAGTACGATCGCCACCCGATGGTCTATTTCACCTTCACAGTCAACAGCGATCGCTTGAACTTTAAGGCTTTATGTTCTAGCTCTAAGACTTAATGTTGTAACCTTAAGGCTTTATGTTCTAGCTCTAAGACTTAATGTTCTAGCTCTAAGACTTAATGTTGTAACCTTAAGGCTTTATGTTCTAGCTCTAAGACTTAATGTTATAACTTTAAGACTTAATGTTGTAACCTTAAGACTTAATGTTGTAACATTAATGACCAAAGTTTGTTGGTGAGTGGTTTGCAGCGTTAATTTAAGTTACTAAACTGAATAACAAGCAGACCAATAATAAACCCAATATCAACAGCAAAGTCTGATTGCGTTTTAGCCAAGTTTTCACAGTTACAGCAAAATTATTGGAATAACGCTGCTGTTCTAAATCTAACTTTGTCTCTTCAATATTTTGGTAGAGGGTACACTCTTTGGCATAGGGACGGTGGGGAAAATTGCAAGTATCATCAGCGTGATAAGTGCAGGTGTCGCACAGATACCCGTCCCCAGTTGCACGGTGCAAAGGAATACCGGGATGACCGTAAGCTTTAAGCGTTATCCGACAATAAGGACAACTAATAGCTTGACTATCAACGAGTTGATGGCAGCGGGGACAAGATACAGTAGCCAAAACCTTTAGGGAAAATACGTTAAGTAGACACTTTGATTTTAGCCATTTACCACGGCAATAGGGAAATACTGACTTAGCTCATTAATTTTGAATATAGTTAGCTTTTAACAAGGCTTATTTTAACAGTGAATATACTAGTTTTGTCATCAAAATTTACATTTTTGTAAGTGATTTTCGTCACTGAGAATAATAAAAGCTATACGCTAAACTAGCAAATATCAAGTTTTATCCATAATTGTAATTATTTAAAGGTAGAAAAATATTGCCTTTTAATCCTGAACTATGCCGTAACGAAAGTGAAGTTGAAAGCAAACTCATAGTGCAATATTTATTACCACAGCTAGGTTATACTGCTGACACCTGGCATCAAGAAGTTGCCATTGGTAGCATTCGCTTAGACTTCTTAGCATTTGCAGCACAAGTGATTCCCTTTGTCTTAGACGCCAACTCACCGCTGAGTGTCGTCATGGAGGCAAAGCATCCCAAACAAAACTTAAATAATCATGTCCCCCGACTCAAGCATTATTTAACAAGTTTGAATGTAAAGTATGGGTTGCTGACTAATGGCAAAGAAATCAGAATTTATCAAAAATTGCAATATGACATTCAGTTAGTATTTCAATGTTCTGGAAGAGAGGTTGAGTGTAAATTAGATGAAATTAAAGGTTTAATTGGTAGAGAAAGTTTGAAAGAAGGACAATTAATAGAGAAATCAGAACTTGAAATACATGAAAATAATTCAAATTTTGAAACAAAGAGGCAACATTCAATGAAAACAATTGCAATCTATCACAACAAAGGCGGCGTTGGCAAGACTACTGTCGCAGTCAACCTGGCAGCAGCATTACGTAAAAAAGGTAAAACAGTACTTTTAATTGATATAGATTCCCAGGCAAATACTACTTTTGCCACAGGATTAATAAAATTTCAATTTGAAGAAGACGATAATTTAAGAGAGCGAAACGTATACCATTTATTAGAATCAGGAGATTTCAACTTTATTCCAGAAGTAGTGCGTGCATCTGATTATTTCAACAATCCAGAAATTGATGTTATTCCTTCACATATCACATTGATTGAATATCAGGATAAACTAAATAAAATATTAGCTAGTAGAAGCAGGCTAGTAACAAAACTAAAAAGGGTAGAAAATCAATATGATATTGTAATTATTGATACTCCCCCCTCTAGAGATTTGTATGCTGAAGTTGCACTCATCGCTACTGATTACCTGATAATTCCATCGGATTTGAAACCGTTTGCTAACCAAGGTTTACCGACAGTCAAAAATTTTGTTAATCAAATTAATGAATCGAGACAAATGATGGGTAAACCACCCATTACTATAATGGGCGTTCTTGCTTCTAAAATTTCAACAAATGCTAAATTTTTGCAATACAATTTCCCTAAACAGAGAGAAGTAATTTCAGAGCGCTATCAACTACCACTCTTGGAAGCTGTAATTTATGACAGAACAGCCTTATCAGAATGTATGAATCAGACTATCACAGTTGGAGATTTAGAATATCCAGACCCTAAATCTATTATCAAATTTGCCGAATTAAAAACTTCTGCTCAAATTTCTGCTGAAGAATTTAATGTATTAGCAGATGAAGTTATCCGAAAAATGGAGGTTTATTAATGATTAATTTTTCTTTGGTGGATGTCAAAAGTATTACTTCTAATGAACCTCGTTCAAATTTTGCAGAAGCTGATTTAGAAAACCTCGCAGACATAATTATAGAAACTGGAGGAATTATCAGACCACTAGTTCTGAAAGTTATAGGTATGGAAATTTATACGGTAGTTGATGGACATTTTGAATATTATGCTGCTGTCAGAGCAAGAGAAAAAAATCCTCGACAAGGTGAAATGGTTAATGCTTTTGTTATTGCTCCAAAAATAGAGGATTTGGTAGTAAAGCAAGTTGCGTTTTTTAAAGAAATTAATTCTTCTATTAAATCAGTAACACCACAGCCTGAAACAACAAAGTTAGAACCACGTCTGTCAAACCTAGAATTACGTCTTGAGAAGCAATTTAATGAGTTCAAATCAGAGTTCATACAAGAAAGACAGAGAATAGATAGTCAGTTCAAGCAACTTGAAAACCTTATCCCTCAAAAGAGCGAACAGAGTAATCCACTTAGTTTATTGAACTCTTTAGACAAAGACGAGTTATCTATAAAGTTACAACGGTCTAGAATTCGTGGGGCTGAAAAACTTGCAAAAGACATATTTGATGCTCGACGCAAGAAACCGAAGCAAGAGTTTGAAGATTATTCTGATGTAGTGAAATCTGTTAAAAACTTGGGTGATAAAACAATTTTAACTATTATTGATGAGTGGTCAAGAAGTTATTAACTGGATTTAAAGAACTGAAACCCAACAAACTGCGAAAACAGTTGGGTTTTTTCGTCAACCCAACCTACATAGGTTAAAGTTTTTGCTTGTAACTAAACCGTGTCAATGTCTAACCCCGCATCTGTCGCAGTGCATCAAACGCCTTACCTCGTAACTCAACTGGTAACAAAGATAACCCTAAACCAATCCAAGCTTTAGCAGTCGAAAAAGATTGTCCTGCTAAAACTAGTTCTCTGCCTTTTTGCGTTTCTCCCTTTTCAATTAAACGCAAGCCTAATAATAATTGCGTTTCCATTAAACGCTCTTGCCTAATTTTTTCTAATTCTTCAGATTCAAACTTATAACTTTCTAAGTACCGAATCTTATCAAAGAAATAAGGAATAGCTCTATTTATACCTTGCTGCTCTGCATGGTAACGATATTCCATCAGTAACTCTGGTAAATAATAACCTTTTTTCCCCGCCAACGCTAGCCGCACAAATAAATCATTATCCTCGCAATTTTGCATATTGGGCAACAGAAATCCTAGTTCTTGCAATGTTTTACGGCGAAATAATGTTGCCCCAATTTGAAAACTTTGATGAACAAATACAACTTCCAGCAAATTATCTACAATCCCTGCGGGTAAATTCTTTCTCCCCCAGCGATGAGAATTTTCCTCAGTTTTTGCTTTATCCCGGATATTGTTAATATCAATTATCCAATGGTCTGTACCCACAAAATCAATACTAGAATCTTGGTCAAGAATAGCTGCTGTACTTGCGAGAAAATCAGGCGTTAGTCGGTCGTCATCATCGAATTTAATAAAATATTCACCACTAGCAGCATCAAAACCAGAGCGCATGTTATTACTTTTACCAATATTTTGCGGATGACGAATGTATTTAATCCGATGGTCTGTGTACTCTGACATGAATTCAGGTGTACCATCACTAGAACCGTCATCACAAACAATTAGTTCAAAGTCTTGCTCTGACTGATTAAGTATACTGGCGATCGCACAAGGCAACAGAGATATACGATTAAAAGTAGGGATACAAACACTAATTTTGGGCATATTACTATATAATACCTTGCTTATATTTACTCAGTAGCGTAAATAATTGCGATCGCTGCTTTATGAGCTATTTTTGCCAAATATTTTGATTATATACATCTGTTGCGTTTTAATTTTAGCTTTTTTTATTTATCGTCACAATATAATTCAATATATTTGCTGAAAATAAGTTATAAATAATACACTACATATTTTTACTAAATTTCATTGTAGAGGATTGCAGTAAGTTTTTGCTGGCAAGTAATTGAGCCGTATCTTGTTGTAGCGTGTATGGTAATTGCACATATATTTCTCACGTTTCCTATTCCATAAGCTAGTAAATATCAAAAGATAGCTTAAATGCAGTAATTACGAGCCAAAAAATCAGAAATCTATTTTTCAAATATCAATTCTAATATAAAAATCACTTATATTTCAGTAAATGCATAATAAAAATCAATACAAAACCTATATAGGAATCATATTTGATTTCTGAAAAAATCTAAGTATTTGTAGGGTGTGTTAGGCGTAAGCCGTAACGCACCATCTTAAGCTTTTGGTGCGTTAGCGGAGCGTAACGCAACCTACGTAATATTTCAAAAATCAAATACTAGTCCTATATTAGTTTTGTATCTTTTTACTGCTAATTTTCATGGAAATTAGTATAAAAATTGCATTATTTATGTGCATTTTTTAATTGACCAAGTATTGATATTCACAAATAAAGTAGAGATTATAGTCATGGAATGAGGCACTTAAAAGTCAAATTCCAATCAACACAATTTTATTTACGAGGAAATAGACAAATGGCTGAAATTAAAATTAACCAACTCAATACCGAATCAACTGAAATGATTGATATCAAGAAAGAGTCCGCACAAGGTAACTCAGAAGCCTTCGTCGCTTTTATTACCTTACGTGGAGGCGGTTCTTGTTGTTGGTGTCCTCAACCTGAACCTCTTGCTCCCGAACCTATGTATGCTTAATACATAGAATCCCAAACACCCTCAAGTCTTTTAGAAACTGGGGTTCATTTTTAAAACTATTTTTAATCCCACAGTGGTACTGTCAAGTATTTTATTTGATTCTATTGTGGGTTACTTTGATAAATTTTATAGGTTATATGTACTGTAGTTTGTTTTTGCTTAAAGTATGTTTTAACTAATTTTACTACTCTATATAATTTCACTTCAAGGATAAACAATTATGTCTGTAATTAACACTTCACCTATAGCTTGGCTATATCGTCCTTATTTAGATTTAGGGATTTTCAATGGTGGTCTTCCACATCTATATGGAATCGAGTTCAGTTATTTTAATTTAATTAATAAAAGCCCTGTTAATTATGGAACACAAGTAATATATCCACCTTCATTCAGAGAATCCTTGTTGCAAGAAACTGGTATGCAACAATATAAAATTGATAATCCACTGGAACTACCAAATGAATTAAGAACCAAAAGATGGAATAATCTTTGTGAACACTTAACTCACTATCAAGAACTTAAACTAACCACAAAAATCAAGGTTATAAGTCTCTTAAGAAACTTATGTTTGCATAAAGCTGTTTTGGATTATATACCAGAGATGTCTGAGGCAGAAATAGCCAGCGAAAGTATATTAGCAAAACTAGCTTTATATCGAGCTACTTCTAATTTTTCCTTAAGTGAAGATCAAGGTATTTTAAAAGAAAAAGACTTGGAGCAATTTGAAAAAATCGCTAATTATGCTGCACCTGAAAGTGCAACACGTTTAAGTGCTGCCTTACAACTAGTAGTACAATATGCTAAAAACTTCAGAAGTCTAGAAAAATCTAACTTTTGGCGAGAAATTGCCACTAATGAAATTCAAAATCTTCAACCTTTGCTCGATGATTTTAGTTATAAAATTTTAGTTAGTGTTTATTATCGTGCTGTGGTTTTTGTCCCTCTACTCCAAAAAGATAAACACAAAGTAATACAAGAAATGGATATCTGCCAATCTTATGCAGAAAGCTTAACTACTGAAAATGAAAATCAGCAAATAGTAGCTTTAGAAAACCAATGTATTGTTTTAGAAAGCCGAACTAAAGAAGCACTTTGGCTTCACGATCTAGATCTAGCTGAAGATAGAGCAAGAAAGTTAACTCAAATGAGTCCATTAGAACCCAGATATTGTTTAGAATTAGGAGAAATATTAATCAAACAGGGTAAAATTGAAGAAGCTGCTAAGATATATCGTTCAGCAGCTAGACTAGGGCCGCCTGGAACAGCGATCGCTTGGTTTATGGCGGGTCAATGTTATGAGAAATTAGGTGAATTAGATATAGCTTGCGATTGTTATTTGGCTTCCATACAGATGGATTCACTTGCCATTTCTGCTGTAGAACGGCTAAACCGTCTAGCTCCTAATTTGGGAAATTCAGCACTTGTCAACTGGAGTAATATACGTTTATCAGAATTACGAGAACAGCAAAAAAACATAGCAAGTCAACCCAGAACTTCTTATATACCTGAAGCATCTTCTGAGTTGAAGAGAGCCGCAGAAGCAATAATGATTTAAGCTAATAACTCCAAAAAATAGAATATCGTCTAGCAACTCAAGTTTTATATTGAGTTGCTTTTTTAACTTTTTGTGCAGTTATTAATCCATAATAAAAATAAAATAAATACTAAATGTAATAATTATGATCGGATAATTAGTAAATATAGCAATTTGAATTGAAAAGTGAGAGAATACTGACATAAAAACCATGAATTTATAAGCTTTTCAGCCATTTTATGTCTCACAAATGATTTAGGATTGCTATATATTTTTAAATTTCAATATTTATATAGAAAATAATTATCAAGAAAGATATTAAAACTACATTATTTATGTTCATTAATGAATAGCTAAAGCCTTGAAATTAATAAATATAATTGAGATGATATTAATGTAATTAGGCAACAGTCAACCTAATTCAAAAGCAATAAATTTTCTTTGGAGTAATCAACGATGGCTAACATCAAAATTAACAAATTGGAACCTATCGAAATTGAATTTGCTGAAATGTCTGATTTAGAGTTAGAAGGTATTGTGGGAGGAAAAGGTACTCCAAATTGGATTAAAAGGATTGAAGATGGAGTTCGCTCAGTTGGACGCAGCCTTGATGATGCAGTTCGTGAAAACGTTCCTGGAGGTTGGATAGGAGTGATTGGATCGGGATTAATACCATAACTATTAATTTTAATCCTAAATAATTAGCAAATAATTAATAGGGTGGCAGATGCTCACCCTATTTTTATCTCAACAAATTTAATTGTATTAGTATTATTTTTGAAGTAGTCAATACTAAGACGATTGATTTTTTTAGATTGATTTTGAACTGTGCCAAGATTGACGTAATAAGCTGAGATACAATCCTAGTCTTCTATTCACTAAATCAATCATTTTTTGATTATCATATAACACTGTAAAAACCGCCTTACTTGCTTCGCTTTTTTCTAATTGAAGTTGAATAGCGTTGACTAATAAAGGAATAGCACGTCCTAGAGCTTGAAGTTCTTTTTTCACAAAAAGCTTAGTATATCTTATGGTGTCGATTGCTACTCTATGAGTAATCATCCAACCAACAACTTGACCGTGATAGCGAAGTCCTAGACTATTTATAGGTTCAATAATTTTTTCATCATCAAACGGAGAAAGGATTTCAGGATACCAAGGACAAATAGCCTGTTGTCTTTGTATATACTCTCTATCTTCAGGCGTTAATTCAATCCAAGAAAAAATAGTATATGATACTGGAAGACAAAAATTTATTCGTAATAAGGGGGCATTTTTAATACTTTCTTTTGTTCCTTCACAAACTAACATTCGTACCTGAGGAATAGACCAGTTGAGTTGTTTTAGAATTCGTAGTAACGCAGGGGTAGTAGAATTAGATATATAAACTAACCTAACTTGCGAACATCTTCGTTGTTGAAGTTCTATTTCTAAATAATTAAGCAAGGTTTTACCTAATCCTTGGCTTCGATGTTCTGGATGAATGAATAAAGAAATAATTTCTGCATCATCTTTATCGATGATAGCCAAACCAAGTCCAATTGGCTGCGAGCCAAGATTAACTCCTACAGCAATAATAAAATTGTTCGCATCCAGTGTGTTGAGCAGTGAACGATAAGTAGGATATGTCAGCTTCTGAAAACAAACAGCTTGAGCATTATTTAAAAGAGAAAACTGATACATAATTTAATCTCCTAACTAGTTTTGTGAGTTTTTTAGAACATCTAGTTTTGGTTTAATCAATGACAAGCTGAAAATTAAACTGTTCAATTTCTTTTTTTAACCATTTCTCAAATAAATCTTTTCCGATTTGATAAGCTAGTTGGTTATCCAATTGTGGCTGAATAATCTCCTCCACAAAAACCAGATGTACTCCTTTTGCAGTGACGATAGGCTGTAAGAGTTGTGGTGGTTTAGCTGCAAAAACAGCAGCAGAAATTTCTGGCTTTAAATCTCGACGATGTACTATTCCCTGATATCCTCCTTTGCGGCGTAATTCTAAATCTTGAATATATTGATGAGCAACATCATAAAAACTCATCTCCTCCTGCTTAATAGCGTAAAAAAGTTCCGAAACAAAATCCTCATCATCTAAGAGAACCTCATATATTACTGCACCAATATAATCTAGTTGGTGTTCGTGAAAATAAGGTTGAATTTTATCCGCGAGTAGATGAATAGCTAATTTAGTAGAAAGCAAGTTGTTATAGAGAATTTCTTCAAAATCATCTAAAGATAAACTATGTTTTTCTAACCAAGCCCAAGTTTCCTCAACATTGAGGAGATTATTCATTAGTCGCATTTCATCAGCTAATTTTTGAAGTTCTTCTATCTCTATTTTTATACCTACTTCACTAGCAGCATGTTGAATAACTTTGCGGGTAATAATCTGCTCAATGATTTCAGGTATCTTGCACGATAATTTTAGCTGATGCAAAATATCTTTATTGGTGATGTTGATAGGTTGTGACATGATAGTTCTCCTAAATTTGTTGTATTAAGGTGACGCGTGAAATCATGACTTCTTCCTAAACCTTTTGTAAAAGTAGAGGAATGAGAAAAATATTGATGGTTGCTACTCAAGGTTTTTTATCTTCCTCATGTAAAGAATAAGGCTGGAAGATTAGCTCAGTGTTACAACTCCAAACCGCCTTGCTGTAACTGCTTAAATGGGTCAAGTATAAAATCAATAATTCGCCGTTGACGCACAATTACTTCAGCCGTAGCTGTATCTCCTGGACGTAAGGGAATACATTTGTTACTGCTCTGAATACAACTCTGCTTTAGAGTAATTTCTAAGTTATAAGCTGCTACTTTACCATTAGCTGTATCTACCTCTAAAGTAGTAGGAGAAATATCAATTAATTCTCCTTCTAATATTCCATAATCTTGGAAAGGATAAGCATCAAATTTGAGCTTAACTGGCAATCCTTTACGTAAAAAACCACTTTCATTTGTTGCCATTTGTGCCCGAATTACAAAAGGCGAACCGATAGGAGCAATTTCTGTTACCATAGTTCCTGGCTGGACTACAGCACCAGCTTTTTGAATAGGTAACTGAAATACAGTACCACTTACAGGTGCTTTTAATTCTCGTTGTGCTAATTGAATATTTAAAGATGTAATCTGTCTCTTTGTTTGAGCGATTTCTGCGTTCAGAGTTGTAATTTCTGTTTGGAGATTTTTTTGTTGCTCCTCAATTTTGAGCAAAGCTAATTTACCAGAACGAGTTAATGTTTGATAACTACGTTGCTGTTCATTGAGACGTAATTGTGCTTGTATGATGTCTGCCTTTCCTTGCTTGACAATACGCTGATAACTACTTTGTTGTTCTGCTAGACGTAATTTAGCTTGCTGAATATCTGACTGGCTTTGTTCATATATTTTTTGCTTGTCTTTGACTATTTCTTGTTTTTCTACAAAGTTAGTTTCAGGAATAACTTTCTCTTGCCAAAGTTTGCGATAACGTTCTTCTTCTCGTTGGGAACTTGCTAAACTACTCTGCACTAAATTTGTAGTAATTTTACTATGATCTAGATTTTGTTGTGCCTGATTTACTTGAGATAATTTTTCTGATTTTTGTAATTCAAAGGCATTACTAACAGCAATTAAATTTTGCCGTGCTTGGTCTATTTGTGATTGCTTTTCTAATTCTTGAGCTTGATTTTGTTGGTGCTGAGTTGTGAGGGCAACTACTAACTGATTTTCAGATAAATTTAATTGCGATCGCCGATTTAATTGCCCTTCTAATTTATCCTGTATTTGCTGTAATTCTGTCTTCACTAATTCTGAATCTAAAACTATAATTTTCTGTCCCAATTTAACTACATCACCTTCTTTTACATGAATTTGTGTAACAGTTCCCGACACAGCAGCATCCAGCTTTATCGTTTTACCTTTAGGCTCAATTCTGCCTCTAGCAGTACCAGTTTCATCAACTTGAGACAGCATTGCCCAAGGTAAAATAATGGAAACAAAGATAATTAAAAAATACAGCAATCCCCTTGTCCAAACTTTAGGTAAGCCATCTAGTAATTCTTTAGTCGAAAAAGACCAATCATCAGTAAATTTAGTTGCTGTTGCCAAATTTTCATCTCTATCTTCATACTCATGGATTTGGGATGCTCCCTTTCCATTCAATGTGTTTGTCATTATTTATCCTTGTCAAAATTTTTAGATTAATTTGCTCTCAAAGTAACCAACTACAGCAGATTTTCAGGTAATGAATTACAGAAATTAAATTTGATAGCTAAGTTTGAAGCTTGGCTTGTCTTACTTCTGAATTCTCAATTCTGCCGTAGTTGTTGTTGATTGAGATAGAAATAATGTCCCCGTTTTGCCATCAATTCTGCATGAGTTCCACTCTCAATTAATATGCCCCTATCTAACACCAAAATTAAATCTGCATTCTGTACAGTAGAAAGACGATGAGCAATTACTAAAGAGGTTCTTTTTTTGAGAATTGTATGCAAATTATTCTGAATAATGCGTTCTGATTCACTATCAAGATGAGAAGTCGCCTCATCTAAGATTAACAGACGAGGATTACCCAATAATGCCCTGGCGATCGCAATTCTTTGTCTTTGTCCGCCAGACAGCAACCCACCACCTTCACCAATTTGGGTTTCATAACCCATCGGTAACTTTCTAATAAACTCATCAGCACCCGCTAAGCTTGCTGCTTCTGTAATCTCTGCTAAACTTGCCTCAGGATGTCCTAAACTGATATTTTCCCGAATTGTGCTACCAAAGAGAAAGGTATCTTGGTCAACTACTCCGGCTTGTTGACGTAAAGACTGCAAGGAAATTGTAGTAATATCATTTCCATCAATCAATATCTTGCCATCTGTGGGAAAATATAGCCCTAGTAGTAACTTAGAAATGGTAGTTTTGCCAGAACCGCTGCGTCCCACTAAAGCAACCATTTGTCCTGGTTTAATTTCAAAACTGAGATTTTCTAGAATATTAAGATCGCTTTCTGGATGATAACGAAAAGTAACATTTTCAAAACGAATATTACCTTGTATTGGAGGTAAATATTGCTTAATTTGATGTTGTAAATCTTCTTCTGGTTCTGCATCTAAAACATCATTAATACGTTCTACAGCAATTATCACTTCTTGCAATTGATTCCACAGCACAGTTAATCTTTGAAAAGGTCTAATAATATTCCCCAAGAGCATATTAAATGCTACTAATTGCCCGATAGTTAATTGGTTTTGAATTACTAAATGCGCTCCATACCATAACAATGCAGTAGATACAACTGCTTCAATCGTGTTGCTGAAAATTTGCAAGCGATTACCAATAACTTCTCCAGCAAAACTAGTTTTAACTTCTTTCTGTAATAACTCTTCCCAATGCCAACGTACTGTTTGTTCTACAGCTGTAGATTTTAAAGTTCGTACCCCAGTTAGTGCTTCAATCAGATAACTACTTTCTTTAGCAATGGCATTAAATATTTCCCTGGAAATTCTTTGTAAAAATGGTGTAGCTATCAATGCCAGCAAGAAAAACGGCGGCACAATTACTAATGCCAATAACGCCATTTTCCAACTGTACCAAAACATTAATCCCAGATAAATAAAAACAGTGATTAAATCCAAAATAATCGATAGTGCTTCACCAGACAAAAACCGCTGAATTTTATTATTTTCTTGCAAGCGCGAGATAATATCCCCTACATAACGCGTTTCAAAGTAACTCAGCGGTAAACGCAAAGTATGGCGAATAAAGGCAACCACTAATGCAACATTTATTCTCTGGGCTGTATGGTCTATTAAATATTGTCGCAAACCCGTCATGACTACACGGAAAATGCTAAAAATCATCAACCCCAAACCCACCGCCATCAATGTCAAACCAGAACGTTGTACCACCACGCGGTCTAATATTAATTGAGTAAATAAAGGAGTGACGAGTCCAAATATTTGGATAAATACTGAAGCTATAAATACTTCTAGCATCACCAAACCATGCGGCTTAATTAACTCAAAGAATTGCCAAAAGGCAGTTGTACTTTCTTTCGCATCCTTGAATAAAGCTGTTGGTTCTAATAATAGTGCATATGCAGTCCAATCAGCTTTAAATTCTTCATGACTGAGTGTGCGTTGACCAATAGCCGGGTCAGCTACAATTACGTGTTTTTTGGTAATTTCATAAACAACAATGTAGTGTTTGCCTTCCCAGTGAACAATAGCAGGTAATTTTTGTTTCGCCAACTGCTCAAGATTAGCTTTTACCGGACGCGTACTAAACCCTAAACTTTCCGCTGCTGCTGTTAACCCCCGTAGAGATGAACCATTGCGGTCAACATTAGTAATATCCCGTAAATGGTTGATACTAAACCGTTTTCCCCAATAATGCGACACCATTACTACACAAGCCGCACCGCAGTCAGATGCACTTTGTTGAGCGAAGAAAGAATAACGCCGAGTTACTCGTTGTAAGAGATGACCGACTCTTTGAGTAGGACTAGGAAAGTAAGCTTTATTAATTTTTTTTTCCCACTTTATTTCTGTTATGAGTGCAGAATCAGATGTGAGAGATAACTGTTTACTATTATTTACTTCACTAGGGATATTGGGCTGAAAAAGCAGAAAATTTTGAGTTTGAGCTTGCGTTTTTAAATGCTCATTAACTTGCGGATACTTAGTCATTAATGACAATAGTAACTTACCTGGAATAAAACACAATTGTACATTTGTACTTGCTCTTGCAGTATAAACTATAAAGTTGATATCTGGGAGCAAAGTAAAATGTCCAAATGATTCCCCAGCTTCCAGTGTTGAAATTAATTCTCCGGCTTGATCCAGTAGTCTTACTTTACCAGCAAGCACAATATAAATGCCAGCCTCAACGCCAGTTCCTTGCCAAAATTTTCCGACTTTAGGTTCTAAGTATTTAAATTTCTCTTGACAGCGTTTAAATTCTTCTTCCGAAACACTATAGCCAAGAATATTTTTGAGTAGTTCTGGAGAAATTATTGGAGTAATTGAATTTTGCAGCATAATACCATTTTTGATTGACAATCGTCTTTGAGTGTCTGAGTTTAAGTGAACCGTATTGAAATATGACTTGCTTAATTTTTTTCTAACTTCAGGAAATGAATTGGTAAGATTTCACTTTGATCTAGTAGATTTTCATGTTTTAAATCACCGATTAAAATTTGCGAACCATTCTGTGGTAAATTTTGCTCAGTCTTACTAGGCTTTTGTTTTGTAGATAAACCCATTTGTTTGAGTAACCGTTTGATATGACAATCGCTTACCTTTATCCCCATTTCTTTTGCCAAATGCTTACTTAACCAATTCGCCGTCCATCGTTTGAAACCATAACCATAATCACGAGGATTATTGCTCACTAATTCTTTCAAACGTTCTAAATATTCCTCATTCACAGCTTTGGGGCGACCAATTGGAGATTCCAGCCATTGGTGTGCCATTCCACTACGAGCAATGTGTATCCAATGTCTTGCTGTAGCCGGACAGCATCCCAAAATCCGACAAATTTGTGTTTGTGATTTTCCCTCCTCTGCCAGTAACATAATTTGAATCCGCTGGCGGTACATTTCAGGTAAATCTTCTTGCAGACTTTTCAGTAGTAATTTATGCTGAAAAGGCGTCAAAAATTTACTCACAGAAATATTGGAGTATTTGATATCATCTTTCATTTGCTTTTGATAGATAATCATAAATAGTTGCCTATTAAACTTCAGGCAAAAACCATCTAGCGATCGCTATTACTAGTGACAATTTTGAACTCACAAAATAAACAGTATAAAAAATGTAGTTATTATTCATTCACCTTTTATGCTGACTTGAATGCAAGATTTATTACTGACACGTGCATTACTATGTATCTAAGATTGCAAAAAACTGCATTGTAATTACAGCAGAATTCTGCACTCCCCCATCTCCCCCCACTTCCTGTGTTTCTTCAGAGCGTTATCAGAAAAATGGGTTTAAAACCCCGTCCTTGTAGGACGGCTTTACTGTTGTGGTGGTAGGATAAGAGGATGGTTAATTGGTCGATGCCATGATTGTTTACGAGTTCAAGGTCAAGGGAAAACAAAAGCAATATCAGGCAATAGATGAGGCGATACGTACCAGCCAATTCATTCAGAACAAGTGCTTAC
>JAVRBV020000108.1:0-45333 GCA_034531095.2 Nostoc sp. CreGUA01 | reverse complement strand
CTAAGAGACGAACATTTAAGCACTGAAATATCAGTAAAATAGTTGGTTTCATCGGCACGCCAGTAACAAAATAACCAATTTTTAATTGCTAGAACCCTTGATTTTTAAAGCTCTTTGGGGAATGAAACAGCCCTGCTTTTTAAGGGGGGTTAGGGGGGATCGAGAAGTGTCTAAAATCACAGCCAAACACTTTTAAAACAACCTCTTAGGCGTCAGCCTTAACGCACCAAAGCCTAGCTAAACGTAAACCATGTTGATATGATGTCCGCCAAATCACCCATCATAAATAGTTTGTAGTCAGGACTTCAGTCCTGGCTTGAGGACTAAAGTCCTCACTACGAGCAAACGTTTTTATTTAGTTTGATTAACAGGACATGATATGACTCCTAAATTCTCGATTTCACAACTTTCAAAGTTTGCAAGCTCATGTCATTGCAACCGCTGATAAATCCTCCCATCGCCTGGATTTGTTGCAAGTAATCTAGAACTGATATGGTGATAATTTCCCCTGGCATTAATACGGGAATTCCTGGAGGATAGGGACAGACAATTTCAGCACAAATGCGATCGCAAGTCTGTGTTAAAGGTAATGTTTCACTAACAGCAAAAAAAGCTTCACGGGGAGACAAATACAAATTGGTATTGGGTGTTTCGGCAATTTCCTGCCAAATATAGTTTTGAATAGTAGCGCTGGTTGGTCGATTTTCTTGGGCAAGAATGGTAAAACTTTGGACTAATTGCTGAATATCGGCTGCGGTATTGCCAAAACTAATGATAAAAGTCAGGTGTTGCTGGGAGGGAAATTCAGCAGTAACGGCAAATTTTTCATCTAGAATTTCATCTGCGGCAAATCCAGTTAAACCTAAATGAGAAACAGTTACAGTTAGTCGGGTTTTGTCTAAAGCTACAAAGCCGGGAGATCCCCCCAACCCCCCTTGAAAAGGGGGGCTTAAGACAGATAATCCAGGAATTTGGCTGATTTTGGTTCTGGCTTCTTGGGCAAGTTGCAAAGTGTCAGACATCAACATTTTTCCGTGGAGTGCCATTTGCTGACGGGCTGCATCTAGAGAAGCTAAAAGTATATAACTAGGACTGGTAGACTGTAGGAGCTGCAAAGCTTTACTAATGCGATCGCTATCTATCCTATTACCTTGGATGTGCAACATCGATGCCTGTGTCATGGCACCAAGTACTTTGTGGATGGATTGTACAGTTAAATCGGCACCTGCGGCTAAAGCTGGAGTGGGCAATTCTGGATGAAAGCTAAAGTGTGCGCCGTGTGCTTCATCTACGAGTAGAGGAATATTATATTGATGAGTAATATTGGCGATCGCCCTTAAATCTCCGCAAACACCGTAATATGTGGGGTACACTGTCAACACTGCTTTGGCGTCGGGATGTTGTTGGAGTGCAGATTCTACAGCTGTAGGTGTAATGCTATGGGCAATATCTAAAATTGGATCGTATTCGGGATTGAGAAAAATTGGTACAGCACCAGAGAGAATTAAACCGGCGATGGCCGAAGAATGCACATTTCGAGGCAAAATAATTTTATCGCCACTGCCACAAGTAGCGAGAATTGCTGCTTCCACTCCACAGGTAGAACCGTTGACAAGAAACCATGTTTGCGAAGCGCCAAATGCTTGGGCTGCTAATTGTTGTGCTTCTTGAATTACGCCTTGGGGTGCAAAAAGATTATCTAAATCTGCTAATTCGGTTAAGTCAGCGCGAAAGACAGCTTCACCAAGTAAATCAGCTAACGGTTGAGAAATGCCCTTGCCTTGTTTGTGTCCCGGCATGTAAAAAGCAGCATGGGAGCGTGTTGCATTGGCTTTAAGAGCGTCTAATAGAGGTGTTTGGTTTTGATCGAGCATTTTCAACATCATAAATCCAATTCGCAACGCAGAATGCTATGCTTGCGTTAAAATACGTAAGTCCTGTGTAGCTGATTAGATGAGGCCTTATCATCAAATTCCGATTTTTGAGTGTGGTGAACCGTTAGTAGCGATTCCTTTAGAATTGTTTGCAGTGGAATTTCCCCATCCTTATGAAAAGTTAGGTGCTAGTTATGGCGATCGCTCTCCTTATTATCTCCGTCAAAGTGTCATTGAGAATTTGATTCAAGCGCAAAATCACCTTGAATTGTTAAAACCAAAATGGCGGATTCAAATATTTGATGCCTATCGCCCGATCGCAGTCCAACAGTTTATGGTAGATTACAGCTTCGCCCAAGCAGTACGAGAAAGAGGACTGACTGAGGCAGAATTATTACCAAACCAACGCCAAGAAATTTGGCTGGCGGTTTATGAAATTTGGGCTGTGCCGAGTTTGGATGAAAAAACACCTCCTCCTCACAGTACCGGCGCTGCGGTGGATGTGACGCTAGTAGATGATACTGGGGAAATTGTGGATATGGGTTCGCCCATTGATGAAATGTCAGGGCGATCGCATCCCGATTATTATGCTAATGGCGAGCATCCAGAAGCAGAAAAATATCATGCTTCCCGTCAGCTATTGCGAGATGTTATGTTAAAAGCCGACTTTCAACGCAATCCTAAAGAATGGTGGCATTTTTCCTTTGGCGACCAAATGTGGGCTTGGCTGAATAATCAATCCAATCCAACTAATCCCATCACCGCACGTTATGGGCGTCTTGTTTGACACTCCCCACGGCTAGAAGCCTACGGTGTACACACAAGTCTTTTAAAGTTGCTTCGTAACGTAGGGTGGGTTAATTTTTGTAGGTCGATACAACAAAGGTGTGAGTCGATACAACAAAGGTGTGAGTCGATGCAACAAAGGTGCAGGGCGATGCAACAAAGGTGTGAGTCGATGCAACAAAGGTGCAGGGCGATGCAACAAAGTTGTGAGTCAATGCAACAAAGTTGTGAGTCAATGCAACAAAGGTGCAGGGCGATGCAACAAAGGTGCAGATCAAGAGACTTGTGTGTACACCGTAGGGCTAGAAGCCTGGGGATTCTTGCTTCAAAGAGATTCCAATGAATTTACCCTCAGCAAGCATCTTGACCGTATGCCCCACGGCTGCAAGTCCCCTTTGGAGGAATACTTGGGCGGATGCAACGTCTCTATCAGTTGTATATCCGCAGTTAGAGCAAACATGAACACGTTACGGCCGTACTCCGAAACCCAGAAGCAAGCTACGCCCCTACCAAGGATTTCAGGCAACGCAGAATTAATTGTCACCAGATGTCTAATAAACTATTGCCATCCTCGCAGCTTTTTATGCACCTGCGCCAAATACCACATATAGTCATCAATTTTATAATTATTAGCAGCTTTAACTATATATTCCTGAGCTAAATCAAGATTATTTTCAGCTTCGTAATATAATCCCAAATAAAGATGACTATAAAAATTTCCATTTATCCCTTGCGATCGCCCAACATTTAAAACATCATCTGGAGTACAATCTCCTGCATACAAATCATATACGCACTGCATAACACGTCGGGGATCATTTTTCACAGTTAGTAAAGAATTACGTGCCTCTTCAACACCTAACGAATGAGCTATGCAGAGATATCGCCATACTGTCTCTTCTACATCTTGAGCATTTACAGTCAAATCTATTTCAAACTGTTGAGCGCCTTGGGCAAATTTTTCTGCATAATAGTACGATAATCCCCGTTGCCAGAGGTAGGGCTGGATACGGATATCCAATTGCTCTGCCATATCAAAATCTTCAATAGATTCATCAATTTTGGCCAGCTGAAAGTTAACCATACCTCGGCGAATGTAGGCATTAGGATTTTGCGGTTGATTGCGAATGGTTTCGTTCCACCTCTGGAGTTGATTTTCTAGAGAATTTGTAAAAAACATGAGTTTGTCAGTAGGTTGGAATGCTCTGAATCATTTAGCGATGGCAATCATCTAGATTACGACAAAAGGCGATCGCATTGGACACCTGCAAGCTAAACTCGAATGGTTATTGATGGCTTGAAAATCAAAAATCAGTATAATTCAAATGAGCCGTTGGACACTAACAGAAAAGAAAGCGCTGATTACAGGTGCCACCAAAGGCATTGGACTAGCTATTGCCAATGAGTTTTTATCTCTCGGTGCAGAAGTCATAATTGTGGCACGAAATTCTCAGGATGTAGACCGACAAGTAAGTATCTGGCAACAGGCTGGATTACCTGCATCTGGGATAACAGCGGATGTTGCGACTTCTGATGGTCGTCAAGTTATCCTTGAGCAGGTTAGCAAAACCTGGGATAAATTAGATATTCTGGTCAATAATGTCGGAACTAATATTAGTAAAAAACTCGTAGATTATACGCCAACGGAGTATCAATTCATCATCCAAACAAACCAGACATCAATTTTTGAAATGTGCCGTTTGTTTTATCCTCTGCTGCAAAACAGCAAAAACGGCAGCATTGTTAATATCAGTTCTGTGGCAGGTTTAGTCTCAAATCGTACAGGCGCTCCCTATGGTATGACTAAAGCGGCTATAAATCAACTAACGCGATCGCTATCAGTTGAATGGGCTTCAGATAGTATTAGAGTAAATACCGTCGCACCTTGGGCTATTCGCACGCCTCTAACGGAGTCTGTACTCGATAACCAAGATTTCTTGAAATTAGTTCTGTCTCAAACACCTATGGGAAGAGTTGGTCAACCAGAAGAAGTGGCAGGTATAGTAGCATTTCTTTGTATGCCTGTAGCATCTTTCATCACTGGACAGTGTATCACCGTTGATGGTGGATTTTTAGGTTTCGGTTTTTAAGTCTCAACGCGAGATTTATCCACGAGGTAGAAGAAACTACTTGCACAATTCAGTAATGTAGAGTTTGTGTCTTCAAGTCAGGAAAAACGCCCGTGGTTCCAATTAGAGATAATAATCCTACAAAAATTACTCCTTACGTCACTTATGGATTAGTTGCTGTCAACGTTCTCGCTTTTCTATATGAAGCAAGTCTTCCCCCGCAAGCATTAAACGGGTTTTTTCACCTTGCAGCGGTAGTTCCGCGCGAACTCAGTTTAAGCTTTGCTGGCATCTCTGTAAATCAACCAGTGCCAGAATGGGCAACTTTAATCACCTCACAATTTTTGCACGGCGGTTTGTTGCATTTAGGCGGCAATATGCTGTTTCTCTGGATTTTTGGTAATAACGTTGAAGATAAATTAGGTCACGCCAAATATTTGTTGTTCTATTTGTCTTGTGGCGTTTTGGCATCATTAACCCAGTGGTACTTCGCTCAAGATTCTAGCATTCCTTCATTGGGTGCCAGTGGTGCGATCGCAGGTGTCATGGGAGCATACATTCTTCGCTTTCCCAAAGCTGAAGTTATTGGCGTTGTACCCTTAGGATTTTTCTTCCCGACTTTCCGCGTCCCAGCATACTTCTTTCTCGGATTTTGGTTTCTCGAACAAGCCTTCTACGGACTTGTCAGCCTCGAAACACCCACCAACATCGGTATGGAAAGCGGTGGTATTGCCTACTGGGCACATGCAGGCGGATTTATCTTTGGTGCAATTCTTGGGCCACTCTTGGGTTTATTTAGCGATAAATCCCCAGAAGAATCTTGGTCGTAGTTAAGTACTACAAAAATTTTATTTTTACAGCAATTTTCAGGTAAATAGACCACGCGGTAGGGGCACACCATTGCTGTGCCCCTACGATAAATGTGGTTCAAATACATAAAAACTGCTGTAACCTAATCCCACCCTTTAAAGAGTGGGATTTTGCAGTATTTATCAGAATTTTGGGTTTAAAACCTCGCTTGAAGATTTACTCTGAGTTTAAATACTTAAACTCAACAACTGTGCGTAATACAAGCTATATTGCAGTTAGTCAATAATTTAGGAAAAACACCTGTGTTTCCTCTCTACGATGAAAATCCCACGCGAATTACCCCGTATTTCACCTACGGCTTAATTGGCATGAATACTTTAGTTTTTCTTCACGAGGTGAGCCTGACAAATGCACAATTGAATCAGTTTTTAAATCAGTATGCAGTAGTACCTCAAGAGTTAACCACCAATTTATCTGAGGAATGGATAACCTTATTTACGTCGCAATTTTTACATGGTGGATGGTGGCACTTAATCTCAAATATGTTGTTTCTCTGGGTTTTTGGCAACAATATTGAAGATCGTTTAGGTCATTTTAAATATTTAATTTTTTATTTGACATGTGGTGCTTTAGCTGCATTGTGCCAATGGTTTATTAGCATTAATTCCGAGATTCCTTCCTTGGGTGCAAGTGGCGCAATATCTGGAGTTTTAGGTGCGTACATTATTCGCTTTCCCCAAGCTAAAGTGATGACTTTAGTATTTTTAGGGTTTTTCATCACCACCATCCGAGTTCCAGCATTAGTAATAATTGGACTTTTCTTTGTACAAAATGTGATATCCGGTCTTGTAAGCCTGCAAGCAGCCGCTAACATGAGCGTACAAACAGGTGGAGTTGCTTACTGGGCACACATCGGCGGTTTTGTTTTTGGAATAATTCTTGGTCCCCTATTTGGGCTGTTTAGGCGTGATTAATGGGCATGGGGCATTGGGCATGAGAAGAGGATGGGGGGATAAGGGGATGGGGAGATGGGGGGAAAGAAGAATTACTTTTTCCCCAACTCCCCACCTCCCCACCTCCCCACCTCCCCATCTCCCTCATCCCCCTCATCCCCCTCATCTCCCTCATCTTCCCCATGCCCCATGGCCCATGCCCCACTCCATATTCAACTCGCACCTGCTGAAACTTCTTCTGATTCTTCAACATTTTCTGGTTCTACTTCCGATGAAAACGTTGATTCTGGTAGAGCAACGACGATATCGGCACCATTAATAATTGCTCCTAATAACCCTAGTTCCGATTCAACCAATTGATCGATCGCTTCGCCTAACATGTTCTCTTCTGTATAATGTGGTCGTGCCACTAGTACCATGCCGTCGCTGTAGGGTTGAATTAACAATGGATCGTTGGATATACTCAATGGACTAGTATCTAAAATCACTAAATCAAACCGTTCGCGGACATCATCCATCAGCCGCCGCATTTCGCTAGATTCAAGAATAGCAGCAGATTGTCGCACGGGACCGGGGCTAGGGAGAATGTATAAATTTTCTACATCAGGAACTAAACGAATACATTCACTTAAGTCGGCGTAATAACGCAGGGGTTCTATGGTGGCGTCGGGATCGGGAATTACTTTCAGAGAAGTACAACGAGAAGGCGATCGCAAATCTGTTTCAATAATCAAAGTTCTTTTCCCAGCACGGGCAGAAGCAATACCCAAGTTATATGCACTTGCGGTTTTACCTTCTAGGCTACTGGTACTAGTAATCAACACTACTTTTAAGGTTTTACCACCAATTCGCCGCAGATTACTACGGAACTTTTCATAAAATTCTAAATAGGGAGAATCCGGGGAAAGTACCACTGGTACTGATTCTCGATCTAAATCATCAACTAGCATTAAAGGCAACTCTCCCAACAGTACCACTTCTCGTTGCTTGAGACTCTCGCGGATATCTTCTCTGGTTTTGAAAGTTCCTTCCAGTGACCCCAATAAAAATATCACTCCACCACCAACTAACACACCCAAAACACCACCCACAGCTAAGGTAATAGGTACACTCTTAGGGGGTTTAATATCGGGAATAACTGTCGGCCGTCTGGCAATGCTGAGGCTACTGGTGGTTTCTGCTTCTGCGGTTTTAGCATCTGTTAGTTTGACCTGCATTTGGTCATAGATGGCTTTTTTGAGTGCAACTTCCTGTTCTAAACGCGATCGCTCTAATTGCTTATTTGGTATTAAAGAATACTCTTGACGTAGCCGTGCTTCTTGTTGGATTTCTTGAGCTAGTTGCTGTTCGAGTGTCTCCCGTTGGGTTTGTAAAGACACCATTTGGTTTGCCAACTGTTGGCGTGCTGGATCTAAACTACTTTGGGTGCGAATATTAGCAACATTAACACTACCCTGAAGAGGAGCCGCTATACCATTACCGCCTAACACTTCAGCAGCACGTTGTTGGAGTAATTCTTCAGCAGCTTGTTTTTGACGCAGCAACTGAATCATGGTTGGGTGTTCCAGTCGTAAATCTTTTCTGAGTAATGCAATTTGCGACTCTACTTGATAAATTTGCGATCGCAAATTGGCAATAATTGGATCTGCACTCAAAGCCGAAGATACATAAGCTTGTCCAACTGTCAAGCCTAATTTACTTTGTAAACTACGAATTTGACCATCAACCCCAGAAATAGTTAATTGAATTTGCCGTTGGAGATTTTGGCTAGCAGTCACAGCGCTGAGCAAACTGCCATTTTCAGCTGCTAATATTGCTGTGCGTTCGACGCGATCGTACTGTTCCAATCTTTTTTCAGCAATTTGCAATTCGCGTTTAGCTTGTGGTAGGCGATCGTTAATTTTTTGAATAATTGCTTGTAATCGTCCAGTATTGATGTCACTACTCAACTTAACCATTGATTGCATCAATTCCGCCAACACTTCTATAGCTCGTTTGGGGTCACTATCTACATATTTCAGTTCAAAAGTAGTAGTTTCAAATTCTCCAGTCCTGGCATTTTTTTTAGGTAAAGAAAGAACAATACTTGCACCGAGTTGTTTCGGTTTAAGATTCACTTTCTCTGCCACTGCTGCGATGATCTGATTTGATAATAAAACTTCTTCATTTAGTTCCTTTCCCTGCTGTTGAATCTCACTACCAGTTGCAGAAAAAGAAACGGGTGGACCACTATATGTGAGTGCGGCAGATGCTATGTAGGTAGCAGGTGGATCTGGTTGCATAGCCACCACCGTTGACCCCACTATAACTAAACCAAAACTAGCTAGTCCAATCCACTTGTATTTTTCAAAAGCAATAAGATAGCGCTTAACAATTGGTGGGGTCATGGTATTAGCTCATAATTAGTCATTAGTCATTAAATTTATCTCCGCGTCCCCGCGTCCCCGCGTCCCCCCATCTCCCCACTCCCTAATCCGAACCGCCGCCGAAGTTATCAAAAAATCGGAGAAAAGATTGCACATTGAAGAAGGGTTGCGTAATGGTACTCAGTAAATTAGTGATTCTACCGATGAGATTCCGACCAACAACAATAACATCATTATCTTGAAGTGGGACATTTTGAGATGCATCGCCTCCCAGGGCTTTTTTAGCATCCAGTTTTTGGGTAATAGCTTTCCCTCGTTCGGGATCGAACCGAACCAAAGCGATACTCCGGAGGTTAGCAGTATCGAGATTTACTCCTCCCAAAGCATCTACAAATGTACTGCCATTAGGCAATGCTTGAGTGGAAATACCTCCGGCAGCGTAATTTAAAACTCGGACTCTAATCTGTGGTGTGGCTAAAGATGAACGTGCTACCAAATTGCGGTCATAACCATCTTCATTGCCGATTTCACGACGAGGCACAACGATCGCATCTCCGTCTTGTAGGCGTAAATTAGGAATTGAACCACCATTTTGCAGTGTTGCATACAAGTCAATAGTTTGCGAAACCACTGAACCATCGATTAACTTGCGGCGTATTTGCACTTGTCGCAGGTCTGCATTCAAAGTTGAACCACCAGATATTAACAAAGCATCAGCAACGCGGGGTGTTGGTGAATTAATTGGATAAATTCCTGGTCGAAATATTTCGCCGCTAATGGTAACTTGGACTGGTCGCGTTCCTATCAAGGATACTACCACGATGGGATCTGGTAATATTCGACTCAAACCCAAGCGAATTTTTTCTTGAGCTTCTTCCAAAGTTAAACCTTGTAATGACACTGTTCCCACTTGTGGCACTACAACGTTGCCTTCTGGACTAATTACAGCTTGAAAAAAAAAGTCTTGGCGCTGATTTGCTAAGGCTAAAACTATTACCGGATCGACAACATAACGATTTAAACCCAAGCGAATTTTTTCTTGAGCTTCTTCTAAAGTTAAGCCTTGTAATGACACCGTTCCCAGCAGAGGCACCACAATATTACCTTCTGGATTAATTACAGCTTGAAAGCTTAACTCTGGAAAGCGCTGAACCGAAACGCTAATTCCATCTCCAATTCCTAAACGATAGGGACCAGGAGGACGCTGAAGCACAACGCCAATGGTATCTCCTGGCCCCAAAAAGTAGCGGCTGAGTTGAGGCAAAATTTCGTCATTTGCACTTGGAGGTACAACATCCTCAGTACCCGGTACAGGGGAGGGGGGTTGCCCTTGAGATGGAAAAGGCTGAGCAACAACAAGCTGGATAGGTGCTGTTAAAAAAACCCCTACTTGAAGACTCACAAAACACAGGGCGCTGAATGCACGCATATAAGATCTGGGAGTTATCAACATCGGTGCAGGAAAACTCATGTAAGAATTAGTCGCGCCGACTCGTTATTTTACCCTAAAAATATCCTCAATGTCTCTTTTTTCTGCAAGTATTTACCAGTAAAAAGCTAAACAATTGTCTCAATTTTAATTTCTAACTTCATATTTTACACATCTTTGGATTGAGTTTAAGTCACAGAGCGATCGCATAAATAGTTTGTCTAAATTTATGCACAAATATAGTAGTCTAAATAGCCCCTGCCATCAATGCAGCTTGGACAGTTTCCCCAATAGACTGTGCTAGAGGCCAAGATTTTTCTACTTGTCCCAAAGGTTCCATTGGAATCAGAATACTTACACCCACCCAAGGAGTGCGCTGCTTACGCCACTGTGCCAATTGGTCTGCCACGAACCAATTGAATGGCGATGGATTTCCCCCATTTGGCATAGCATACCATTGCAACACAGCAAAGGTTTGTTGTTGTGTCGCAGCGCGAAAGAACCTAGCTTCTACTTTTGTTTCAACCTTAGAAGCTAACTTTGCAGAAGGTTTGACACTAAATTCAGCCCCACGATATTGAGCCACATCCCATTTTCCCCAGCGTGACCTTCCCCAGCCGTTAATATCTGTCCACTCTACCTCTGGTTGATCCATCGGTCCGTTTTGGGGTAGCAAAAGTAAAATTGCCTGAGTTTCGTCCGAGGCTTCTTTTTTAATTACCTGCACAGACCATTTATGTTCGCCAATTTGCTGTTCTGCTTGTTCAGTAGTTTTCCAACCAGGAACAGTTAACCCAGCCTTGCGGATTTCTCTTAATTCCTTGAGAGTAACCACAGGTGGCGGCTGTTTCCATGGCCAGTGTCCTGTCAAATATCCAGGAACCCCTCCCACGGCCAACAGCAGTAGCAATAACAAAAGTGCTGCTACTCGACTCAATTGATTTTCTTTGAAAAACTTAGAGAAGGAAATCATCAGTAAAATTTTCAATACTTAGGCAAAATTTTACTTTAAAAATCACACCATGAGTTCAGTAATATTTAGGACTTAGGTGGGGAGTGGGGAGTGGGGAGATGGGGAGGTGGGGAGGTGGGGAGGTGGGGAGGTGGCCAGATGAGGAAGAAAGTAATTCTTCTTTCCCCCCATCTTCCCATCCCCTTATCCCCCCATCCTCTTTCAATGCCCTATGCTTCATCCGCAATTTCTGGAGATGCAGAAAAATAGTGATTAATCCAATTGAGTAAGGGCACTAGTGACACGAGCATACAAGCAGAGTAGAGGTCACCACCCCAACCATCATGGAGCCATTTAAAGGCTGCTTCTTGACCAGTGCCGTGAAAGAAGGTCAGTAAAGTGTTACGAATAATATTGGCAGTTGTGCTGATTATGACAGCAATAGATAAAAATGATATGGTTGTGCGGCGTGAAGATAACGCACCTGTCCAATAAAGCAACATCAAGCCTACGTAAAGAGTAGTGAACAACATTTTCAGCCCTGCACAATAAGGAGCGACTTCCACAATTCGTCCTCCCACGTAGAGATTTATCTCATCTACGGTTACTTCCATACCAAACTGATTCAGTATGAAACCTGCGGTGCCGGCAATGAAGCTTTGAAGAGGCAAGGTATAGGGAGCAATGAGGTACGGTACTGATGTTGGAGTTGCTAAAAATACTAGTAATAGTGGAAATGCTTGCGATCGCAAACCTGATATTCCCTTAAACCACAAGCACAACCCCGCTAATATAACAGGTAGCGAAAGGTTAACCCACTCTGTAACACCACTAAGATAAAATACTCCCCCTAATAACAAGAAAACAGCACCCAAAGGATGGGCAATATCTGGCAAACGTGCCCATTGTTTCCGGTTCAGCCAGCTCAAATAAACAGCAAATGGTAAACCAATAATCCCGTGGCTAAAATATTCGTGTTCTGTACTAATATTTTTGTTTAGCCAACCATCTAGCCAATGCAGCAATATAGGGGTATAAAGCAGCAGCAGAACGCCTAAAATAGCTAGATTTAACAAACCTGAAACGTTTCTGTTTTTAATCTGTTGCTGGAGTACCATAATTTTAATTAATTATTGGGCATGGGGCATTGGGCATTGGGCATGGGGAGATGAGGGAGATGAGGGAGATGAGGGAGATGGGGAGATGGGGAGATGGGGAGATGGGGAGATGGGGAGATGGGGAGATGGGGAGATGGGGAGATGGGGAGATGGGGAGATGGGGAGATGGGGACAAGGAGAATAATTCTTAACTCCTAACTCCTAACTCCTAACTCCTAACTCCTAACTCCTAACTCCTAACTCCTAACTCCTAACTCCTAACTCCTAACTCCTAACTCCTAACTCCTAACTCCTAACTCCTAACTCAGCACTCCCAATAACTAATGACTGCTGAGAATCGCTTGAAACTGCATTAGCGATCGCTGCTACAACTTCTTTAATTTGGCTACTGCTCAAACCAGGATACATAGGTAATGATAATATTTGTTTTGATAACTTTTCTGCTTGGGGAAAATCTCCAGGCTGATACCCTAAGTAGGTAAATGCTGGCTGGAGATGGCAAGGAATTGGGTAATGAATCCCAGTTTGAATTCCCGCTGCTGTTAGTTGTTCTTGGAGTTGCTGCCGTTCTATAGGGCAAGAATCGTCCACTTTAATCACGTAAAGATGATACACATGTCCTGCATCACTTTGGTTTTCCATCGGGATAATGCCCGCAGTTGCTAAAGGTGCTAACTCATTATCATATTTCTGGGCAATAGTCAAGCGATCGCCATTCCACTGTGGCAAATATGGTAGTTTCTGGTGCAAGATAGCTGCTTGTAAGGTATCTAAGCGGCTATTCGTACCTGCTTCGGTGTGAAAATATTTTTGCGATGCGCCATAATTTCGCAAGCGCACCATCTTTTGAGCGACATCAGAATTTCGTGTTAGCAGCATTCCCCCATCTCCAAATGCTCCCAAATTTTTGCTGGGATAGAAACTAAAAGCTGCTGCTATTCCTACTGAACCAGCGTGATATCCGTCTCTTTGGGCGAGGTGTGCTTGTGCTGCATCTTCAAAAATTAGGAGTTTGTAGGTATCAGCAAAGTCAAATAATTTCTGTGGTGATACCATTTGGCCATAGAGATGCACAGGAATAATTGCTTTCGTCTGAGGCGTAATTGCCTTTGCTGCTGCTTCTAGATCAATTAAAGCTGTCTGGCGATCGCAATCTACTAAAATTGGCTTGGCACCAGTGCGTAAAACTCCAATTAATGTTGCGATAAAAGTGTTTGCTGGTAAAATCACTTCATCCCCAACACCAATATTACACGCTTGCAACCCCAAGGCGATGGCATCTGTTCCAGATGCCACACCAATCCCATATTCTGCCCCAGACACCGCTGCAAATGCCACTTCAAAATCTGAAAGTGCTTGACCTAAAACAAAATCCCCTTTTTCCAAAACAGATTGGATTGCATTTTCCAGTTGTGCTTGAATTGGCTCGTGTTGTAACTTCAGGTCTACAAAAGGAACTCTAATAGCCATTTTATTCATTATCAGCTGTCCTCTGGTTCACGATTTTATTTGTGTTTATTTGTCGCCTATCCCAAAATAAATTTAAATTTTTTAATCTATTTTGCTACTGTTATTCGACACGGCAAAAAATTATTTTTAGGGGAAAAATTAAAATCACCCACAGTTTTCACCGTCAAATTGTAATAGATTTTATCTATTTATAGAAACTATTTTCTATGATTTGGTATAAATAACCGTCTCTAAGCCAAAAAGCGTCAGGTTTTGGAAATTTGCGCAAAGCCTGTAGCTTGCTAAAAGTAAGGTAGATTAGTTTCTAAATATTCAGGTGCCATTTGCTTTCAGCCAAAAAAAAACGATGTCAGTCGCTCCTTTATAGAACCAAAAAACCTTGCTGGCTCTCCAACATAGCGCTTCAACTTACCCAAATAAATTTGGAATTTGGAATTTTGTCGAGTGGTGGCAGATTTTTTCAGTAAAATCTGCTAATAAAAATTACATTAAATTAGCTATTTTTCAGTAAAATTACGCTAAATATAACAACACAAATTTTCTCTTCTGTACATCAATAATCACAAACCCTTTATTGTATCCTTAAGGTTAGGTTACCCTGACTGAATCAAAATCTAACGTAGTGCGATCGCAAAATCTGAAGTAATAGATACTACACAAGCTATCTATAGAGAATATTCAGTACCAGTAAATAGTAACTGGCGCAGACTCCGTAGCCGACTTAATGGAAGAGGTAAAAAATTTTTGCCTCAAACTTGTTTGTCAGAGGCAAAATTAGGGAATGCTTAAAAATAGCAATTGATAACCCAGAAATAGGGCATATATCAATTTACAGTATCGAGAAATTATTAAGGTAGCAGTGGCAATGGTAGAGCCTGAAAACAAATTATTTGCCTTAAAGGATGGTTGGACTTCTCAGGAAACAAGAGAACAACAACGTCTTAAAGCTTTGTCAGATCTAGGTTTACGGCAATCAGAAACAATTCCGGTTTTTGAAGAAGCCACTCAAACTGCTGCCCACTTTTTGGAAGCACCAATTTCCATTTTGGGATTTGTAGATCAAGAACGCCACTGGTTTAAATCAGCAGTGGGCTTATCTAGACTGGGACTAATGAATCATTTGGCACAAAACCGCCAACTCTTACGCAGAGAATCTTTTTGCACCCAGGTGGTGGAAAGTTTTCAAGTATTCGTAGTTAATGATACACATAAACTTACAGATGCAGTATTATCTAGCAGCAAGTTAGTGCAAGATTATGGTATCCGTGCTTACTTAGGAGCGCCACTGATTGATGCTTCGGGACATTGTTTAGGTGCATTAGCGGTGATGGATTTAGTACCGCGCAATTTTACAACCCGAGACATTGAGTTTTTACAAATCATAGCTCGTTGGAGCATGAGTGAATTTGAACGTAACCGACTCCTGCAAGGGAAACTCGAATCAAACACTCCTGTGGTTCCGATATTTTCACTCAACGACGAACGTAACACTGAGATTAAAATCACGGCATCCAGTTTAGAAAATGACTCTGTTTCTACCAAGCAACTGAAACTGCAACTTTTGGAACAGCTAACTCAGGAGTTACGCACCCCCTTAACATCTGTACTTGGTATGGCCAGTGTTCTCGGACGCGAAATTTATGGGCCTTTGACGAGTAAACAGAGAGAATATTTGGAAATTATCCAACACAGTGGTCGGTACTTACTTTCTTTAGTAAACGAAATTACCGAACTGGGAACTATGGATGACAACTCAGCGGTGCTAAATTTAGCTCCTGTAGATATTGAAATGCTCTGTCAACAAGCTATCAATACTCTAGAAGAAGCAGCTAATCGCCGAGACCAAGATATTCGGCTGTCTATCGAACCGGGACGCAATCGCATTTGGCCTTTAGATAAAGACAAAGTACGGCAAATCCTGTATCACCTAGTTTTTAGCGTGATTCAACTTTCGGCTACAGGTAGTGTGGTTCGCATCCACGTCTCTTATAAGGAAGATACCCTCAATGTTACTATTTGGGTTTCCCATCCTTGGCTGGGAGATGGTATTACTGAGGTTGATCCCTATTTCCGCCTGAATTCTTTGTCATTACTGGAGCTGACAGGTGAAGTAGCAAGCTATAATACTCGCAAAGAAAGCCAAGAGCAACCAGATATTTCACCAGTAGCACTAGACAAGTTAAAAAACTTGAGTGATTCGCAATCCAATTTCTTTGCTCCTAGTTCAGATATAAATTTAGCTAAAGGGAATGGAAGTCTTTCTCGTGAAAGCTTGGGTCTGTTGCTAAGCTGTCAGTTAGCAGAGTTGCATGGCGGACAAATTTTGGTTCAAGGTTCACCAGAATCAGGATATCGTTATGTGCTTTCTTTGCCATTACAATTGGCGACTTCCTCACAACCAATTAGCGATGTTTGATTTCCAGTAATGAGAAGTCAGAACTAGGGATTAGAAAAAATATTGCCAATCAATTTATTTTCTATGAAATAAATGAAAGGTTAATCAACAGCTGTCTTTTGTTAGTATTAGTTGAAGTGTTTTGGAATTAAAGGTGAAACTGATGGCTATAAATAAGAGTGCCATCGTTAATTTGTAATCTACGTTATTACCTTTTTATCGATATACGCATTATGATCGATTCCAAGTTCTGCATAGGCAGGCTCATCGATCGCAATGTTTTTTATGAATTTAGTCTGGCAACGATTTACCTTATCATCTTTTCCAATCAAAGAATATCTTGCTACCAGCTACGTCCACCGTTCTCTGGTGGGACTGTTGGGTTCTTGGCGACAAACCAGCCTCTTGATACAGTGGGGAGATGCGATCGCAGCTGCTTTACTGTGTTTGGTGTATACTCTTGCACCTTTTACTTCAAGTACGTTAGTCGGTTTGTTGCTGGTAGCTTGTACAGGATTTTGGCTGCTGTTGACTTTATCTGATGAACCAACAACAAACGTCTCGTCAGTCACTCCCATTCACTTATTGGTATTGCTCTACTGGGCAATTGCCGCAATAGCAACAGCATTATCACCAGTCAAAAAGGCAGCCCTAACCGATTTGGCAACCTTGAGCCTGTATTTGCTCCTATTTGCCCTTTGTGCGAGGGTATTGAGGTCGCCTCGCCTCCGGTCTTGGATTATCGTCCTTTATTTACACGTATCCTTAATTGTTAGTGTATATGGATTGCGACAATGGTTTTTTGGAGCCACAGCACTAGCAACTTGGGTTGACCCTGAATCTCCTTTGTCTAAGACTACGAGGGTCTACAGTTATTTAGGTAATCCCAACTTGTTGGCTGGATACCTTCTACCAGCAGTCATTTTTAGCTTAGTGGCAATTTTTGCATGGCAAAGCTGGCTCAAAAAAGCCTTAGCATTAACGATGTTTCTTGTCAATACTGCTTGCTTGGTTTTGACTTTTAGTCGTGGCGGTTGGATTGGACTGGTAGTAGCAATTTTAGCGGCAATGGCATTGCTGGTTTATTGGAAGAGTGTGGAAATGCCACCTTTTTGGCGTACTTGGTCGCTACCAATTGTCTTGGGAGGTTTGATAGGAGTATTGGTGCTAGCAGTAATATTTGTAGAGCCAGTGCGCCTGCGGGTGTTTAGTATTTTTGCCGATCGCCAAGATAGCAGTAATAATTTTCGTCGCAATGTGTGGGATGCTGTTTTTGAAATGATTGCCGATCGCCCGATTTTTGGTATTGGCCCTGGTCACAACTCTTTTAATCAAGTTTACCCCCTCTATCAACGCCCTCGTTACACTGCTTTGAGCGCTTATTCAATTTTGCTTGAAATAGCTGTAGAAACTGGCTTTGTTGGTTTAGCCTGTTTTCTCTGGCTAATAATTGTGACATTTAATACAGCATTTTTGCAAATGCGACGATTGCGAAAATTCAGAAATATAGAGGGATTTTGGTTAATTGGAGCGATCGCTATTTTGTTGGGTATGCTAGCTCACGGCACCGTAGATACTGTCTGGTATCGTCCCGAAGTCAATACCCTCTGGTGGCTGATAGTTGCTTTAATTGCTAGCTATTGGACACCTTTAGCTCAAAACCAGACAAATTCATCTAACTCAGAATTAACTGCAAACTAAGAAGGTAGAATTCACAACTCAGAACTCAGAATTCAGAATTCAGAACTCAGAATTCAGAATAGGCTCTTGGTATAGCTACCAGACCTAAATGGTGTACTTCATTAACTTCAAATTTGCTATAGATTAAGTTGTCAGTTGTTATGAGAAAAACAACTGACAACTAACAATTTTTGAATTTTAAAATCTTTTCGCGTCCCCGCGTCCCCACGTCCCCGAATCCCCGCTTCAGTCCTAATGATAAGTCTTTAACTCAACACCATATTACTCTCTGTAGCTGGTAGCCCCAGGAGCGTTGGGATCGCGGTAACGGGCTGGTTCATCGTCGCGCTTTCTCCCAGCCAAACCAGCTAGACCGAATAAACCAATTAACCCCAACCAACCCCAATCAAAATCGTTGCGATCGTAAGTGGTCGTCCTGGGAGCAGTATTAACTCCAGGGTCAGTAGTTGTTTGAGCTTGTGCAGATAGAGTTAAAGGCAAAATTCCCATACTCAAGGTGAGAACGCCAGCGCCAATAGCTGTAATGAAATTACTTTTCATAATTGTGAAAATCCCTGATGCCATCCAAAGTTACTCACTAATGTATCGAGTCCTAATATTGCCAGAATCAATCTGCGGCTATAAACTAAGGATTTTCACAACTCACGCTGTAGGTATACAACATGCTTGTCGCAGCAATGGATTTATCACTCTGATGTAGTAGTTTGGCAAACTAACTGTTAATAGTTTTTCATCGCTCGTTGTATGTCACGCTGGTCTTGGCGGCGTTTGAGGTCTTCTCGCTTATCATGCAACTTTTTACCTTTGCCAAGGGCTATACTCACTTTTACCCAGCCTCGTTTGAGATACATTTTCAAAGGAACTAAAGTTAAACCCTGTTGTTCTACTTTGCCAATCAGCTTGCGGAGTTCTTGGCGATGCAGCAACAATTTGCGTGTACGGCGCGGTTCATGATTAAAATATTGCCCACTAGCTGTATAAGGTGAGATATGCACATTAATTAACCATGCTTCGCCATCACGAAGCAAAGCATAGCCATCTTGGAGATTGATTTTACCCGCACGAATCGACTTCACCTCTGTTCCTGTCAACTGAATTCCAGCTTCGTAAGTTTCCAGAATTTCATACAAATAACGGGCTTGACGGTTGTCGCTAATAACTTTGTAACCTTCGTTCTTGTCACTCATTGATAATTTGTGTACTTCAAATGTACCTAAAAAATTGTTTGGATTGGTTTATAAATTATAAGGTGTATTTTATAACCTCTATAAATGCTAAACTGTATATTACTAATTTAGCTTTTCTAAGTTTGTAATTAAAAATTTTTTAGTAACTTTAAATTACTTAGGTTTTAATCATTGGTCATCAGTCATCTGCCATTTGTAAAGGACAACTGACTATTGACAAAGCGCAAAGTCTGAGCTAAAGGCATCTAACGTAGTAGCTTAACTTTGTAAGAGAGGACAAAGGATATTTATGGCGATCGCTACTGAAAAATTATTCTTGGAATCAATATTAATTTACACAATGGTGAGCATTCACTCTAGATTATTGATGAATTGTTACAAATTATAAAGCGGTCTAGACCTCACAAATTATAGAAAGTCGAAGCTGAGTTACACTTCGTTAAACCTTCCTAAGGATTTAATACTTTCTTTATAAATCAACCCTGAGGCAGTCATTAGCTGATAATCCTGTCATAGTATGAAACATAAGAACACTATTATTACTTGTGTTCACTGATGGAGCTGTAAAAGCAAATTTCTGAGTAAAAAAATGCTAGGGGTGTACTGTCCATGCCCTTGAAGATCCTTGTAGTGGATGATGATCTGGGCACTCGTCTGTCTGTTAGCGACTATCTTGAACTGTCTGGCTACTCTGTAATTACGGCTAATGACGGTCAAGAGGCTTTGCTAATGGTGGATGAGTATCATCCTGATTTGATTGTTACAGATATCGTCATGCCCCAGATGAACGGCTATGAACTAGTGCGCCGGGTGCGTCAACAACCTATGTTCCGTCTATTGCCTGTAATTTTGCTAACAGCACGAACTAAGACCCAAGAAAGAATTTTGGGTTATCAGTCAGGGTGCGATTTATACTTGCCTAAGCCTTTTGAATTGGAAGAATTAGCAGCAGCAATCCGCAATCTTTTGGAGCGATCGCAAATTATTCAATCTGAGTACCGCTTTTCTCATAAAGACGGCTTAGAAATTTCCCCTTCTACAAAAACAATAGACACTCATAACTCTCTGTCCACTCAAATTCAGAAATCCCACCTACACTCATCCCTAACTCATAGAGAACAGGAAGTTTTAGAACTATTAACTCATGGTCTTTCTAATGCCGAAATGGGGCATCAGCTACATCTGAGTCCTCGAACAGTGGAAAAGTACGTTAGCAGCTTATTGAGAAAAACTTCAACTAGCAACCGAGCAGAATTAGTCCGTTTTGCAATCAAACATGGTCTAGTCGAATAAAAGTGAGGAGTGAGAAGTTAGGAGTGAGGAGTTAAATTTTTCGGCGTTGCATAATTGCGGGATGATTGTGGAATTTGCATCAAGCATAATCCCCGCGTCTCCGTGTAAGAGCGTCAGCCTCAATCGTCCACTTATTTAGCAACGCCAATTTTTCACTACTCACTACTCGTTTTTAATTCTAACTCTTAACTCTTAACTCCTCACTCCTAACTCCTAACTCCTAACTCCTAACTCCTAACTAAATTATTGTTTTTTGGCTGATAACGTAGCTGAGCAGACCTTCACAAGCATCAATCAGTAAATCAATCACCTGATTAAATCCTTCTTGGCCGCCATAATAGGGGTCTGGAACTTCCTTGAGGTTGTGTCGAGAGCAAAAATCGCACATCAAACGCACTTTGTGATGATACTGCCCAGTTGGGTCAAGAGTCAGAATATTCTCATAATTCTCTCGATCCATCGCCAAAATTAAATCAAAGTCTTGAAAGTCTGATTTTTGAAATTGGCGTGCGCGACCACGCAGTTTAATTCCCAACTTTGTAACAGCCGCAGCACTCATGCGTCTATCAGGTGGGCTACCAATGTGATAGCTAGATGTACCAGCAGAGTCACAGAGGATATGTTTGCTCAAGTCAGCCTGCTCAATGAGATAATTCATAATATTTTCTGCCGATGGCGATCGGCAGATGTTACCTAAGCAGACAAACAAAAGTTTGTAAGACATAAATATTTATTGTCCTTTGTCAATAGTCAGTTGTCATTTGTCAATAGTCAGTTGTCATTTGTCTAAAACCAATGACTAATGACCAATGACCAATGACTAATGACTATTGAAATCCAGGAAGCTCAAGTCCACTGGTCAAGTCTTCCATGCGTTCCCGCATCGTTGTTGTGGACTTGTTGTAGGCTTCTTTCATTGCTGCTGTTACAAGATCGGAAAGTACTTCTGCACCTTCGGCTAAAGCATCTGGAGAAATTTCCACCCGTTTGGGTTCTTGGTTACCACTGACAATTACCTTGACCAGACCACCGCCAGATTCTCCTTGAATTTCCATTTGCTCCAATTCTTCTTGGAGTCGCTTTGCACCTTCTTGAACTTGCTGTGCTTTCTTAAAAGCTTCAGCTAATTCCTTCATTTTTCCCAAGCCAAAGCCGAATCCTTGTCCTTTACCTGTCATAATTGGTTTTACGCGTGTGCGTTGAATAACAAATCAAATTCAATTATAGATGCGGTAAGTAATTTGCCTCTTTTTTTACCAATAATTAATGCATTCGGAAATAGGGAGTAGGGAGTAGTGAGTGGGGAATAGGGAGTTTGGGAGGGGTGGGGTAAAATTTTCTCCCCATCTCCTTATCCTCTCCATTCCCCATTTCTACCCACAAGCAGCTTGAAACTCTCCAAGCATTTTGACTTCTGGCTCTAAACAAATAGACCAACGTTCTTGTACCTGATGTTGGATGTGGCGAATCAGACAGAAGATATCACTAGCTTTCGCTCCACCACGGTTAACGATGAAGTTGGCATGGAGTTGTGCTACTTGCGCTCCACCAATTTGGTAGCCTTTGAGACCAGTTTGTTCAATTAACCAGCCAGCGCTGTAAGGTTTGGGATTGCGGAACACACTACCACAACTTGGGAAGTTGTATGGTTGGGTGTTTAGCCGATGTTTTTTGTGTTCCTTGGTGACCACTACAACTTGTGCTGGATCTGCACCTGGTGTAAGCTGTAAGGTGGCTTGGGTGACTATGCGATCGCCACCTTGCAATAATGAAGTCCGGTAGCTATAACCTAGTTGATCGGGAGTGAGAGTTTCCAGGGTTCCATCGGGTGAAAGAACCTGGGCGCTAACTAACATATCTGCGATACAACTATTATGTGCCCCTGCATTCATTACCACAGCCCCTCCCACTGTGCCAGGAATGCCAACAGCCCATTCCAATCCTTGCCATCCCAATGATGCGGCTTCCCATGCTAAGCTGGGAATTGATTCTCCAGCAGCAACGGTTAATTGCCCTGTTTCGTGGTCAAAGTGGCTGAAGCGGAGATGACGAGTGGCAATCACTAAACCTGATATCCCGCGATCGCTCACCAGCAAGTTAGAACCTGCTCCTAGTGTTGTCACTCTTAAATCGCGTTCTTTTGCGTATTTAAGACTTGCTTGCAGTGCTTCTATGTTTCGAGGGGCAACATACAATTGGGCTGCTCCCCCAACTCTATAAGAAGTAAATGCCGACAAGTAAGCCTGGGACTTGATCGCACAATCAGTATTGGGTAAGTAAATTACCTCGTTCTCCACCGAATTAGCTGTTTGTTGTTTCTTTGTATTCAAAGCAGAAGCTGTGCAGACTTTTCCTACTGCCTGGGAAATGGTCATTTTTACTTTTTTATTGGTAAATTTTTTACATTTATTTACCGTAAAACTACGGTATTAGACTTAACATCAAACCGTTACGAAAGGGGTGCTTTGGTCAGAAATGGAACTTCGCAAAGTCTCCACTTACGATGTGGCTTTAGCCGGCTCACGCAGTGTTGCAATTATTTCAGGAATAATTTGATTTAAGTTCCCTGCACCCAAAAACAGCGCCAAGTCTCCTGGACGCAGTGTTTGTAGCAGAAACTCGCGTACTGAGGATAAAGATGGTTGATAAACTACTTGGGAATGTTGCTTGCCAATTTCCGCTGTTAGATGCTCACCAGTGATTTGCCCTAAATTAGGTTCGCCTGCACTGTAAATATCAGTCAGCACAACCAAATCAGCATGGCTAAAGGACTGGGCAAATTCTTCTAAAAAAGTAAGTGTGCGGCTATAGCGATGAGGTTGGAAGATGGCAACCACTCTTTGTCCTGGTCTTGCCTGTAGACGTGCGGCGGCGAGAGTAGCGCGAATCTCGGTGGGATGATGAGCATAGTCATCAATGAAGGTAATACCATCGACTTCACCCCGAAACTCAAAGCGGCGTCTCGAACCTTCAAAGGTGGCGATTCCTTTGGCAATTTCTCCAAATTCTAAGCCTAAGACACGACCAACAGCCACTGCTGCTAAAGCATTACTAAGATTGTGCCGACTGAGCAACCGCAAGTTCAAGACGCCTAAGGTTTTGCCTCTTTCCCAAACTAAAGCTGTGGTGCCATCAGCACGATAGTCAATATTAGTAACAGTGTAGTCAGCGTCAGTATCTGAGTGTAAGCTGTAGCTGATTGTTGGTTGCAGGCGATCGCGAACTGTAGCACAGTCAATACTACCTACTAAAGTTTTGCAACCTTTGGCAAATGTCTGGAAAGTCTCAACTACTTCTTCTAATGTATCGTAGTGGTCAGGATGATCGAGTTCAATATTGGTAATAATGCCAATTTCTGGAGCGTGTTTTACTAGCGAACCATCTGATTCATCTGCTTCGGCTACCAAATATTGGCTGTGTCCCAGTCGAGCATTCCCAGACCAAGCATTGACTTCACCACCTACTAAAATCGTTGGGTCTAGTCCTGCTTGCAGCAACATATAACCAATCATGCTACTGGTTGTAGTTTTACCGTGGGTTCCTGCCACTGCAATACTATAATAATCAGCAATCAAGGCTGCTAGTACATCTGAACGATGTAAGATTGGACAACCTAATTCTAGAGCTGCTTTGTATTCTAAATTATTCGTGTTAATCGCTGTCGAACAAATAACTTGAGGTAGTTTTGAGTTAGTAGTAGTAGCTAATTTTTCTGTTGAATTTAATTCTACTACCTGAGATTCCTGAGGACGAAAGAATTCGAGATTACTGCCCTCTTGTTTACCAAAAATATGAGCGCCGATAGATTCCAACTTGTGCGTAATGTGGTTAGGACGTAGATCCGAACCTGATACTGGAAATTGACGCTTAGCGAGAACGTATGCCAGAGCAGACATACCTATACCGCCGATGCCAATGAAATGAAATGGTCTTCCACTAAAATCTACAGAATTACTCATTTATTGCTCCTCTTACACCACACCACACCATAAATCACAAATGACACGCGTATCATAACAGGAATTTGATTTTTACCATAATTACTCCTGCGTTATATTCATGCCTGATGCCCGGATGAGTTTTCTGCTCTGGTTTTGCAAGTTCAGAATGATTTTACCTTGGTTGGAGGTTTTTGCTATTTCTGAACTGTTCTTAAGATTATTCACCAAATTTTCGCTGCATCGGGACAGAAATTCTTGTAATGACAAATACATATTTTTGGCTACCTTACTGGAATTGACAGACTACTAGATTGTTAGTGAAACTGATTTTAAATTGCATCAAGTCTAAGCGAGAATTGACTACAATAGTACATTGGTAATGAAACTATTTTTCAATTGCATAAAACCCAGGCGTAACTGGATGCAGCAACTAGCAATTTTTGGTGGCACATTCGATCCAATTCATTGGGGACACCTGCTTTTAGCCCAGACAGCTTTGCATCAAGTATCCCTTGAAAAGGTAATTTGGGTGCCATCTTTAAATCCTCCTCACAAAGAAGCAGCTTTGTTTGAGCATCGTGTAGAAATGCTCCAATTAGCTACAAAAGATAACCCAGCGTTTACTGTCTCACTAGTGGAGGGAAAACGCTCTGGGACTTCCTATGCGATTAACACCCTGATCGACTTATCTGCTTGTTACCCAAATACTCACTGGTACTGGATTGTGGGCTTGGATGCTTTCCAAACCTTACCTCATTGGTACCGTGGACACGAACTAGCACAAATGTGTAATTGGTTAATTGCACCCCGACTGCTAGGTGGTGAGACTATAACTCAAAGCGAGTTAATCTGCAAGCAAGTCGAGGAACAACTAAGCAAACACTCATATACTATTAATTGGCAATTCCTGGATATACCTTTAGTAGGAGTTTCGTCAAGTGTAATTCGGAAATTTTGCCGCGAACACCGTTCAATTCGTTATCTAGTCGCGGAATCGGTCAGATCTTATATTGCTAACAATAATCTTTACTCCAAATAAATCTGAATAAATTATGTGTTTTTTTATTGATCTAACACTTTATGGTTATAAGTGATCCCCCCCTTTGCGATATGATTGGGGTCAACGATATCAACATATAGGCATAAATACAGAGGGCAAGACACTGTGATTAGAGTTGCAATCAACGGTTTCGGGCGTATTGGACGTAATTTTGCGCGTTGCTGGGTAGGTAGAGAGAATAGCAAGATTGACCTTGTAGCCATCAATGACACATCAGACCCTAGAACCAATGCTCACCTGCTGAAGTACGACTCAATGCTAGGGAAGTTAAAGGATGTTGAGATTACTGCTGATGATAACTCCATCATCATTAACGGTAAGACCGTTAAGTGCGTATCCGATCGCAATCCAGAAAACTTGCCCTGGAAAGATTGGGGAATTGACCTAATTATCGAAGCAACCGGGGTATTTACCAGCAAAGAAGGAGCGCTCAAGCATGTGAATGCTGGAGCCAAGAAAGTTTTGATCACTGCTCCTGGAAAAAATGAGGATGGCACCTTTGTGGTTGGCGTCAATCATCATGACTATGACCACAACGTACACCACATTATCAGTAATGCCAGCTGTACTACCAACTGCTTGGCCCCTATTGCCAAAGTGTTGAACGATAAATTCGGCATCATCAAAGGCACGATGACCACCACCCATAGTTATACAGGTGACCAGCGCTTACTAGACGCTTCTCACCGGGATTTGCGACGGGCGAGAGCCGCAGCCATCAACATTGTACCCACCTCCACTGGTGCGGCAAAGGCAGTGGCACTGGTAATTCCAGACCTTAAAGGCAAGCTGAATGGCGTTGCCTTGCGTGTACCGACCCCGAACGTTTCAATGGTAGATTTCGTAGTTCAAGTTGAGAAGCGTACTATTACTGAAGAAGTTAATCAAGCCCTTAAAGATGCCTCAGAAGGTTCACTCAAAGGCATTTTGGACTACAGCGAACTACAACTAGTTTCGTCAGATTATCAAGGTACTGACGCTTCATCAATTGTTGATGCGAGCTTGACTTTGGTTATGGGCAATGACTTAGTAAAAGTCATGGCTTGGTATGACAACGAGTGGGGTTACAGCCAACGAGTCTTAGATTTAGCGGAATTGGTAGCCGAGAAGTGGGTTTAATTAAAAAGTTAGGAGTTAGGAATGAAGAGTTAGGAATGAAGAGTGAAGAATGAGGAGTGAGGAATTAAAACTCCTAACTGCTAACTGCTAACTGCTAACTCTTAAAGTGTTGAAATCCCTGGCTAAGAGTGAGAACTTGGTCGGGGAATTTTTTTTGTTCGTCGTGTAATAGTATTCTTGAACCTGGTGTAATTCTGCCAACGATCGCAGCACCTTCACCAAGATATTCTACTAAAGCTGATGCTGGCTCTTGTGGTAAGCACAACACTAATTCAAAGTCTTCGCCACCATACAGAGCATATTCCAGGGCTTGCTCTGGTGTCAGCCAATGTTTAAAAGCTGTTGGTAAGGAAATTTGCCTCAGTTCTAACACCGCACCAACGCTGCTGGCGCGACAAATTTGGATTACAGCATCTGCTAAACCGTCGCTGCTATCCATACCAGCAATGGGCATGGGGTATGGGGCATTGGGCATTGGGGATGCTAAGATTTTTTTGAGGATGGGTAAGACATCTAATCGTGGCTGGGGACGCTGATGTGCCAGGATTAGAGCCGTCTTTTGTGCGTCGTTGAGGTTTTGTCCGAATTCGGGATGCAAGAGCAATTCTAAGCCCGCATGGGAGGCTCCATGAACACCTGTAACGACGATCGCATCTCCCACAGCAGCAGCAGAACGGCGGATAATTTGACTGGGGTGAACTTGACCAAAAGCGGTAATTGCCAAAGTAGTCACAGGCGATCGCACTACATCACCCCCGACAATTGGGGTATTGTATTTTTGCAGGCATTCTGTCATTCCCTGGTACAATTTTTCAACCCAATTCACGCTCAAATCCCCAGGAAGTCCGAGTCCGACAGTGATCCCCAAAGGATAAGCACCCATCGCTGCTAAATCTGACAAATTAGCAGCCGCCGCACGCCAACCTGCATCTTCTGGGGAAGTGGTGAGGTTGCTAAAATGCACACCGTCAACCAGCACATCTGTGGTGACGACTAAAGATTGCTCTGGCGCTGTCACCAACACTGCTGCATCATCGCCAATAATTTCTGGAGGACAGAAACACTGTAATCTTTTTAGAAGACCTTGTTCGCCAATATCTTTGACTTTAGTCATTTGTTATGAGTATTGGGCATTGGGCATTGGGCATTGGGCATTGGGAGTTAGGAATTCTTACCTCTGCTCCCTGCCCCCTGCCCCCCTTCCTCTCCCTCATCTCCCTCATCTCCCCCATCTCCCGATCTGCCCACTTCCCCAAGTTACGATAAAGTTATCGTCTAGGGGGATGTTGGAATGGTCTCTACACCGATAACAAAGCTCACATTTGAAGAGTACTTAACTTATGATGATGGCAGTGGTTTTCACTACGAGCTAGTAGATGGCAGACTGGAATTAATAAATCCCCCGACGATTGAGCATTTTTTGATTACTAAATTTCTTGAGCAGATGCTGGATGCAGAAATTCAGCGCTTGGGTTTACATTGGTTAACTTTTCGGGAAACTGGGACGAGGACGGGGAAAAATAAGTCTAGGTTAACTGACTTGTGTGTGGTGACCCAGCAGCAAGCAAAAGAATTGCTCAATACTTCAGCAGTCTTTGAGTCACCACCATTACTAATTGTAGAGGTAGTCAGTCCAGATTCTATCAAGCGGGACTATCGTTATAAGCGGTCTGAATATGCGGCGGTTGAAGTGCCAGAATATTGGATTGTAGACCCACTAAAAGAAAAGATTTCAGTGCTGTGGCTAGAAGAAGGATTTTACGAAGAGACGGTGTTTGCTAGCGACCAGCAAATTGGATCGCGGACTTTCCCAGAAATGGCGATCGCAGTTGATCGGATATTTACCGCTGGGAATCTCAGTTAGGGGACTGGGCATGGGGCATGGGGAAGAAGCAGGGGAGCAGGGAGCAGAGGGGAGAAGCTTCTCCCCTGCCCCCTGCCCCCTTCCTCTCATCTCCCCAGTCCCCACTCGCTCGTCTTTACGCTGCTTGCGGTTCAACCAGATTTTCTATACCTTTGACTACTGTTGCCGATTCAATTTTGTCACCAGCTTTGAGTTTATCCAAAACTTCTTTGCCTTCAGTGAGATAGCCAAAAACAGCGTAGCGACCATCTAAAAGGTTACGTCCGGCAGGAGTAAGTTCTGGTTCAAACAGAAAGAAGAAAAATTGCGAAGAACCTCCATTCACTTCACCTTCGGGACGAGCCATAACTACTGCCCCAAAAGCTGAAAAAGGTAGAACTGGCATATCAATGTAACGACCAGCTTCTTCTAAAGTAATGCCATAAGTCGGCTCCTTGTCACCTTCAACCAAGACTTCTAAAGGAATGGCGCGGTATTTACCTGTGTTTGGGTCAATGAAACCTACTTCTTTTCCGGGTGGATCTCCAGTTTGCAGAAAGTAAGATTCTTCAGAACGGGTAAATTCTAAGCCATTATAAAAACCCCTCTGCACTAAATCTATAAAATTACCAGCAGTCACGGGAGCGCTGTAACCATCTACTACAAGGGTGAGGTTGCCTTTGTTGGTTTTTAATTCGACGGTGGCACGACCTTTAAGCTGTGGCAGGTTGCTATACTCAGCGGGGACTTCAAAGGGAAATTCTTTCACCATTGACTCTTCTAGCTGAGTGATGAGATTCAACAGTTTGGTTCTCTGTTGCAATATTTGTTGTTTATCTTTGCTATTCGCCAATTCTTGGAGGTTAACCACGCCAGATTTCAACTCGTTAATCCAAGCTTCTGCTTGGGGTTGGCGTTCTTCGATAACACTTGCTAGGATATGTTCGGGTTTATCGAGAATGCGAGATGCTTGGCTGATGTCTTTGGAAACAGCACCCCAGCGTCGATTTGCCCGCAGTTGGGTAGAGATATCCTCTAAACTGGCTTGTAGTTGCCGCACAGGTTTGTTATCTATCGGGAGTGCATACCGCAACAAAGCATTGCCATCGGTAATTGCATTGCCGGCTGGCAGGGCGGCGCTACTAGAGGGAGTCCACCCAGCTGTAGTTATGCCTAAAAATATTGTTACCAGGAGTATTGCCATTAGGCTGTGCTTCAGCCAGGATTTTAATAACTTAAGCATGGAATAACTCAAATGCAGCATTGATTATTGTTAACTGGACGTAACCCATCAATAATCTTCCCACAGTAGGAGTGCCCAGTGCTGAGTGAAAAAATGGGGGATGGGGGAGTGGGGAGTGGGGAGTGGGGATGAGGGAGCAGGGGGAGAAAGAATAACCAATGCCCGATGCCCGATGCCCAATGCCCAATGCCCCATGCCCAATGCCCAACTAAATAGCTAATTACTCCGCTTGAAGGGTACAATAAATGCCGATTGTCTTCCAAAATTTGAAAGTTTCATGATCTCCAGCAACGACTTTCGACCTGGTGTCTCAATTGTATTAGATGGATCTGTATGGCGAGTGGTGGAATTCCTCCACGTTAAGCCAGGGAAAGGTTCTGCCTTTGTACGAACCAAACTGAAAAATGTTCAGAATGGGAGTGTGGTGGAAAAAACTTTCCGGGCAGGGGAAACGGTACCGCAAGCTACTTTAGAAAAAAGTACGATGCAGCATACCTATAAAGAAGGCGATGAGTTTGTCTTTATGGATATGGAAACCTATGAAGAAGGCAGATTGAGTGCAGCACAAATTGGCGATCGCGTAAAATATCTCAAGGAAGGTATGGAAGCTAACGTCATTCGTTGGGGTGAACAAGTTCTAGAAGTGGAACTGCCCAACTCTGTAGTTCTAGAAGTTGTGCAAACAGATCCAGGTGTAAAAGGTGATACTGCCACAGGTGGTACTAAACCAGCTACTCTTGAAACTGGTGCAACTGTGATGGTTCCCTTGTTTATTTCCCAAGGTGAACGCATCAAAATTGATACCCGTGATGATAAATATTTAGGCAGGGAATAAGTTTGGATTCCGATCTCAAACAAATCCCGATTTAAATCCCTACTTAGGGATTAAATCCCTGCCACACTTAAAAATGCTAATTTACGGATAGGTCGAGGTAATAAAAACTGTGCCATTGGACTTTAATGAAATCCGCCAGCTACTAGCCACTATTGCACAAACTGACATTGCAGAAGTCACACTCAAAAGTGAGAACTTTGAACTAACAGTACGTAAGGCTGTGAGTATCAGCAATCATATGTTGTCGGTAGGTCAAGCGACCTTAGGCGGTGTGGTAGGTTCGGGCTTATCATCTGGTTTACCTACAAACCAGGTGACTACAAGTCAGGTAACAGAAGTAGGAACAGGTCGTCTGTTTGAGAATGCTGCAACTGGAACACAATTGCAGTTGTCAGTAAATACCCCCTCAACCATTGACCAGAGATTAGTAGAAGTGCCTTCTCCGATGGTGGGAACATTTTATCGCGCTCCTGCACCAGGTGAAGCACCATTTGTAGAAGTGGGCGATCGCGTCCGCAAGGGTCAAACAGTCTGTATCATTGAGGCCATGAAGCTGATGAATGAAATCGAAGCCGAAGTTTCTGGGCAAGTGATGGAAATTCTCCTCCAAAATGGCGATCCAGTAGAATATGGTCAACCTTTGATGCGAATTAACCCTGATTAAGTATTAATCTATATATGAAGTGAGTCATCGTTAAAACTTTCAATCCTTGCGGGTTAATCCTGATGAAACAAACGTTGCCTTTACCACCAGAAGTGGTGCAACAAGTAGCTGAATACTTCGGACTGTTAAGTGAGCCAATGCGCCTACGGCTGCTACACTTACTGCGGGATGAAGAAAAATGCGTGCAAGAGTTGGTAGAGGCAACACAGACTTCTCAGGCAAATGTGTCCAAACACCTGAAGATAATGTGGCAAGCAGGAATCCTTAGCCGCCGCAGTGAAGGAACTTGCGCCTACTATAGAGTAGAAGATCAAATGATTTTTGAGTTGTGTAATCGGGTTTGCGATCGCCTCGCCACAAGGTTAGAACAGCAAGCCCGTAATTTTCGTGTCTTGAATAGCAAACGGTAAGTCTAAGAAAGTTATGAGTTATGAGTTATGAGTTATGAGTTATGAGTTAAAACTCCTCACTCCTAACTCCTCACTCCTCACTCCTAACTACTCACTCCTAACTCCTAACTACTCACTCCTAACTCCTAACTTGTTTAAAGCGGATAATTTTTCTGGAAGCTTTCCCGAGTTAGTGGTTGTTGTAACTCTACACCCTCACCGCCCAAAACATCCAAGGGTTTACCGTTCACGTCAATGTACACTTTGGCTTTTGGATTTAAAGTTGTCGCAGTATAAACAACTTGTCCCACCCTACCGATCATTGAGGCACTACCGCCACCACGGGTAAATTCTTCAGATAAATTAACGCGAACTTCATCATTTTCGGCTTTCAGCCCCAATAATTTGGTTCCGTTGGGGATAGTTGTAGAATCTGTTCCTTCTGTTGGCCCTGCTAACAAACTTTGGAAAGCTGCTTCTAAAGCTTGGTTGGGTCGTACAGCAGCTACCCTCACAGGCTTGGGAACCAAAGCAATATTTTTATCCTTTGGTCTGAGCCAATAAACGTTAGCAGTTTGTTCGTTACCTGGTTGCCTAGTTGTTGGCTGCACTGGCTGGTCGATACCTTGAGAGGGTTTTGTTGGTGTGGGAGCATTATTAGATTGTGCAGTTAACCAAGCCACGCCGCCACCCACCGCTACAACTGCTGCTGCGACAGCTGCAATTACGCCTGAAGAAATACGATTAGATCCTTGTTGGTCTTTCATGTTCAAAACCTTCCTGACTGAGGGCTGAGATGGTAGTTATGTGAGGAGCAGCCTGGTTAAAGACGATACTTCCAAGTGGAGAGTTTCCTACAAGTTAGAGGACGCTTGATACCTCAAAATCAAATTATTTTTAATCCTGCAAGTCCCTAATTCAATTTTAGAATTTGCACTTCTAGTCCGTCACTGTCCAATTATGTAAATTTTGGGGAGTGGGGAGTGGGGAGTGGGGGAGATGAGGGAGATGAGGGGGATGAGGGGGATGAGGGGGGAGTGTGGGGAGATTATGAAAAAGCTTCCTACCCCTCGCACACTCGCAATGCCCTGTTTGGCCAATGCCCTATTCCCTATTCTCTACTCCCTATTCCCTATTGCCGTGGTAATCCACTGTTTGAGTGTGGTTGTCACTTCATCAATGGCAATTTCTTGGGATTTACGGGTTGCTCTTTCTACAACTTCGACTTTGCCGTTAGCGATCGCTCTCCCGGTTACAATCCTATAAGGTATGCCAATCAAATCAGCATCTTTAAATTTCACTCCCGCCCGTTCATCGCGGTCATCGAGTAAGGTTTCGATTCCGGCTTGATTGAGTTGTGTGTAAAGTTTTTCGGCGATTTCGACTTGTTGAGCATCATTAATGTTAGGGATTGTGACGATGGCGTGATAAGGTGCGATCGCTACTGGCCAAATAATCCCATCTTTATCATAAGATTGCTCGACGGCAGCTTGGGCTAAACGCGATACCCCTACACCAAAACAACCCATAAATAGCGGCTTTTCTTCACCCTGTTCATTGGTATAAGTTGCTCCCATCGCTTGGGAATATTTAGTGCCTAATTGGAATATGTGACCTGCTTCAATTCCCCTGGCGCTTTGTAAGAGTTGTTCTGGGTTGTGGACAGCGCGATCGCCTGGTCTGGCCTTCCGCAAATCCACTACCAAGCTTGGTACTTTAAATTGCTCGCCCCAGTTAGCACCAACTACGTGATGACCTGCTTCATTCGCCCCTGTGACAAAGTTTTTTAAATCAATGGCTGTTTGATCCACCAACCGCAAAAACTTGGGATGGATCTGTTTATTGGCGGTAATATAGTCATCTGCGATGTCTGGCGCAATGTAACCTAAAGGCAGAGATTTCGCTGTCCATGTTTGCTGCGCTTCAGAATTGGGTACGCTCAAACTAATAATAGTTGTAGCACCATAGTCAGGAGCTAACTTGGTCAATTCATTTTGCAACTTGACCTCATTAACTTCTTGGTCGCCTCGGATGCTCACCAAAACCAACACCGTCAAACCATTGTTATAAACTGTTTGGTAAAGGACGTTTTTCACCACTTGGGTGGGAGAACATTTGAGGAATTTCGAGACTGTTTCAATGGTCTCTGTTCCAGGTGTATCGCGTTTTTCGTAGGTTGTAAACCGTGAGGTTTCGGCGTCAATTGGTAAAGAAACAGCCTTTTCTACGTTAGCCGCGTATTTACCATCCTCAGTGTAGAGAACCTCGTCTTCGCCAGCTTCCGCCAACACCATAAATTCTGTGGAACCAGAACCACCAATTGCGCCAGAATCAGCTTCCACTGCCCGAAAAGCTAAACCGGAACGCCGCAGCATATTGCTGTAGGCTTGATACATATCGTCGTAAGTTTTTTTGAGGCTAGCTTCATCGACGTGGAAAGAGTAGCCGTCTTTCATGATGAATTCCCGTCCGCGCATCAAACCAAAGCGGGGACGAATTTCATCGCGGAATTTGGTTTGAATTTGGTAGAGATGCAGAGGTAGCTGGCGATATGAGCGAATCATATCACGAGCGATCGCTGTGATCACTTCTTCATGAGTTGGGCCTAATCCTAATTGTTGATCGCGGCGATCGATTAGGGAAAACATAATTCCCTCAGCTTTGGTGTAAGTATCCCAACGTCCCGATTCCTTCCATAAATCAGCAGGTTGTAATTGCGGTAAAAGACATTCTTGTGCGCCTGTAGCGTTCATTTCTTCGCGCACAATTTGGGAAACCTTTTGCAGTACCCGCCACATCAGCGGCAGATAAGCATAGACACCGCTACCGATGCGACGAATGTAACCTGCACGCAGTAATAATTTATGACTAGGAATCTCAGCATCAGCTGGATCGTCCCGCAGTGTAACGAATAACATTTGTGATAGTCGCATCGTTTATTACCTTTCCAAAATCGCTAAATTCTATGTCAACTAAAGTATGAATTATCAAGGATGAAGTACAAAGGGACTGGGGCATTGGGCATGGGGCATGGGGCATTGGGCATGGAAGACGATGAGGGAGAGTTAGAACTGAAAGTTTCGAGTGAAAAGGTTCAAAGTTCGAGTAAAAAAGTTCAAGTTTCGAGGTTCGAGTAAAAAGGCTTAACGTTCAAGCTTACCTCCCCATACCCAATGCCCCATGCCCCATGCCCCATGCCCCATGCCCCATGCCCAATGCTCAATCACTTTAGGAGAGAACAACCTTGTCTAATGTAATTTATCAAGCACAGCCACCTTTAGAATTTATTCCTCCAGCCTTCAACCCCTTATTTCTACGAGTTGTCCATCTGTTGTTACCCAGTTGGATAAACTGGCAAACACCTATTACCAAAATTGAAGCAGACAACGCAGAAGTTTTGGTAGATCTCTATCGCCAGTTCCAGGAGGGTAAGATCCGTTTTATGCTGGCTTTTCGCCATCCTAAAACCGACGATCCACTTGGTTTGGGCTACTTGCTGTCTCAACTCGTGCCAAAGGTAGCACGATCGCAGGGCACAGCGCTACAACTTCCGATTCACGCTCATTTTATCTACGATCGCGGCATTCCTCTATGGGCAGGTTCTCACATTGGCTGGGTTATGTCTAGTTTGGGTGGTACTCCGATTCAGCGGGGTAAGGCTGACTGGACGGGGTTACGTTCGGCGCGTGATTTGTTTGCTAATGGAAAATTTCCGATGGCTGCGGCGCCGGAAGGTGCTACCAATGGTTTATCGGAGATTATCAGCCCCTTGGAACCTGGTATTGCCCAGTTAGGTTTTTGGTGTGCTGAGGATTTGCAAAAAGCTGGACGTGAGCAACAGGTTTTTATTGTACCAGTTGGGATTAAGTATAGTTATGTTGATGCTCCTTGGGATGCGATCGCTAATCTTTTAAGTGAATTGGAAGCGGCTAGTGGTTTACCTGTGAATTCACCACAACCAGGCAATGTTGCTGCTATAGAAACGCTTTATCCCCGGTTATTAATTTTGGCGGAACATTTACTTTCGCTAATGGAAATATTTTACACGCGTTTTTATCATCAAAAACTGCCAGATGCCAAGATTGTTGCTGAGCAAATTCCTGATAGAAATCACGCTTTAGCAGTTCGTTTACAAGCTTTGTTGAATGCAGCGTTACTAATATCAGAACAGTATTTTGATTTGCAGTCCAAAGGTTCTTTAACTGACCGTTGTCGGCGAGTAGAACAAGCTGGTTGGAATTATATATTTAGAGAAGAATTTAAGGATGTGAAAGGAGTATCTGCTGTGGAAAAAGCTTTAGGCGATCGCGTTGCTGAAGAAGCGAATGCGCGGATGTGGCACATGCGTTTAGTAGAAAGTTTTGTGGCGGTTTCTGGTAATTATATTAAAGAAAAACCAACAGTAGAAAGATTTGCGGAAACAACTCTAATTCTATGGAAAATGATTGCTAAAATTCAAGGCTGTAAAGTTGTCCAGCGTCCACAATTAGGGAAGGAACAAGTCAAAATAACTGTGGGTGAACCCATATCTATTTCTGAACGTTACCCGGCATATAAAGAGAATCGTTTGGGTGCTAGGCAAGCTGTTGCTGATGTAACGAATGATTTGCAACAAGCGTTGGAGGCTTTGATTTGAAACTAAAATAAATTAACCTAGCCATTTAATTTATCAAGAATAATTCTGAATCCTGAATTCTGTATTCTGAATTCTTTTTTAGAGAATGAAATGGACTCGGTAAATTTTTAAACTAGAAATGTTTCTCTATTTTATAGAGAGAAACTTAAGGATTAATCAGGTAATTCGCCAAAGCGTTCTCGGTAACGCTGCAAGAGTTGTTCTGCTAATTCTCGTTGCTGTCGTTCCTGTTGGGCGCGAATACTTTCCTGTTGGGCGCGAATACTTGCTTGTTCTGCAAGTTCTTCTGGAGTGGGAAATCTATTACCTTGCTCATCAAACCAGTATAGCCAGTGGCGCTGCCATCCTTCATGGATACCTTCACCTGTACCAATTCCTAAGGCTATTTCAGGTATCCATACAGGTTCACCAAGCTGGCGCACATATTCACCATTTTCTAAGCGATAAACCTCAAAAGATTCATGTTTATCACGCTGATAATAATCAGGGTTGTAAATGACATAATACAGCACGCCCAACTGAGCATAATCGGTCTTTTTCTTATCGTATTCTCCGCCGTAGGTTTGAGAAACAACTTCCAATACCAATGTCGGAGAAACGTTATTTTCTTCTAACAAAACATAGCTTAATCTTCCCTTAGGATCGTTCTTGCGCCGTGGTACTCCTATGCTGAGAAAACCATCGGGAATTATGGGAGTTCGCCGAATTTGACGTGTGCGATCGTAAATGCCCATATCAACACCAAAAAACCAGTCCCATCGGTCTTGCCAAATTAAAGCTAAGATTGCTTTTAATAAGTTGGGAATCAGGTTTTGTAGTTCATTATCCACAGGTGTATCGTCGGAGCAAGGTAACTCTTCTGAGGAAGGAAGATACTCAGGTGTGTTGTAGTCTAGCATGACGATTTATAGGGAAAATCCGTAAAAAAGGATTTGCTGACTTCACCTTCAAGAAGGATACCAGTATCAGCATCAAATGACAACAATCTTTTATTACTTTATTTATATATATAACATTATGCCATGTATACATGGTATGTGGAAAAAGGTTGAGCGATCGCCTCTTACATCCTAAGCTGGAAACACCTTAGATAAATCCACAATTAAATCAGGGAAAGGTGGCAGATGAACTGATTCATTTGGCAGATAAATAACTTTGCAACGATAACCAAATTTACCTTGCAAAGCTTGATAAGGTTCGCTATAACATTCCAGATAATTATCTACTAAATTAAATATCCAATAGTTGGAAATACCAGCTTCTGCATAAATAGGTAGCTTTTCCTCTTGGTCATATTTTAAGGATGAGTAGGCAATCTCAATTAAGAGTAAAATATCAGATGGACTGGGATGATTTGCTAGATAGTCATCATCTCTATTTTTTGCAATTACTCTATCTGGTTCAGGCTCACTGTAATTAGATAAAGTAATTGGTTGTTGTCCTCGCAGAATTGCGCGATCGCCCACTAGCTTATATAATTCTCGTTCTAGGCGTGTTCCACAAACAGAGTGCGGTTTACCTTTTGCTGACATCTGGATTATTTGACCATTAATTAGCTCAACTCGGTCATTCTCTTCAAAGAAGCCAAGTTCTGTTAGACGGTGATATTCAGCTATTGTAAAGCGTTTAGCAGTGGTGAGGCTCATAACAACTACGAAAATGCAGAGTTATTTTTATCTTAATATAGCTGTAGCTGATTAAGGTGATCCGATGAAGGATGGTGAGGTGTCTAGGTCTTCGTTATCAGCTTCTGTAGCTACTTCTATACTTACACCCTTCCAAGGAAAATCAAAATATTGTTCCTGAACTGTTTTTAATTCATTTATTGACTCTTGGAAAAATAATTTAATAGCAGATACGTGGTTTTCTTCAGATAAAAATTCTCGTAGGCTTTTTCGATAAAAGATACCTGACCATACTGGCAAAATTGTTAAATCAACAGGAGTCCAGATATCGGGCTTCTGGTTAATTACTTTCTGCATAGATTCGATAATTTTGGGTCGTTTTTCAAAACCAGGGGAAACCTCTAAACATATACCTAGATATGGATATTCCGTTAAATTATCTGGATTTAAATTAAAGTATCCTAGACCACACCAAAAATTATCACCTGAAAATTTAGTATAGATAATATATCTACTGCGCCATCTCCATTGAGTCATACTTGCTGCACCTTTGATAAGACCTCCAAAAGCTAGCTTGAATTCGTGCTGTATTTCATCACTGAGGGTTAACTCGATAAGCTTGAGAGTTTTATTAAAGTTCACCATTGTCAATAAGTCAACAGATGAAAATTGATTAGTATGAGACATTCCATTTCTCCTCATGAAAGTTAATATTTCTTGAGCTAAGATATCAGTTGCATGTTTTTGTAAGTGGGCATAAAATTGATGCCACCTCAATTGATAAAAACTTACCTTTGCATCTAAATTGGATGTGAAAGTTTTAATTTCATTTTGGGGATCGTAATCACGGGTGATGTAAATTAGAATTCGATTTTTGACATTTGGTAATTTACTCAAAATTTCAGCGTATTTTTCTAATTGCCCCAATCTTGCTGTAGAACCAATTTTTGATTCAATAATTATTACATCTGTGTTTAAACCAGTTGAAAGTTCAACGACAATATCAAATCTGCTATCCTCAGTGTGGCTGGCTAGTGCTTGATGTTCTTGTTGAGTTGAAATCTTGATGCTGGAATAATTATCATCACTAATGATTGAGTGATGTTTTAGCCAATCAACTAAAATATCTTGATTCAGGGACAAAAAATAAGCAACAATCTCGGTAAAAAAATCTTCAAGGGGCTTGGTTGCTGAATGTAGGCTGAGTAAATTGCTAAACAAAGACATTGATTTTTAAATAGTTAAATTAATTACATAAAATTTCTACACAATAAGTTTGCAGTCATCGTTAAACAAGACTACAGATAATTCGTGTGATTTATGTTTGTATTCGGTATTACTAACGTTGCAGTAGTTATAACTTAGCCGATCGCCATTTGACAAGGAAGCAAAAAAAACAATACCAACGACAAATAGGGATAAAATTGTTACCCCTAGAAAGTTGCGTATTATTTGAAGAATAGCTAGAAAAAGCTATTAATTTTCAGTTAAATGACTTTCTAACAAAGATGCGATCGCCTCTGGATGAATGTTCTTGTATTTCTTTTTACCAAGGTGTAAAACACAGTTGGGGGCGCTGCTGCAACACTTTTGGCAACTGGTATGTTCGATGGTAACTTTGTCTAATAAACCGCGATCGCACAAAGTTTTTTCTAATTCTGATAATAAGCCTTTACCACCACGCTTGAGGCAACCCGACTTTTGACACACCATAATCTTGGCTTTCGGCGGGAGTGGCAAACTTTGAATCGGACAAGTACCAATCGGTGTGATTTGATAGGCTTTGATTTTAATTTCCCCCGTGTGCGAGTCTAACTGACTGTGAGCAAAAACACGAATTTGCTCACCAGGAACTAACAATAAACTCAGAGAACGACGCAACTCTTTTGGCAATTTAATTTCCATAGTTCCATCTGGAACTGCCAATTGTAAATATTTATATTTCTTTGGTTCGGCACCAACAAAACCTAAAAATTGTCCTTCCAGGTTCAATTCTGATAACGTGAAATATTTGTTACCCATGATTGATGAAAAGTTAGGAGTTAGGAGTTAGGAGTTTAGAGTTAGGAGTTAGGAGTTTAGAGTTAGGAGTTAGGAGTTTAGAGTTTAGAATTTGGAGTTTCGAGTTTCGAGTTATGAATCTTAACTATTAACTCATACCTGATAATTCCTAACTCTTAACTCACATCTTATAACTCATAATTCTTAACTCCTAACTCTTAACTCCTAACTCTTAACTCCTAACTCCTAACTCTTGCTACGCAAGTCGTTTTGCTTCCACAGTTTGTGGTAAATTCGCTACATCTGGTAATTCACGAAATTCTAATTCCCAACCATTTGCTAAGGTGAGAATCTTACCTTCATTGCCATCAATTTGTTTGACTACTTCTTCTTCCAGGTCTTTTTTAGCAACGTAAACTACTAAAGTGCCGGCATCATTCACGCGTAACATTACTTTCATGAGACTCCTCAACAGATTCTAGTTCTTTTTTCTTACAGCCGACGACAATTCCTGTTTCTATGAAATGCACAGCATATATATAGGAACTCTGCAAATATGTGCCTATACTTGCTATGTACCCAATATCTCCTTTTTTAGCTAAAACTTGGCCGACTTCTCTAGCAGGAAAGGTACCATCGTTTTTGATTAGTTTGCGAAGTCTGACTTTTTCACCAATTTCAAAAGCGGGTGGTAAGTCTAGCTCTAATTCATCGCGTTGCATGAGAATACCTCTGTTCTCTGGCCAAATTCAACACTTCTTCTGTCGTCAGGCTGCGTTTTTTCTGTACTGACTGATGGCGCACTGCGTCTAAAACTGACTGGGTTTCTTGTGAGTTTAAGAAAATTCCATGCTGTTGTAGTAAGTTGGCAACTGAATGCCGTCCAGAATGTTTACCTACTACTAAGCGGCGTTCGCAACCCACTTCTTCGGGGGCAAATGGTTCGTAGGTGAGGGGGTTTTGCAGGACGCCGTGAGCATGAATTCCCGATTCGTGGGCGAAGGTGTTTTCACCAACGATCGCTTTCCAAGGTGGTACGTCGGCGCCTGATGCCGAAGCAACTAGTTGAGACAGTCCTAGCAAATGAGATGTGTTAATTCCCAAATCAACGCCGTAGATGCGTTTGATGGCCATGACAACTTCTTCTAAGGCTGCATTTCCCGCCCTTTCACCCAAGCCGTTGACTGTGGTATTCACAGATGCGGCTCCGGCTTTGATCCCAGCAAGGGCGTTGGCGGTTGCTAGACCAAAATCATTGTGGGTGTGGATTTCTAGGGGAATCGTCAAAGCCGAAACCAGATAATTGACCTTTGTGTAGGTGCTGAATGGGTCGAGAACTCCTACGGTGTCGCAGAAGCGGAAGCGGGATGCACCCCATTCTTGGGCAGAAAGCGCTACATCTAAGAGGAAGCTTTCATCAGCCCTAGAAGAATCTTCTCCCCCGACTGCTACCCAAAGACCGTTATCGACAGCGAAGCTGATGGAGTCTTTGAGTTTTTGTAGACTTACCCGCCATTGGCCATGAAATTTAGTGGCAATTTGGATACCAGAGACGGGGATGGCGATATGCACTCGGTTGAGACCGCAGGCAATGGAAGCCTTAATATCTGAGATGACAGCGCGGTTCCACCCCAAGAGTTTTGCTTGCAAACCCAAGTCAGAAATAGCGGAAATTGCCTGTGTTTCTTCGCCACCCATTGCTGGTATCCCAACTTCTAATTCGGGGATACCAATGGCATCGAGAAATTTAGCGATCGCTACTTTTTCTTTTAAGTTGAAAGCAACACCCGCTGCTTGTTCACCATCACGCAATGTAGTGTCATTAATTATGATTTGATTCATTGCAAATATCCCTCTCTTGGAAGTATTCTCAATATCCTTTCTCTCTACAATTCCCAGTGATGGTAAATGCTAAAAATATCACAATACATATGCAGGATACATGATCCTCAATTATTGCTCAATTAGCAGCATCACATCTGTATGGCAAGGAACCAAAAATTGGTATAATTTACTAATCTTTTTTACCGATATCGGTTGTAATTTCTTCGAGTAGCAAATAACTAATATAGCTATTAGCAAATCCGGAAAAAAGTAAAACACAAAATCCAGCAATTAATGTAGTAATCATCTCAGGAACCTCAGGTTTTGTATAGTATTGGTGTGTAGTTTAGTCTCGGTACAAATGCAAGAACTCAGAACTCAGGATTCAGAAGTCACAATACCTGAAAAATCAAGAATGGTAGGGCAGCTTAATTTTCTGTAAATTATGAACTTGGGGTTCTCTAAGCCTTAAAAATTCTGAATTCTGTTAGCGCAGCGGGGCGCAGCCCATTCTGAATTCTTAGATACAAATTAGCTAACTTTGTTCTGCTAACCAGTCAAAAATCCTTTCTAACTGTTCCAAGTTAACTAAACCATACTGCCAGAGAAGCATCGGTAACGGGCCATTTTGGAATTCACGGTGTCGTAGCGCTACAGCAATATCCGCATTTGAAAGTTCAAGTTCATGGTGCAAAAATTTAATGAGTTGAATATCTCTGTTACGAGTTAGCATAGTTGAACTTTCAATTTCTTCAGTTGGAAAATAATTAAAAATCAGAAATTCCTATTTGGGGCATGGGGAGTGTGGGGAGAGAGGGGGAAAATATTTGTTCTCCATCCTCCCACACTCATAACTCCTAACTCCTAACTCCTAACTCCTAAATTCCTCTCAGTTTGCAATATAATTTGCTAGCAGACAGTAACTTCAACTTCTAAATCTCTTCAATATTTATGCATCTCTACAAAGAGCTATGCTTGTGTGATGAATTCAAGATTAATATTGTCTACATTAGGTTTTTCAACAACATTTACGAATCACAACTCATCACTATATTGCCAGCAACGCTCTAACCATTCGACTAATTCATGACGAGAAGCCAGAAATTGCATAACCGTACTGCGAATTAAAATCGCTTCTAGCAAATTGTTGACTTGCACCCGTAAAGAACCATCGGGAAGACAGGAACTCTTAATTTTTAATTCTTGCAAACGGTGATAGATTCGCCAGCGATCGCTCAAAGGAATCTGCAAAACTTGATCCCCTGAAGGGTCGGAATTAAGTTGTGAGGGATTTAATTTTTTCATAGTGGCAAAGGGGGATGAGGGAGATGAGGGAGATGAGGGAGAATAATTACTAACTCCTAACTCTTAACTCTTAACTCCTAACTCCTAACTCCTGTCTTAAAGTTTGCAGTTGTTTTTCGAGTTGTTCAATACGCGAGAGTAAAGAACGAATCACGGTTGCTTCTACGTCGGGTAGCTTTCCATGTTCTAAAGGAGAAAGGCTAGGGCTTTGATTGTGAGAAATAATTCGACCGGGAACTCCCACCACGGTACAATCGTTGGGGACATTTCGCAGAACAATGGAACCTGCGCCAATGCGAACGCGATCGCCAATTTGCAGATTACCCAAAACTTTCGCACCCGCACCCACCACAACATGTTTACCAACTGTGGGATGACGCTTACCGCTTTCTTTACCAGTTCCGCCAAGGGTGACGCCTTGATAAATCAGCGTATAGTCTCCCACGATCGCAGTTTCCCCAATCACAACCCCCATTCCGTGGTCGATAAATACACCCTGACCAATTTCTGCACCTGGGTGAATTTCAATTCCGGTTAAAAATCTTCCCAAGTGAGAAATTAAGCGGGGAATAAAACCCACTCCTCGACAATGTAACCAGTGAGCAAGACGATGCAAACATAATGCGTGCAATCCAGGATAGCAAAACACTACCTCTAGCCAATTGCGTGCTGCTGGGTCGCGCTCAAAGATAATGCGAAAATCACTCAATAATGGCTCAAAAAAACCTCCAGAGAGTAATGTTTTGAGCAAGGATTTCTGTTTGGAATCCTGTATTTTCAGACTTTGAGAATTTGTAACTCTGTCTAAGGACTGTTGCATCGCTACTGTCTATCTGGTTAAAAGAGCCATCTGCTATTTTTATGCTTATATCAGGCCGCTTCCAACTCGATAGTTAACCCAATGTTGATTGGATTTATTGGATTTATTAAGGTTGTACTCAAACGCCAAAACCCCCACTTAAGATAAATTTAAAATTTCTCTTGGGGTAGGGGTACTAGTATTTAATGATAGGGGTACTGGTATTTTTGGGCAGAGGTTTAAGATTTTCTGTACTCGCTACAAGAAACTTTACCTGTAAGACTTTACAAAGATTTATGCACTATATTTTGAGATTTATTAAGCTGTACTCAAATGCACTCAAACATGGTTTAGATAAGGATAAAAGAGAAAATTCTGTATATCGTATTACTATTAGTATCTTATTATTTGGTTAGGCGAAAGACAGGTTTCTTTATTTTCTTTTAGGATTTGCTGTCTGTATGTATGTATACGTTTCTAAATATTGCGATCGCTCATCACAGATGTTTTCTTATTATATAGATGTGTGGGAATAGCCAACACAAAATTTCAAAACAGTATAATAGGTAGATATTCTCATAGCAGTTGAATAATAATAGCACTGACAAACCAAAAAACATTTAACTTTTCTTGTGGGGTGGGCGTCTCGCTAGGGGCGTAAAGCTATGCTACCCTACCCGCGAAACTTCTAGAGAGTAATAAACGGAGATCAAATACTCATTAATGAAGCTCAAATACTCATTAACGGAGTTCAAAGACTCATTAATGGAGTTCAAATACTCATTAATGGAGTTCAAATACTCATTAACGGAGTTCAAATACTCATTAACGAGTATCAAAGACTCATTAATGGAGTTGAAAGGCTCATTAACGAGTATTACAGCAGATTTAAAGTTAATGAAATATACTATAAAACTCATATTTGAGTTTTGAAAAGATACGTAGGGTGTGTTACGGCTTCCGTAACGCACCAAATCCTTAAATCAATTTGTTTTGCTTGTAGTAAGGACTTCAGTCCTTATTAGAGGACTAAAGTCCTCACTACAAACTTAAAATAATATGCCAGTTGCGTAAGTCCTAATAAATACAACTTGAACCTAGAAAAGTAAGCCTTAACTTTGAGAATCTTGCTCTCTTTGATTTGCTTGCTCAATGCGTTGCCTAATCGCTTCTTCTGCAATGCGAATATTTTCTTCAATTGGTGTACCATCCTCAGTAAACATCGCCGGATATATAATTGCTTGGGAGTCAGAATTACAGCGACTAACTAACATATCTAAAGCTTCTAAGTCTTGACGATTTGCCAGCACATAAGCTCTAAGTTCTTTTGTGGACATTTGGGAAAAATTAGGTTTCATTGATAAACTTCCACTCTCCATTAGGAAAAATCAGGATTTGGATATTATCGCCGGACTTGTTAAGTTTCATTTCTCTACAACCTTTTTCAGATAAAGAAACAGGTAGGGGCACAACAATGTTCATTGGTGTCAACTTAACGCGAAACCGATGTCCCGCAAGGAACTGAAGTTCCTTGCTCATAGCAAAAGTCATCTGAAGATGACTAAGATATACTTAAAAATCTTTAGTCATCTTTAGATGACTTTAACTGTTAGCCAAGAAATTTATTTCTTGGCGGGCGAGGAAGC
>JAVRBV020000107.1:0-56756 GCA_034531095.2 Nostoc sp. CreGUA01 | reverse complement strand
TTGGTGTCAACTTAACGCAAAACCGATGTCCCGCAAGGAACTGAAGTTCCTTGCTAACAGCAAAAGTAATCTAAAGATTACTAAATATAGCCAAAAATCTTTAGTCATCTTTTAGATGACTTTTGCTGTTAGCCTGGGAATAAATTCCCAGGCGGGTGAGAAAGCCAACAGATAAGCCATTTCTAGCTTAAGTTGACACCAATGAGCAATGCTGTGCGCCTACCGCGTGGTCAATTTACCTGAAAATAACTGTAATCTGACGCGAGGTAAAATTTCGTAATAACGCACCTTTGCTAACTAATTTCATCGGCGTTGCTGAATCAAGGGATGATTCTTGTGGGGTGGGCATCCTGCCCACCCAGAAATACAGGCGAGCTTTCCAGCCTATCCCACAAAACTAGTAAAATCATCCCACAATTATGCAACGCCATTTCATCAAGTACTAGTTGACCAAACTTCGTTCGTTGTTTGAATTTCTAGAAGATTGCCATTGAGTGTATATAAAAGTTACTGCTGCTAAAGTCAGTCCAATTGCCAAGATGACTCCCAAGATTCGCAAGAAATTAGGAGTATTTCCTGTAGCTGATTGGTCATTTGCCCTTGGTTGGTAAATAGTGTCATCAGTTGGTGCATTTGGTCTGTTTTGATGAGATGCAGGTCGCGGTTGATATAACGTTTTATCTAGGGACGCTTCTGACCTGCCGGTATTAGACACTGGGCGTGGTTGATATAATGTTTTATCTGTTGGCAGTGGTGGTGTACCTGAATTAGAAAGAGGTCGTGGCTGATATAATGTTTTATCTGGTGGTAGTTGTACTCCGCCTTGATTGGATGCAGGTCGCGGTTGAAACAAGGTCGCATCCGGTTTGTTGGGGTTGGGGTTATTCACAGGATGTTGTTGAGGATTGTTATTCTGTGGTTGATTTTGCTCAACTGGGTTAAAGGATCTGTTTATAGTTTCGTGATTTGAACCTTGATTGTACTCGGCTGGAAGGGGAGGAACAGTTTCCTGAGGTTGGCTTTGCTCAATGTGGTTCAATGGTCTAGGAAAAGTTTCGTGATTTAAGCCTTGATTATAGGCATCGGGAGGACGAATAATGGTGTCGTCGTCGCTTGATCGCGGAATGGTTTCGTGATTTGAGCCTTGATTATAGGCTGGAGGACGAAGAATGGTGTCGTCGTCGCTTGATCGCGGAATGGTTTCGTGATTTGAGCCTTGGTTATAAGCTGGAGGACGAAGGATGGTGTCGTCGTTGCTTGACGATCGCGGAATGGTCTCGTGATTTGAACCTTGGTTAAAGAAAGGTTGCGGTTGCACAGTGGCCTGTGGCGGCGTACTGCTGGTAGCCGTGACAAATTTGGCAGCGGCTTGCAAAGCGCGATCGAGTTCTTCTACGGTGGTAAATCGGTTAGCTGGGTTCTTGTACAGGCATTTCATCACCACCGCTTCCAATTGTTCGGGCAAATTTTCACACCCTGGTTGCGATCGCAGTGGTTTTGGTGGCTCGTAAGCATGAGCCAATACCCAGGAAGCTTCGCTGATATGACTACCTTTAATACTAATCCCAAACGGGTCGGCTGCACTGAGCATTTCGTAAAGGATAATCCCTAAGCTGTAAATATCACCCCTCGCATCCAGGTTTTTATCGCTTTGGATTTGTTCGGGAGGTGCGTAACGAAATGTACCAATAAATGTACTCGTGATATTTGTAATGTTGGTATTTTCTGAAGATTCACTACGAATTTTGGCAACACCAAAATCTAAAACCTTTACCCACTCTCCCAAATCTGTAGGCACTAAAAAGATATTATCTGGTTTCAGGTCACGATGAATTACCTGAATATGCTCAGTGCTTTTTCCTCCATCCCGTTGCAGAGTCACTCCTTGATGGGCAAGCTCTAGACCTTTGCAAACTTGCGCCATAATTTTTACAGTCCGTTCCACAGACAACCGCTTTTCCCGCAGCAATAATTGTCTGAGGGTTTGTCCCCGTAAATATTCCATCACGTAAAATGGAAAGCCTTCTTCAGTGACTCCACAATCACTAATTTTCACGATGTGGTCGCTTTGCAGGGCAGCACAGACAGCTACTTCACGCTCAAAACGCTTTCTCATTTCTTGGGAAGCCACCAGGGTATCTTTGAGCAACTTTAACGCTACCTGCTGTCCTACACGGGTGTCCATTGCCAGGAAGACTTCTCCCATGCCACCTCCGCCTAACCGTCGGTCTAAACGATACCGCTGGTTATCACCGACGAAGCGGCCATTCCAAGAATTTGAAGAAGGTGGGGATTTCATCTGGGGGAACCCATCCTAGTTATTTTAAAGTGTTAAGTTTAGCCAGAGATAGTACTAGTGTTACGTAATAATTCAGAAGTTGGGAGTAAAGTCTTTCGGCTCGGCTCCTTATTTCTTACAATATTACAAATTTTTTGCTTGTTTGATGTTTATTATGTAAATTCTTAGTAATTTATATTACTCATGATTGTCTAGTTATACTCAGCTTAGCATATTAGCAACTTAAAGTAATGCTCATAATTTGATAAAATGCTTAAAATTAAGACCTATGATGGTTGAAATTGGTTCCTGATAAATACTGACTGAGAAACTGGAAATTGGGAATTAAAAATTAGATATGAAACTTGAGTATTTAAAATTAGGCTAATATCAAGCAAGAAAGCGTTTCTTGTACCCAGTACCCAGTAGTTTTTGTATGCCATGCAGATATTTTGCCCTACAGAATATTTAAAGTTTTGCAAAATATGTTCTGTCAATGTGCTGTGGCGTACATGATTAATATGTGCTATTGCCATGAGGAACGAGGATGAGTAACGTACTCTCTATAGCCGCCGTGACAGCAGTACTCAAAGTTTTGCTGGAAAACGGTTTAGTCAGCGATCCGATCGCTGCTAGTGTTGGTGATGTAATTGTAACTGCCCTACCGCCGGATCGCATTTCAGTTGAAGCTGACGAACGCGCTCAACTCAACCTCTTTCTTTATCAAGTAACGCAGAATCGCAATGTCGATTGGGTATCTCAGGAATTTCGCAGCAGGCACTCACGCCTGAATGGAAACTTGCCCTCTACGACTCCACCACTAGCTCTCGATCTCCATTATTTATTAACAGCCTACGGAGCCAAGGATTTTCAGACAGAGCTTTTACTCGGCTACGCAATGCATTTATTACATAAAACGCCATGTATTACAACGGAGATTATTGAAAACACTCTCGTAAATGCATCTACAACCAATACTTCCAGTGCTTTTTCCCAAGCTGTGGCTGGGGTGTCTGTATCGGATTTAGCTGAACAAATTGGGCAAATCAAACTGACTCCAGAGTTTTTTAATATGGAAGAAACTTCTAAATTATGGTCAGCTTTACAAACCCACTATCGACCTTCAGCTACCTATTTGGCATCAATGGTATTGATTGAGAGTAGTAAATCCGATCATCCTGAAGGCTTTTACATGATGCCCTTGTCTCAACCGAATATTGAGCAAGTAATACCTCTGGAAAAAACCGAACATCAACAAATGATTGTTGCCGGCACAACATTAATGATTCGTGGAAAGCGGTTACGGGGTGATATTACCAGAATCCGGTTGAGTAACACCGAGACATTGCTTGTACCTCAAGATGTTAAAGAAACACAAATTAGTTTGCTAGTCCCAGCAGATTTGTACCCAAGTGTCCAGAGTATCCAAGTGGTGCATTTGACAATGGGTAACACAGGACAAACAGAGCATATAGTTGAATCAAATGTTGCAGCTTTTGTTTTACATCCAACAATTACCGTATTGGTTGGTGGAGTGGAAAATAAAGGCGAGAATTTACGTTCAGCAGAAATTACCGTTAAATTCCATCCCAAAATCGGCAAAGCACAGCGGGTAGTTTTACTGCTCAGTGATGTGTCAGCCCAAAGTCTGGTAGCTTACTCATTCTTAGTTGCACCACGTACTGAAGATACTGATGCAATTACTATTCCTGTGAAAAATGTCAAGCCAGGAACTTATATTGTGCGGGTGTGCGTAGATGGTGCCCAAAGTCCATTGCACAAAAATCAGACTGGAGAATATGATTCGCCACAGGTGACAATTTCATGAATGCTACAACTATCGATTGGGATCGAGCAAACTACCGCTACCTATCAGCAGCCCTGGCCGTAGTCCGGGGAATTTTAGAAAATCACACTGCCGGTTCGCCAAATCAACTTGAGGATAAAAACCACGAAAATTTACAGCAAGCCCTCCAAGAAGCCGCTGCTGCTATGCCTGCACCATCGGCATTGGCTAGAGTCTGCAAAATGTTTAGGCTTTCATCCTTTGAACGTGATTTGCTGTTGTTGTGTGCAGGTATGGAATTGAATGGAGATTTTGGCAAATTATGTGCTAAGGTTCACGGCGATGCACAGCGAGCTTATCCAACATTAAGTTTAGCTTTAGCAACTTTACCTCATGTCCACTGGGATGCGATCGCCCCCAATGCTCCCTTACGTCATTGGCGATTAATTCAAATTGGTGACGCTCACGCCCTAACCCTCAGTCCCCTGAGAATTGACGAGCGAATTCTGCATTATCTCACAGGTATCCAATACCTTGACGAACGCTTGGCTGGCATCATTGAACCATTACAAGAAGTTAGCGATTTAGTACCATCCCACCAACAGCTAGCAGAACGAATCGCAGCCGTGTGGTCCCAAGCTCAGAAGATAAATAACTTGCCAATAGTGCAGTTGTGTGGTATAGAAACCACTAGTAAACGCGCCATTGCCAGCAGAACTTGTCAAATTCAAGGTTTGAGTTTGTGGGTAATGCCAGCACAAGTCATTCCCCAAGCACCAAGCGAGTTGGATAATCTGATTCGGTTGTGGACTCGTGAGACGATTTTAAGTAGGTGTGCTTTACTTTTAGATTGCAACGAACTCGATAGTAATGATACAGCGCGGCTGAATGCGATCGCTCATTTCATCGAACGCGCCAACGGCTTTTTAATCATCACCAGCCGGGAAAGAATGCGTCTACCGCAACGCTTGGTAGTTAGTTTTGACGTAAATCAACCAACAATCAAAGAACAAGGTGTAGTTTGGCAAGATGCACTAGCCGGCATTGCACCACAAATGAACGGGCAAGTCAAAGCCTTGGTAGATCAGTTTAACTTGAGTGCCCCAACGATTCGCGCTGCATGTGCAGAAGCCGCAGGACAACTAGCACAAACACCAGAAAACGATATCGGTGAGATTTTATGGGATGCTTGTCGCGTGCAAGCACGTCCGCGCTTAGATGAACTCGCCCAACGAATTGAGCCATCTGGTGATTGGGACGACTTGATATTACCAGAACCACAAAAACAAATTCTCCGTGAAATTGCGGCACACGTGCGGCAGCGGAGTACTGTATATAACAATTGGGGATTTGCTGGCAAAGGTGGTCGGGGATTGGGAATCAGCGCCTTATTTGCAGGTGGAAGCGGTACAGGTAAAACCTTGGGGGCAGAAGTACTGGCACATAGATTGCGTTTGGATCTGTATCGTATTGACTTGTCATCAGTAGTCAGTAAGTATATTGGCGAGACAGAAAAGAATCTGCGGCGGGTATTTGATAGCGCCGAACAAGGTGGAGTGATTTTGTTATTTGATGAAGCCGATGCTTTGTTTGGTAAACGCTCTGAAGTCAAAGATGCACGCGATCGCTATGCTAACATCGAGGTCAGCTACTTATTGCAACGCATGGAAAGCTACCCAGGCTTAGCAGTTCTTACTACTAACCTCAAGAGTGCAATTGATATAGCCTTCCTGCGACGCATTCGTTTCGTGGTGCAATTCCCCTTCCCCGACACAGCACAACGAGCCGAAATTTGGCGACGCGTCTTTCCAGCCAACACACCAACCGCAGACTTGGATGCTATGCAACTGGCGCGGCTAAATGTAGCTGGCGGTAATATCCGTAATATAGCCTTAAATGCAGCTTTTCTAGCTGCTGATGCTGGCGAACCCGTGCAGATGAAACACGTATTGCGGGCTGCTCAAACAGAATATACCAAATTAGAGAAGCCTTTGACTGATGCGGAAATAGGCGGGTGGGTATGATTTTATAGCGTAGCTTGAAAATAGGGACTGGGACTGGGAAAGGAATATTATTTGCAAGGTTTTCAGGCTGTCAAAACTAACCAGAGAATCAAGATTTCAGCTTATCCAGAACTCAGTTAACTTAAAAGACTTTCAATTTCTTTATCAGTAAAGCCAAATTGCCTAAAAATTCGCAAAACATAAGCAGGAGACATTTCTTTTGCACCCATATCTATAGGAACAACTCTTCGTTGACCTTCAACTTCACGAGTATATAATCTATGGTCACCTTTTCCTTCTCTATGAAATGTACAACCTGCTTGTTCTAAAAGCTTAATTAATTCTTTTGGTTTCAGGGAAGGTATATTTTTAGGCATAAACCTTCCTTAATTCATATATCTGTGCATCTTGTTCTTTCTCTTCAACAAATAAAAATTCATGTAATTGCTCTATTGAAATAGGAGATTTATAAATATTAGTTTCAGACTCATAAACAATTTCAAATGATTCAATTGCTGCTTTCAGCTTATTAATTGCATCTTCTTGAGTATCCCCCTGCCCGACAATACCATTTTCTAAACATAAAGCAACCCAATAGCTAGAACTTTGTCTGAGTACAACAGTATAAAAATCCATTTTTGTTACTTTTTGATATTACATAATTAGGTAAGCATTGCTCACTCTACTCTATTTTATAGACTAATAAAAAATAGGCGATCGCTTCATTAAATTGATTGCTACTTCTTGATTTATCCCTTGTCATACTTTGTACAAGCCTTTTTTGATGACACCCTCTAAGACGAGATTAAAAATTGTTCTTGGATAACTCCCGCGTTCCATTAAAAAGCGAAATAATAAAAGGATACGTCCTTTTTCTGGCAGTCAGCTGCTGTCACTGTTAATTCACTTGTACAGAAGCTAATAAAAGCGGACATCAAACGGAGATAAAACAGTGCAAATCACTAAACGGAATGTTGAGTTAAGAGTAGATGACAGTTTGATGCGCGTCTATGTAGCGTCTCCTAAAACAGCAGGACTTTACCCAGGTATTGTATTTTACAGTGATATTTATCAGTTAGGGGAGCCGATAATTCGTTTAGCTAACTACTTGGCAGGATATGGCTATGTAGTAGCAGCACCTGAAATTTTTCATCGCCTTGAGTTAATTGGGCAAGTTATTGAACCAAACGATCTCGGTCGGATGCGTGGTAATGATAACGCTCGTCGAACAGCGATCGCACATTACGATCGAGATTGCCATGCTGTAATCGAATTCCTCAAGACAGAAAGTGCAGTTTCTCCTGGCAAGATAGGCACTCTCGGCTTTTGCATCGGAGGACACTTAGCTTTTCGTGCAGCATTTAACAGCGAAATTAAGGCTTGTGTCTGTTGCTATCCGACTGGCATTCCCAGTGGCAAACTGGGGCAAGGTGTGGCCGATACAATCCATCGAGTTAATGAAATCAAAGCCCAGATGCTAATGGTGTTCGGTACACTCGACCCTCATATTCCAGACTGCGATCGACAAACCATAATTAAAGCTCTAGAAAATGCTAATGTACTCCATAAAGTTCTCTTGTATGAAGCAGAACATACCTTCATGCGCGATGACGGTTATCGCTACGATTCTGCTGCAACTACCTCTGCTTGGGCTGAAATAGTATCTTTCTTGGAAGGTGTATTTGCAAACTGAAGAAATTTTTCTTCTTAGGGATTTCCAAAAAATAAATTATGCTTTTAACTACCCAAGTTTGCTGATTCACAATATAAACGATACAATTCACATGAAAAATTGGCGCGATCGCACTCAAGTTTTATCAGCCCAATACTTTCTAATTTATAAGCAAGCATAGATTCTAATTTTATACAATCTTGGGCAGCAATTAACTTTTTAACCGCAGCACCCAATTCTGGCTCCTCCTGAAGTGCAGTTAACAGCCGTCGTAAATGGTCATTATAAATTCCTGACTCAGTGGCTGCTTGTTGTAATACCTGCTTTAAGGTCACTTTTCCCTGAGAAACGTGATACAAAGCCAGACGTACTAAATAGGGATGTCCCCCTACCATTGACATCAGTTGCTTGGCTTCTTTACCATCTCTCCAATCTAGCCCATGACGCTGTGCTAAATCCTGCACCTGCTGTATTGTCAATGGGGGCAACTTTAAGGGTAACCCGATATTAAACGGGGATTGGTTGAGCTTTAAAGGAATATAAATTTCTGTGGAATAAGCTACAAGCAGCCGGAGTTTTTGCCAAATTTCTGTTTGTTTGGCTTGCTCGTGCCAAGAACGCAACAAAGGCAAAAATTCTTGAGCAATTGCCGGATACTCAAATACCCGATTCACTTCGTTTAATGCCAAAACTAAGGGAAATTTGATATTTTCTAGCAAATATCTTTGAAAATAGTTACTACAACTAACTTTGCTACCGATATCTTCATCCCAATAATCATTGAGCTTGGATTCTAGCTCTAATTTACTACTGATGTTGGCACAAAACCAGCGTAAAAATTTATCGAGGTTGCCAAATACTGTTGAGTCTGCTTGCTGAAAGTCCAAACTCACGCTGCCATAGCCAACGGATGCAGCATAATCAATAATGCGTAACATCAGAGAGCTTTTCCCCATTTTGCTAGAACCTTTGATGCGAATAACACATCCTGGTTCAATAATTTCTCTGTAGGCGAGTTCTTCAATCGGGGAGCGAGGAATATAAAAGCGGGACGCTAGCATTACCGGGCCACTGGGAAATTCTAAGTTAGGAGCTGTGTTGCTGGTCTGTTTCTCGATCAGTTGTTGGTATGCTTTGCTGAGAGGGCGTACCTCTAAGGTGTGGCGGAAGTTGGCTTTACTAATCGGTTCTCCAAAAATTTCACTCAGTACATGCCACAACCCAGAAGCCACTTCTCTGATGCTCTGCGCCCCATAATGGGCTTCAGCAGCCATGTAGTTGTAAGTTTTTCCTTGCCAACACGAGCGCAATACTAACTCTTGCAAAGGTGTCAAAGGTTTTTTTTGGCTGACTAATAGAATTTGTAGCACTTGATCGATGTTCATTTTCTGGATGTGTAGGTCGCATTCCACCTTCATTAATATCTAGGCAACTCCAACAACCCAAAGTGTAGTCAATGTTCGGCTATGTTCTGGAGTTAGTAGTAGTATATTTTTTCAAAAACCTACAAAGCAAGTATTGACAATATATATTTTGATGTGATACAGCTATTATACCTCAATTAAGCTAATTATAACAGCAGTTACTAAATAAGCAATTGAATTTATGTGATTTTATATACCTAAAAAAGTTTTTTATCCATAAATTTAGAATACAAAATGTAGGTAATTTTTGTAGATAAAAGGACATCGTTGGGGGAATTAAACAACAATTTTCTCTTTACTTAAGTTCTCCTTTCATTAAAAAATACTCTCAATACATTAAAAATAATTACTAATAAAATATCCAGTCTTATGTTTTGCTTTTTTCAGAAAAACATTACTACAGGTAACTTGGAATTTTGGACATCGAATATTTAATTTATGTATGGGCATAGCGACTTTATATACATACAGAAAAATAGTAAAATCTCAATTACAAATATTAAAAGGTTGACAAATTATGCTGATGTGAAATAATTAACATCTATCGATTTTGATGTTGTCAAAAATTATTTCAATTTTATGCCCAAAAATGAACATATTAATTATTGCGGCTGAAGTCAGCCTTGTAATTTTTGTTTTCTTAATCATAAACTGGCTTGTAAGCAAGGCATTCAAGTTGTTTATTAAGTCCTCTATACTTAGGAGTGACGATAAGAATACTAAAACCCTGCGACGCAACATCACAGGTTTACTGTTACTTGGTTGTTTGCTTTTGTCTATGGTGGTTGTTGGTGCGAATGGTTATTTACTCTATCGTGGTGAAAACCTCCAGCAATACACACTAATGCTAATTCGCCGTATTCCATCAGGATTTTGGATAACTTTAGGAATTGGCATAGCTCAAAGTATTGGTACATTAATTGTAGTGGCGATCGCCCTGAAATTTCTCAAATATTGGCTGAAGATAGCTAAGATTCGTGCCAAGAATTTAGAAAGAAGCACTGCTGACGATGAAAGTATTGATAGTTTCTTCAACGCCCTCAATCAAAGAGTCAGTGGCGGGATTTGGCTGTGGGCTGCGATATTGTGTGCAGAATTTTTGAAATTACCACCAGTAATTTCGCAATATCTCTACATCGCGCTGCGGATTTATCTGATTATTGCCGTCGGGTTACTAATACTCAAAGCAGTGACAGCGGTAGTTGATAGCCTAGATGCTCTGAGCATCAGATACTCTAGCCCTGAGAACCTGCTGAGATTCTACGATCGCCTCCGACACCTGATACCCTTTTTAAAGCGGTGTCTAGAATTTGTCATTTATGTCTGCATGGCGACATTGGTAGTTCAGCAAGTGCAATTAATCGCCAATGTCGCAGATTTTGGCCAGCGAATTATCAAAATCATTGCCATCATCTTTATTAGTCGCGTGTTGTTTGAGGTCGTCTACTTACTTATTGAAGATGTGTTGTTCAAAAACAAAAATCTGACTGAGATTCAAAAAAGTAGACGCCTGACTCTCGTTCCTCTGTTTCGTAGTTTCTTACAATACTTAGTTTACTTTGGGGCGGTCGTTTCCGTTCTTTATATCCTAGACATCGACCCAACTCCCATACTTGCAGGCGCGGGTATTGTCGGTATAGCTGTGGGTTTAGGCGCACAAACACTGATTAATGATATTGTCTGCGGCTTCTTTATTTTGTTTGAAAACTACTACTTAGTGGGTGATTATATTGAGGCTGGAAAATCTGAAGATAAACTTGTGGAAGGTACTGTCGAGGCAATTGAACTGAGAACTACCCGCATCAGACATCCCAATGGTCAATTGCAGATTATTCAAAATGGGAATATTGGCTCAATTACTAATTATTCCAAACAATACATTTTTGCAGTAGTAGAAGTTGGCGTTCCTTATGAATCCAACTTAACTCATGTCTACAAAATTATTGAGGAAGTAGGACAGCAATTAAAAGCAGATTACCCAGATGTACTGGAAGGTACACAGGTGGATGGGGTGGAAAGTCTTGGTGAGTCTAACTTGTTGCTGCGGACATTGACGAAAGTAAAACCAGGAAAACATCTGCAAATCCAGCGCATTCTTCGCAAAATTTTTACAGATGTTCTACTGCAAGAAGGAATTGTCATACCCGGTCGTGTTGAAAGTACAGAAGGTTAATTGACTGCTGTTTTTTGAGTGCAAAAAATTCCGGAGTCATTCAATTTTGGATTTTTCCTGCAATCTCAAATCCCAGTACTAATTAGAACAGACCAAAATTTTAAATTATCAGATTGGAGGTGAATACCAAATGATTTATACGCTCATTGCCCAAGCGGCAGAATCGACATCAAAAGTGCCAGCAGCAGCACCGCCGACTTTTCCCACAGGGGCACAAATCAGTGCTTTTTTATATACATTTGGCGCATCTGTAATTGTTTTCTTTGTCATCTACATATTACTCTTTTATATACTGCGATCGTTTTTCAGGCGCACAGAAAAAGATACAGCCCTGTTAATTCTTGCGATTTCACAAATTCCGGCGATCGCAATTTTTCTGTTTGCAAGTCTGAAGATTTCACTGTTTCAATTAGGTTCAGGAGGAATCATAGATTGGATTGACCGAGGACTCACAGCTTTGTTAATTGCTGCTTTCACTTACTTGGTAAGTATGCTATTTACAGAAGCAGCAGTTTCCTACTTGAAAGACTACGCCCGCAAAACTGAAGCTGTGTGGGATGATGTATTAATTCCACTACTGCAAAACTTTATCCCAGTCATCACATACTTAATCGGAATCTCTCTGTTTTTCAGCACCCTTGGAGTTGACTTAAGCGGAATTGGTTTAGCAATAGGTAGCATCACCGTAGTTTTGGGATTAGCAATCAAAGATATTTTAAGCGATTTTTTCAGCGGCTTGGTATTGTTAGTTGATACACCCTTTAAATTTGGCGATGTCATCTCCATGCCAGATGGCTCAGTTGCAATTATCAAACAAATTGGTATCCGAGTAACCAAACTATATTTGATTAACGAGCATTGCGAGGTTTATATACCGAACACATCCTTGGGTGGTCAAAATATAGTCAATCTAAGTCGTCCTACAACTCACTACGCTTATACAATTCAAGTGTCAGTGAGAGTTGATGCCGATGCAGTAGTAGCAACAAATATTTTACAAGAAATTATCATCGGACATCCAGATACTTTAGGTAATATCGATGAAAAGCTTCAATGCTTAGATAGTTTTGCTGCATTAAGAGAAGCAGAAGGTAATAAACTGTCGAAGAAAGAAGCAGGACGGTTGCGTTTATTAGTTGAAAAAGATGTCAACAACCAACTGCAAAAACTTGAGCAGGCATTTGAATATTTGGTGATTGAAATCAAACAGCTAGAAAAAGGAGGATTGAATCCAGAAGAACTGAGAATTATCCAAAAAAACTATTTAGAAATCTTGAATATTGTCGGGCTGGTAGTTATTACCGAACGTAAAGGTAAACGACTGCGATCGCGCTTAGAAGAACAACAACAAACTGGAAAACCAACTTTGATTAGTTTGATTCGTGAATGGTATCAAACTTGGTTAAAAGACCCCGATTTAGTACTTGAAGACCAAAATATTTTACCAGATGAATGGGAACAAAAGATTGAACTTTTAAAAATTAAACTGAATAAAATATTTCAGAAAATTTCTAATCCGGGAGTAGATGAAACTAGATTAGATGACTATTCTTTAAAATTTGTTGAATGGTTGCACGATAATTTTAAAGAGTCTAATACTGCGTGGAAAGAACCACAAGTTCAGCTAACTGATATCCAAGGCGCTGCTATGCAATTTTCTGTGAGATTCTACGTTGATAATATTCAATTAGAACACTGGCGGCGTGGTAACCGCGTTCAAAATGAGGTGCGTCGAGAAATGGTACGGCGGTTAAGACAAGCTTATATTTACACATTAGGATGATTGAATAGAAGCTATCAAATAAGTACACTCTTAGGGGCACAATATATTGTGCCCCTACGATTATCTGTACCTCACCAACTTGCAATCTGCTGTATTTGATTTTAGTCCTATATCAACTACCAAATAACGAACTAATATCATCCAAATATTTAAGAACCATAGTGAATAATACATAATTAGTCACTACGAGAATGCCAATGAGTATGTGCGGTTTTTTCATCAATGTAACTTTCATAAATTAAGTCAACCAAGGGTAAAAAATAAGGTGGTCATTTCGCTACTAATGACGCTTGAATACCCTACAATTTGTAACTTTGATATCTAATGATGAAATCAGTTGAAATACTGAAATATTTTCTGATCCTCGCTAGTGAATTAAGGCAATCGCTGGAGTATCGATATTGTAGAATATTAGGGAATTTTTTTACCCAATCAAATTGGATTCTTATATACTGAAGCGATCGCAATTTAATTAGTCTTCGTCCCAATCTTCACGACCTAAGAGATCTATAATTTTATCCCGCAGCAAAAATTCATTTTTTTCTAGCTCAAGTTCCACACAAACCCAATCACGACCAGGAATATATTTGCACAAAGCATAAATTGGCTCGTTGCGACGAATTACTCCTTTTTTCACCAGTTCACGCGCTTCATCTTTGATAACTTCAATGTCATATTTAACAAGAGTATCCATAACAAAACCCCTCAATCTTAACTAGGCAGCTTTAGCCTAACTATCGACACTTGAACTCTAATTTCAGCTTATCGAAAGTATTTGAGGATCTTGTGAAGATTGAAAATTAATTTTCTCAATTATTCCCCTATAAAATCTCCGCCGATGCACGACTGGTCGAAACCTCCCCAACATAAATACTTAATGCACACGCTGTTTGGACTAAGAAATTATTGGAATCTACAAGACATGGACTACAAGCTAAGACTGTTTCTAAAGGAACTGCTACAACTTGTCCATTTTGCCAAGCTATCATTTGTGCAGATTGCCCATCAGCTAATAAATCTACGGCGGCTTTACCAAAAGCGGTTGCAATTAAACGGTCTAAAGCTGAGGGAATCCCACCTCGTTGGATGTGTCCTAAAACAGAAACCCGAATGTCAATTTGATTGTTAGTGCAACAGCGAAGCTCATCGGCAATATATTGACCCATACCACAGGATGGCTTTTGGCTGGATGGCTGGCTGGATGAATCGCCTGCTATTTGAATGCCTTCTGCCACAACGACAATTGCAAATCTGCGTCCCCAGCGATCGCGTAATTCTGCTAAATGTTCGCACACACCTTTGATTTTGTAGGGAATTTCGGGAATCAAAATCACATCTGCGCCGCCTGCAATGCCAGACTGTAGCGCTAAATGTCCTGCTGTGCGTCCCATAACTTCCACAATCATCACGCGATCGTGACTGGCTGCTGTAAATGTCAAACGATTTAAGGCATCAACAATTGTATTAACAGCAGTATCAAACCCAACTACTCTTTCTGTTTTGCCAACATCATTATCAATTGTTTTCGGAATGGCGACAAAGTTCCAGTTTCCTTGCTTTTGCAGTTGGCTGAGAATTGCTAAACTCCCATCTCCACCAATAGCAATCAAGGCATCTAGTTCTAAAGCATGGTAACCAGCAACAATCTCTTCAACATGAGCCAAAGTATCCCCCTTGTTGATGCTACCAAGAATTGTACCTCCCATATTCAGCAAGGGGTCAATACCACGTAGGTCTAGACCATGTATGCTCAGAGGAATTGCCTTTCTCTCTAAAAGCCCTCTGGTCGCATAAGGAATACCCAGTACTTGCCAGTTATAGGTAAGAGTGGCATGACTAACAACTGCCCGAATTACAGCATTGAGTCCAGGACAGTCACCACCACTGGTCAAAATGCCAAGTCGTTTTTGCATGGTCATCACACCTCAACAAGAAAAGCAGAGGAACCACCGCGTTGCTTTGGTTCCCTCCGTTGTACCAAGTGGCAAGAGGTAGGAAGCAGAAGAGAATCTTTTCTGCCTCACTGTTAAACCCTGTTTTTCGGCTACATGTTCAGATTAAGTCAAAAATCTGAGGAACTTGTGAGGAGCTAACTTAGATTAAGTCAGGTTTCAAATTGGTATTACTTATAATTCAAAACTCCTCACAAGTTTCTCAAATTCTTCTCCTATCATCTTAAATCTGAAAGGCAGAACATTCTGAAGTTCTAAAAAAGGCTCAAAAGATGAATTCAGCAACTGCTAGTAAAACTAAGAACACAGCAAAAGATAAGCGCTTCAAAATGCTAGATGCAACTATCAAACGCTACCAGTATCAACAGGATGCACTCATTGAGATATTGCATAAAGCGCAGGAACTTTTTGGTTATTTAGAAAATGATGTATTAATTTACGTTGCTCACAATCTCAAACTGCCACCTAGTCGAGTTTATGGTGTTGCCACTTTCTACCATTTGTTTTCCCTTGCACCTAGTGGCGTACATACCTGTGTGATATGTACGGGTACAGCTTGTTACGTCAAAGGCGCTGAGGTAATCTTGGCAAATGTGGAAAAATCTATCCACATACATCCTGGTGAAACTATGGCAGATAATCAAATTTCACTATTAACAGCAAGGTGTTTGGGTGCCTGTGGAATTGCACCTGCGGTGGTATTTGATAACACGGTTTTAGGGCATCAAACTGCTGAATCAGTTGTTGAACGCATCAAAGGATGGTTACAAAATGGATCTACCTGAGTTAATTGAAATTAGTCCTAACGATCTACATACCATACAGCTATGCATAAGTATAGTTTGTTATGCAAAAGGCGCTCCAACTATCCTGACACATTTAGAAAAATTTTTCGAGATAAATCCTGGTGAAACCACGGCAAATAATCAAATTTTACTTCTAACAACAAATTGTTTAAATGTCTGTAAAATTGCGCCTGCTGTAGTATTTGATGGCACGGTTATAGGCAATCAAACTGCTGAATTAGTTGGCGAACGCATCAAAGGATGGTTGCAAGATGGATCTACCTGAGTTAATTGAAATTGCCCAAAAAGAACTTGCTTTAGAGAAACCTGTGCAAATTCGCTGTTGTGTTGCAGCTGGTTGTTTGTCTGCAAATTCACAAGCCGTCAAACAGCGTTTAGAAGAAGCTGTAACGGCAGCAGATTTAGCAGAAACACTGGAAGTTCGTGGTGTTGGCTGTATGCGTTTGTGCTGTCAAGGGCCATTAGTAGAAGTAGAGAGTGGGCAAAAGGGTAAGCAATCTCCACATAGCAAATTGTATGAAAAAGTTACACCTGATGATGCACCCTCAATTATCGCCGCTGTTAATGGAGGAGAGACAACAGTCAAACAGGGGGATTTAACGCATCCATTTTTTACACATCAGACGCCGATTGTTTTAGAAAACAGTGGCAAAGTCAATCCAGAACGCATTCAATCTTATATTGCCGCCCAAGGTTATCAAGCACTTTATCATGTCTTGCGGGAGATGACAGCCAACGAAGTAGTCGATACCATTACCCGCAGTGGTTTACGAGGGCGTGGCGGCGCTGGTTATCCCACAGGTTTGAAATGGGCAACTGTGGCCAAAGCCCAAGGAGAACGCAAATTTGTCATCTGCAACGCCGACGAAGGAGATCCCGGTGCTTTTATGGATCGCAGTGTTCTAGAAAGCGATCCCCATCGTGTTTTGGAAGGAATGGCGATCGCTGCCTATGCTGTAGGCGCAAATCAAGGCTACATCTACATTCGGGCAGAATATCCCGTTGCGATCGATCGTCTGCAAACTGCAATTCGCCAAGCCCAACGCCTGGGAATTTTGGGTACTCAAATTTTCGATTCTCGCTTTGATTTTAAAATTGATATTCGTATTGGTGCAGGCGCTTATGTCTGCGGTGAAGAAACTGCCCTAATGGCTTCTATTGAAGGGAAACGCGGTACTCCTCATTCCCGTCCACCCTACCCGGCTGAATCTGGTTTATGGGGTCACCCTACTTTAATTAATAACGTTGAAACCTACGCCAATGTTGCACCGATTATCCGTAAAGGTGCTGAATGGTTTGCAAGTATTGGCACCCAAAAAAGCAAAGGTACTAAGGTTTTTGCGTTGGCGGGCAAAATCCGTAACACTGGTTTAATCGAAGTACCAATGGGAACTTCACTAAAGCAAATTGTGGAAGCAATGGGCGGTGGTGTACCAGATGGTGGTGTGGTCAAAGCTGTGCAAACTGGTGGCCCTTCCGGAGGATGTATTCCGGCATCAGCTTTTGAGAGCATAGTGGATTATGAGTCACTGACTCAACTTGGTTCGATGATGGGTTCCGGTGGGATGATTGTCATGGATGAAACTACCAATATGGTGGATGTCGCCCGCTTTTTCATGGAATTTTGCATGGATGAATCTTGCGGTAAATGCATTCCCTGTCGGGTAGGAACGGTGCAGTTATATAAATTGTTATCCAAGATTAGTGAGGGTAAGGCATCGTTAGCTGACTTGGAACTGCTAGAAGAACTATGCGAAATGGTGAAAAATACCAGCTTGTGCGGTCTTGGTCAGTCTGCACCCAATCCAGTATTTAGTACTTTGCGTTATTTCCGAGATGAATATTTGGCTTTGATTAGTCATTAGTCATTGGTCATATCATGTCCGGTTAATCAAACTGAATAAAAATGTTTGCTCGTAGTGTACCCCTCCGGGGAAGCAAGCTACGCGTAGCGTCTCGCAGAGAGGACTAAAGTCCTTACTACAAACTGTTTCTTATGGGGCATTTGGCGGACATCATATCATTTGTCTTTTGTATTTACAAAAGACCACTAATTAGAAAAAATTTGCAATTTTAAAGTACATAAGCGTTACCAGGAGTAAATAATAAATGGTTGTAAAAACTTTAACAATTAATGAGCAATTAATTAGCGGTCGTGAGGAGGAAACTATTCTCCAAGCGGCGCAAGATGCAGGGATTCACATTCCGACTTTGTGTCATTTGGAAGGAGTTGGAGATGTTGGGGCTTGTCGGCTTTGTTTGGTGGAAATTGCTGGGAGTCATAAATTGCAACCTGCTTGTGTGACGAAAGTTGCTGAGGGTATGGAAGTGCAAACAAATAGCGATCGCCTACAAAAATATCGTCGCACAATTGTAGAAATGCTATTTGCTGAAGGCAATCATATTTGCTCTGTGTGCGTGGCTAATGGTAATTGTGAATTGCAAGATTTGGCAGTTGAAATGGGCATGGATCATGTGCGATTAGATTACCATTTCCCCGATCGCAAAGTTGATGTTTCTCACGATCGCTTTGGGGTTGACCACAACCGTTGTGTTCTTTGCACTCGTTGTGTGCGTGTTTGTGACGAAATCGAAGGAGCGCACACTTGGGACATGGCGGGTAGGGGGACAAATTCTCACGTCATTACCGATTTAAATCAACCTTGGGGAACTTCGCAAACTTGTACTTCCTGCGGTAAATGCGTTAATGCTTGCCCAACAGGTGCGCTTTTTGACAAAGGATCGAGCGTTGGTGAAATGAAACACAATCGCGCCAAACTTGATTTTTTGGTTACAGCAAGGGAGAAACAGCAATGGTTGGTTTAGCTGGCGATCGTAAATTAGCACAACGAGGTAACCTAATGTCACGCCGTATCTTAAAAATCTTTTGGTGGCTTTTTTTGCTGGGAATATTAACAATATATATATACCTGGGTTTAGCAAGCTTCACATCTCAACAGGTGATTGCTGCTGTTATTCAATTAGAAGAATCACCAGGAGAAATAATTTATCGCTCACAACAAAGATTGAATGATCAACTGGGAAATTATTGGCAGGTTGTTCTGTTTAAGCGGGTTGATTCTAATAACAATAAAACATCTTCCATTAATCTCCGCTTGGTGGGATTTCCCGGTTCTCAGGAACTTTCCCATCCCTTACCATTAAAAATTACCACTGATACAGGTAAAGTATTGACTGCTCCCGATATTTTTGTAGATGAAGCACCAGCGCCAACCATCGGTCAGTATGACTTCAAAGCGATTTTCCCTCAATTACCAACTAAAGAATTATTGATTGGTATACCTGTAGGTAAACAACAGTTCATCAATCTTTCAATTCCCAAATATGTTGTCCAGGAATGGCAAGAAGTTGCATTAAAATCCTGATGTTAAAATCAAAATTTCATCAAGAAAATGGCTCGTTTAAAATTAGCGACGGTTTGGCTAGGTGGCTGTTCTGGCTGCCACATGTCTTTTCTCGATTTAGATGAATGGCTGATTAATTTAGCACAACAAGTGGATTTAGTTTTTAGTCCTTTTGCTGATGTTAAAGAATATCCCCAAGGAGTGGATGTGGTGTTAGTTGAGGGTGCAGTTGCCAATGATGAACACCTAGAAATGATTCAGATTGTGAGAGAGCGATCGCAAATTCTTGTCTCTTTCGGTGATTGTGCCGTTACTGGTAATGTTACCGCTTTACGCAATCCTTTAGGTAGTGCTGAACCTGTTCTTCAACGTTGTTACATCGAAGCAGTAGATATTAACGGCACAATTCCCAATGAACCTGGTATTGTCCCAACCTTATTAGATAAAGTCATACCAGTACATACAGTAGTACCAGTTGATATTTATTTACCAGGGTGTCCACCTTCAGCTACTCGCATTAAAGCAGTATTAGAGCCACTATTAAAAGGAGAAAAACCACTGCTCGAAGGACGCGAATTTATCAAGTTTGGTTAACTTCACAAGTTACTCAAATTCCTTATCTAAGGTAAAAGGGACTGGGGATTGGCACTGCGGAGTTAGGAGTTAGGAGTTAGGAGTGTGGGAGGATGGGGAAGCATTAATTCTCTTTCCCCCATCTCCCCATCTCCCCATCTCCCCATCTCCCCATCTCCCCACACTCCCCACACTCCCCACACTCCCTCATCCCCAAATTATGATTATGGCAGTTAATTATCAGCAAAGAATCATTGCTCTTTGGACAGTATTTTTATTAGGAACATTGTTTCATACACAACTAGGTTTAATGCCGCTTTTTCACGGCTTATCTGTTCTCGAATCTCAAAAAGCTGCAAATATCAATGATATTTCTGGAATTATGTGGTTGATGTTGGGCTTTTTTGTGCTACCAATGCTAGCAATTATTGGCACTGCTTTTACCGATTCAAAGCGTTATCGAATGATTCATTTTGGCTTAACGGTCGTTTACAGCATCATGAACTTACTACATGTGATTTTAGATTTATTTGTCCAGCCTATCCTCTGGTATCAAATAGCTTTGATGGTCTTTTTAGTCATTGTAGGTTTATTATTAAACATTACTTCTTTTAAATGGATGCGGCTGCATATAATAGCAAATAAATCGCAAAAACATTTAGAACAATCACATTTTTAGCTCCGATATAAAATTTAATTTTAGATTTTAAATTTTGGATTTTTGATTGAAGATTAAAAACCTAAAATTTTCAAAATCTACAAATAAAAGAATGATTTTAGAAGGTCAATCTAAAATCTCAATTCAAAAATTAATATACTTATGAAAAAAATCATCATCGACCCAGTTACGCGCATTGAAGGACATGCCAAAATTAGTATTTATCTAGACGATACAGGACAAGTAAGCAATGCTCGCTTTCATGTCACAGAATTTCGCGGATTTGAAAAGTTTTGTGAAGGCCGTCCGCTGTGGGAAATGCCAGGAATTACGGCACGAATTTGTGGTATTTGTCCGGTGAGTCATTTATTAGCATCAGCAAAGGCTGGCGATCGCATTCTCGCTGTTACAATTCCGAAAGCAGCTGAAAAACTGCGCCGTTTGATGAATTTGGGACAAATTATCCAATCCCACGCCCTGAGTTTCTTCCACCTCAGCGCCCCAGATTTATTATTAGGAATGGATAGCGATCCCCAAAAACGCAACGTATTTGGCTTAATTGCAGCCGAACCAGAATTAGCACGTGGTGGAATCCGCTTGCGTCAATTTGGACAAGAAATTATTGAACAATTGGGAGGGCGAAAAATACATCCATCATGGGCAATTCCTGGTGGTGTCCGCGAGCCTTTATCCTCAGAAGGACGAACCCATATTCAAAACCGTATCCCAGAAGCACGCGCCACAATATTAGATGCACTGGATAAATTTAAAAACTTACTCAAAGATTATGAAAAAGAAGTGCAAATCTTCGGCAATTTTCCTACCTTATTTATGGGGTTAGTCACTCCTGATGGTTTATGGGAAAACTACGACGGACATATTCGTTTTGTCGATAGCGCTGGAAATATTATTGCTGATAAACTCGATGCAACTAATTATCAAGAGTTTATTGGTGAAGCAGTTCAACCAGATTCTTATTTAAAATCTCCTTATTATCGTCCTTTAGGTTCTCCTGATCAAAGCGATTATTGTCGTTTAGATAGTGGTATTTATCGAGTCGGACCGCTAGCACGTTTGAATATTTGCAGTCATATTGGTACGCCTTTAGCTGATGCAGAATTGAGAGAATTTAGAGACAGAGGTAAAGGCACTGTCACCTCATCATTTTTCTATCACTACGCCCGCTTAATTGAAATTTTGGCTTGTATTGAACGCATACAAATTATGATGGATGACCCAGATTTATTATCAAATCGACTGCGGGCTGATGCTGGCATTAATCAATTAGAAGGAGTGGGTGTAAGTGAAGCACCACGCGGTACATTATTTCATCATTATCAAGTTGATGAAAACGGCTTACTTCAGAAAGTAAATTTAGTAATTGCCACAGGTCAGAATAATCTAGCAATGAATCGCACAGTCGCGCAAATTGCCCGACATTTTATTCACGGTTCAGAAATTCCTGAAGGAATGTTAAACCGAGTTGAGGCAGGAATTAGAGCTTTTGACCCTTGTTTGAGTTGTTCAACTCATGCAGCAGGTCAAATGCCCTTGCACATTCAATTAGTTGGGATAGATGGGAATATTGTTAATGAGCTTTGGCGAGAGTAGGGGCGCACAGCTGTGCTACCCTACAAATTGGTGTAATTCAAATTAATTATTAGACTTGTATAGCAGTCCTAAATCATTTATGAAAATTATATATCTCTTTTTTCTTTCTTCTCTTTGCGTCCTTGGCGTTCTTGGCGGTTCGTTTCCTTATCTATATTTTTCACGACTCATTTAGGATTGCTATAGTATCAAAATATTCCTAATTCTGAATCCTGAATTCTGAATTCTTCCACAAAAGTTCTCTCGTAACATTTAACATTCATTCTTCTGTGATTTGCATTCCAAAAAGCAAATCTACCAAGGGCGATAATTCCTAATGGTAGAATAACAGAAGCATGAAAGCGTGAATACAAAACTCCTCATTTCTCCTCAAGAACTCACGTCGCTGTTAGCAGAAAAGTCATCCCAGACTGTCATTGTCGATACGCGAAGTCAAGAAGATTATGCTATTTCTCATATTCCTCAATCCATAAATATTAGAGATTTTTTCACCTATCTTTTAGAGAATTCCTCCCCAGCAGGATTAAAGGAATTGCAAGAGTATTTTGCAGAAATTATGAGCAGGGTAGGAATATCTGGTACTGAACATTTAATTGTTTATGAAGATGCTCTCAATAGAGGTTATGGTCAATCTTGTCGAGCAGCTTTCTTACTGAAGTATTTGGGTTGCACTCAGGTATCTATTTTACACGGAGGATATAAAGCATGGCTCAAGGCAGGATTACCTACTACCGATGAAGTACCGAACCGTGAAAGTAGCATATTTAGATTACATCCCAACGCTGACATCATGGTGACTACTGCCGAAATGTTGGAAGCAATTGATAACCCAGCAATTATTAAATTAGATGTGCGCGATCGCAATGAATGGCTTGGGCTGAGTTCTTCTCCCTACACTCCTGATTTTTGTCCGCGCAAAGGTAGAATCCCTAACGCAGTATGGTTAGAATGGCATCGTCTGATGAATTGTAAATCAGAAATCCCCATGTTGCGATCGCCAGCCGAAATCCGAGATATTTGTCAGTCTTTAGGTATTACCTCTGAGTCCATTGTATATATTTACTGCTTTAAAGGTTCTAGGGCTGCTAATACATTAATAGCCCTAGAACAGACAGGAATTTCTGCTAGAAATTATTTTGGTTCTTGGAATGAATGGTCTCGTGATTTTGCACTACCAATTGATAGCAGAGTCATGCAATGAGGGTGTAAGCTTTTTCTATCTATTTGATCCATAATCTCTTGTAGGGGCGCACAGCTGTGCGCCCCTACATAATGTACAAATAATTTGGGATAATTTATTTTCTGTAAGTCCCGAATCACTCAAACATCAACATTTATCTGTTCTATCTGTCTAGCAGCTTTATCCCAAAGCTTTGCTGATGTCTCATCTTGCCAATGAGTCCTCAGATTTTCGGCTTTTTTGTGACATATTCGCTCTAACATTTCTAAGATTGCGGATAATGTCAATTGATTAATTAATCCTTCTAAAATCTCCATATATTCTTTTTGCATGATACTTACCTCCTTAATGTCATCTCATATCTTCTGACAAAACCCGTATAGATGAGTTTTGTATTGTTAAATAGTAGATTCAAATTTTTTGCGGAGTGTTACTAAGTTCCTGCCAGCTTCTACATGCAGTTTAGCCTATTTTGAGTACTCAATTTTGAAAATTTATTTTTAACAGACGAAAAAACTGTTGAGTTCAAATATTTCCTCACAATTTCCTCAAGTTTTTTCCCTAAGTTGAAACTGGTGTTAGACAGCTAAAAATTATGAATTGCAATGTAATAGCTATTGGTTACGGTAACGAGTTGCGTAGTGATGATGGCATTGGTCAACGAGTAGCTAAGGCGTTGCATCTATCTAATGTGAAATCTCTTGCTGTCCATCAACTGACACCCGAACTTGCCCAAAATTTAGCCCATGCTGATTTAGCAATCTTTATCGATGCTTGTTTCATCTGGCAAAGTTCTGAGATAGAAGTAGAACCACTTTCACCTGCATCTTTCAAGATTATCGCCGGACATATGGGCGATCCGCGATCGCTTTTAGCTCTGACTAAAGCAATCTACGGTTATTGTCCCCCTGCTTGGTGGATTAAAGTACCAGGAGTAAACTTTGAGTTAGGTTACACCTTATCACCAACTGCCGAAACTGGAGTGGCGATCGCTTTACAAAAAGTTACCCAAATTATAGACGAAACTTTGAGCGTACTTCTTTAAAATTTTCCTCAACGCTTACCTGAAACACCAACTCATGCAAAAGCCTATCCAATCATCCATCGAACACGCCTATGATATTTTCCGAACCGAGAAAGTTAATCCTCTCGGTGCTATCTTTGCCCCAAAAAGTGTTGCGGTAATTGGTGCTAGCGAAAAAGCTGATAGTGTTGGACGCACTCTGTTATGGAACTTAATTAGTAATCCTTTTGGTGGAACAGTTTTCCCTGTCAACCCCAAGCGCCACAGCATCCTGGGAATCAAAGCCTACCCGACTATCTTTGATGTCCCAGAATTAGTGGATTTAGCAGTTATCGCCACCCCAGCACCAACAGTCCCAAGCATTATCAATCAGTGCGTTGATGCAGGTGTCAAAGGTGCAATTATCCTCAGTGCTGGTTTTAAAGAAGCTGGTGCAGAGGGTGTAGTCTTGGAACAGCAAATACTTGAGCAAGCACATCGTGGCAAAATGCGGATCATTGGCCCAAATTGCTTGGGTGTAATGAGTCCGCGCACGGGTTTAAATGCGACTTTTGCCAGTACAATGGCGCGTCCTGGAAATGTCGGCTTTATTAGTCAAAGTGGAGCGCTTTGTACTGCTATTCTGGATTGGAGTTTTCGGGAAAACGTTGGTTTTAGCGCCTTTGTTTCCCTTGGTTCAATGCTGGATGTGGGTTGGGGAGATTTAATTTATTACCTTGGTGATGACCCCCAGACAAAAAGTATTGTAATTTACATGGAATCAATTGGAAATGCGCGATCGTTTCTCTCAGCAGCGCGGGAAGTTGCCTTAACTAAGCCGATTATTGTAATTAAAGCAGGACGTACCGCAGCCGCAGCCAAAGCAGCAGCTTCTCACACTGGCGCACTCACAGGCAGTGATGAGGTTCTGGATGCAGCTTTCCGGCGTTGTGGGGTGTTGCGCGTCAACAGCATCTCTGACTTGTTCGATATGGCGGAGGTATTAGCAAAACAACCCCGTCCCAAAGGCCCACGCCTGACAATTGTCACTAACGCGGGGGGGCCTGGAGTCCTGGCTACCGATGCTTTGATTGCTGCTGGTGGAGAAGTTGCACCAATTTCTGAAGAAACAACCGCAGCTTTGAATCAAATACTACCAACACATTGGAGTCACGGTAACCCGATTGATATTCTCGGTGACGCCGATCCCCAAAGATATACCAAAGCCTTAGAAATTGCTGCTAAAGATCCAAATAGTGACGGCTTATTGGTGATTCTGACTCCTCAAGCAATGACAGATCCCACCCAAACAGCCGAACAATTGAAACCCTACGCACAGATAGGAGGTAAACCCATCCTTGCCAGTTGGATGGGAGGAGCAGACATCGCCGCAGGTGAAATGATTCTCAATCGTCACCATATCCCCACATATACTTACCCCGATACTGCTGCTCGGATTTTTAGTTATATGTGGCAGTCTAGTTATAACTTGCGTGGTATTTACGAAACTCCTGTAATGCCTGAATTTGATTTTGCTTCAGGCATACCAGACCGTAACTGTGTGGAAAAAATTATCCAATCAGCACGTCAGGCACAGCGAACTATTCTCACAGAGTTTGAATCCAAGCAAATTTTAGCAGCTTATGGTATTCCGGTGGTTGCGACTTGCGTTGCTAAAAGTGAGGATGAAGCAGTTCAATGTGCTGAAAAAATTGGTTATCCAGTGGTTTTAAAGCTGTTTTCCGAGATAATTACTCATAAAACTGATGTTGGTGGCGTGCAGTTAAATCTCAAAGATGCTGATGCTGTACGACAGGCTTACCGTACTATTGAATTTTCTTTACAGGAGAAATTGCAACGCGATCCTGATTATTTAGACGCGATGAATCGCGTCTCTACAAAACTGTTCTTGGGTGTAACGGTGCAGCCAATGGTAAAAATGGCTGGTTATGAATTGATTATTGGTAGTACTCTGGATACACAGTTTGGGCCGGTGTTGCTGTTTGGCGCAGGAGGACAGCTAGTCGAGGTTTTTCAAGATCGGGCGATCGCACTTCCACCCCTGAATACGACTTTAGCGCGGCGGATGATGGAACAAACACAAATTTACAAAGCACTCAAAGGAGTCCGGGGGCGCAAAAGTGTCGATCTGGCTGCCCTTGAACAATTAATGGTGGTATTTAGTCAATTAGTTGCAGAACAGCGTGGGATTAAGGAAATCGATATTAACCCGTTGCTCGCTTCCTCGGAACAATTAATTGCCCTCGATGCTCGAATTATTCTCCACAAACCGAATGTTAAAGAAAGTGAACTACCAAAGTTAGCAATTCGACCTTATCCTACACAATATGTCAGCAAATGGACGATGAAAGATGGCACCCCTGTTACCATTCGTCCCATCCGTCCAGAAGATGAACCGTTGATGGTGCAATTTCACAAGACACTCTCAGAGGAAAGCGTTTATTTTCGGTATTTTCACTTAATTAAACTCCAGTCGAGAGTAGCCCATGAACGGTTGACACGTATCTGTTTTATTGATTATGACCGCGAAATAGCCCTAGTTGTAGAACATCAAAATCCCGAAACGCAGACACGGGAAATATTGGCAGTTGGGCGGTTAAGTAAAATACATGGTACGAGTGAAGCGGAATTTGCAATTGTGGTGAGCGATCGCTGTCAGTGCCAAGGTATAGGAACCGAGTTACTACAAAGGTTACTGCAAGTGAGTCGAGATGAGCAACTAAATAAAATTACTGCTGATATTTTGGTTGATAATTATGGTATGCAAAAAGTTTGTGAAAAACTGGGTTTTTGCATCGAACGCACAGACGATCCTACTGTAGTCAAAGCCCAAATCGAAATCAAAAAATCCCTCTCAACTGCTGACTCTTCCAGCTACTGAGTTTTGGGCATAGTTGATGAAGAAGTGATATCTAAGATGGGCTAAGCCTACGCACTCATTGTGATTGAGAATTATCGCCCCCTACGCTTTACCAAAATAATCGGCTGGTTCAGAACACAAGTCCGTTGGTTCAGAACACAAGTCTGTAGCGATCGCCTTGCTTAAGATGAATATAGCGATATAGCGATCGCTGATTTCTTCCAAAACCAGGTAGGCGTAGCTCGTCGTAGACATCTCTCAGGATAAATGATTCGAGATGCCATCGCCCACTTGCAAAAGATAGCCAATGAAGGAGCGATCGCACTTTAATAGAGACAGTCAATAAACAGAAGAACTGCGATCGCATCTTGCTCACCTTCCATGTTGTATGTATGGAATGGTTGATTTATTTGACGGTAGATAAAGCGAAGTGAAGATTTAATTGCTTCATCATTTTTATCAAGTTCACTTTGGTAATTTAGATTCCAAATAATTCTTCCAGGCATAGTTTTTCCCTCTTAATATTAACGACAAAATTTCATTTATCAGTTTTTATCTAGCATTTATAACCCATTTCTTTTTTTTTCCTCCTGCGGCTGTATCGTAAATGAGTCTAACTTCTATCTGTGAATAGCCAGTCACATCATATTTTTCAATTTGATGATTGTTATTAATCAGAGATTGTTCAATTATTTGACCTTGTTTAATACTGTCACTATACATAAAATAAAGTATATTTTTAATCTTAAATTTTGCTTGATCGCCATTAGGTAAATCTTGCCAGGTAGCTAGTTTTGCATTATTTCTATATAAATCCATTGTCACTAAAGAAGGAGAGTTGTTTTCGCAAGATATACTACCATCATCGTTTTTATCATCTAATTTATTTATATGCTGACCACCTTGGTCATCAATCCAATATTTAAACTTATCTCTATTTAGTGCTTCTATTTTAATTACTAATTTACTTTGAGTAATATTTATAAGAGTTGTTTTAAAAGATTGATTTTGTTTTTGAATTTGAGGAATATTTATCAGATTTTCTATAATTTTTTGTGGATTTTTTTTTCTGCTTCCTATTTGTTTAATACTTTTTTCAGGTACTCCTTGAACATTCAGATTATTTAAAGAGTGGGCGTTGCTAAAACTTAAATCATCTTCGGCTATTAAATTACTCTTTTTAAGATTATGTGTAACTCCAACCTCCTGAGAATAGGTGTATACAGTAGTTCCATATCTTTGCACTTCTTTTTTTTTGCCTGGCAAAGGAAAAACTTGCCAAGCAATGGGAAATAAGTGATTTTTTTCAAACATTAGATTAAGTTCATCTTCTGGTTGAAAGATTACGATATTCTGAAATTCATCGGTATCGTTGTAAACTTCTATTTCAACATCCGGTGTGGTGCTTAAAGCTAATTTAGCTAACAGCATATAAATAGCAATAGTCAAAAAAAATGTAATTAAGTTTTTGAAAAAAAAATGCTCTATGTGGTGAAATAGTTTTAATAAATTGACACTCATAACTATTAACTATTTGGGTGATAAACAAAATAAATTCAACAGTTAAAATGAATTTTTTAAAAGTCCTTATTGGTGCTTTTTAACGCACTACATGTAAATTGAAAGCCTGTTATAAGAGCTTTAATAAGAATCTATAGGAGTCCTATTTGATTATTTAAAAAATCTAAGTATGTGTAGCGACTGTCTTAAAAGTCAAGTACTCGGTTGCTAAAAAAATCAAATATGAATCCTATAGATGGGTATTGCGTAGGTATTGATGTTAATACCACCAGCAAAAAATTATCTTGGTATTACTTCCCACCCTTTTTCTTGACCTGGACCATTCGTATAACCAAGTGTCGCCTCAATCGATGTATAACCTGTTAAATCCACTTCTTTTACGTTAGCACCAGTCTGCATTGCTTTGAATATATCTCCTTCCTTAATATTGTTCAGATACATAATATAAATCTTCGGGGTGAGTTTAAAAACTGCTTTATCGCCTTTGGCAACATCTTGTTGTACTACCAAAGTTGAGCCATTCTTGGCAAAGGCAATTGATGCAAGTTCATCCGCATCATTTTCACAGCTAATACTAGAATCGTCGTTTTTACCATCTAGCTTGTCTATTTCTTGGCCCCCATTGTGATCAAGATAGTATTTGAACTGTTCACTATTGTCAGCCTTAGCTGTAATATCTAACGTTCCGAAAGGAAGCTTATCTCTGCTGATTGGATTGCGTGTAACCCCAATAGTTTGTTTAACTGGATAAACTGTATAACCTTTTCTTTCTACTCCGTCTCGCACACCATTTAATGGGAATACTTTCCAAGCGATGGGAAAAAGTTTATCGAACATTTGGTTAAGATCATCTGCTTGTTGAAAAATAACGATGTTTTGAAAATCGCGTGTTTTGTTGTAAACCGTAATTTGGACGTCGGAAGCCATGATTGTATCTCCTTTAAAAGTGAAATTTTTTAGAACTGATTCTTGAAGATTCATACAAATTCAGTGTGTATTTTTGAGCCATTCCAATCAACCGAAGTTTACTCACTTAAGAAGGAATTTAAAAACTTCTCAGTCTCGATTTCCCTACTCTAGACCCAGAGATTATTTCAGCCCCTGCTAAACTAAACCTCAGTTTCAATTTCTTCTATTAAGATCAGCAGGTGTTCTTAACTTCGGTATTTCAAGTCACAAAACTTGATGAAATATCCAGAGCGATCGCCCCTCTGAGTACAATGGGATTAAATCCAGGCAAGCGTGACCTTCCATGACTCCAGCAACCGATATTCGTAGAAGAGCGATGTCTACGACGGGCTGCGCCTACGCACTGATTGAGCAGTTATCCCCAGAAAAGTTAACTGCTGTCGTTCAATTATTGGAGTTTCTGTCTGAACCCTCAGGGCAAACTGCATCCAATCCTCAGGAGGTAGCCCTGCTAGAAGTCATCCAACGTCGCCTTCAGCCTGATCGGCAGAAAAGATTAGAGGAATTACGCAATCGCTGTGAGTGGGGCGAACTCACCGACATCGAACATGAAGAATTGATCCAGTATGAGGATCAGCTAGAACAGTGGAGGGTAGAACGCCTGGAAGCTCTCATGGAGTTAGCAAGGCTAAAGAATATCGACTTGCTGACCTTGAATCGTCAAAAGGATTGAGTCCGCCTTTGCTGAGTAATACCATTGTTCTCACGACTCAGATGTTGGTATCAATGATGCGATCGCCCCCACATCCATACCTGTAAATCGCACCACCTGTTCCACCGTCATCCCACCCGCGAGTAAGTTGCGTGCCGTTTGTAACAACTGCTCCTCAGCCCTGTCTGCTCGTTGGCGTTCCTGTTCGGCTCGTTGGTATTCCTGCTCAGCTCGTTGGTATTCCTGTTCTTCAGGCGTTGGTAGTAATTCTCCCTCCAAAGTCGCCCAGCGTAGCCAAGTCGCATCAATTCCTTTGTAATTTCCCTGCCAGCGCTGCAACCCCAATCCCAAGGATTCACTCACTAATTGATTTCGTTCATTAGCAACCAGGGGTTGGTAAACTCTTTGTTGGATAGAAAAACCCGCCCAATCATCCGGGTTAAAGGGGTCATACCAGAAATATTCTGGCACGCGCATTTGATTTTGATAAATCAGCTTTTTCTCGTTTTTGTCTGCGGCGGCTGTACTTTCAGAAAGCAACTCAATCACAACATCCGGTGCTTTTCCTTCTTCCCAAACCACCCAACTTTTGCGTTCACCTTGAGGGACACCCAACACCACAAAAAAGTCTGGCCCTCTAAAGTCTTGGTTTCTCAACTGCGCCAGACTGTAGTAGACAAACATGTTGCCACCTACAAATCCATCTTCTCGGTGTGACAACCAAGGGATTAAGCCATCTATCAGCAAGTCCATCTGGACTTTGTGCCGTGCGCTTTCCATTGGGACACCATCATCATAGGGGAGTTCTGCTTGGCTGGGTGGAAGTTCAATCAGGGGTGCAGGTAGGGTGGTTTCTGACATGGCTGTTTAGCAGTAGCGTAGCCCGCAGCAAATACATCTATGGTACTTGAAAGAATTCTCAAACTACCAAGGTTAACTAGTGGATTGTCCCTCTACCCTATCCGGGTAAGCGATTTTACCGAAGTTAACGTTAAATTCGGAAAATATAACGGCAGATAAAGGCGATCGCCCCCATCAATATTGACACTACTTCACTCTTGTTTCAACCGGCTTTAGCCTTGTAAACCCTGAAAACTCAGCAATTGGCGATCGCTGACTTCATGAACGACGGCAAAAATACTTAACGTTGGTGCGCTCATAAAGCAAGTAACATAAAATTAGCTGAATCAGTTGACTTGATTCAATCTGAAATAATGTTTTACATCTGTATTATTTAGCATATTTTTTGAAAAAATGCTTTGAAGAGGTGTAGTTATAATCAACAAGATTTGATTGAGTTGTAAATAACTTTTTAGTTTTGGCAGCTGAAGTTATTTACTGCTGTCTTGTATCAGTCGTTTTCTGTTTGTTGGTGCATCGTTAAGATGCACCAAAGATAGCCATGATTATCGATCAAAAATATATTATTTATAATCTGCAAAATTCCCAATGAAATCCCAGCAAAACAGCCGTAGACGTGGTGTAATCCTAACACCTCAAGGATTGCAGAAACTGCAAAATGCAAAATCTGAATCGGAAAATTATGAAAATTTTGGTAAACGTTATACCCGTGAAGCCTTGGGCTTTCGTATGGCATTAGATCCAGATACGGTAGCAAAGGTATTTGCCTGTGAAATGGGGGTAGATCGACAAACCTTGAAGTACTGTTTCCAAGCATTCAAACTACAACTAGAACCTAATGACTATCAGTTGGCCAATCCCGATATCAACCCGCAGCAAGGCTACACAAAAATTCTCAATCGAATTGATTGGGGAGAAGCACCAGATGTATCCCTTTTTTACGGACGCACAGAAGAACTGGCAACTCTCAAGCACTGGATTTTAGGTACATCTGGTGAAAATCAGGCAATACCCTGCCGTCTGATTACCCTATTGAGTATGGGTGGTATGGGCAAAACCTGGCTATCCGTGAAGCTTGCTCAAGAACTTCAGGATCGGTTTGAGTTCGTGATTTGGCGATCGCTCCTTCCGGCTCCTTCTGTTAACGATCTCCTAGCAGACTTGATCTCCGTCCTATCTGATGGGAAAGAAACTGATATGCCAGAATCATTCAATCACAGAATTTCACGACTAATTTATTATTTGCAACATCATCGTTGCCTACTGGTTTTAGATGGCGCTGACAGACTTCTCCAAGAATGTGCTGCTCTAGAGAGCAACTGTCGAGACTGCATCTGGCTTGACCACACAACCAACGGGGGGTACTGCGAGTTGTTTCGGAGAGTGGGAGAAACCACCCATCAAAGTTGCTTAATTTTCACCAGTCGCGTCAAATCTCATGAGATCACCCCCCTTGAAGGAGAGACACGACCTGTGCGAGTATTCTGTCTGCAAGGATTACAGGTTACAGATATACAAGAACTTTTCAGAACAAAAGGAACCTTTAGAGGAACGCCAGACGACTGGAATCGATTAATCGAATTATATGCAGGGAATCCTCATGTTCTAAACCGCATTGCCACAACAATTCAACAATTATTTGATGGCAGTATCACAGAATTTTTAGACCAAAAAGTGACAGTTTTCGGTAAAGTTCTCAACGGTTTAGACCCAGAATTTGAGTACCTATCAGATGCTGCTAAAGCAACAATTCAATGGATGGTAATCAATCGTCAACCCATTTCTTTTTCACAGCTACGAACAAAGATGTCATCATCAGTTTCATCCCAAGAACTCTTGGAAACATTGGAACTACTGCAAGCGCGATCGTGGATTGATGCCAAAGCAGGTCTGTTCTCTCTCCAACCCATAATTGTTGAATATGTCAAATCTTTTTCCTTGATGAGAAGATTGCCAAGCCGATCGCATTTTAGGATTAAGAACATCAACGTTAAGAGGTAAAAGGGAGTGGGGACTAGGGATTGGGGACTGGGTTTTCACTCGTAAAAATTAGACTCCTTGCAAAAGTCCTTATTCTTACCTTCTTCTTTGCGCGGCAGCCGTTCATGGGGGAGACCACGCCAGTTGCTCATGGGGGAAACCCCCAAGACCGCACTGGCTCCCCAAGACCGCGCTGCCTTGTCTTTGCGTGAGATCAAAACTTATTTATGCAAGAGACTCCATGAACACAGTTGACAACCAAGGAATGAAAATATCTTTTTCCCAGTCCCCAGTCCCCAGTCCCTTTAAATGACAAACCTCTCAATTCTTCACAAGTTTCTCAACTTCTTCTTTTAATGTCAAAAGTAGACTTAGCTTAGTCATTGCTAGCGCCCAGAAACTTTCAGAGGTGTCAGAAGATGAACAAGAGAAGCTTTGCAACCATAGACGGCAATGAGGCTGTTGCCCAAGTCGTCTATCGACTCAATGAAGTCATTGCCATTTACCCAATTACTCCTTCTTCACCAATGGCTGAGTGGGCAGATGCTTGGGCTAGTGAAGGAAAACCTAATATTTGGGGTACTGTTCCCTCGGTGGCACAGATGCAGAGTGAAGGCGGTGTGGCTGGTGCTGTACATGGTGCTTTGCAAACTGGTTCACTGACAACCACATTTACAGCATCCCAGGGATTATTGTTGATGATCCCCAATATGTACAAAATTGCTGGAGAATTAACACCTACAGTATTTCATATTGCAGCGCGATCGCTAGCCGCACAAGCCCTCTCTATTTTCGGTGACCACAGTGATGTCATGGCAGCCCGTGGTACTGGTTTTGCCATGCTGTGTGCCGCATCGGTGCAAGAAGCACAAGATTTTGCTTTAATCGCCACACGAGCAACCTTAGAATCACGAATACCCTTTCTGCACTTTTTTGATGGCTTCCGTACTTCTCACGAAATTAACAAAGTAGAAACTTTAACAGCCGATGACTTGCGAGAATTCATTCCCGATGAATTAGTATTCGCCCATCGTTCACGCGCCCTCACCCCCGACAAACCAGTTTTGCGCGGTACAACCCAAAACCCTGATGTCTACTTCCAAGCCAGAGAAACTGTCAATCCTTACTATCTTGCTTGTGCAGACATCACCCAGAAAGTTATGGATCAATTTGCCGCGATGACTGGGCGACAATACCAACTATTTGAATACCACGGTCACCGAGCAGCCGAACGAGTTATTGTGTTGATGGGTTCCGGTTGTGAAGCTATACATGAAATAGTAGATTACCTCAATGCCAGTGGTGAGCAAGTGGGCGTTTTGAAAGTGCGATTATATCGCCCATTTGATGCGATGCGATTTGTCGCCGCTTTGCCAGAAACTACCCGTGCGATCGCAGTTTTAGACCGCACCAAAGAACCAGGCGCATCTGGCGAACCATTGTATTTGGATGTAGTCGCTGCTATCCATGAAGCGTGGGCATCCGCGTCTCCTTCTTTCCCCGCGTCCCCGCGTCTCCCACTCTTTGCGTCTCCCAAAATCATTGGTGGTCGTTATGGTTTATCTTCTAAAGAATTCACGCCAGCTATGATTAAAGCTGTCTTTGATAACCTGGCAGCGGCTGAACCAAAAAATCATTTTACTATCGGCATTAACGATGATATCACCCACACCAGCTTGAATTATGACCCCGAATTTAGCATTGAACCAGACAACATAATCAGAGCTATTTTTTATGGTTTGGGTGCAGATGGGACAGTAGGCGCTAATAAAAATTCAATCAAAATTATTGGCGAAGAAACAAACAATTACGCTCAAGGGTATTTTGTTTACGACTCCAAAAAATCAGGGTCAGTCACCGTTTCTCATCTCCGTTTTGGCTCACAATTAATTCACTCGACCTATTTAATCAGTAAAGCTAACTTTATCGCCTGTCACCAATGGGAATTTATCGAAAAATTTCCTATCCTCAAAGACATCATACCAGGCGGCACATTCTTAGTTAATTCTCCTTATGAAAACGATGAAGTTTGGGATCGTCTGCCGCCATCAGTACAAGAGCAAATTATTCAAAAGCATCTAAAATTTCATGTAATTAATGCCTATAAAGTCGCTCGGCAAGCAGGCATGGCTGGCAGAATTAACACGGTCATGCAGGTTTGTTTCTTCGCATTATCGGGTGTATTGCCACGAGAAGAAGCCATTACCAAAATTAAAAACTCCATCTGTAAGACTTACGGCAAGAAAGGCGACGAAATTGTGCAGATGAACCTGAAAGCCGTAGATACCACATTAGAAAACCTCTACCCAGTCCCCACTCCCCACTCCCCAGTCCCCACTCCCCAGTCCCCACTCCCCACTCCCTATTCCCTATTCCCCATCCTCAATAAAATTATTGCCCGTGAAGGTGATGAACTACCAGTTAGTGCTTTACCAGCAGACGGTACTTATCCCACTGGTACGGCAAAATGGGAAAAGCGTAACATTGCCCAGGAAATACCTGTTTGGGATACAGATGTCTGCATTCAGTGTGGCAAGTGTGTAATGGTGTGCCCTCACAGTGTCATCCGTAGTAAGGTTTACGAACCGCAGCAGTTAGAAAATGCACCACCGACATTTAAAAGCGCTAATGCTAAAGACCACGATTGGCAAGGTTTGAAATACACTATCCAAGTCGCAGCAGAAGATTGTACAGGCTGCGGTATTTGCGTAGATGTTTGTCCGGCGAAGAATAAATCAGAACTACGCCGCAAAGCCATTAATATGGCACCGCAAAGACCATTACGCGAACAAGAACGGGAAAATTGGGATTTCTTTTTGAATATTCCCAATCCAGATAGAAGCCATCTGAAATTGACTCATATTAACCAACAGCAAATGCAAGAACCCTTGTTTGAATTTTCTGGGGCTTGCGCTGGTTGTGGTGAGACACCTTATATTAAATTAGCAACGCAGTTATTTGGCGATCGCATGATTGTTGCTAACGCCACCGGTTGTTCTTCTATCTATGGCGGGAATTTACCCACCACCCCCTGGACGCACAATAGCGAAGGACGGGGGCCAGCTTGGTCAAATTCGTTATTTGAAGATAACGCCGAATTTGGACTTGGTTTTCGCATTTCCATTGATAAACAAGCAGAATTCGCCGCTGAATTACTCAAACAACTGACAACAAATGTGGGTGAAGAACTGGTAAATAGTATTCTCAATGCCGAACAAAAAGACGAAGCTGATATTTGGGAACAACGAGAAAAAGTAGCGTTATTAAAACAAAAGTTAGATGAAATATTGACTCTGCAAACAGAACCCAATCTAAAATCCAAAATCCAAAATCTCAAATTGATTGCTGATTATTTAGTAAAAAAAAGTGTTTGGATTATTGGTGGTGATGGCTGGGGTTATGATATCGGCTTTGGAGGACTAGATCACGTCTTAGCCAGTGGACACAACGTGAATATTTTGATTCTTGATACTGAAGTTTATTCCAATACAGGTGGACAAATGTCCAAAGCCACACCCAAAGCAGCTGTAGCCAAATTTGCGGCTGGAGGTAAAGTTGCACCTAAAAAAGACTTGGGTTTAATGGCGATGACTTACGGCAATGTTTATATTGCAAGTGTAGCAATGGGCGCACGAGATGAACACACTCTCAAGGCATTCTTGGAAGCCGAAGCTTATCAAGGACCATCATTAATTATTGCCTACAGTCATTGCATTGCCCACGGAATTAATATGAGTACGGCAATGCAAAATCAAAAAGCTGCCGTCGATTCAGGTCAATGGTTATTGTATCGATTTAATCCAGACCGTATTAAACAAGGAGAAAATCCACTACAACTTGATTCACGCACACCAAAGTTACCCCTAGAACAATATATGTATCTAGAAAACCGCTTCAAAATGTTGACTAAGAGTAACGAACAAGTGGCACAGCATTTACTTCAAGAAGCTCAAGCAGATGTAAAAACCCGTTGGCAAATGTATCAATATTTGGCTGCAAGAAATTATTAAACATCTAGTACCGCAAGGCGTAATTCGTAATTCGTAATTCGTAATTAAGTAAGTCGATGAGAATAAATCAAACTAGATTAAGTAATGTAAAAAATCTTGAGATTAGTTCGTAGTGAGGGCTTCAGCCCTCAAATGAGGACTAAAGTCCTCACTACAAACCTTGAATTATTCACGCCGCTCTACTTATCTGTTCATAAGGGTTTGAGACATTTCAAATGGTTGCTTTATTTAGGCCGTGCTGTACTAGTAATTTCAATTTGACAAATAACTGCGACAGATAAACTACCCAAAGGTCTTTAGGAGACACTAGGTAAACACAATCCAAAATCCAAAATCCAAAATCCAAAATAGTATGAGGTTATTATGGATCTTACTACAACTTATATGGGGCTGAAACTGCGATCGCCTCTTGTTCCCTCTGCATCGCCTCTGTCTGAGGATATTGATAATATTCAGCGCATGGAAGATGCTGGTGCAGCAGCGGTAGTCATGCATTCACTATTTGAAGAACAGTTGCGCCGAGAAAGTTATGAACTTCACCATCACCTGACTCAAGGAACTGAAAGTTTTTCTGAAGCCTTAACTTATTTTCCTGATTCAATGAGCTTTCGGGTAGGGCCAGAAACTTATTTAGAGCATATTTATAAAGCCAAGCAAAAAGTTAGCATTCCAATTATTGCCAGCCTCAATGGCTCATCTGTTGGTGGATGGACAAACTATGCCAAACAAATTCAGCAAGCAAAAGCAGATGCACTGGAATTAAATATTTACTATGTCCCTACTGATTTTGAGCTAACAAGTAATGAAATTGAACAGACTTATATTGATATTCTTCGTGCAGTCAAAGCAGTAGTAACTATCCCCGTAGCAGTGAAAATTAGCCCATACTTCACCAATATGGCAAATATGGCAAAACGTTTGGATGAAGCCGGGGCTGATGCTTTAGTTTTGTTTAACCGTTTTTATCAACCGGATATTAATCTCAATCTTCTGGAAGTTGAACCAAATGTGCTATTGAGTACACCACAATCGATGCGCTTACCTCTGCGATGGATTGCAATTCTCTATGGTCAAATTCATGCTGATTTAGCAGCAACTAGCGGTATTCATAGAGGCGATGATGCATTAAAAATGCTCATGGCTGGTGCCAAAATTACCATGCTTTGCTCGGTATTGCTGCGACATGGAATCAACCACATTCGAGTTATTGAGCAGGAAATACGCGAATGGATGCAAAAACACGAATATGAATCAGTACGACAAATGCAAGGGAGTATGAGTCAAAAACATTGTCCAAATCCCAGCGCTTTTGAACGCGCCCAATATATGCGCTCTCTTGCAACCTATAAACCTGAATGGAAAGCCACTCACGACACATCGTATTACTTTGGTTAAAAGTTTTATAGCGGTTTCCGCACAGGTAATACCAATTTTAAATAAGGGCGTTGCTGAATCAAGATATGAATTTACAATTTACGGGTATGTAGAGACGTAGCATTGCTACGTCTCTACAAGGATTTGGCATTAAAGACAAAATGTGGACAAACATAATTCATGACCAAATTCAGCAACGCCGAAATAAGAATCCGATAGATGTATGGGTAGGGGCGTACAGCTGTACGCCCCTACAGCCGATTTAGTTTTTGCAAAGATTTTTGCAACAACTAACTATTTTCTTTTCTAAATAATTCCACCAAACCAACCGTACCTACAAAAAAAGTATAAATACCATATTGAAATGGCACTTTACTTTTTGACCCAGCATAAATAGCTGCTATTATTCCTTCAAATAGATGAGCTATAAGTGCAAACCTAGCTATGCCGAAAATTGGAGTAAGATTATTAGGAATTTGATTAGTATTTAATAAACCAAAAATGTTTCCTAATTCTAACCCTATTGCACTAGTAATTAAAACTATAGATGCAATTTTTATAACCCCAGCTATCTTTTGTCCAATCTCAGTTAAACTCATGCTCAAATCAAATAATTTTTTGTTGACTCGACTTTGATTGTAACTGAACGTGAATTCGATAGATTCTTCAGAACGCAATTGAAAAATGAAATAGCAAAAATGTGTGCCATTATACAATAAAATAGAAATAAGTGTTATAGGCTTGTAAAGCCCTTTACTTTTATACTTTTGGCGAAACTTCACCGCCAAAAAAACACCAGAGCGATAGGAAATTATCTGTGATCAAGTGCAATTGATACTCATCAAGCGCAAAACTTGTCAAGTTGAACAAATTCCTGTCAGCAGCATAGGTGACTTCCTACGCCCTGGTTATTTACTAATTTTGAGGATTTTAGGTTAATTCGATCGCCCCATCACCCAGTTAAACTGCTGTATAATTAGAAACTTCGATGTTAGCGATGATGTAGTAGCCAATACCATCCAGAACCTTGACGAGTTAGCCAAGAGTCATCTAACTCAGTTAAACCCCAGGATTAATGTTACTTTTCCCCTAAAATTGGGATTAATAGGATGACAATTTCCTTGTTTTCCCCAAAACTATGCAGTATCCTTTGGAACTCACCTTTAAACTCTGGGCATTCGCACCACAAATGTCTGTTGTTGATGCTCAAGGGAATTTGGCTTTTTATGTCAAACAGAAACTCTTCAAGCTCAAGGAAGCAATTACAATCTTTGCTGATGCTGAGCAAACTCGTCCTACATACTACATCAAAGCAGATCGGATTATTGACTTTTCGGCACGCTATGACTTTAGCGATAGCAACGGTACTTACATTGGTTCAGTAAAACGACGCGGATTAAAATCTCTTTGGCGTGCGCGTTATGACATTTTTGATGGGGAAACAACTACTTTGAACATCCAGGAGAAAAATCCGTGGGTGAAAATTGCTGATGCGCTGTTCGCAGAAATCCCAATTGTGGGTATGTTCACTGGTTATGTTTTTAATCCAGTCTACTTGGTCAGCCGAGCTGATGGGACAACTGTGATGCGTTTGGAGAAAATCCCCACTTTCCTTTCTAGAAAATTTATCATCAAAGCTGTGGATCAACTCAGCGATCGCCAAGAGCAACAAATTTTGTTAAGTTTGATGATGATGCTACTGCTAGAACGAAATCGTGGCTAATCTGACTCAAAGCTGAAGCATGAAGTATGAAGTATGAATTTGAAAACATCAAGCCTTATTTGTTTTTCATTTCTATTGATTGCCTTCAATCTTCATACTTTACACTCCAAACAGCTTTAGTCTAACCAATTAATTTCTGCCAGCTGATAGGCCCAACAATTCCGTCGTCTTCCAAGCCATTTTGCCTTTGAAAGTTCTTAATTGCAGCCTCAGTTTGCGGCCCGTAAACGCCATCATTATCAACACCTACACGGTATTGCAAGTATCTGACAACGGCACCACCAGCATGATTTGGCCGGATAATTCGTTTTGCCAAAATTACATTTATGGCATTCCATGTAGTTGCATCAGCAACTCCAGTCGGCTGCACCCCAATAATCGTCTGAAATTTTTCTGTGGCAGATTTTGTATTAGCTCCGTTGATACCATCTTCTACTAATACCCTACCATTTCTATCAGTTATTTTGAGTCGATTTAGGGCTTGTTGCAGTCTCTTAATAGTGGTATCTATATTATCTTCTTCGTCTGGGACTGGGGTAACTGGGGTACTTGGTAATTTACCTGTTAAACCTTTGACGATGGCATTTGCCATTGTTTCGGGATTAAATATATTCATATCTTTCGCCGAATCAATGAAGCAACACTCTACAAGAATCGCTGGCATATTTGTATTTCTGAGAACATACAAGTGGGAACCACTCTTAACGCCGCGATTAAAAAATCCCAATTTGACGATTTCATCTAATACGGGTTTTGCAATTCTTCTCCCATTGTCACTAGCTGCAAATATTTCTGTGCCATTAGCTTGTCGGTTAAAGGCATTAAAATGAATTGAAACAAAAACCTCTACTCTACTCGCATTAGCTGTAGCACATCTTTTTGAAAGTGATTCAGTTACTGTGTTTGCACTGCTTGGTTTACAGACTACAACTTCGTGTCCTAAAGCCCTTAACTTGGTGATAACTCTGTTACCGACATCCAAAGTTAAATTATCCTCAACTTTGATTCCTCTTGCTCCCGTATCTGGTGGACAATTGTGACCGCTATCAATTCCATATTTCATGATTTCATCCTCAACTGACTTCTTTTTAGATTAGTTCCAAACTCTTCAAATTATAGAGACAAAATTTTATGAATAAATTTTATAAAAAATAAGTTTTTTACGAACCACAACAGCAGATTTTTGGTAGTAAAATCCACTTCTCATAAAAAAACACAACCTTCATAATTTATCAAAATCGAGAATCACCCAGTGATTCTTGCAATAAATTGAAATGCAGCAATTACCCCCATTATTCAGATGATAACGCTTGTTCAGAGGGTGTAGGGTGTAGGGTGTAGGGTGTAGGGAACTCACGTTTAAAAACGTGAGATTGAAAAAATGACGCTTTGTATCTTGCGCTACGCGTCTCGATACAATTCTTTTTTTAAACTGAGCTTTTGACTCAGAACTAAAGTTTTTTCTTTTCTACACCCTACACCCCACACCCTACACCCTTCTTTGTAACTAAATATATGAGAACCATTTGCGATCGCTCTCTCCAATTTAGAAGCTGTTCCAGAACGGACTACCACAGCATCAATATGAAACTTTTCGCGTAATTCTTGCTGCCACTGGTCGCATAAATGAGGAGGGCAAAGGACAGCTATCCGCTTTACTTCACCTCTATCTAAAAGTTCACGAGCAATTAATCCACCTTCAATGGTTTTCCCAATTCCCACGTCGTCTGCAATGAGTAGACGCACTGTCTCTAATCGCAACGCCATCAATAAAGGCACTAACTGATAAGGGCGAGGACGCAATGATAAACGTCCCAAACACCGAAATGGCCCTGCTCCACTTCGCAGCAAATGACGTGCTGCATCCATCAGTAGGATTGCTGCTGTATGGTCTTTAATACTGATAGCGTTTGGTAAGGGAAAGGTTGCTGGTTGCAGAGTTTCTATCCCTAACTCTTGAAGCTTCTGAAAAATTCCCGCAATTTCCTCTTCGTTCCCTGAGAGAGGACGCAAGCGAATTATATCTTCATTCTCGGCAGGTAATACAACCCAATGCCGATTGCGACAATTGACTATAGAGCCTGGTGTGGGGTTTAACGTTTCCGTCATCATTTCTCTGTATTTAAGAGTAGGCAGCAGAAGATAGGCAGTAAGGATTGATTTCTTACTACCTGCCCTCTCTAAAGTGCCAATAGATATTATTTGTAATATTTAATCAGTAACCAAGTTACTTCGTAAAATTACGGTTAATATATAAAGTTCAGTACATATCTTTGATAATGCAATTTAAGACAAACTACCTCAGCGACATTACGGTAAAGCAAGATATGTCGTATCCAAGGTAGTTTTCCAAAAACTAAATTTTAATTGCTGGGTTTATTGTGAGCAAATTCAATTTACGCTTGTGCTGACGCAACACACAGCACTTTAAAAAGCGATCGCTCTAAAAAAAAAGAATACGTAGGCGTAGCCGTCGCCTCTGCTGTTCAACAATTACAGCTAAGTTGTTAGTTAGAGTTTACACAGCTAAAAGGCGATCGCTTTCCACAATCCTGCTACTTTTTATCAGTAGCGGACTCTTTCTTTTTTAACCAATCTCTAATCGCCTCTTCCAAAGCCGCAGTCTGGGTAAATTCCAGACGCGCACAGGCAATTTCAAAAGCGATTTTTAAGTCTTTAGGGAGTCTACCCCGAACTTCTCTAGTTTCTTCTGCCATGCTAATTTGAAGCCAAAACTTGGGGCTTTCATTCTTGCACAGCCTCTCAACAAAAAACATTTGCGTCAACCACCATTCCGGCTAGGGGTGGGTTGAAAGCAAATTTTTGTTGTTACTAGATGAGATATTTGTTTCAATTAGGAGGGTTGAAAGGCGCACTTCGTTCGGGATAATTCCGACACTATGTATAGTGAGATCAATGCGACTTCAATTAAGCAAATCATCTCTGGAAAAAGATTGACAAATAATTTGTCGTTTGGGAATTTTGAAAAATAATGTGTCGCCACAGACAAATAATTTGTCGCTCTACAGTACAAATCGGGATGACTGGATTCGAACCAGCGGCCCCTTCGTCCCGAACGAAGTGCGCTACCAAGCTGCGCTACATCCCGCCATAAAAATGGCATTATAAATCCAAAATATCACAAGCTGTGCCAAATGACAAAATTACATCCATATACGATCGCTTCACCCAAGGCTTTGGTTGCTACCATAAGATTTGTACAACTTTAGTGGTCAAAGCGGATTGTGACTGTAAAACCAGACTGGTTGCGGGTAAAAGCACCTGGGCATGAGCGCATCGGTAACGTTAAAGACATTTTGCGGGATTTAGCCCTGAATACAGTTTGCGAGGAAGCGTCCTGTCCGAATATTGGCGAATGCTTCAACGCTGGTACTGCCACATTTTTGATTATGGGGCCAGCTTGTACACGCGCTTGTCCCTACTGCGATATTGATTTTGAGAAAAAACCTAAAGCACTAGACCCCACCGAACCTGCGCGACTAGCGGAAGCTGTTCGCCGTATGAAACTTAATCATGTGGTCATCACTTCTGTAAACCGAGATGATTTGCCAGATGGTGGTGCATCTCAATTTGTGGGGTGTATTAGTGCAGTTCGGAACGTCTCACCCAACACTACAATTGAAGTGCTAATTCCTGACTTGTGCGGTAATTGGGATGCTTTGGAGTTGATTTTACAAGCTGCGCCAGAGGTATTAAACCATAATACGGAAACCATCCCCCGCTTGTATCGTCGGGTGCGTCCCCAAGGTAACTACGATCGCACATTAGAATTATTGCAGCGAACTCGCCAACTTTCTCCTAGCACCTACACTAAATCCGGTATCATGGTTGGACTCGGTGAAACTGACATCGAAATCCGTCAAGTCATGCAAGACTTACGAACTGTAGATTGCGACATTCTCACAATTGGGCAATACCTCCAACCCAGTCAAAAACACCTGAAAGTAAATGAATTTATCCACCCAGAACAATTTGCTGCTTGGAAGACATTCGGCGAACAAATAGGATTTTTACAAGTCGTTTCTTCACCATTGACAAGAAGCTCATATCATGCAGAACAAGTCAGGGAATTGATGGAACGTTATCCGCGCTCAAAAGTTGGGAGTTAGGAGTTAGGAGTTAGGAGTTAGGAGTTAGGAGTTAGGAGTTAGGAGTTGGGAGTTAGGAGTTGGGAGTTAAGAGTTAGGAGTTGGGAGTTGGGAGTTGGGAGTTAGGAATTAAAAGTTATGAGTGAGCAGATATACTCCAATTCAAAATTCTCTATTGCAATTCTGGGCGCAGGTGCTTGGGGTACGGCGCTGGCAAATCTAGCAGCGGCGAATGACCATGAGGTGCGTCTATGGTCGCGTCACGGTTCCTCAACTCTCGAAGCAGTACTCAAAGATGTGCAAATAGTTCTGTCGGCTATCTCTATGACAGGTGTCAGAGATGTTGCTTCCCAAATTCACTCTTTCCCTCTTTCTCCACAGACAATTTTTGTCACAGCAACAAAAGGCTTAGACCCCCAAACCACCTGCACGCCGTCGCAAATTTGGCAAACAATATTCCCGAACCATGCAGTAGTTGTTCTCTCAGGGCCGAATTTATCTCCAGAAATTCAACAACAATTACCAGCAGCGACAGTGGTAGCCAGTAATATCCCCACGGCTGCTGAACTAGTGCAGTTAGTATTTTCCTCACATCGTTTCCGGGTATATACCAACCCCGATCCCCTTGGCGTAGAACTAGGGGGAACTCTGAAAAATGTGATTGCGATCGCTGCTGGTGTGTGCGATGGTTTAAAACTAGGAACCAATGCCAAAGCTGCTCTAGTCACCCGTGGACTTACAGAAATAATTCGCGTCGGTAACAACTGGGGTGCAAAGACGGAAACATTTTATGGTTTATCGGGTCTAGGAGATTTGTTAGCAACCTGCAACAGTCCCTTAAGTCGCAATTATCAAGTCGGCTATCAGCTAGCTAGTGGTAAGACACTAACAGAAATTCTGACAAATTTACAAGGAACCGCTGAGGGAGTTAACACTTGTCGGGTTTTGATACAACGAGCCAAGCAACAAAACATTGCTGTGCCAATTACCGAGCAAGTTTATCACCTACTTCAGGGTCAAATCACACCACGACAAGCACTTGATGAACTGATGCTGCGAAATATCAAGCCTGAGTATAACTACTAGTAGTCGGATGCGGGGATACGGGGATACGGGGACGCGGGGACGCGGGGATACGGAGACGCGGGGACGTGGGGACACGGAGATGGGGAGATGGGGAGATGGGGAGATGCGGGGACGCGGACACCATTGGTGACACTGAGACTCGATCGCAAAAAGTCTCTCATCACTGCCTCTTCTTCGGTATCCGCGTCTCCCACTCCCCGCTAATCAGTTACCGGCGATCTATTAGTTAAACTTATTCCCAAATAATCCTGAGAAAAAATTGGTAAATCGTCAGGATATTACTTTGGTAGCCATGTAAATGTGACTATGACAAATTTAAACAAGATATTCACTGAATTATGTTTATACGCTGTTACAAAAGTAACTATCAAAAATCATCAAATTTGCAATCTTAACTAAGTAGTTTAGATATTGAAAGCCTAGCTGCGGATTTGAATAGCTATTGGTTCAATCAGAAGCTTAGGAGTCGATTAAGTTCAGTAATACTGTATTTAATAAAACCATTACCCTAATTTTCTCAAAAAATTAGTTGTAATGGAATTCTCTTCCGTGTTAGTTCATCAAGAATCACGGGAACAATAGCAACAGTTGAATAGCTGACCGTAATCTTAAGCTGACCCTAATCTATTGTTACCTGGAGCCATTGAGACGCTTTATGCCAGCAACATCTTTTTATGCAGATGCCGCCTACAATACCCAAAAGTCCCGCCAGGTTTTGGACTCGGATCTGACGGTTGATGAGAGTGAGTTATCGGTAGACGATCTACAAGAGTTAGAAATGGCTTCTGTAGACCATGCTAACTTAGCTGCTAGCGCTAACCGCCGTAGTACAGATCTTGTACGTCTATATCTTCAGGAAATTGGTCGGGTTAGGTTGTTAGGGCGGGATGAAGAGGTTTCAGAAGCTCAAAAAGTTCAGCGCTACTTGCGGATGCGGATAGTACTCGCTAATGCCGCAAAGCAAGGAGATGAGGTAATTTCACCTTATCAGAAGTTAATTGAAGTTCAAGAACGTTTGACCTCAGAATTGGGACATCGCCCTTCTTTGGAAAGGTGGGCTGCTACTGCTGGTGTCGTTGTAGCAGATCTCAGACCGATTTTGGCAGAGGGTAAACGTCGCTGGGCTGAAATTGCCAAGTTGACAGTCGAAGAATTAGAGCAAATTCAGTCCCAAGGACTCCAGGCCAAAGAACACATGATTAAGGCCAATCTTCGCCTGGTTGTGTCTGTTGCTAAGAAGTATCAAAATCGCGGTTTGGAATTGTTGGATTTAGTCCAAGAAGGTACTTTAGGTCTAGAAAGGGCTGTAGAAAAATTTGACCCAACTAAGGGTTATCGCTTCAGTACCTATGCTTACTGGTGGATTCGTCAGGGAATTACACGGGCGATCGCCACTTCTAGTCGCACAATCCGCCTACCTGTTCATATTACGGAAAAGTTAAACAAAATCAAAAAAGCCCAACGCAAAATTGCTCAAGAAAAAGGTCGCACTCCAACTCTAGAGGATCTAGCAACTGAGTTGGAAATGACACCTACACAAGTACGTGAGGTTTTGTTGCGGGTTCCTCGCTCCGTCTCTTTGGAAACCAAGGTAGGGAAAGATAAAGATACTGAGTTAGGAGAATTACTGGAAACTGACAATGTAACTCCAGAAGAGATGTTAATGCGAGAATCTTTACAAAAAGACTTGCATCATCTTTTGTCAGATTTAACTAGCCGGGAACGGGACGTAATTTTGATGCGATTTGGTTTGGCTGATGGCCATCCTTACTCTTTAGCAGAAATTGGACGCGCTCTCGATTTATCACGGGAACGAGTCAGACAAATTGAATCCAAGGCTTTGCAAAAGCTGCGCCAACCCAAGCGTCGCAACCTGATCCGCGATTATTTGGAGTCTCTAAGTTAGTCAATGGTCATTTGTTATTAGTCTTTTCTCACCAAGCCTGAGCGTTGTAAACTAACGTTCAGGCTTTGTGCTTGTACATAGTAGGGGCACAACAATGTTCATAGGTGTCAACTTAACCTAAAATTGATGTCCCGCAAGGAACTTTAGTTCCTTGCTAATAGCAAAAGTCATCTAAAGATGACTAAATATAGCCAAAAATCTTTAGTCATCTTTCAGATGACTTTTGCTATAAGAGAGGGAATTCATTCCCAGGCGGGTGACAAAGCCAACAGTTAAGCCATTTCTAGCTTAAAGTTGACACCTATGAACAATAGACCTCTTGCATAAATAATTTCTTATCTCACGCAAAGGCAAGGCAGCGCGGTCTTGGGGGTTTCCCCCATGAGCGACTGCCGCGCAAAGACGCAAAGAAGAAGACAAAAAGAAGGGCTTTTGCAAGAGGTCTAATGTTGTGCCCTGAAGATCATCTGTATTTGACGATAGTTGCAACCCGCTATAATTGTTCTTTGATTGTTAACAAACTCGTAGGGGCACAGCACTGTTCCCCACGACCGATGGTTTTTTATCCATGCATATTTCAGATTTTCCGTCAATGCGTAAGTCCCAGCTTTCCTGACAAACGACTAGAGACATCAGGACTGGATTTGATCCCCAGACATAAAACTTATTACAAGCTTATAGCTAATTATTTGCATCTAAGTGTAGAGAGATTTATCCAGACCTTTGCTGAGAATCTCTTGAAGGTGGGGATCGTATTGTTAACTAATGATTCATCAATATTTGATGAATTTTTCTTGAGCATTTAGTAAAGATTCTCAATAGGCAATGATTGTTGCAAATTGCTCCCAAGATTTGTTATATTCTCAACTAATAGGCTTTGTTGAGAAATATTAGCTATGACTGTCTACACAACTACTTCACTCAAGGCAGAACTGAATGACCGAGGCTGGCGTTTAACTCCCCAGCGCGAAACAATTTTACACATTTTTCAAGAACTTCCGCAAGGTGAACATCTGAGTGCGGAAGATCTTTATCATCGGTTAGAAACTGATGGTGAAGGGATCAGTCTGTCAACTATTTATCGGACTTTGAAGTTGATGGCGAGAATGGGGATTCTCCGGGAATTAGAATTAGGTGAGGGACATAAGCATTATGAACTCAACCAGCCCTATCCCCATCACCATCATCACTTAATTTGTGTTCGCTGTAACTCAACCATTGAGTTTAAAAATGACTCAATTTTAAAAATTGGGGCGAAAACTGCTCAAAAAGAAGGCTTTCACTTGCTTGACTGTCAAATGACTATTCATGCGGTGTGTCCCAAGTGTCAACGAGCGTTGATGCCGCTTTAGCAGTTGGGTAGATAAAAAACGAAACTACTCAAATTAACCAAATAATGTGGAATTTTGAGCAGTTCCTTTCTTTGCTGTTACTGGAGGCTAGCAACCAGTTGAGGACTGATACTAACAACACGAAAGCGGATGCTAAAAGCGTCCGCTTCTAAGATCTTTGAGACTAATGCCGTAGAATTCTTGGGCTTGTTTAATTGCTTTTTTGGTGTCATCTGCCATTACACCGTTGAGCTTGCCTTTATAAAAACCGCGCTCCCGTAATCGCGTTTGGATTTCCAGAATGCTAAAGTCGCTTTTTGGGGCAGTATTTATGGAACTATATAACTTAGCTCTGGTAGTTGGGCCAGCAACGCCACTTGCTGCCAAGTAGTTAGCTGCTTGAAATCTCTTGACAGCATCGGCGGTGTAGGGGCCAAAGTAGCCGTTTGGCTCTCCCTCCAAATATCCTGCCTGAATTAGGTGTTCTTGAAGTAACCTAACTGGCTCACCGCGATCGCCAAGGCGGAGTTTGTTGCTATCTGCTACCTTTTTCGGAGCTTCTTCTCCATCACCAACGCCCACTGGTGGCAATTTACCTAATGTTGCCGGGCCAACAATTCCATCAACGCTTAAGTTGTAAGAATCTTGGAAGCGCTTAACAGCTTCTTCAGTAATCGGGCCAAATATTCCTGTGGCGTTTCCGTAATAAAAGCCTGCAACTCTTAAGCGTTCTTGCAAAACTCTAACATTTTCGCCTTCATCTCCCTTCATTAGATAGTTAGAATTGCGGCGTTGGTTGGTTGCTGAACTAGCTGAACTGGCAGTGCTGGTTTTTTTAGCTTGTGCTGTGGTAGCAGTAGTTTTTTTCGCTTGTGTTGCTGTGGAACTAGGCTTTTTAGGTTGCCAGTTGTTTAATTTTTGCAGGGTGGTTGGCCCAACAACACCGTTTACTTGGATGCCAGCAGCCTTTTGAAAGCGTCGCACAGATTCTTCTGTGGGAACATCATATACTTGAGTGATGGGAGCTTGATAAAAACCTGCTGATTTTAACTTTTGTTGTAAATTTCTGACAGAAGGCCCGCGATCGCCTTTTTCCAGTGCCATGACGCTGGTGACAGCACTGAGAATAGACAAAGACAGAGCAAGGGGCAACATATACTTCCAAGCCTTTCCAGAAAGCCGTTTCCAGTCTGGTGCAGTTGCTTTGTTAAACAAAGAACTGAGGGAAATCAATTCACTGGGTGTGCCGTCTTCGTAGGCGTTAGCTAGGTGTAAATACGCAAGATTCTCCATATTTTTTTCCTACACCATTGATTTTTCTTCGATAACTGCTTCAGCTTGATGTACTAGGTTTCTCAAAGTTTCTAATGTTCCTATATTTACATCCTGCCATAAATTGCGCTTGTGTGCTTCTAATAATTTTTCAGCAATATCACGCAGTGCATAGGGGTTCTTTTCCTCAATGAATTTTAAAACAACTGAATCGAGTAAATAAGTTTCTACGATGCCTTGATACATATAATCTTCGACACATTTAGTTGTAGCGTCATAGGCAAATAAATAGTCCACCGTCGCCGCCATTTCAAAAGCACCTTTATAACCGTGACGCATGACTCCCGAAATCCACTTAGGATTAACTACGCGAGAACGATACACCCGTGCAATTTCTTCTCTCAGTTGGCGAACGCGTGGTTGGGTGGGTATAGAATGATCCCCAAAATAGATTTGGGGATTTTTCCCCTGTAGAGAACGCACCGCCGCCGTTAAGCCTCCTTGAAATTGGTAATAATCATCAGAATCGAGCAGGTCGTGTTCGCGGTTGTCTTGATTGTGGAGTACAACTTGCATTTGGGCTAGGCGTTGCTCGAAGATTTCGGGGGTGGGGAGAGGGGGAGACGCGGGGAGGGGGAGACGCGGGGACACGGGGAAAGAACTCTCCGCGTCCCCGCGTCCCCGTGTCCCCGTGTCCTCTGCTCCTGAGGAATAGGCGTAAGAACTCCAGTTGATGTAGGCGCGGGCTAGGTCTTGGTCATCTGTCCAGTTTTGGGATTCGATTAAACCTTGGAGTCCGGCGCCGTAAGCACCTGGGCGAGAGCCAAAGATGCGATAAAGCGATCGCTCTTTTGCTGTTTCTAAAGTTAAACCTTGTTGAGTCCATAAATCAGTCTCTTGGCGAACTGCAACGGCGAGGGGATTTTGTTCTGGGGGTTCATCCAAGTTGGCCACTGCTGTTACTGCTTGAGCGAATAAATCAATTAAGTTGGGAAATGCATCGCGGAAGAATCCGGAAATTCGCAAGGTAACATCTACGCGGGGACGCCCCAAAACTGCCAGAGGCAAAATTTCAAAATCCACCACTCGCCTTGCTGCACCATCCCACACAGGTCGTACTCCCAGTAAAGCCAAAGCCTCAGCAATATCATCACCTCCAGTTCTCATGGTGGCAGTTCCCCACAGTGATAAACCTAGTGTTTTGGGATACTCACCATGTTCTTGGGTGTAATATTCAATCAAGGTTTCAGCAGCTTTCCTGCCGACATCCCAAGCTGTTTCTGTGGGAATGGCGCGAATATCCACAGAATAAAAGTTTCTCCCGGTTGGTAGAACTTCCGGGCGGCCGCGGGTGGGTGCGCCAGATGGGGCACTTGGGACGTACCCACCATCGAGTCCGTGTAATAAATGGGCAATCTCTTGGTCGGTTTTTTGTAAAGCGGGAAGCAAGCGATCGCGTATCCAGTTTAGGGTAGTGGGGAGTGGGGAGTGGGGAGTGGGGAGTGGGGATGAGGGGGATGAGGGGGATGAGGGGGATGAGGGAGATGAGGGAGATGAGGAGATGGGGAGTTCTGAGTTCTGAATTCTGGATTCTGAATTCTGGATTCTGAGTTCTGAATTCTGAGTTCTGAATTCTGAATTCTGGCTGATGAGTTGATCTACTAAAAGGGCGGCGTGCTGTTCTAGGACTTCAACAATATCACCGATGGTGCGACATTCTGTGCCATTGACTACGGAATGTTGACCGCTAGTGATGGACAGGTCTGCTGTGAGGGGGTCGAAGTCTAAACCCCAATCTTGGGCTATGGCGCGGGTAATGCCTAAAGAATAGCGATTGGGTATGCGAGCGATCGCTACTATTAAATCTCTTAGTTGCTGTCCTTGGGGACATTGCCCAAAAATGTGTAAGCCATCACGGATTTGAGCTTCTTTGAGTTCACAAAGATAACCATCTAAGGAATTCAAAATTGAAAATTCTGAATTTAAAACTTGTTCGTTTTGGATTCCTAAATCTAGATGTAAATTTTCTTTAAGAATTAATTCCCGGATGCGATCGCGAATTGTTGGTAAACGGGAAGGATCTAAACTTTCCGCTTCATAATACTCATCAATTAAATTTTCTACCTGTTGCAAAGAACCGTAAAGTTCTGCACGAGTCATGGGCGGCGTCAGGTGATCTATAATCACTGCTTGGGCACGACGTTTGGCTTGGGAACCTTCGCCGGGGTCATTGACAATAAACGGGTAAAGGTGGGGAAGTGCGCCGAAAGCTACTTCTGGGTAACAATTACTCGATAAAGCCACACTTTTACCGGGTAGCCATTCTAAATTTCCGTGTTTACCCACATGAACTACAGCATCAGCACCAAAACATTCTCTAACCCAATAGTAAAAAGCCAAATAAGCATGAGTCGGTTCTAAATCGGGTGCATGATAATTCAAACTGGGGTCATTATCATAACCCCTTGGTGGCTGAATTCCCACGAAAATGTTGCCAAGTTGAATTCCAGGAACGGGAAAGGAGGACACGGGGACGCGGGGACACGGGGACGCTCTTAAAGAACTCTCTCCACGATCTCTCCCATGCATGTCTTTTTTTGTCTCCGCGTCCCCGCGTCTCCCACTCTCCGCGTCCCCGCGTCTCCCACTCTCCGCGTCCTCTTCCATCCCCCATCGTTCACTAATACCTTGCCTAACTTGTTCTGGCAATGAAGCGAAATACTCTTGATATTCTGTCCAAGATAGACTTTGCTGCACCGGGCGCCATTCTCGACTTTCCGGATCGTTGGTTACACCAGATGTTAGCCGTTCAATCAACTCATCTCCTTGAGCAGGTGGGTTTTCTACTTGGTATCCTGCTTCGTGTAAAGCTTGCAGGATTCCTACACAACTAGCTGGGGTATCAAGTCCGACACCATTAGCTAGGCGTCCATTGCGGTTGGGGTAGTTTGCCAGAATTAGGGCAATTCGCCGCTTTTCGGGTGGTTTTGAACGTAACCGCACCCAATTTGCTGCTAGTTGAGCAACGAACTCGATGCGATCGCTCACTGGTTCATAAACTACCACATCTGTCTCTAAATCGGAATTACGAGTTTGTACCGCTTTAAAAGACACAGCACGAGTAATAATCCGTCCATCTACTTCTGGTAGCGCTACATTCATCCCAATATCGCGGGGAGAAAGCCCTTTAAACTGTAACTCCCATTGTTCAACAGACCCGCCACTGAGGATAACTTGCAATACAGGCACATCTAGCTTCTCCCACAGTTCAGTTTGGGGTGTTTCGCTCTCCAACCTTGCTAGAGAAAAACTGGTAGTATTCAGCAATAGCCCAATTGGTTCGCCTTCTTTGGGTTGAAAAAATTCACTCAACTCAAGTTGAACATCCGGTTCCCGCAATGACGAAACAAAAACTGGCACTGGTTGTAAATTTTTCTGTACCAAAGCTTCGCATAAAGCATCAATTACCTTAATGTTTCCGGCTAAATAATGAGCGCGGTAGAAGAGGATGCCGACTTTTGGCATTGGGCATTGGGCATTGGTTATTCCCCGCGTCCCCGCGTCCCCGCGTCCCCTTGTCTCCCCATCCCCCTCATCCCCCTCATCCCCCTCATCCCCCTCATCTCCCCCACTCCCCACTCCCCATTCATACAATCCCACACGCCCAATCCGCTGCGGTGGTGGAGGATTGTATGCAGTTAACAGGCAAGTGTCGGCGATAAATTGCAGAGCATTCACGAAATTTTCGACGCCGCCTTCGCTAAAATACTGCCATACCTGATTAACAACACCCAAAGGCACGGTAGACTGAGAGATTAAGTCGGGATCGAGACTATCGTCTCCGGGCATTACAATAAGGGTTGTACCATTACGTTGCACAATTTCCTGCACTACTTCTAAGCCATAAGCCCAGTATGAACGTCCTCCTAAGAGACGCAAAATTATTACCTGGGCAAGTTCTAAAACTTGTTCTGCGTAAGTATCTATACTTAATTGTTGCTGCAATTGCAACAGGTTGGCAACTCTGAATGTAGGAAACTGTGCAGGTAATTTGCCAAGCGCAGCAGCCAAGGTTTGAATGTCGGTATCAGCAGCCGTAATTAACACCAAGGTCGCTGGAGTTTGTTCTATAAAAATTAAACTCTCTGACTGATTTAATCCACCCGATATGCCACTAATACGATGCATAATGTTGTATTACCGTCTTAAACTGTTGGTTTAGTACACAATAAAAAAAGGAGTCAGAATTCAGGAGTCAGAATTCAGAATTCAGAAGACTCCATGCCTTTATATATGGAGTTTTAACAAGAAAGAATTTTAAACTTTGTTTCGCCCATAAAGGAATGACATTTCGATTCATACTCATCACTAACTCAAACTCTCATTTCTCCTAAATTCTGACGCCTTGGCGGAGCTTTTCTATTTTTGCTCCTGAGTTCTGAGTTTTTCTTCAGAAAAATAAACTTTCGTCCTTGCATTGAGCCCTCTCTTACCAGAATGATTGAAAATGCTGAGTTCTCCTGATTTGAGCTTTTCTCGAACCTTGCCTATTGTTGTATTCAATCAGCTTGGGGAATTGTTAGAGCAGATAGCTCAAACGGTGGGAAGTCCGGCTTTGATACTAACAGAAGCTGTGTTGGCATCGATTCCTATACCTGTGGAGTGGGAAAGGCGAAGGTTTACAATAGTAATTTCTGAGCAGTTTAGTGCGTTGTTCCTGGGGAATTTGGAGGGGGATGAGGGGGATGAGGGAGATGAGGGAGATGAGGGAGACAAAAAGAATAACTCCTCACTATTAACTCCTAACTCCTCACTCGGTACTCAGCACTCAGTACTCAATGCTACATTGACATTTAATTTTGAGGCGATCGCCTCTTTTGTGTTGGAATTGAGAGATTTGTTTGAGTGCAATTCCGATCCTTACCACAATCTCGAACGCTATGGCCAAGTTATTAGACCTAACGATCCGACGCTCCAAAGTAAATTTACGCTGTTGTTATTAGAATATTTTCTAACTCAGCCAAGCCAAGAAATCATACCACCTCCAAGCGCAATTGGGCCGGCTGTTTATATTTGTCAGCCAGTTGAAGATGCCCTAAAAAAACAAGTTTCCCAAGAACAGCTGTTAAATCAGGTAACAACGCAGATCCGCAAAAGCCTGGATTTGCCGGTAATTATGGCAACGGCAATTACACAGGTGCGTGAGTTTCTCGGATTAGACAGGTTAGTAATTTATAAATTCCAGAGTTCCAATGTCAAGACTCAACAATACCAGTTTGATAGTATTGATTTCAAGGGCACAGAACTAGCTACAACAGAGAGAATTTTAACTAGTGGTATTAAACCAGAAATTTCAATTCGAGGAAGCGAAGGCTTAGATTTTTCCGCCAATAAAAATAATGCTAATCCCTCACTTTCTGTGTCAGTCAATAGTCAATCTTTACCAGAAGACTATCAAAAGTATCGGGGTTATGTTGTTTACGAAGCCCGTGGTAAAGATGGTATTACATCGGTGTTGAATTACAGAGAAAGAAATTGCTTTATCCCAGCTTCTCAATGTTGGGAAAAATATCGCCAAGGCTTTACTTTAGCTGTGGATGATGTGGAAAAAACTTATGCTTTAGAAGGATGTTTGTTAAATTTTTTAAGGGAATGCCAAGTCCGAGCAAAGTTAGCTGCACCGATTATCTTTGAGGAAAAACTTTGGGGATTGCTAATTGCTCATCAGTGCGATAAAACGCGTCAGTGGACTGATAGTGAAAAAAATTTGCTCACTTCCATCGCCGAACAATTAGCGATCGCTATTCACCAAGCTGAGTTAATGCAAACCCTCACCCAAGAAAAACAAACTCTGGAAGAACGAGTTATTGAACGCACAAGGGCACTACGTGATGCTTTACTTGCTGCTGAAGCTGCTAGCCGCCTGAGAAGTGAATTTCTCGCTACCATCAGTCATGAATTACTCACCCCTTTAACTTATGTGATTGGTATGTCTTCGACGTTGTTACGCTGGCCTTTAGGTGAATTGAGTCAACGACAACGGGATTATTTGCAAACAATCCACGATAGTGGAGAACATTTATTAGAAATGATTAATGACATCCTCGATTTGTCACAAATCGAGGCTGGTAAGACAGCTTTAAATATTTCCGAGTTTTCTTTGGTGAATGTTGCCCAAAGAACTGTAGAATCACTACGGCAAAAAGCAACAAGCCAACAAGTAAATCTCAAACTTGATTTGCAAATCGATCAAAAACGCGATCGCTTTACCGCCGACTCCGAACGAGTAGAACAAATTCTCTGGAATCTGTTAACAAATGCGATTAAATTCACCCCCGAAAATGGCAGCGTTACTTTACGTCTTTGGGTAGAAGATGATACTGCTATTTTTCAAGTGGAAGACACCGGAATAGGCATTCCCGAAGAACAATTACCATTACTGTTTGAGAAATTTCAGCAACTGGATACACCCTATCGCCGCCGCTATGAAGGTACCGGACTGGGACTAGCTTTAACGAAACAACTTATAGAACTTCATCGCGGTCGAATTGAAGTAGACTCAACGGTGAGTGTTGGCTCAATTTTTACTGTCTGGATACCAACTCAGACAATGAAAGTGTCTAGTAGTGACTGTTGAGTTAGGAGTTAGGAGTTAGCAGTTAAGAGTTAGGAGTTAGAGGATGTTTGAAAAGTTTTGGGCGAATATAATTCGCTACTACACAAACTCTCGTCCGCCTGCGCGGACTAACCAAAAATTAGGCCTTTCAAACCCACGCAGGTGGGTTTCGTCTGTGTAGCCAAGCCACTGCGTTGG